>NZ_OZ040189.1:2432000-3040000 GCF_964048965.1 Tenacibaculum sp. 190130A14a | reverse complement strand
GAAGTAGATAGAATGTGTAGTGTAGCGGTGAAATGCATAGATATTACACAGAATACCGATTGCGAAGGCAGTCTACTACGTATGTACTGACGCTCATGGACGAAAGCGTGGGGAGCGAACAGGATTAGATACCCTGGTAGTCCACGCCGTAAACGATGGACACTAGTTGTTGGAATTATTCAGTGACTAAGCGAAAGTGATAAGTGTCCCACCTGGGGAGTACGATCGCAAGATTGAAACTCAAAGGAATTGACGGGGGCCCGCACAAGCGGTGGAGCATGTGGTTTAATTCGATGATACGCGAGGAACCTTACCAGGGCTTAAATGTAGAGTGCATGATCTAGAGATAGACTTTCTTCGGACTCTCTACAAGGTGCTGCATGGTTGTCGTCAGCTCGTGCCGTGAGGTGTCAGGTTAAGTCCTATAACGAGCGCAACCCTTATCGTTAGTTGCCATCAAGTAAAGTTGGGGACTCTAGCGAGACTGCCGGTGCAAACCGCGAGGAAGGTGGGGATGACGTCAAATCATCACGGCCCTTACGTCCTGGGCTACACACGTGCTACAATGGTATGGACAATGAGCAGCCACTATGCGAATAGGAGCGAATCTATAAACCATATCACAGTTCGGATCGGAGTCTGCAACTCGACTCCGTGAAGCTGGAATCGCTAGTAATCGGATATCAGCCATGATCCGGTGAATACGTTCCCGGGCCTTGTACACACCGCCCGTCAAGCCATGGAAGTTGGGGGTGCCTGAAGTCCGTCACCGAGAGGAGCGGCCTAGGGTAAAACTGATAACTAGGGCTAAGTCGTAACAAGGTAGCCGTACCGGAAGGTGCGGCTGGAACACCTCCTTTCTAGAGAAAGATGGTGAGTTACAAAAGAGGTAATTTACTCTTTGCTGTTAATTTTAAAAAAAAGACTAAGATCTTAATAGTCTCGTAGCTCAGCTGGTTAGAGCGCTACACTGATAATGTAGAGGTCGGCAGTTCGAGTCTGCCCGAGACTACTATTTTAATTAAGGTCGAAGTAAGGAAATTCTAGAAGTTGGGTGAGAGTGTTAAGTAACTTAATCGCTCATGAGGCTCCTCTTACTAGAGAAGGGGAATTAGCTCAGCTGGCTAGAGCGCTTGCCTTGCACGCAAGAGGTCACCGGTTCGACTCCGGTATTCTCCACGAGGTTTTTATAACCTAAAGTTCATTGACATATTGGTAAAATGATATCGTAAAGAATCAAGATAGAGAGTTAGATAAATATCTAACGAATTATTTTTATAAAAATATAAAGAATTATAAAGAGCTCGTTCTAGTGTAATGCTAGAGCAAAAAGTACAATAAGCTAAATAAGGGCGTATGGCGGATGCCTAGGCTTTCAGAGGCGAAGAAGGACGTGATAAGCTGCGATAAGTAACGGGGAGATGCACATAATTTATGATCCGTTAATTTCCGAATGGGGCAACCCGGCATGTTGAAGACATGTCACCGAAAGGAGCAAACCCGGAGAACTGAAACATCTAAGTACCCGGAGGAAGAGAAAACAATAGTGATTCCGTTAGTAGTGGCGAGCGAACGCGGATTAGCCCAAACCTAATTTGTTACGGCAAATTGGGGGTTGTAGGGCTGCGACATTAGAATCTAAGTGAACTAGAATAGTTTGGAAAGACTAACCAAAGAGAGTGATAGTCTCGTATAGGTAAACGAAGAGGATATAGCAGTACCCTGAGTAGTGCGGGACACGTGTAATCCTGTATGAATCTGCCAGGACCATCTGGTAAGGCTAAATACTCCTGAAAGACCGATAGTGAACTAGTACCGTGAGGGAAAGGTGAAAAGAACCCTAAGTAAGGGAGTGAAAGAGAACCTGAAACCGTACGCCTACAAGCGGTCGGAGCACATTTACTGTGTGACGGCGTGCCTTTTGCATAATGAGCCTACGAGTTACTGTTACTAGCAAGGTTAAGGATTTAAGGTCCGGAGCCGAAGCGAAAGCGAGTCTGAATAGGGCGCAATTAGTTAGTAGTAGTAGACGCGAAACCGAGTGATCTATCCATGGGCAGGTTGAAGCTGTGGTAACACACAGTGGAGGACCGAACCAGTTGACGTTGAAAAGTCTTTGGATGACCTGTGGATAGGGGTGAAAGGCCAATCAAACTCGGAAATAGCTCGTACTCCCCGAAATGCATTTAGGTGCAGCGTTGAGTAAAAGTTTTATAGAGGTAGAGCTACTGATTGGATGCGGGGGCTTCACCGCCTACCAATTCCTGACAAACTCCGAATGCTATAAAATGTTTCTCAGCAGTGAGGGCATGGGTGCTAAGGTCCATGTCCGAGAGGGAAAGAACCCAGACCATCAGCTAAGGTCCCCAAATATATACTAAGTTGAATAAACGAGGTGGAACTGCTTAGACAGCTAGGATGTTGGCTTGGAAGCAGCCATTCATTTAAAGAGTGCGTAACAGCTCACTAGTCGAGCGGTTCTGCATGGATAATAATCGGGCATAAGTATATTACCGAAGCTATGGACTTAATAAAGTGGTAGGGGAGCATTCTATATGTGCTGAAGGTGTGCTGTGAGGCATGCTGGAACGTATAGAAAAGAAAATGTAGGCATAAGTAACGATAAAGGGGGCGAGAAACCCCCTCACCGAAAGACTAAGGTTTCCTCAGCGATGCTAATCAGCTGAGGGTTAGTCGGGACCTAAGGCGAATCCGAAGGGAGTAGTCGATGGACAACAGGTTAATATTCCTGTACTTCTTATAAATGCGATGGGGTGACGGAGTAATGAACCCGCCGCGAGCTGACGGAATAGCTCGTTGAAACACGTAGGTATTGGGACTGTAGGCAAATCCGCAGACCTAGCTGAAATGTGATAGTACCACAACTCTTCGGACGCGTGGATAGTGCGGCTAAGAACTTCCAAGAAAAACCTCTAAGCTTCAGTTTATAAGAACCCGTACCGTAAACCGACACAGGTAGTTGGGATGAGAATTCTAAGGTGCTCGAGAGATTCATGGCTAAGGAACTAGGCAAAATAGACCTGTAACTTCGGGAGAAAGGTCGCCCACCTCTGGTGGGCCGCAGTGAAAAGATCCAGGCGACTGTTTATCAAAAACACAGGGCTTTGCTAAATTGAAAGATGATGTATAAGGCCTGACACCTGCCCGGTGCTGGAAGGTTAAGTGGAGTTGTTAGCTTCGGCGAAGCAATCAAATGAAGCCCCAGTAAACGGCGGCCGTAACTATAACGGTCCTAAGGTAGCGAAATTCCTTGTCGGGTAAGTTCCGACCTGCACGAATGGTGCAACGATCTGGATACTGTCTCAGCCATGAGCTCGGTGAAATTGTAGTATCGGTGAAGATGCCGATTACCCGCAGCGGGACGAAAAGACCCCGTGAACCTTTACTATAGCTTCGTATTGACTTTGGATAAGTAATGTGTAGGATAGGTGGGAGGCTTTGAAGCAGCGTCGCTAGGCGTTGTGGAGTCAACCTTGAAATACCACCCTTTGCTTATCTAGAGCCTAACTCAGTGATGAGAACAGTGCGTGGTGGGTAGTTTGACTGGGGTGGTCGCCTCCAAAAGAGTAACGGAGGCTTCTAAAGGTTCCCTCAGCACGCTTGGTAACCGTGCGTAGAGTGCAATGGCATAAGGGAGCTTGACTGAGAGACATACAGGTCGATCAGGTACGAAAGTAGAGCATAGTGATCCGGTGGTTCCGTGTGGAAGGGCCATCGCTCAAAGGATAAAAGGTACTCCGGGGATAACAGGCTGATCTCCCCCAAGAGCTCACATCGACGGGGGGGTTTGGCACCTCGATGTCGGCTCGTCACATCCTGGGGCTGGAGAAGGTCCCAAGGGTTGGGCTGTTCGCCCATTAAAGTGGCACGCGAGCTGGGTTCAGAACGTCGTGAGACAGTTCGGTCTCTATCTGCTGTGGGCGTTAGAAATTTGAGTGGATCTGACTTTAGTACGAGAGGACCGAGTTGGACTAACCTCTAGTGTACCAGTTGTCTCGCCAGGGGCACTGCTGGGTAGCTACGTTGGGAAGGGATAAGCGCTGAAAGCATATAAGCGCGAAACCCACCACAAGATGAGATTTCTTTAAAGGGTCGTGGAAGATCACCACGTTGATAGGCTATAAGTGTAAGTGCAGTAATGTATGTAGCTGAGTAGTACTAATAACCCATAGGCTTATGTACGTAGTCTTCCTCCTTCGGGAGGAAGGACACTCTTTAGAAAGAGTATTTTACGTAAAAACAAACTTGATTTAGATTATCATATTATTTTACCATATGTCAAACATATACAGTTGAAACAACTGAAACAGTTTAAGGTGATTATAGCAATGGGGCTCACCTCTTACCATTCCGAACAGAGAAGTTAAGCCCATTAGCGCCGATGGTACTGCCACTGGTGGGAGAGTAGGTCGTCGCCTTTCTTTTAAACCTCAGTCTTTTATTAAAAAGATTGAGGTTTTTTTTTGTACTAAATTTTGACCATTCCAAGAACTTCAAAGGCAACATAATCAAGAATTTTACTATCTTCACTTTTACAAAAAATCAAATTAAATTAAATGGAAGAAAAAAAACAAGATGAAGCAGTAGAGCAATCAAAACAAGCAGTTCAGAAGGATGCTATAGGTTTATGGGAGAGTTCTAAGAAGTTTTTATTTGAATTGCTTGATTTTAGACACGATACAGATCAAGCCGCTACAATAGAGGCTATAAAGAGTGATATTGCATTTAAAGGAGCAACATCATGGATTTTAATTTGTTCTATTTTTGTAGCATCTATTGGTTTAAATGCAAATTCAACAGCAGTGGTGATTGGAGCCATGCTTATATCTCCTTTAATGGGACCAATTTTAGGAATTGGAATGTCAATTGCTATTAATGATATTGATACATTAAGAAAGTCTATGATAAACTTAGCAACAATGATTGTGTTAAGTTTATTAACAGCTTTTCTATTTTTCTTTTTGTTTCCTTTACGAGAAGAAACTTCAGAGTTATTGGGAAGAGTAAGACCAGATATTAGAGATGTTTTAATTGCGTTTTTTGGAGGTTTAGCCCTGATTATTGCTAGAACTAAGAAAGGGACAATAGCATCTGTTATATTTGGTGTAGCAATAGCAACAGCATTAATGCCTCCATTGTGTACTGCTGGGTATGGTTTGGCAGTTGGAAAGTTTGATTACTTTTTAGGAGCAATGTATCTGTTTACCATTAATGCTATTTTCATTGCCTTAGCAACTTTTTTAGTATTGAAGGTTTTACGATTTACAATGATACGCTATGTGAATTCTGTTGAACGAAAGCGAATAGCTAGAATAGCTTCTATTGTTGCATTATTAGTTATGATCCCTGCGGTTTTTACATTTATTGATGTATATAAGGAGACCATTATTAAAGCTAACTATTCTAAGTTTTTAAAACAAGAGGTTGAAGCAAACGATGACTTATGGTTACAACGAGAGAATATTGATAGAAAGGATAAAAAAATTCATTTGTATTTTAATGGGGACGTATCTGATGCAACGAAAACATTTTTAAGAAATGAATTAAGGGATTATTCAAAAATTGGAGATTTTGAGTTATTAATTAATGAAAATAAGGCAAGGAGTGTTGATAGAGTCGTAGATGCTTATGATAGAGCAATTGCTGATTTAGATGAGAAGGATAATGTAATAAAAGGACTACATAAAGAAATAGAAGATCTTAAAAGCACTATTTCTGATTTAAATACAAGAATAGAGCAAGATGCTATTGATAGGGACAACAACTCGATTCCGTTTAGTAAAATTGCTAAAGATGCCAAAATTAGATACAATGATATTAAAAGTATTAGTTTTGCTAAAACTTTAAGTTCTTCAGATTTTATCAAAATTGATACGATTCCTAATGTAAGTGTTAAATGGAACGAAAAATTAAAGGACTCAATAGTTAGGTCTAAAGAGAATGAACTTAGAAATTGGATGCAGAAAGAATTGAAATTGGATACCTTATATATAGAAAGAATAAAATAGAAAAGAAAAAACCTCTTGAATCACTCAAGAGGTTTTTTATGGTTATAAAAATAAAGAATTATTAATTCTCATCCTTTTTTATCTTCGTTACATACTTTTGTAAGCGTTTACCGTAATCTGAGTTTTTAACCTTATCCGTTAAACTATTAGTTACCGTATCTAATAATTTAATATTAGCATCATATAATTCGGTTAGTGCAATATATGGTGCAACTTCTTTGTCAGAATTGTTAAGAGCAAAATTCGTTGCAAAAAGGATACGTTTTTTTAATAAAGAATTAAATTTCTGTTCTATTAGTTTTACAGAATCTAAGTTGTTAGATTTCTGAGCATTGAAATTTAATTTTATTAACTCAAGGTTTTGATCATTAAATCTTTTCACTATTTTGAAATATTGTTCCAAAGATTTTTGATTTTCTGAGCCAGTAATTTGCGGATTAAGTCCAAAAGTCTCTACATCATCATTAATTGTTATTTCTCCTTGTTCTCCAAAAAATAATAAACTCTTTTCATTGGTGTTACCATCAAAAGTAATGTAATATACTACAGGTGATTCTAAATTGTCAGCTAAGATAAATTTATCATCTCCTAATAAATTAACAGAGTCTACAGATACTAATATAGTATCTTTCATTTTTTGAAGATATAAAGTACCTTTTTTAAGGCCTTTAATTTGACCTTTAACAATCATATTTCCTTCCTTTTTAGAAGAACAGGCAAAAGCTACTAGGGTAATAGCTATAAGAGCGATTATTTTTTTCATTTGTTTCTTATTAATGTTCCTTACAGTTTAGGTAGAGATACCTATACTATTCAAAATTTTGAGTTGCAAATATGCAGATTTCAATTAAACTTTAGAGGCTATTTCCATTAAAATTGTGCACAGAATAGCTCCAATTGTACCAATTGCGTAGCCAAATACAGCTAACAAAACACCTACAGTTGCAAGAGATGGATGGAATGCAGAGGCTACAATTGGTGCAGAAGCAGCTCCACCAACGTTTGCTTGACTTCCTACTGCTAAAAAGAAATATGGCGCTCTAATAAGTTTAGCAACAAGTATTAGTAGTCCAGCATGAATACTCATCCAAACTAAACCAATAGCAATTAATCCAACGTTGTCAAATATTAATGTTAAGTCCATTTTCATACCAATAGTTGCTACTAATATATAAATGAAGATACTACCAATTCTACTAGCACCAGCTCCTTCATAATTCTTAGCTTTTGTAAAGGATAAAGCAATGGCTACAATAGTTGAGATACTAATTAACCAAAAGAATCCTGAACCTAAAAATGAAAATATATTTCTACTTGTATTTGAGGTTAAACTGGCTGTCCAAGAACCAAAAAATGAACTTAAATATGTAGAAGCGAAATGCCCAAAACCAACAGTTCCAAAAGCAATAGCTAGCATTATCATAAAGTCGGTTAGAGAAGGATTTCTTTTTACACTTTGAGTAAAATTAGAAACTTTTTCTTTTAATTCTTCAATGGCGGTAGTATCTGCTTTTAACCATTTATTAATACGATCTTTTCTTCCGATACCTATTAATATTATTGCCATCCAAATATTAGCAACTACGATATCAACAAAGACCATTCCTCCGTATTTTGCGGGATTGTATTGGTATATTTCAAGCATTGCAGTTTGATTAGCTCCACCACCAATCCAACTTCCAGCTAATGTAGATAAACCTCTCCAAACGGCATCAAAATCTGCTCCTCCCACAGTTTCTGGAGAAACTAAAGAAATTAATAGTATAGCGATTGGACCACCTATTACAATACCGATAGTTCCTGTAAAGAACATAATTAATGCTTTAGAACCTAAATTAAAAATTGCTTTTAGGTCAATACTGAGAGTCATTAAGACTAATGCTGCAGGTAATAAAAATCTACTAGATACATAGTATAAACTTGACTTAGCTTCTACAACTTCACCTGCTTTGTTTAAAGTTTCCCATTCAGGAGAAATAACCCCAAGTGTTGTAAATATTGCAGGAATAAAATAGGCCATAAATAGGCCAGGAACGATTTTGTAGAATTTTTTCCAAAAACCAGATTCTTTACTTTCGGTATAGAATACAAAACCTAATGAAAGCATTAAAATACCAAAAACAATGGCATCGTTAGTAAATAGTGGTTGATTTTCCATGAATTAGTTGTTTAGCTTGCTAAAATAGCTATTTCTTAATAAGTTTTTAGTGGTTTAAAGCTATTCCAATTTGGATTCTATCGAAGCTTCTATCTTCAGCATCTGTAATTTTCATATAACCTAATTGAAGTTTTAAGGTTTTTGAAAGTTTATACTTAAAACCAGCACCTAACCAATTTTGATTAAAATTTTCACCATCAAAATCCATAAAAATTTCATCATACAAATAGGTAGACCATTTTTCATCAATAGGATAACTAAGTCCTAATTGATAACGAAGAAAATGACCTGTTCCAGATTCAAAAAAGCGTTGCTCAGCTCTTAGTCTATGAGCAAATCCTAGTTTGGATATATTATGCTTTACATTGAAATCTTCATAAGTTCTATTTTCATAAGCATCTCCTCCTAATTCATTGAAAGTACCGTCTGTATTTAAAAAGGCATGTCCAATGGTAACACTTAGATTTTTGTTTATCTTATAATTTACTCCTAATCGAGTAATAAATTGTTGTAAATCATCTCCTACTTCAAAAAATCTAAAATGAGCCATTGTTTTTAAGCTAAACTTATCTGATAATTTGTGTGTTCCATTATACATATACCAAACACCAAGTTCTTTTTCTCCTGTTGATTGGCTATAACTCTGAATTGAAAATAAAATAAAGGTTAATAAAAATAATTTCTTCATAATTGATTTTAAAATTTAGAAGGAGTAAATGTAAAAAAAATCCCCTGCATTCTTACAAAGGATTTTCTTAATTAAATATTGAGTTTTTTCTATTCTTTAACAAAGTTTTTAGATAGTGGAACTATGCTAATCATAGTGTTGAATATCAAAAAAAAACTACTCTTGTTTTTTTAAGTATTTATTTAAAAACTGTAAAATTCTTTGATTAGATTCTATTTGGTTTTCTTTCTTTACAAAACCATGTCCTTCATCCTCAAAAAGTACGTATTCTACTGGTACACCATTCTTTTTAACACCCGCTACGATTTCATCAGATTCTACTTGTAATACTCTAGGATCTTTAGCTCCTTGCAGAACCATTAAAGGTTTTGTTACTTTATCAGTATGGAACAATGGAGAAATTCTTTTTAATCGAACCGAATCAGCTGTATGTGGGTTTCCTAATTCTTTGTAAAGAGCATCTTTGAATGATTCCCACCAAGAAGGAATACTTTTTAATGTACGCATCCAGTTAGTTACTCCAAAAATATTTACTCCAACGGCAAACTCTTCTGGCGTATATGTTAAAGCTGCCATGGTCATATATCCTCCATATGAACCTCCTATAATTCCAATTTTATCACCATCAATTTCAGGTTGTTTTACTAACCAATTTTTACCTTCAACACAATCTTGTAAATCTTTTTCTCCATGGTTTAAATCATCCATTTTAAAAAAAGTTTTTCCATAACCGCTACTTCCTCTATTGTTAACAGCTAAAACAGCATACCCATGATTTACTAAATATTGAATTCTAGAATTAAAACCTTGACGTGACTGTCCTCCTGGTCCACCATGTACCCAAACTAATGCTGGTACTTTATTATCTTTTGAAGCTTGGTGTGGTAAATAGTATATAGCAGGAATTGTTACTCCATCAAATGAAGGATAACGAATCACTTTAGCATTTACTAAATGAGCCGGGTCTATCTCTTTATTTAAAACATCTGTTAGCTTTTTTTGCTCTTTTGTTTCTAAGTTATACGTATATAAGTTGGAAGGAGAGTTAGATCCTCCCGCATAGAAACGCATCATAGTTTCGTTTCTAGAAAAACCAACATTTGTAATACTTTGACCTTCGACGTTTGGTAGTTCGATGTTTTTCTCAGCAGCGATATCATATACTTCAATTACATTCTTACCATCATTATTTATATAAGTAACTCTATATTTACCTTTATTGGTAAAATAGCTTCCAGAAATATCCCAATTTTTCTCAAGTACTTTTTCAGATTTTCCTGAAGCAATGTTGTATTTCATCAATGTTGCAAATTCTCCATTAGCATCAGTTGTATAGAAAAAATCTTTATCATCTAGAGAAAAATCTTCTGAAGAATTACTACTTAAAGTAGCATTAACTTTAGTGTTTTTCTTTGTAGTTCGATCAAAAATAAATAAATCAGAATCGTTTGTATTTACCGTTTTAGTCAGCGCAAAATAGTTTTTGTTGTTTGAAATACCAGCAACATTATATCCTTCTTTATTTTCATAAATTATTTCAGATGTAAGTGTTTCGATATCCATTTCATAGACATCCATAAATCTTTTGTCTCTTTTATTAGAAGCAAAAAAGAAACTTTTTTCATCTTTAGCCCAGCCATAGAAACTTGCTCTAACTCCTTTTTCTGGAGTTAATTCTTTTATGCTTCCATCAAGATCTCTCATGTATATATGGTAAATTTCGTTACCATTATTATCCATTCTAAACAACATTCTGTTGTCTTTTGGGAAGTAGGAAGTAGCAAAAACAGATGAACTATCTGATTTAGTAATTGGTTCAAATTCTCCACTTTCTGTCGAAACAGTATACATGTTGTATATACCAGAACGATTACTTGTTACTAACAACTTAGAGTTGTCTGGAGAAAAACTTCCACCAAAAACACTTTCATTATCCATCATTTGATTAATGGTGTATTCTTTTAAATCTTTAACAGCCGTATCAGAACTGTTTGCTGTTTTCTCCTTATCTGTTTTACAAGCAATAACTAAAAAGCTAATTATTGCTAGTCCAAATATTTTTTTCATTTTTATATTCTTTAAGGTTAGTGTTCAGAACTTTACACATATATTAACAAAAAAGAGAACAAATTATTCTAAAGAAAATGATTTTGTTTTCTTGAATGGAGAAATATTGATTGCTTCCATTTTAGTTTTATAGTCTTTCCAATCGTTGTCAAAAAACTGATTGGTTTTTTCCAATACAGGTTTTAAAGATTCCTCAAATTGACTCATTAAACGTTTTTCGGTATTTGTTTGTTCTCCAAATCGACTACTAATGTACCAATTAGCAGTTCCTAGTCTTTGGGAAACGGTAACCTCTGGATTTCTTGTAATACCTTGACGTTTGTCTATTTTTCCTAAGTACAGATCTAAAATACTGTCAATTTGCTTGACGATTTTTTTGGATAAGTTAATCTGATCTTTGTATTCCTTTTTATCTTTTTTAGTGAATTTAGTTTTATATGTATTTGCAGTTTCTTTACTTTCAACTAACTGTTTTACTGCATTAGCAATAGTTTCTTGATGCTTTTGTAATCTTTTAAGTGTGTTGTATTTTTGATTAATTGCAGTGTCTGAGATTGTAAGTCTTGGATCGTACTTAACATTTATGTATTGCTCAGAAGTTTGATCTCCAAAAGTAACTTTAACTCTATATGTTCCAGGTTTTACTCTAACTCCACTAGGTTCAGATTTAGATTTTCTGATTCTTCTAGATGCTCTTGCTACTCCTTTTTCATCCATAAACCATCTGAATTTATGAATTCCATTTTCTTTAGGAGCTTTTCGTTTTAAAGTTCTTATTAAGGTATTACCATTAAATATTTCAAATTTAATTGAATCAAATTTTACTTTTTTCGATTGTTCTTCTTTGTTAGTGATTGTTTTACTACTTGATTTTTTTGTAGTGTCTTTTTTAGGTTTATTGATTAAATAAGTTAAATGCGCTCCTCTTTTTCTATTTTCACCATGATACAAGGCATCCGCACCAAATCTACTTCCAGTAGGTTGTTGGTAAGCTGTTTGATAGGCTGTAGGAGGTGCAAATAGTACTATGTTTTTAGCGATGTTTTCTGGATTTGCAGCTAAATTTCTTAAAGGACGGATATCATCTAAAACCCATGCAGCACGTCCGAAAGTACCAATAACTAAATCATGCTCTCTCGGGTGAATAACTAAATCTTTAACCGATACTGTAGGGAATCCAGCCGTCCATTTTGTCCACTTTTTCCCTGCATCTAAAGAAATGTATAATCCGTCATCTGTTCCTAAAAACAGTAAGTTAGCATTTACAGGATCTTCTACAATACTTAGTGTGTAACTTTCTACATCGTTAGTATCAACAATTCTTTCCCAAGTTTTCCCATAATCTTTTGTTCTGTAGGCATATGGAGTGTAATTAAAACGTCTGTAATCATTGGCAATTAATAATGCTTCACCTTTATTTTTATTCGATGCTTTTATTTGAGGAATCCAACTATTGGCTGGTAGTCCTTTGATATTTTGAGAAACATTTGTCCAAGTGTTACCTCCATCTTTTGTGATTTGTACTTGTCCATCATCTGTACTAACCCATAACATGTCTTTTTCCAACGGAGAGGGCTCAATGACTAAAATTGTACAGTGATTCTCTGCTCCGGTAGCATCCATGGTTAATCCACCACTTTCAGATTGTTTTAATTTAGTTTTGTCATTTGTAGTTAAATCCGGAGAAATTACTTCCCAAGTTAACCCTTTGTCTGTTGATTTATGAACAAATTGACTTCCGAAGTACAAAGTTGAATTATCGAAAGGATCTATATTGATAGCTGAGTTCCAGTTAAAACGAAGTTTAACTTTGGCATCTGGATGAGTTGGTTTCACTGTATAGTTGTTTCCAGTTTTGTAGTCATACCTCGACACAAAACCTTGTTGACTCATTGACCATCCATAACGAGAATTGTCTCTATCTGGAACAACATCAAAACCATCACCAAAACTTATTTCTTGCCAATAAGAGTTACGGATTCCTTGCGCTTTCCATACATATGCAGGTCCTCTCCATGATCCATTGTCTTGCATTCCTCCATATACATTATAAGGGAATTCATTATCCACATTTATATGGTAAAATTGTGCTACTGGAAGGTTACCAATAAAACGCCAAGTTTTACCACCATCTTTGGTAATATTAAGCCCACCATCATTTCCATCTATCATAAAACTTCCATCTTTTGGGTGAATCCACCAAGCATGGTGATCAGGATGGACTCCATTATCAACTCCATAAGCAGGCATTAATTGTTTGAAATTTTTACCTCCATCTATAGAAGCATTTACATAAGTAAAAATAGTATAAAGCTTGTTTTCATTTTGGGGGTCTACATAAATTTCAGAATAGTAAAAAGGTCGGTTACCTATTCCTTTTTTATCACTGACTTTTTTCCATTTAAATCCTCCATCTTCACTTTTATACAATGCATTTTTTTTAGCTTCTACTAGAGCATATATGACATTTGGGTTGCTTCTTGAAATTGCCACACCAATTCTACCTAACTCTCCTTTTGGAAAACCTTCTTTTTCGGTGATACGAGTCCAATTATTTCCACCATCATGTGTAATGTATAAACCACTTCCCTTTCCACCTGATTTAAAAAACCAAGGATCACGTTTATGTTCCCACATTGCTGCAATTAGTTTATTTGGATTTGATGGATCCATTACTAAATCAGCAGCTCCTGTTTTTATATTGTTATATAAAATTTGTTTCCAAGTTTTACCTCCATCAGTAGTTTTATAAACACCTCGTTCTTTGTGTTCTCCCCATGGAGAACCAATAGCTCCTACATAAACAATGTTTGGATTGGTAGGGTCAATGATTACACGATGGATATGACGTGTTTTTTCAAGCCCCATCGATTTCCAGGTTTTCCCTCCATCTAATGACTTAAAAACTCCATAACCACCATTTAAACTATTTCTAGGGTTTCCTTCTCCTGTTCCTACCCAAATAACACTTGGATTAGATTGTTGAATAGCTAATGCTCCAATAGAAGCAGTAACTTCTTTTTCAAAAATAGGTTCCCATTTTATTCCTCCAGAGGTTGATTTCCATACACCACCAGAAGCTGTACCAACGTACATAATATCAGGATTGTTTTCTACAACATCAATGGCAGTAACACGACCACTCATGCCTCCAGGACCTATATTTCTTGGTTTCATATTTTTAACCAAGTCCATGGAAAATTCTTGAGAGAAGGTGAAAAAGCTTATCAAAGAAAAACAGATCAAAAGAAGTTTTTTCATTATAAAAAGTTGATTTAGTTAATTAAAACTTCTAAAGTACGGATTATACTTCTTAAAAAAATGTTAATGCTCTAGGTCTATATAAAAAGAAAGATGAGGGTTACTCATCTTTCTTTTTAGGCTCTCTTTTAGCTTCTTTGAGGGCTTGCATAAGCATCCATTCAATCTGTCCATTGGTAGATCGAAACTCATCTGAAGCCCATTTTTCAATTGCTTTGAGCATGTCTTCATTTATTCGGAGTGCAAATGCTTTCTTTTTAGCCATAATTATTGTTTCACAAAGGTAATTATAGATTTTGTTAATTCTTCTGAAATTGGAAAATCTGGTGTTGTATATGATTTTAAGTTATCACTATCCTCTTCAATTTGTTTTAACACATGATTCATGCCATTAATTAGAACTAGTTTTGATTGAGGATTAGCTAAATGTAAGTTTTGAGCATCTTTAGTTAAAACTTGTAGGTCTTTCGTTCCGTTGATTATTAATGTTGGGATAGCTATTTTCTGAACCTCTTTTTTAGGATCATATTTCATATAAGAAACTAAAAATGGATGGTTTTGTTTTGCAAACAATGATATTAAAAATGGATTGATTTTTTGTATTGTACCCGTACTTTTTAATTCTACTATATGTTTTTTAGCAATCGTACCTAGTGCTTCATTTTGTTGCGATATTTGTCTTACAAGTGTCTTGTCTACGCTTTCACCTAAACCTGCTAAAGAAATAAACTTTGAAACCTGTTTGTTTAAAGCTAACATTGAAACTAATGATCCTTGACTATGTCCAATGAGTATAATTTCTGAAAACCTATTATCATTTTTAAAATAATTAATGACAGCAGAAGCATCTTCAACTAAATCTGTAAATAAGTATTTTTTTAATACCAGTTGAATGTTCTCTTTGGGTACATTGCGTTTATCATATCTAAAAAAGGCTATCTGATGTTGAACAAGTTTATCAGATAATTGTTTAATATAATTAGGGTTTATATTTAAACTTGGTTGATTACCATCTCTATTAGGATTACCTGAGCCGGGTACAAATATTATTAAAGGTTGTTTGTAACTTGAATTATAAGTTAAAGTACCAGGAAGAACTATGTTATTATTATGAATAATAACATTTTCGGATGTAATTTGAGAATGAGAAGAAATTACTCCTAAAATATATACGATAATAAAAGTTATAATACGTATCATAGTTACTCGTTTTTATTGTTGTAAGTTTCTAATACTCTTTTCGCTTCTTGTTCTTTGAGTGTTCCAATCAGTAGCTTTTTCCCATTTATTAATTCTAGTTGAATACCAATATTCCCTGAGACATTCACAGCAGTTCCATTTTTTTTCCAAAAAATATTTTTTATACCCCAACCACCATATTCTGAAATAGCATCGTATTTTCTAACATATGCATTGGTAATTTCATTCCATTTAATTAATCTGGATTTTAAATGAAAAGGAAAAAATTGATAGTGAATTCCAATTTCATCGATTCTAGTTTTTAACTTAAAGAAGAATATAAATCCAGTAGCAAAGATTATCAAGGTTAAAGTTCCTAAGAAATTATAGATATCCATTTTCCCATTCAAGTATTCACGTATGATAACTATAAAAGGTACGATGGTACTTACGGCTAAAAGTACAATTAACCATAACTGAATAAATCGCTGTTCTTCTTTAAATACTTTCATCTTATCTGTTTTTATCTCTTTCAAAAACTACACGTGTAGATTGTTCTGCAATATGAATTACTTTCCATCCATTTCGAGCATGTTCGTTTAAGAAGTTTTCTAGATTTTTATTATTTTTTGATAGACTAACTTTCCAACTTTCAACTTTATATTCTTTCATAAATTTTACGTTTAATGATTGAGAGTACCGGTATTTACTACTGGTGACGCTTCTTTGTCACCACATAAAATGACTAATAGATTGCTTACCATTGCAGCCTTACGTTCTTCATCTAATTCTACTATTTCTTTTTTACTTAATTCTTCTAAGGCCATATCTACCATATCTACAGCTCCTTGTACAATTTTATGTCTTGCAGCAATAATAGCAGTTGCCTGTTGACGTTTTAACATGGCACTAGCAATTTCTTGTGCATAGGCTAAATAACCAATGCGAGCTTCTAGAACTTCTATACCTGCAATAGCTAGGCGCTCTTCAAGTTCTTTTTCCAGGGCGTCACTTACTTCATTTACACTCGAACGAAGTGTAATGTCTTCTTCGTGTCCTTCATCAGCGAAATTATCATATGGATACATACTAGCTAATTTTCGAACCGCAGCATCTGTTTGAACTCTTACAAAGTTTTCGTAGTTGTCAACGTCAAAAGCGGCTTTATAAGTTTCAGTAACACGCCAAACAAGTATAGTGCTTATCATTACAGGATTACCTAATTTATCATTTACCTTTAATCGTTCACTATCAAAGTTACTAGCACGTAATGAAATAGTTTTCTTTTTATACAATGGATTTGCCCAATACAAGCCATTTTGCTTCACGGTTCCAACATATTTACCAAAGAATAAAAGAACCTTAGAAGAATTAGGGTTCACTAAGATAAAGCCTAAGGCTAAGATGAATCCTGTTACTACTGCTAGTAAAAATACTGGATTCTCGGTTTTAATAGTTAGTACAATTCCTCCAACAAAGAGTATTAATACAAGGGCAAACATTAAATATCCGTTTGCGGGTTTAATTATTTTTTCTGCTTTCATAATAGGTTGATTTAAAATGATATCAAAATGATATTATAAAGATATGTAATAAAATATGATATTTCCAAATAATCCGCATATTTTTTTTATAACTTAGCCAAAAGTTTAATTATTACAACTAATGAGAATTCAATTTTATACAGTATTGTTAGTGAGCTTTTTATCTGTAAATTTATTAGCTAATAATGATACTTGGGGCCCAACAGGTCACAGAGCTACAGGTAAAATTGCGGAGAAGCACTTAACAAAAAAAGCAAAAAGAAAAATAGAAAAATTACTACAAGGAGAGAGTTTAGCTTTTGTTTCAACTTATGCTGATGAAATAAAATCAGATAGAAAAAAATACGGAAAGTTTTATACCTGGCATTACGTAAATATGCCTTTAGATATGAGTTATGAAGAATCACCTAAAAACCCTAAAGGTGATTTAATATCAGGAATAAAACAATGTGTGAAAGTTTTAAAAGATGAAAATAGTTCAGTAGAAGATAAACGGTTTTATTTAAAGATGTTAGTTCACTTAATGGGAGATTTACATCAGCCTATGCATGTTGGAAGAAAGGAAGATAAAGGAGGAAATACTATTCAAGTACAATGGCATGGTAGAGGATCTAATTTACATAGAGTGTGGGATGAAGATATTATTAAGAAGTGGGGGATGAGCTATGTAGAATTAGCAGATAATGCAAAGCACTTATCAAAAGAGCAAATAAAGTTTATTCAAAAAGGAGATGTATTAGATTGGATGAAAGATACACATAGTTTAACCAAGAAAGTATACGGCTCAGCAAAGTCGGGTGATAAACTTCGTTATCGTTATTCATATGATTATTTCCCAATTGTGAGAGAGCAATTGCAAAAAGGAGGAATAAGATTGGCAAAAATATTGAACGATATTTTTTGTTAATTCATGATATTGAAAATATTAAAAGCTCAGGTATATAGGTACTTGAGCTTTTTTATTTGTTAATGTTTAGTTAATTGAAAATCAATACTTGTTACTTTTTTATAATTTTATAGATGATGAAAAATATATTTCTTTTAGGGTTATTGCTAGTATTTCTTTCATGTAAACAGAAAGAAAGCCATAGGTTGGAAGCTTATAACTATGAATCGCTAAAACCTTTATTGGAGAAGAAAGATAGCAAAACCTATGTGGTTAATTTTTGGGCAACTTGGTGTAAACCATGTGTTAAGGAGTTGCCAGCATTTGAAAAATTAAATTTAGAATTGCAAAAAGAAAATGTAGAAGTAATTTTGGTAAGCTTAGATTTTGAACAGGAATCTTTAAAATCTTTTATTGAAAAAGAAAACCTTCAATCGAAAGTAGTTTTACTTGATGATCCTGATCAAAATACTTGGATTCCAAAAATTAGTAAAAATTGGACAGGTTCTATACCTGCTACTTTGATTTATAACAAAGATAAACGAGTTTTCTTTGAAAAATCATTTACTTATGAAGAACTTCAAAAAACATTAGAAAATTTCTTAAACTAAATTAAATATTATGAAAACAATTAAAACAATTTTGGTCTTAATGGTTGTATTCGTGTCAACTGCTTTTACCATAAATTATGTAGATGGATATAAAATAGGAGATATTGCAGAAGATTTTTCTTTAAAAAATGTAGATGGGAAAATGGTTTCTTTAGCTGATTATAAAGATGCTAAAGGTTTTATTGTAGTGTTTACTTGTAACATGTGCCCATATTCTAAAATGTATGAAGATAGAATTATTGCTTTAGACAAGAAGTATAAGAATGAAGGGTATCCAGTTATCGCAATTAATCCAAATGATCCAGCAGCCTCGCCTGGTGATGATTTTAATGGTATGGTAAAAAGAGCTAAATCTAAAGGTTTTACTTTCCCTTATTTGTTTGATGAAGGACAACAAGTGTATCCAAAATACGGAGCTACACGTACACCACATGTGTATATCTTGAATAAGGAAAAAGAAGGGTTAAAAGTTGCCTATATTGGTGCAATAGATAACAACGCACGTAAAGCAAATGATGTTTCAGATAGGTATGTTGAAAATGCTGTTGATGCATTGTTAAAAGGAAATGAAGTAGTAAATAAAGAAACAAAAGCTATTGGTTGTTCTATTAAAAGAAAATAAATAAGTATTTGATTTATAGTGTTCAAAAGAGAACTGTTTTTACAGTTCTCTTTTTTTTTAACATTTTTTTACATATATTTACTCTAACTTAAAACCTTTAAACTTTTACCTTATGAAACCCAAATACACTTCAAAATTAGTTTTCAGATAGCTTTTCTGTTTTATTTCATAAAAAGCTACAGTTACCTTTTTTGCAATCAATAAGTTTTAGATATGTAAAGAAGGATGAAAAATATTATTTAATCTTATAATTCGAAGTCCCCACTTATGATAAATCTAGAAAAATCTCCATAGCTACTTATTAGTACTCCCTGTTCGTTTTCTCTTATTTGATGATATCTATTTCTTTAATTAGTTACTAATTGAAGAAGAGGTCTGTGTATATGTCTATTTGTTGTTAAAAAACATAGATGTGTCTCTCAGTACCCATAAGTAAGATAAAACTAATAGTTATAGAATAAAATTCGAAAAAAGTCTCCCACAATGAAAACTAAATGCATAAAAAAATTCTATGTACGAAGCTATCTTGCATTTTTTTTAGTTCTTTTTTTTCAAGCAAATATATGTAGTCAAGAAAAAAGGTCTGTAGAAAATGTAAAGTTAACAGCAGTAACTAATGGAGAAGAAAATAATTTCTTCCTAAGAAGAAGTTCAGCAGTTTCTTCTCAAAAAGCAAAAAGACCAAGCTTTTCATACATTGCTCGAATGGCCGCTCCAATTATAGATTTGGATGGAATAAAATCTGGAGTGGATTATGAATTTCAGGTACAACCAACAACAAGTAATATTTATAACCTCGCAACTGTTCCGAATGTAGAAACAGATGCAGGGGTTGCTAGTGCAACAATTACCTTTACAGGAATACAGGATACACCAAACCAAGAACTCTTTGCTATAAATGATTCTGGATTTGAGTTGTATTATTTTAACACTCCTTTAGATACGAATACTTATGTAATAGGAGGCTCAACAATAGAAGTAACACAAAATACCGCAACAACCTTTAGTATTACAGAGACTTCTGGAAATCCAATTGCAGATACAGAGTTTGAAACATTTTTAACTCGAATTTTTTATGGTGATTTAGATCCCTCGTATACCGATGGAGTCAGAACAATGACTGTAAGTATTACAGATACTAATGGAGATTCAGCAAGTGCGCAGACAATTATTAGAGTTTTTACATCCGGTCCAACAGCGGTTGATGATGTACATTCTGTAATGGCCAATAATACAGGAACAATTTCTGGAAATGTAATTACTGGAGCTGGAGCAGATAGTGGAACAAGTATTACTGTATCAGAGGTGGATGTGTATGCTTCAGCAGTAGGAAGTTCTTATACAACTTTGTATGGTTCAATAACGATTCAATCGGATGGAAGTTATGTTTACGATGTTGACGAAAACAGCTCTTCCATTACAGGATTAAGAAGCGGAGAAAGTTTACAAGATATTATTTCATATACGATTATTGATAGTTCATCGATTATAGATTATGGATTTTTAACGATAACAATTAATGGGGTAGATGAAGCTCCAGACGCATTAGATAATTCCGATTCTTTAACTGCTTTTGTAGATGCAAATGCTTCAGGAAATGTAATTACAGATCCAGATCCGATTTCAGGCGGATCAGATTCTGTTGATAGAGGACTGTCTATTCTTGTATGGGAAACTGAGTTCTCAACACCAGGAGGTGTTTTTATTGATTTGTCGGGGCCTGTAGGAGGAACAAACAGAACCATTGATGGAAATTTATTAACCTTTACATCGACTGATCCAGATGGAATAGGTATTGCCAATCAAAATCAAGTGGTTTATCAAACAGCAACAAATGGAGGGCACACAGGATATTTAGGGTATGCAGTAGATCCCTCAAGTAACCCAGTTGCTTCAACAGAATTGATAATTACTTTTAGTCAACCGGTTTATAATTTGGGATTTTTAGTAGTTGATATTGATTTTTCTCAATCCACCTCTTGGCAAGATCAAATAAGTATTGCAGGAAGTCTTTCAGGAACAAATGCAAGTTTTAAATACGTAACTACTGGCGGAGTCGTAGATGCAGGTTCAGGAACCTTTTATGGTACTGGTAGTGCTGTTCCAGAAGATGCAACAGGGAATGTAAATGTCTTTTTTGAAGAGCCAATTGATAGATTGGTTTTGGGGTATAATTATGGACCCCATGCAACAGATGCAGATTTAGGAGGACAAATTGCAGGAATCTCAGATATTTATTGGCAAGGAGCTGCAAGTGGAATTACAGTATCATTAATTGGAACAGATCCTGTTACTGTTGGATCATCTTTCGTAGGAACTTATGGGACTTTGTTTATGAATCCAGATGGAAGTTATCAATATGTGCCAGATCTTACAAATCCATTAGTAATAAATTTATTAACTGGACAAACTTTAGTAGATACTTTTAACTATACACTTTCTGATGGTTCAAATACAGATAATGCGAATTTAATCATAACCATAAATGGATCAGGGACAGATACCGATGGTGATTTAATACCTAATAGAGTGGATATTGATGATGATAATGATGGAATACTTGATTTAGAAGAATGCTCTAGTAGTCCTGTTACCTTTTCTAGTACAACGGCAACAACAGGAACATTAAATTTACCCAATGCAGGAGGAACGGCTAATTGGTCTATCTCAAATACAGGACAATCTAGCATTGTTTCATCAGGAGTTTCAGATAACGATGAATTGTATTTTGTTTATGATGGTAGTGGAAATTGGACTTTAACTTCGGTGTTTGAAATAACTTCAATTCCTTCAGGAGCTGATTTACAAATGAAGTTAGATGGTTTTGTAGATAAGACCTCGTCTGATTTTTCAGCTAGTTTTGGCTCAAAATTTAGTACTTATACGATTAGTTGGACAGGAGGTGTAGGAGATGCCCAAGTATTTGATCCAGCAGGAAATCAAATTATAGGAGGAGGTCAAACAATTAGTAATGGAGGAAGTTTCACACAAGATACAGGAGATAAAAGTGGAGGGGCATGGAGTAATAATTTACTACAATGGTATGTCATTTTCCCAGAAGGAGCAACTCAGTTTACAATTAATGCAACTGGAGGAGCTAGTCTTGAAGGATTTCGTTTTTCTGCAGTGGAAACTTTTTGTCCAGATACAGATATGGATGGAATTATTGATAGTTTGGATTTAGATAGTGACGGAGATGGATGTGAGGATGTTATAGAATCTGGAGGGACAGATACGACTCCTAAAGACGGTGTGTTAGATGGAAATGGTTTCAATTCAAGTGGTCAGGTAACTACAGGAGGTTCTATTACTGATGGATATGACGGATCTAATGATCGTGAAAAAAATGCGGTAAATATTGATGTTGATACAGCGCCTAGTAATGTTTCTACTACAATAAGTACCTCTTCTGTATCATTCACAGTTGTAGCCTCTGCAGACCAAGCAACAGCATACTCTGGTGGAACCCCAACTTATGGAACTCCAGATAATGCATCAGGAGGTCTAACGTACCAATGGTATGACGGTGATCCAGATTCTGGCGGTGTTGCTTTAACGAATGTGGCTCCCTACAGTAATGTAACTACAGCTACTTTAGGAATTGTTCCTAATGCTAGTTTAAATGGGAAAACTTATTTTGTTGTTATAAGACATCCAAACAATACTTGTGGAGAAAAAAGTAGTGCAACTTTATGTGTCATTGATGATACTTTAGCTGTAAGTGATGATACAATTTGTGTTGGAGGTACAGGTGATATAATTGTTAGTAACAGTATTTTAGGAAGAAATTATCAGTTAAGATTAGAGAGTAATGATAGTAACGTAGGGGCAGCCATTGCAGGTACTGGAGGAAATATTACTTTTAATGTAACCCCATCTGTAACAACGATATATAATGTTTTAGTATCTAATGGAAGTTGTAGTGAAGAGTTGACAGATAAATCAACGGTTACAGTCAATGCAGATCCAAGTATTACATCCCAACCTACGGCAACTCAAACCGTTTGTGAAGGCGGTACTGCTACAGTAAGTGTAACCGCAACAGGTGGCGTAAGTTTATCATATCAATGGCAGAGTAGCACAACTTCAGGTGGAAGCTTTAGTAATATCGCAAGTGCTAATAGTGCCAGTTATTCGACTCCAACAACCAGTGCAGGAACTACCTATTATAGAGTGGTCATTACCGATAGCGCATCAGGATGTAACAGTGTAACCTCTGGAGAAGCAGAAGTGATAGTCAATGCAGATCCAAGTATTACAGCTCAACCAACAGCAACTCAAACCGTTTGTGAAGGCGGTACTGCTACAGTAAGTGTAACCGCAACAGGCGGCGTAAGTTTATCATATCAATGGCAGAGTAGCACAACTTCAGGTGGAAGCTTTAGTAATATCGCAAGTGCTAATAGTGCTAGTTATTCGGCTCCAACAACCAGTGCAGGAACTACCTATTATAGAGTTGTCATTACCGATAGCGCATCAGGATGTAACAGTGTAACCTCTGGTGAAGCAGAAGTGATAGTCAATGCAGATCCAAGTATTACAGCTCAACCAACAGCAACTCAAACCGTTTGTGAAGGCGGTACAGCTACCGTAAGTGTAACCGCAACAGGTGGCGTAAGTTTATCATATCAATGGCAGAGTAGCACAACTTCAGGTGGAAGCTTTAGTAATATCGCAAGTGCCAATAGTGCTAGTTATTCAGCTCCAACAACCGTGCAGGAACTACCTATTATAGAGTGGTTATTACCGATAGCGCTTCAGGATGTAACAGTGTAACCTCTGGAGAAGCAGAAGTGATAGTCAATGCAGATCCAAGTATTACAGCTCAACCAACAGCAACTCAAACCGTTTGTGAAGGCGGAACAGCTACCGTAAGTGTAACCGCAACAGGCGGCGTAAGTTTATCATATCAATGGCAGAGTAGCACAACTTCAGGTGGAAGCTTTAGTAATATCGCAAGTGCCAATGGTGCCGTTATTCAGCCCCAACAACCGATGCAGGAACTACCTATTATAGAGTGGTCATTACCGATAGCGCATCAGGATGTAACAGTGTTACTTCAAATGAAGCAGAAGTGATAGTCAATGCCGATCCAAGTATTACGGCTCAACCTACGGCAACTCAAACCGTTTGTGAAGGCGGTACTGCTACCGTAAGTGTAACCGCAACAGGTGGCGTAAGTTTATCATATCAATGGCAGAGTAGCACAACTTCAGGTGGAAGCTTTAGTAATATCGCAAGTGCCAATGGTGCCGTTATTCAGCTCCAACAACCGATTGCAGGAACTACCTATTATAGAGTGGTCATTACCGATAGCGCTTCAGGATGTAACAGTGTAACCTCTGGAGAAGCAGAAGTGATAGTCAATGCAGATCCAAGTATTACAGCCCAACCTACAGCAACTCAAACTGTCTGTGAAGGCGGAACAGCTACCGTAAGTGTAACCGCAACAGGGGGCGTAAGTTTATCATATCAATGGCAGAGTAGCACAACTTCAGGTGGAAGCTTTAGTAATATCGCAAGTGCTAATAGTGCTAGTTATTCGGCTCCAACAACCAGTGCAGGAACTACCTATTATAGAGTGGTCATTACCGATAGCGCATCAGGATGTAACAGTGTTACTTCAAATGAAGCAGAAGTGATAGTCAATGCTGATCCAAGTATTACGGCCCAACCTACAGCAACTCAAACTGTCTGTGAAGGCGGTACTGCTACCGTAAGTGTAACCGCAACAGGCGGCGTAAGTTTATCATATCAATGGCAGAGTAGCACAACTTCAGGTGGAAGCTTTAGTAATATCGCAAGTGCTAATAGTGCTAGTTATTCAGCTCCAACAACCAGTGCAGGAACTACCTATTATAGAGTTGTAATTACCGATAGCGCATCAGGATGTAACAGTGTTACTTCAAATGAAGCAGAAGTGATAGTCAATGCTGATCCAAGTATTACGGCTCAACCTACAGCAACTCAAACTGTCTGTGAAGGTGGTACTGCTACCGTAAGTGTAACCGCAACAGGTGGCGTAAGTTTATCATATCAATGGCAGAGTAGCACAACTTCAGGTGGAAGCTTTAGTAATATCGCAAGTGCTAATAGTGCTAGTTATTCGGCTCCAACAACCAGTGCAGGAACTACCTATTATAGAGTGGTCATTACCGATAGCGCATCAGGATGTAACAGTGTAACCTCTGGTGAAGCAGAAGTGATAGTCAATGCAGATCCAAGTATTACGGCTCAACCTACGGCAACTCAAACCGTTTGTGAAGGCGGTACTGCTACCGTAAGTATAACCGCAACAGGCGGCGTAAGTTTATCATATCAATGGCAGAGTAGCACAACTTCAGGTGGAAGCTTTAGTAATATCGCAAGTGCTAATAGTGCCAGTTATTCAGCCCCAACAACCAGTGCAGGAACTACCTATTATAGAGTGGTCATTACCGATAGCGCTTCAGGATGTAACAGTGTTACTTCAAATGAAGCAGAAGTGATAGTCAATGCAGATCCAAGTATTACGGCCCAACCTACGGTAACTCAAACCGTTTGTGAAGGCGGTACTGCTACCGTAAGTGTAACCGCAACAGGCGGCGTAAGTTTATCATATCAATGGCAGAGTAGCACAACTTCAGGTGGAAGCTTTAGTAATATCGCAAGTGCTAATAGTGCTAGTTATTCGGCTCCAACAACCAGTGCAGGAACTACCTATTATAGAGTGGTCATTACCGATAGCGCATCAGGATGTAACAGTGTTACTTCAAATGAAGCAGAAGTGATAGTCAATGCCGATCCAAGTATTACGGCTCAACCTACGGCAACTCAAACCGTTTGTGAAGGCGGTACTGCTACCGTAAGTGTAACCGCAACAGGTGGCGTAAGTTTATCATATCAATGGCAGAGTAGCACAACTTCAGGTGGAAGCTTTAGTAATATCGCAAGTGCCAATAGTGCCGCTTATTCAGCTCCAACAACCGATTGCAGGAACTACCTATTATAGAGTGGTCATTACCGATAGCGCTTCAGGATGTAACAGTGTAACCTCTGGAGAAGCAGAAGTGATAGTCAATGCAGATCCAAGTATTACAGCCCAACCTACAGCAACTCAAACTGTCTGTGAAGGCGGAACAGCTACCGTAAGTGTAACCGCAACAGGGGGCGTAAGTTTATCATATCAATGGCAGAGTAGCACAACTTCAGGTGGAAGCTTTAGTAATATCGCAAGTGCCAATAGTGCTAGTTATTCAGCTCCAACAACCAGTGCAGGAACTACCTATTATAGAGTGGTCATTACCGATAGCGCTTCAGGATGTAACAGTGTAACCTCTGGAGAAGCAGAAGTGATAGTCAATGCAGATCCAAGTATTACAGCCCAACCTACAGCAACTCAAACTGTCTGTGAAGGCGGAACAGCTACCGTAAGTGTAACCGCAACAGGCGGCGTAAGTTTATCATATCAATGGCAGAGTAGCACAACTTCAGGTGGAAGCTTTAGTAATATCGCAAGTGCCAATAGTGCTAGTTATTCAGCTCCAACAACCAGTGCAGGAACTACCTATTATAGAGTGGTCATTACCGATAGCGCATCAGGATGTAACAGTGTTACTTCAAATGAAGCAGAAGTGATTGTCAATGCAGATCCAAGTATTACGGCCCAACCAACAGCAACTCAAACCGTTTGTGAAGGCGGTACTGCTACCGTAAGTGTAACCGCAACAGGTGGCGTAAGTTTATCATATCAATGGCAGAGTAGCACAACTTCAGGTGGAAGCTTTAGTAATATCGCAAGTGCCAATAGTGCTAGTTATTCAGCTCCAACAACCAGTGCAGGAACTACCTATTATAGAGTGGTCATTACCGATAGCGCATCAGGATGTAACAGTGTTACTTCAAATGAAGCAGAAGTGATAGTCAATGCAGATCCAAGTATTACAGCTCAACCAACAGCAACTCAAACCGTTTGTGAAGGCGGTACAGCTACCGTAAGTGTAACCGCAACAGGTGGCGTAAGTTTATCATATCAATGGCAGAGTAGCACAACTTCAGGTGGAAGCTTTAGTAATATCGCAAGTGCCAATAGTGCTAGTTATTCAGCTCCAACAACCAGTGCAGGAACTACCTATTATAGAGTGGTCATTACCGATAGCGCATCAGGATGTAACAGTGTTACTTCAAATGAAGCAGAAGTGATAGTCAATGCTGATCCAAGTATTACGGCCCAACCAACAGCAACTCAAACCGTTTGTGAAGGCGGTACTGCTACCGTAAGTGTAACCGCAACAGGCGGCGTAAGTTTATCATATCAATGGCAGAGTAGCACAACTTCAGGTGGAAGCTTTAGTAATATCGCAAGTGCCAATAGTGCTAGTTATTCGGCTCCAACAACCAGTGCAGGAACTACCTATTATAGAGTGGTCATTACCGATAGCGCTTCAGGATGTAACAGTGTTACTTCAAATGAAGCAGAAGTGATAGTCAATGCTGATCCAAGTATTACAGCTCAACCTACGGCAACTCAAACCGTTTGTGAAGGCGGTACTGCTACCGTAAGTGTAACCGCAACAGGCGGCGTAAGTTTATCATATCAATGGCAGAGTAGCACAACTTCAGGTGGAAGCTTTAGTAATATCGCAAGTGCCAATAGTGCCAGTTATTCAGCTCCAACAACCAGTGCAGGAACTACCTATTATAGAGTGGTCATTACCGATAGCGCATCAGGATGTAACAGTGTAACCTCTGGAGAAGCAGAAGTGATAGTCAATGCAGATCCAAGTATTACGGCCCAACCTACGGCAACTCAAACCGTTTGTGAAGGCGGTACTGCTACCGTAAGTGTAACCGCAACAGGTGGCGTAAGTTTATCATATCAATGGCAGAGTAGCACAACTTCAGGTGGAAGCTTTAGTAATATCGCAAGTGCCAATAGTGCTAGTTATTCAGCTCCAACAACCAGTGCAGGAACTACCTATTATAGAGTGGTCATTACCGATAGCGCTTCAGGATGTAACAGTGTAACCTCTGGAGAAGCAGAAGTGATAGTCAATGCAGATCCAAGTATTACAGCTCAACCAACAGCAACTCAAACCGTTTGTGAAGGCGGTACAGCTATCGTAAGTGTAACCGCAACAGGTGGCGTAAGTTTATCATATCAATGGCAGAGTAGCACAACTTCAGGTGGAAGCTTTAGTAATATCGCAAGTGCCAATAGTGCTAGTTATTCAGCTCCAACAACCGATTGCAGGAACTACCTATTATAGAGTGGTCATTACCGATAGCGCTTCAGGATGTAACAGTGTAACCTCTGGAGAAGCAGAAGTGATAGTCAATGCAGATCCAAGTATTACAGCTCAACCAACAGCAACTCAAACCGTTTGTGAAGGCGGTACAGCTACCGTAAGTGTAACCGCAACAGGTGGCGTAAGTTTATCATATCAATGGCAGAGTAGCACAACTTCAGGTGGAAGCTTTAGTAATATCGCAAGTGCCAATAATGCTAGTTATTCAGCTCCAACAACCAGTGCAGGAACTACCTATTATAGAGTGGTTATTACCGATAGCGCTTCAGGATGTAACAGTGTAACCTCTGGAGAAGCAGAAGTGATAGTCAATGCAGATCCAAGTATTACAGCTCAACCAACAGCAACTCAAACCGTTTGTGAAGGCGGAACAGCTACCGTAAGTGTAACCGCAACAGGGGGCGTAAGTTTATCATATCAATGGCAGAGTAGCACAACTTCAGGTGGAAGCTTTAGTAATATCGCAAGTGCCAATAGTGCCAGTTATTCAGCTCCAACAACCAGTGCAGGAACTACCTATTATAGAGTGGTCATTACCGATAGCGCTTCAGGATGTAACAGTGTTACTTCAAATGAAGCAGAAGTGATAGTCAATGCAGATCCAAGTATTACGGCCCAACCAACAGCAACTCAAACCGTTTGTGAAGGCGGTACTGCTACCGTAAGTGTAACCGCAACAGGTGGCGTAAGTTTATCATATCAATGGCAGAGTAGCACAACTTCAGGTGGAAGCTTTAGTAATATCGCAAGTGCCAATAGTGCTAGTTATTCAGCTCCAACAACCAGTGCAGGAACTACCTATTATAGAGTGGTCATTACCGATAGC
This sequence comes from Tenacibaculum sp. 190130A14a, assembly GCF_964048965.1. Lineage (NCBI taxonomy): Bacteria > Pseudomonadati > Bacteroidota > Flavobacteriia > Flavobacteriales > Flavobacteriaceae > Tenacibaculum > Tenacibaculum polynesiense. The sequence goes on along the minus strand of NZ_OZ040189.1, from coordinate 3,010,842 downwards.
GCTTCAGGATGTAACAGTGTAACCTCTGGAGAAGCAGAAGTGATAGTCAATGCAGATCCAAGTATTACAGCTCAACCAACAGCAACTCAAACCGTTTGTGAAGGCGGTACTGCTACCGTAAGTGTAACCGCAACAGGCGGCGTAAGTTTATCATATCAATGGCAGAGTAGCACAACTTCAGGTGGAAGCTTTAGTAATATCGCAAGTGCCAATAGTGCTAGTTATTCAGCTCCAACAACCAGTGCAGGAACTACCTATTATAGAGTGGTCATTACCGATAGCGCATCAGGATGTAACAGTGTTACTTCAAATGAAGCAGAAGTGATTGTCAATGCAGATCCAAGTATTACAGCTCAACCAACGGCAACTCAAACCGTTTGTGAAGGCGGTACTGCTACCGTAAGTGTAACCGCAACAGGTGGCGTAAGTTTATCATATCAATGGCAGAGTAGCACAACTTCAGGTGGAAGCTTTAGTAATATCGCAAGTGCCAATAGTGCCGTTATTCAGCTCCAACAACCGATTGCAGGAACTACCTATTATAGAGTGGTCATTACCGATAGCGCTTCAGGATGTAACAGTGTAACCTCTGGAGAAGCAGAAGTGATAGTCAATGCAGATCCAAGTATTACAGCCCAACCTACAGCAACTCAAACTGTCTGTGAAGGCGGAACAGCTACCGTAAGTGTAACCGCAACAGGGGCGTAAGTTTATCATATCAATGGCAGAGTAGCACAACTTCAGGTGGAAGCTTTAGTAATATCGCAAGTGCCAATAGTGCAGCTTATTCGGCTCCAACAACCGGTGCAGGAACTACCTATTATAGAGTGGTCATTACCGATAGCGCATCAGGATGTAACAGTGTTACTTCAAATGAAGCAGAAGTGATAGTCAATGCCGATCCAAGTATTACGGCCCAACCAACAGCAACTCAAACCGTTTGTGAAGGCGGTACTGCTACCGTAAGTGTAACCGCAACAGGCGGCGTAAGTTTATCATATCAATGGCAGAGTAGCACAACTTCAGGTGGAAGCTTTAGTAATATCGCAAGTGCCAATAGTGCTAGTTATTCGGCTCCAACAACCAGTGCAGGAACTACCTATTATAGAGTGGTCATTACCGATAGCGCTTCAGGATGTAACAGTGTTACTTCAAATGAAGCAGAAGTGATAGTCAATGCAGATCCAAGTATTACAGCCCAACCTACAGCAACTCAAACCGTTTGTGAAGGCGGTACTGCTACCGTAAGTGTAACCGCAACAGGTGGCGTAAGTTTATCATATCAATGGCAGAGTAGCACAACTTCAGGTGGAAGCTTTAGTAATATCGCAAGTGCTAATAGTGCCAGTTATTCAGCTCCAACAACCAGTGCAGGAACTACCTATTATAGAGTGGTCATTACCGATAGCGCTTCAGGATGTAACAGTGTTACTTCAAATGAAGCAGAAGTGATTGTCAATGCAGATCCAAGTATTACAGCCCAACCTACGGCAACTCAAACTGTCTGTGAAGGCGGAACAGCTACCGTAAGTGTAACCGCAACAGGTGGCGTAAGTTTATCATATCAATGGCAGAGTAGCACAACTTCAGGTGGAAGCTTTAGTAATATCGCAAGTGCCAATAGTGCAGCTTATTCAGCTCCAACAACCAGTGCAGGAACTACCTATTATAGAGTGGTTATTACCGATAGCGCATCAGGATGTAACAGTGTTACTTCAAATGAAGCAGAAGTGATAGTCAATGCAGATCCAAGTATTACGGCTCAACCTACGGCAACTCAAACCGTTTGTGAAGGCGGTACTGCTACCGTAAGTGTAACCGCAACAGGTGGCGTAAGTTTATCATATCAATGGCAGAGTAGCACAACTTCAGGTGGAAGCTTTAGTAATATCGCAAGTGCCAATAGTGCCAGTTATTCAGCTCCAACAACCAGTGCAGGAACTACCTATTATAGAGTGGTCATTACCGATAGCGCTTCAGGATGTAACAGTGTAACCTCTGGAGAAGTAGAAGTGATAGTCAATGCAGATCCAAGTATTACAGCCCAACCTACAGCAACTCAAACTGTCTGTGAAGGCGGAACAGCTACCGTAAGTGTAACCGCAACAGGGGGCGTAAGTTTATCATATCAATGGCAGAGTAGCACAACTTCAGGTGGAAGCTTTAGTAATATCGCAAGTGCCAATAGTGCTAGTTATTCAGCTCCAACAACCAGTGCAGGAACTACCTATTATAGAGTGGTCATTACCGATAGCGCTTCAGGATGTAACAGTGTAACCTCTGGAGAAGCAGAAGTGATAGTCAATGCAGATCCAAGTATTACAGCTCAACCAACAGCAACTCAAACCGTTTGTGAAGGCGGTACTGCTACCGTAAGTGTAACCGCAACAGGCGGCGTAAGTTTATCATATCAATGGCAGAGTAGCACAACTTCAGGTGGAAGCTTTAGTAATATCGCAAGTGCCAATAGTGCTAGTTATTCAGCTCCAACAACCAGATTGCAGGAACTACCTATTATAGAGTGGTCATTACCGATAGCGCATCAGGATGTAACAGTGTTACTTCAAATGAAGCAGAAGTGATTGTCAATGCAGATCCAAGTATTACGGCCCAACCTACGGCAACTCAAACCGTTTGTGAAGGCGGTACTGCTACCGTAAGTGTAACCGCAACAGGTGGCGTAAGTTTATCATATCAATGGCAGAGTAGCACAACTTCAGGTGGAAGCTTTAGTAATATCGCAAGTGCCAATAGTGCCGCTTATTCAGCTCCAACAACCATGCAGGAACTACCTATTATAGAGTGGTCATTACCGATAGCGCTTCAGGATGTAACAGTGTAACCTCTGGAGAAGCAGAAGTGATAGTCAATGCAGATCCAAGTATTACAGCCCAACCTACAGCAACTCAAACTGTCTGTGAAGGCGGAACAGCTACCGTAAGTGTAACCGCAACAGGTGGCGTAAGTTTATCATATCAATGGCAGAGTAGCACAACTTCAGGTGGAAGCTTTAGTAATATCGCAAGTGCCAATAGTGCCGTTATTCAGCTCCAACAACCGAATGCAGGAACTACCTATTATAGAGTGGTCATTACCGATAGCGCTTCAGGATGTAACAGTGTTACTTCAAATGAAGCAGAAGTGATAGTCAATGCAGATCCAAGTATTACGGCTCAACCTACGGCAACTCAAACCGTTTGTGAAGGCGGTACTGCTACCGTAAGTGTAACCGCAACAGGCGGCGTAAGTTTATCATATCAATGGCAGAGTAGCACAACTTCAGGTGGAAGCTTTAGTAATATCGCAAGTGCCAATAGTGCTAGTTATTCGGCTCCAACAACCAGTGCAGGAACTACCTATTATAGAGTGGTCATTACCGATAGCGCTTCAGGATGTAACAGTGTTACTTCAAATGAAGCAGAAGTGATAGTCAATGCTGATCCAAGTATTACAGCTCAACCTACGGCAACTCAAACCGTTTGTGAAGGCGGTACTGCTACCGTAAGTGTAACCGCAACAGGCGGCGTAAGTTTATCATATCAATGGCAGAGTAGCACAACTTCAGGTGGAAGCTTTAGTAATATCGCAAGTGCCAATAGTGCCGCTTATTCAGCTCCAACAACCGATTGCAGGAACTACCTATTATAGAGTGGTCATTACCGATAGCGCATCAGGATGTAACAGTGTAACCTCTGGAGAAGCAGAAGTGATAGTCAATGCAGATCCAAGTATTACGGCCCAACCTACGGCAACTCAAACCGTTTGTGAAGGCGGTACTGCTACCGTAAGTGTAACCGCAACAGGTGGCGTAAGTTTATCATATCAATGGCAGAGTAGCACAACTTCAGGTGGAAGCTTTAGTAATATCGCAAGTGCCAATAGTGCTAGTTATTCAGCTCCAACAACCAGTGCAGGAACTACCTATTATAGAGTGGTCATTACCGATAGCGCTTCAGGATGTAACAGTGTAACCTCTGGAGAAGCAGAAGTGATAGTCAATGCAGATCCAAGTATTACAGCTCAACCAACAGCAACTCAAACCGTTTGTGAAGGCGGTACAGCTATCGTAAGTGTAACCGCAACAGGTGGCGTAAGTTTATCATATCAATGGCAGAGTAGCACAACTTCAGGTGGAAGCTTTAGTAATATCGCAAGTGCCAATAGTGCTAGTTATTCAGCTCCAACAACCAGTGCAGGAACTACCTATTATAGAGTGGTCATTACCGATAGCGCTTCAGGATGTAACAGTGTAACCTCTGGAGAAGCAGAAGTGATAGTCAATGCAGATCCAAGTATTACAGCTCAACCAACAGCAACTCAAACCGTTTGTGAAGGCGGTACAGCTACCGTAAGTGTAACCGCAACAGGTGGCGTAAGTTTATCATATCAATGGCAGAGTAGCACAACTTCAGGTGGAAGCTTTAGTAATATCGCAAGTGCCAATAGTGCTAGTTATTCAGCTCCAACAACCAGTGCAGGAACTACCTATTATAGAGTGGTTATTACCGATAGCGCTTCAGGATGTAACAGTGTAACCTCTGGAGAAGCAGAAGTGATAGTCAATGCAGATCCAAGTATTACAGCTCAACCAACAGCAACTCAAACCGTTTGTGAAGGCGGAACAGCTACCGTAAGTGTAACCGCAACAGGCGGCGTAAGTTTATCATATCAATGGCAGAGTAGCACAACTTCAGGTGGAAGCTTTAGTAATATCGCAAGTGCCAATGGTGCCAGTTATTCAGCTCCAACAACCAGTGCAGGAACTACCTATTATAGAGTGGTCATTACCGATAGCGCATCAGGATGTAACAGTGTTACTTCAAATGAAGCAGAAGTGATAGTCAATGCCGATCCAAGTATTACGGCTCAACCTACGGCAACTCAAACCGTTTGTGAAGGCGGTACTGCTACCGTAAGTGTAACCGCAACAGGTGGCGTAAGTTTATCATATCAATGGCAGAGTAGCACAACTTCAGGTGGAAGCTTTAGTAATATCGCAAGTGCCAATAGTGCCAGGTTATTCAGCTCCAACAACCGATTGCAGGAACTACCTATTATAGAGTGGTCATTACCGATAGCGCTTCAGGATGTAACAGTGTAACCTCTGGAGAAGCAGAAGTGATAGTCAATGCAGATCCAAGTATTACAGCCCAACCTACAGCAACTCAAACCGTTTGTGAAGGCGGAACAGCTACCGTAAGTGTAACCGCAACAGGCGGCGTAAGTTTATCATATCAATGGCAGAGTAGCACAACTTCAGGTGGAAGCTTTAGTAATATCGCAAGTGCCAATGGTGCAGTTATTCAGCTCCAACAACCAGAGTGCAGGAACTACCTATTATAGAGTGGTCATTACCGATAGCGCATCAGGATGTAACAGTGTTACTTCAAATGAAGCAGAAGTGATAGTCAATGCCGATCCAAGTATTACGGCTCAACCTACGGCAACTCAAACCGTTTGTGAAGGCGGTACTGCTACCGTAAGTGTAACCGCAACAGGTGGCGTAAGTTTATCATATCAATGGCAGAGTAGCACAACTTCAGGTGGAAGCTTTAGTAATATCGCAAGTGCCAATAGTGCCAGTTATTCAGCTCCAACAACCAGTGCAGGAACTACCTATTATAGAGTGGTCATTACCGATAGCGCTTCAGGATGTAACAGTGTAACCTCTGGAGAAGCAGAAGTGATAGTCAATGCAGATCCAAGTATTACAGCCCAACCTACAGCAACTCAAACTGTCTGTGAAGGCGGAACAGCTACCGTAAGTGTAACCGCAACAGGGGGCGTAAGTTTATCATATCAATGGCAGAGTAGCACAACTTCAGGTGGAAGCTTTAGTAATATCGCAAGTGCCAATAGTGCCAGTTATTCGGCTCCAACAACCAGTGCAGGAACTACCTATTATAGAGTGGTCATTACCGATAGCGCTTCAGGGTGTAACAGTGTAACCTCTGGTGAAGCAGAAGTGATAGTAAGCGCTTTACCAAGTGCACCTATCATAAATACCATTGTGCAACCTACTTGTGATGTAACAAATGGAACTATAAACTTAAATGGATTACCAACAGGAAATTGGACTTTATTTCAGACAGGAACAAGTTCAGCAACCTATAATGGGAGCACAACAGCATTTAGTATTAATACATTATCAACAGGATCATATAATTTTACTGTTAGGGATAGTAATAATTGTACAGCATCTTCTGTATTGACAGTTGTTTTAGGAAAGATTATTTGTGGAAACGATGACGATTATAGTGGAACGGCTATTACAGCAGGTGATAGTACCACAGATATCACCGATAATGATACCTTAGATGGAGTTTCAGTAGTAATAGGAACCAATCCAGGTGAGGTAACAGTAAATCCAAACCCAACGGGAGTTACCAATCCAAGTGAGTTGAGTTTAGATCCAAGTACAGGAGTTATAACAGTAGCTGCAGGTACCCCATCAGGAACGTATACCTATACATATGAGATTTGTGAGAATGGAGCAAGTCCAACGAATTGTGATACGGCTACAGTTACAATCTTGGTAGCGAATGATATTGTTGCCAACGATGATGATTATAGTGGAACCGCTATTACAGCAGGAGATAGTACCACAGATATCACCGATAATGATACCTTAGATGGAGTACCAATAGTTATAGGAACCAATCCAGGCGAGGTTACGGTGAATCCAAACCCAACGGGAGTTACCAATCCAAGTGAATTGAGTTTAGATCCAAGTACAGGAGTTATAACAGTAGCTGCAGGTACCCCATCAGGAACGTATACTTATACATATGAGATTTGTGAGAATGGAGCAAGTCCAACGAATTGTGATACGGCTACAGTTACAATCTTGGTAGCGAATGATATTGTTGCCAACGATGATGATTATAGTGGAACCGCTATTACAGCAGGAGATAGTACCACAGATATCACCGATAATGATACCTTAGATGGAGTACCAATAGTTATAGGAACTAATCCAGGTGAGGTAACCGTGAATCCAAACCCAACGGGAGTTACCAATCCAAGTGAGTTGAGTTTAGATCCAAGTACAGGAGTTATAACAGTAGCTGCAGGTACCCCATCAGGAACGTATACTTATACATATGAGATTTGTGAGAATGGAGCAAGTCCAACGAATTGTGATACGGCTACAGTTACAATCTTGGTAGCGAATGATATTGTTGCCAACGATGATGATTATAGTGGAACTGCTATTACAGCAGGAGATAGTACCACAGATATCACCGATAATGATACCTTAGATGGAGTACCAATAGTTATAGGAACTAATCCAGGTGAGGTAACCGTGAATCCAAACCCAACGGGAGTTACCAATCCAAGTGAGTTGAGTTTAGATCCAAGTACAGGAGTTATAACAGTAGCTGCAGGTACCCCATCAGGAACGTATACTTATACATATGAGATTTGTGAGAATGGAGCAAGTCCAACGAATTGTGATACGGCTACAGTTACAATCTTGGTAGCGAATGATATTGTTGCCAACGATGATGATTATAGTGGAACCGCTATTACAGCAGGAGATAGTACCACAGATATCACCGATAATGATACCTTAGATGGAGTACCAATAGTTATAGGAACTAATCCAGGTGAGGTAACCGTGAATCCAAACCCAACGGGAGTTACCAATCCAAGTGAGTTGAGTTTAGATCCAAGTACAGGAGTTATAACAGTAGCTGCAGGTACCCCATCAGGAACGTATACTTATACATATGAGATTTGTGAGAATGGAGCAAGTCCAACGAATTGTGATACGGCTACAGTTACAATCTTGGTAGCGAATGATATTGTTGCCAACGATGATGATTATAGTGGAACCGCTATTACAGCAGGAGATAGTACCACAGATATCACCGATAATGATACCTTAGATGGAGTACCAATAGTTATAGGAACTAATCCAGGTGAGGTAACCGTGAATCCAAACCCAACGGGAGTTACCAATCCAAGTGAGTTGAGTTTAGATCCAAGTACAGGAGTTATAACAGTAGCTGCAGGTACCCCATCAGGAACGTATACTTATACATATGAGATTTGTGAGAATGGAGCAAGTCCAACGAATTGTGATACGGCTACAGTTACAATCTTGGTAGCGAATGATATTGTTGCCAACGATGATGATTATAGTGGAACCGCTATTACAGCAGGAGATAGTACCACAGATATCACCGATAATGATACCTTAGATGGAGTACCAATAGTTATAGGAACTAATCCAGGTGAGGTAACCGTGAATCCAAACCCAACGGGAGTTACCAATCCAAGTGAGTTGAGTTTAGATCCAAGTACAGGAGTTATAACAGTAGCTGCAGGTACCCCATCAGGAACTTATACCTATACATATGAGATTTGTGAGAATGGAGCAAGTCCAACGAATTGTGATACGGCTACAGTAACAATATTAGTAGCGAATGATATTGTTGCCAACGATGATGATTATAGTGGAACCGCTATTACAGCAGGAGATAGTACCACAGATATCACCGATAATGATACCTTAGATGGAGTACCAATAGTTATAGGAACTAATCCAGGTGAGGTAACCGTGAATCCAAACCCAACGGGAGTTACCAATCCAAGTGAGTTGAGTTTAGATCCAAGTACAGGAGTTATAACAGTAGCTGCAGGTACCCCATCAGGAACGTATACTTATACATATGAGATTTGTGAGAATGGAGCAAGTCCAACGAATTGTGATACGGCTACAGTTACAATCTTGGTAGCGAATGATATTGTTGCCAACGATGATGATTATAGTGGAACCGCTATTACAGCAGGAGATAGTACCACAGATATCACCGATAATGATACCTTAGATGGAGTACCAATAGTTATAGGAACTAATCCAGGTGAGGTAACCGTGAATCCAAACCCAACGGGAGTTACCAATCCAAGTGAGTTGAGTTTAGATCCAAGTACAGGAGTTATAACGGTAGCTGCAGGTACCCCATCAGGAACGTATACTTATACATATGAGATTTGTGAGAATGGAGCAAGTCCAACGAATTGTGATACGGCTACAGTTACAATCTTGGTAGCGAATGATATTGTTGCCAACGATGATGATTATAGTGGAACCGCTATTACAGCAGGAGATAGTACCACAGATATCACCGATAATGATACCTTAGATGGAGTACCAATAGTTATAGGAACTAATCCAGGTGAGGTAACAGTGAATCCAAACCCAACGGGAGTTACCAATCCAAGTGAGTTGAGTTTAGATCCAAGTACAGGAGTTATAACAGTAGCTGCAGGTACCCCATCAGGAACGTATACCTATACATATGAGATTTGTGAGAATGGAGCAAGTCCAACGAATTGTGATACGGCTGTAGTTACAATCTTGGTAGCGAATGATATTGTTGCCAACGATGATGATTATAGTGGAACCGCTATTACAGCAGGAGATAGTACCACAGATATCACCGATAATGATACCTTAGATGGAGTTTCAGTAGTAATAGGAACTAATCCAGGTGAGGTAACAGTGAATCCAAACCCAACGGGAGTTACCAATCCAAGTGAATTGAGTTTAGATCCAAGTACAGGAGTTATAACAGTAGCTGCAGGTACCCCATCAGGAACGTATACCTATACATATGAGATTTGTGAGAATGGAGCAAGTCCAACGAATTGTGATACGGCTGTAGTTACAATCTTGGTAGCGAATGATATTGTTGCCAACGATGATGATTATAGTGGAACTGCTATTACAGCAGGAGATAGTACCACAGATATCACCGATAATGATACCTTAGATGGAGTACCAATAGTTATAGGAACTAATCCAGGTGAGGTAACCGTGAATCCAAACCCAACGGGAGTTACCAATCCAAGTGAATTGAGTTTAGATCCAAGTACAGGAGTTATAACGGTAGCTGCAGGTACCCCATCAGGAACGTATACTTATACATATGAGATTTGTGAGAATGGAGCAAGTCCAACGAATTGTGATACGGCTGTAGTTACAATCTTGGTAGCGAATGATATTGTTGCCAACGATGATGATTATAGTGGAACGGCTATTACAGCAGGAGATAGTACCACAGATATCACCGATAATGATACCTTAGATGGAGTTTCAGTAGTAATAGGAACCAATCCAGGCGAGGTTACGGTGAATCCAAACCCAACGGGAGTTACCAATCCAAGTGAGTTGAGTTTAGATCCAAGTACAGGAGTTATAACGGTAGCTGCAGGTACCCCATCAGGAACGTATACTTATACATATGAGATTTGTGAGAATGGAGCAAGTCCAACGAATTGTGATACGGCTACAGTTACTATTGTTGTATTAGCAGATACTGATGAAGATGGAGTCCCTGATATAGATGATTTAGATGATGACAATGATGGGATTTTAGATGTTGACGAAGGTGACGGAAGTGTCGATACAGATGGAGATGGTATTCCAGATAGTCTCGATCCAGATAGTGATAATGATGGTGTATTAGATGTGATCGAAGGAAATGATGATAACGGAGATGGTATTCCAGATGTTCTGCCTTCTGGTGAAGATTCTGATGGAGATGGAATAGATGATGTTTATGATCCGGATAGTGGAGGAGATCCAGTTGATATTCCTGATTCTGATGGAGATGGTACACCAGATTTTCAAGATACAGATGATGATAATGATGGAATAGATACTATTGATGAAGGTCCTGGTGATGGAGATCCAACGACAGATGATGCTTTAGATACTAACGAAAATGGTATTCCTGATTATTTAGATACTGATACCAACCCATGTGGTACTCCTTATAATATCTTAACTCCAGATGGAGATGGAGACAATGATATATTCTATATTTCTTGTATCGATGATCCTCAATATCAAAACAATACTGTTGAAATATTCAATAGATGGGGGAATACGGTATATAAAGCATCTGGATATAATAATGAAGATGTTGCCTTTAGAGGTATTTCCAATGGAAGGGCGAATATCAATGTTGATGATAAGTTGCCTTCTGGTACTTACTATTATGTAATTGATTTAGGTGATGGTTCGAAACCGAAAGTAGGATGGCTATACATTAACAGATAAAAAAATAATATGAAATTAAGATATATATACACAGTAATAGCATTCATATTTAGTGGAATAAATATGAACGCTCAGCAAGATCCACAGTATACGCAATACATGTATAACACCATGAGTGTAAATCCAGCTTATGCTGGGTCAAATGGTCATACCGTAATTAATTTGTTAGGAAGAACACAATGGGTTGGAGTAGATGGAGCTCCAGATACACAAACCTTAAGTTATGACACTCCAATTGGTTACACTGGAGTCGGACTTGGAGTAAATCTTACGAATGATAGAATTGGTCCAGCCCGAGAAATCTTTTTAGATATTAATGCATCCTATAGAGTTAGAACAAGTGAAGAAGGAAACTTATCTTTTGGGCTAAAACTTGGAGGAAGACATTTAAATGTAGATTGGAGTAGAGGACTTATCCAAGATAGAGATGATAAGAGTTTAAGGGGAAATATTAATAGGTTTTTACCAACCATTGGAGCTGGAATTTATTACTATACTGATAATTGGTATATAGGAGGAGCAGTTCCTAATATAATAAGAACGGAGCATTATGACGATGCACAGAGTGGAGGAGATGTAGCAGAAGAGCGAATGCACTTTTTCTTTATTGGAGGTTATGTGTTTGATTTGAATCAGAGTATAAAGTTTAAACCTGCTATTTTAACCAAGGTTGTAAATGGTGCACCTTTGTCTCTAGATGTATCGGCTAATTTTCTTTTTAATGAAAAGTTTACTGCTGGAGCTGCATGGAGATGGGATGATTCAATAAGTGCATTATTAGGATTACAAGCTACAGAGAACTTACATATTGGATTGGCTTATGACTTAACAACTTCAAATTATAGTAATTACAATTCTGGGACTTATGAATTAATGATAAAATGGGAGATATTTAGAGAGCTTGCAACAAAGTCTCCAAGGTTCTTTTAAAAAAAATACAATGATAAGATTTATACCACTACAAATATTAATATGTGTATTATTTACAGCAACTACGTTTGGACAACGTAAATATGCTGCAGATAGATATTTTAATGAATTTGCTTATAAAAAATCGGCAGAGTTATATAAAGTGATTTATGATAAGGGAGACGATTCTTATTTAGTTTTAAGTAGACTAGGAGATTCACATTATTTTAATTTTGAATTTGATTTGGCTGAGAAATACTATAAAAACCTTATGAGTTCTTACATGTCTGTGGCTTCTCCGAAACATGTTTTCAGATATGCTCAGGTTTTGAAATCAAATGGAAAAATAAAAGAGTCAGATAAATGGCTACTTAAATTGAAAGACTTAGGAGAAGATAGTAGAGCAGAAGCCTTAGAGAATAATATGGATTATTTTGTTGAGTATTCGAACAAGCCAAAAACTTACATCAATATTCATAATATAGCTTCAAATACTAAATATTCAGATTTTGGAGGTTTTTTATATGATAATAATTTGTATTTCGCTTCAGCGAAACCAAAATCAGATAAGGATAAAAAGTTATATCGATGGAACAGACAGCCTTTTATAAATATTTATAAAACTGAAAAGAAGGAGATAAAAGAAGATAAGGTATTGGATGTAGAGGATGCCAATTTAATAGAAGAATTGAGTTCGAAATATCATGAATCAAATTTGGTGATAACCAAAGATGGAAATACGGCCTATTTTACGAGAGATAATTTTGATGGAAAAAGACTAAGAGGAGATAAAGATAGAGTGTCACATCTTAAAATTTATAAAGTTCAAAAAATAGGAGATTATTGGGGAGATATTGTAGAATTACCATTTAATAGTGAAGATTATTCTTGTGGACATCCGGCATTAAGTCCTGATGAAAAAACACTATATTTTGTTTCAGATATGGGGAATGGTTTGGGAGCAACCGATATATACAAAGTTTCCATTTTAGAAAATAACTCTTTTGGAGAACCTATAAACTTAGGAAAAAATGTAAATACTGAAGGAAGAGAAATGTTTCCATTTATAAAAAATGATGGTACTTTGTTTTTTGCATCAGATGGACACTTAGGTCTAGGAGGATTAGATATTTTTGAATCAAAGTTTGAGAATCAAAAATATACTGCTCCTATCAATGTAGGAACACCTGTTAACGGACCTTTTGATGATTTTGCCTTTGTTATTAATAATGATGATACTCATGGTTTTTTCTCATCCAATAGAAAAGGAGGAGTGGGAGATGATGATATTTATAGTTTCACGATTTATAATTGTAAAGAAGATATTACAGGAATTGTTTCAGACTCAAGAACTGGGGCTCCTATCTCTGAAGTTTTGGTTCAATTAATGAATGAAAAAGGTGAACCAATAGAAGAACAACAAACTGATACATCAGGAGCATATGTATTCAAAAAAATAGACTGTGAGAAAAACTTTGTTGTAGTGGTTTCAAAAGAAAATTATAGGAACAAGACAAAAGACACGCAAACTTTAGATGTAAATAAACAAACGATTGTAGAGAATATTCAATTGGAATCGTTAATTGTAGAAAATCAAATTGTTATAAATCCAATATATTTTGATTTTGATTTATACAATATAAGAGAGGATGCAGAGTATGAATTAGAGCATATTGTGTCTGTTCTCAATAATAATCCAGACTTAGTTATTAAAATAGAATCTCATACAGATAGTAGAGGTACGAAAGAATACAATAGAAATTTATCTAGTAATAGAGCCAAATCTACAAGAGATTATATTATTTCAAGAGGAATCCTTCCTGAAAGAATAGAAAGTGCTATAGGTTATGGTGAAGATAAATTATTGAATGATTGCAATGATACTAACCAAAGTAAATGTACTGAGGAAGAACATCAAAAAAATCGACGTTCCTATTTTTATATAGTAAAGGGAGGTGCAAGCATTCAGGTAAACAATTAAAATTGGGGAATTTTAACCAAAGACTACCTCGATGAAGTCAAATTCTAGAGGTAGTCTTTTCTTATTTTTGATTTGTAAATATTATCTTCTATCTATAAAATCCTGATAAGCATCTTGGCTCAGTGATCTTCCTAGAGAATCTAACTTTGTTATATTACCTTCTTTAACAACAGGTTTTTTTCCTACAAAATCATATACATAAGTACCTTCAGGCGTTAAGGTTCCAAACCCTTTATTAAACACGTAATGTACATATTGATCTTTAGAATCATTAAAAATATTTTTACCCCATTTAAATTGTTCATATTCTCCACCAAGAAGTTGTAAAAGAGTATAAGCAAAATCTGTTTGACCAGATAAAGTACTAACTTTTTTACCTGTTTCCTTTAAAGCTCCTCCAAGCCATACCATTGGTATTTTGAATTTCTTAGGAGAATGAAAATAACCTTCGTGTTTAGGTAATCTATTTCCATGATCAGACATAATGACAATTAAAGTATTATCCCACCAAGATTGTTTTTTTGCAAATTCAATAAAACTACCTATTGCTTTATCAGTATATGCCTGAGCGCTTCTATATAAGTTGTCATCACCATTTTTACCAAATTTATATTCATCTGGAAACTCAAAAGGTTCGTGACTTGTTAAGGTTAATGCTGTTACAAAGAATGGTTCTTTTTGTGGTTTACTCAAGTCAGAAGCTAATCTTTCTAAGAAAATATGGTCATGAGCCCCCCATTTTGAATTCCAATCTGCTCTATCAAATTCACTTCCATCTACAATATAATCCATGTTACTCATTCGGATGTAAGTATTCATGTTTCCAAAGTTGGTATCTCCTCCATAATAATAAGAAGTACTATATCCTAATTTTTTCATTTCAATCGGAAGCTTAGGTAAACTTCTTGTTTTGTTAGGCATTTTTATGATACTGTATTTTGGTTGTGGATAATAACCACTCAGAATGGCAATAATACCTTTATCTGTTCTATCTCCATTTCCATAAAAATTGGTAAAAAGAATACCTTCTTCTGACAGTTTATTAAGATTTTCTGTAACATTTGGTTCTCCTCCGACAACCTCTACAACTTTAGCAGATAAACTTTCCCAAACTAATAAAATTACATTAGGTTTGTTCGTCTTTAAAATCGTATCAGTAGGTTGTTGTAACAATGATTTTCTTCTATTGGCAATAATTTCTTGAGCAATTTCCTTGTCAAATTTTTTATACGGATTTCTTTTACCAATTCCTCTAGCAACATCATTACCAAAATTCCAAGCAAAATTAACAGCAGCATGATTGGCAAACATGTTTTTAGAAAAGTAAACATTACTTTGATTTACAGGAATCTCTTGAAAACCTCCTCTTAATGGAACAATCAAAAAAGCCGTTGTAAGCAATAATACTAATGCATGTATATATGCACCAGTGTCAAGGTTTTTTGTTATTCGGTTGATAATTTTATTACTTAAGTAAATAAAAAATGCAGATAGTAAAAGCCAAATTAAAATTCCGAAGAAAAGTAAACTAGCTGATACAGAGGCTAACATTACTTTTGGCGTATTTATGTAATTTAATAAAGTACTGTCTAGTCTTACTCCCCAAGATGCATATAGTACTGTATCTATTAATAGTAACAAGGTAATAATAGGAACAATTATAAAGGTGTAAGATTTAAGTAACTTTTTGATGATTTTTTTTGAAATAAAAACACTCAAAAGAATGAGTAAAAAAGGTAGAGCACTTAGATACGAAGTAAAGGATATGTCTAATCGAATACCATATAAGAATGTTTTTAAGATACTTAAAAAGTCTAATTGACTAGTCTTTTCATAATAAAACACTAAAAAGATAAAGCGTCCGATAAAAAAGTAAGCTACCCATGAAAAGAAATAGATAAGACAGGAATAAAGGCGAGTTTTAAGAAGATTCATTTATATAGTAAATAGTTATTTTATTCGGTTACTTTTAATCTAGCTTGCGCTGTTACAGAAACATCAGAGTAAGAGTTGTTTAAATATTTTAAATATCCAGTAATAGCAATCATTGCAGCATTATCAGTAGTGTATTCAAATTTAGGAATATAAGTGGTCCAACCCCAATGTTGTTGAGCTACCTGTAGTCGTTTTCTGATTTCAGAATTGGCAGAAACTCCTCCGGCAATAGCAATATGTTTTATTCCGGTCGACTTTACAACGTTCCTTAATTTATCCATTAAAATTTCAACAATCGTATGTTGAATAGAGGCGCAAATATCGTGTAGGTTGTCTTTAATAAAGTTAGGGTCTTCTTTAAGGTTTTTTTGAATAAAGTATAAAATTCCTGTTTTTAAGCCACTAAAACTGAAGTCTAAATCTCCTACTTTAGGTTTTGAAAATTTATAAGCTTTAGGGTTTCCTTCTCGGGCATATTTATCTATCAAAGGACCGCCTGGATAAGGAAGTCCTAAAATTTTAGCAGATTTATCAAAGGCTTCTCCAACAGCATCATCAATCGTTTCTCCTAAAATTTCCATTTCAAAGTGATTGGTAACTTTTACTATTTGCGTATGTCCACCACTTATGGTTAAACAAACAAAAGGAAAAGGAGGGATTTTTGCATTTTCTTCTTTAATAAAATGTGCCAGAATATGAGCTTGCATATGATTCACATCGATTAAAGGAATATCTAACCCAAGTGCTAAAGATTTTGCAAAAGAAGTACCAACTAATAAAGATCCCATCAACCCTGGGCCTTTCGTAAATGCAATTGCACTAAGTTGATTTTTCATAATGCCTGCTTGTTCTATCGCTTGTTGAACTACAGGTACAATGTTTTGTTGATGTGCTCTTGAAGCTAGCTCAGGAACAACACCTCCATATTTAGAATGTACTTCTTGATTGGCGATTACATTGCTTAAAACTTTTCCACCACAAATAACAGAAGCACTTGTATCATCACAAGAAGACTCTATTCCTAATATATAAACTTGTTTTGTACTCAAAATGTCCTAAAAATAAGTTAAAGGGACAAAAATATTGAATATTAGTTAAAATTGAACGTTCTTTGTATTTATTGGCAATATTTTTGATTTAACACAATAAATCTTGTTGAACTTCTAAAGCATTTCAATCATAAAAAAAATTGGTAAAATACTATTTCGAATACTAAAGTATACACTACTTTTTTTATTACTGTTGTGCATATTACTATCAATTCCTGCAGTTCAAACCCAATTGGGGAAAATTGTTACGAATAAGGTAAATAAAGAGTTAGGGATTGATTTAGTTGTAAAAAAAATTGATTTATCCTTTTTAGGAAGTGTACAATTAAAAGGAATTGAAATTAGAGATCATCATAAAGACACTTTAATTTTTGTAGATAAATTAAATACGTCTCTTTTAAATGCTAAAAAGGTATTAGAAAATAGTGTTGATTTAGGAAGTTTATCTCTTGAAGGAGTACAGTTTCATTTAAAAACATATAAGGGAGAAAAAAATGATAATTTATCCATATTTGTAGAAACTTTTGATGATGACAAACCTCGTGATCCGAATACTCCACCATTTACTTTAAAAACTTCGAATGTATATATTGATGATTTGAATTTCAAATTGTTAGATTTTAATAAAAAAGACGTTTTACAATTTTCTGCATCCAATGGAGGAGGGAATCTTCAAAACTTTTCAATAGTAGGTCCAGACGTTTCAATGAAAGTGAGAGGATTATATTTTACAGAAAATAGAGGTGTGGTTGTATCAAATCTCAGCACCGATTTTGTGTATACCAAAACGCATATGCTTTTTGATAATACTTCCTTAAAAACGGACAATAAAACCAATATTGTTGGAGATATTAAATTCACATATAAACGAAAATATTTAGCAGACTTTAACGATAAAGTAACTATAAGCGCTAATTTTAAAAAGAGTAAATTATCGGTTCGAGATTTATCAAAGTTATACAGAGAGTTAAGTGGTAATGACGTGTTGTATTTCACTGGAAAACTTAATGGAGTGCTTAATAATTTTGATGTAAACCATTTGAATTTGTATTCTAGAAATGGTTTAAAAATACGTGGAGATTTGGCATTTGTAAATGCTGTGAAAACAGAAAGAGGGTTTATTTTTGAAGGAGATTTAGATAATGTCAAAGCTAATTATGGTCAGTTAAAAAGTGTTCTTCCCAATTTATTAGGGAAAACATTACCTACAGAGTTTAAAAGATTAGGAGATTTTAATTTATCTGGTTTGGTAAAAGTAACTCCAGAACAAATGGATGCTACGCTTAATGTTGAATCGGAAATTGGAGCTATTATTTCAGATTTACAGTTGACCAATATAGATGATATCGATTTTGCTTCCTATGTAGGAGAGGTAGAATTTCAAGAGTTTGACTTAGGAATATTTACGAATGATCCGTTGCTTGGAAAAATCTCATTAAAAGCAGATGTAAATGGAAGTGGTTTTAGTGTTGATAATATCAATACAACCATAATAGGAAAGGTAAGTACAGTAGATTTTAATGAGTATTCGTATAAAAATTTAACGGTAAATGGGCAATTTGAAAACAAGAAGTTTGATGGGTTTTTAAATTCAGATGATGTTAATTTTAAATTAGTGTTTCAAGGTTTGGCAGATTTTTCTTCTGAAATTAACAAGTTTGACTTTACTGCAAATATTACAGATCTAGATTTAAAAAAGACAAATCTCTTTACAAGAGATAGTATTGCAAAACTTAAGGGTGTAGTGAAATTGGATATTTCGGGAAACACTTTAGACGATATTATTGGAGTAGCTCGATTTAATAATCTAACCTATACGAATCAAAAAAGAGCATATGAGTTTAAAAAGTTTGAAGTATTATCAGCCGTAAAAGATAGTATCAAAACAATAAGAGTTACATCTAAAGATATTGTAAATGGTGAGTTAAAAGGGAAGTTTACTTTTGATGAGTTACTACCTATCACAGAAAATGCTTTGGGAAGTGTATATACGAATTATGAACCGTATCCTGTTGCTAAGGGACAATTTTTGGATTTCGATTTCACTATACATAATCAAATTATTGATGTGTTTTTACCTCAAGTAACGATTGCTGAAAACACACGTTTAAAAGGTAGGATTAATTCAGATAAGAACTCTCTGAAATTAACTTTTAGTTCTCCTAAGATAGAAGCCTATTCAAATATCGTAGATAAGTTTCTTTTACGAATTGATAATAAGAACCCACTATATAATACACACTTAACAGCAAATGCTGTAAACACCCCATATTATAAAGTAAAAGAGTTAAACTTGTTAAATAGAACTCATAAGGATACACTGTTTTTTAAATCGGTTTTTAAGGGAGGGAAAAAAGAGAATGAAAAGTTTAATTTGGACTTTTACTATACTATAGATCAATTGAAAAAGTCGGTTGTTGGAATCCAAAAATCAACATTTAGTTATGAGGATTTTGATTGGACTATCAACCCGAAGAATAACAAACAGAATAAAGTAGTATTTGACTTAAAACAAAGTGAGTTTGATATTAGTCCATTTATACTAACTTCTGGAAATCAAAAAATAGAATTTAAAGGAGCTTTAAGAGACAGTACTTATAAAGATTTGCAGGCGAAATTTACCAATGTTAAACTCAAAAGTTTTGTTCCTCCAATAGATAGTTTGAATCTTAAAGGGAATTTGAATGGAATTGTTGATTTTAAACAAGCAGATATGAAGGTGTCACCTCGAGGAAATCTCTTAATAGAAAATTTTCATATCAATGATTTTTATCAAGGAGATTTGGCATTAAATGTTTCGGGAGAAAATTCATTCGAAAAGTATGATGTGAGTTTATCTTTGATTAATAATAAAGCAAAGAACATCTCGGCATTAGGAAAAATTGATTTTAGTGCGAAAAGACCAACTATAGATTTAGCTTTTTCTTTAAAAGATTATCAAATTGAAGCATTTAGTCCATTAGGAGAAGATGTATTGTCAAAGTTGAGAGGAAAAGTCACTGGAGATTTTACCGCAAAAGGATATTTAAGAGATCCTGATTTACAAGGAGTACTGAATCTAGAAAATGCAGGTTTGGCATTTCCATATTTAAATGTAGATTTTGATTTGAATCAGAATGCTTCCATTGTGTTAGATGGAAGACAGTTTATTTTTGATGACATTACTTTGATCGATGTTGAGCATAAAACGGAAGGAAGTTTAAAAGGATCTATTGCCCATCAAAATTTTGAGCAATGGTATATGAAATTAGATATAGATACTGATAATTTGCTAATACTTAATACAAGTGAATCAGAAGAAATTCCTTACTATGGAACTGGGTTTTTAAAAGGAAATGCAAAGATAAGAGGACTTACTAGTAATTTAGATATTGAAGTAAATGGAAGTACACAACCAGGAACCGTTTTTGTTATTCCTTTAAGCGATGTTACTACCATTGATAATTTTAAACTAATTCATTTCAAATCAGAAGGAGGAGAGGAAATTGATAAAAATCAACTAAAAGATATTAAAGGATTGGATTTAAGAATTTACCTTGAAGTAACTGATGATGCCCTTGCACAAGTAGTAATAGACAAGGTTTCAGGAAGTGAATTAAAAGGTAGAGGTGATGGTAATTTATATATTGAAATTGATACGAGAGGAAAGTTTAATATGTATGGTGATTTTATTGTAGATGAAGGAGTATATAATTTTAGATACCCCGGAATAACAAAACCATTTAAAGTACAACAAGGAGGAACTATCTCTTGGACGGGTAGTCCTTTTGAGGCGGAATTAGATTTAACAGCCGTTTATAGTACAAAGGCAAACCCAGCACAGTTATTAGATAATATTAACTCGAGTAGAAAAATTCCAATAGATTTATATACCAAAATTACAGGAGGACTTTTCGATTCAAAACAAGAGTTCGATATTAAAATACCAAACGCAAATTCTACAGTTGCTTCTGAATTAGAATTTATCTTAAATAAAAATGACCTTAATACCAAAATGCAGCATTTTACATTTTTATTGGCTTTTGGTACTTTTTATAACGAAGAAGCCATTGGAAGTAGTGCATCATCTGGTATTACAGGAACAGCTTCTGAAATTGCTACTAGCATATTATCTAGTGTATTAAACAAAGGAGATGATAAAATTCAAGTAGGAGTAGGGTATACTCAAGGTGATAGAGGAGATGTTGGTAACTTAAACTCAGATGATCAAGTTGATGTATCTGTAACTACTCAATTAAGTGATAGAGTTATTGTAAATGGAAAAGTAGGGGTGCCAGTTGGAACAAATACCCAAACCAATGTTGTTGGAGAAGTAAAAGTAGAAGTTTTATTAAATGAGGAAGGAACATTAAGAGGAACCGTATTCAATCGTCAAAATGAAATTCAAAATAATGTTGACGATGAAGGATACACGCAAGGAGTTGGTATCTCATATCAAGTAAATTTTGATAATTTATCTGAATTAGGTCAGAAATTAGGATTAAAGAAAAAGAAGAAGAAAAAAGAAGAAAAGAAAAAAGATTCTGTAATAGTTAAAAAGAGTAACTTAATCAAGTTTAAATCAAAAAAGAAGAAAGATAACGAATCAAACTAAATGAAACGAACAATTAAAGATTACTTCTTAATTAGTTTAAAAGGAGTAGCAATGGGAGCTGCAGATGTGGTTCCAGGAGTGTCTGGTGGAACCATAGCATTTATTTCCGGGATTTATGAAGAATTATTAGGGTCTATTAGTAATATAAATTTAGAGTTACTAAAAGTTTTAAAGGAACAAGGGATTAAAGAAGCTTGGAAGAAGTTAAATGGGAGTTTTTTGTTGTCTTTATTAATAGGTATTGCAATAAGTATTGTATCATTAGCTAAAGTGATTTCTTGGCTGTTAGATAATCAACCTATCATGTTATGGTCATTTTTCTTTGGGTTAGTATTGGCAAGTGTTATTTACATTGCTAAACAGATTACTAAATGGAATGTAATTACCATTATTCTTTTATTGATAGGTAGTTTTGCAGCTTATAAAATAACGACTTTAAACCCAATGGTTTCTGAAAATTCATCACCGTTATTTTTGTTTCTTTCAGGAGCTTTGGCTATTTGTGCAATGATTTTACCTGGAATTTCAGGATCTTTTATTTTGGTGTTGTTGGGAGCTTATAAGGAAGTGTTGAATGCTGTAAATAATAGAGATTTAGGTAAAATTGCTTTAATAGCGACAGGAGCTATAGTTGGATTATTGTTGTTTTCAAGAGTTTTAAAATGGCTTTTCAATAATTATAAAAATTATACCCTAGCGGTTTTAACAGGATTTATTATTGGTTCGTTGAATAAAATTTGGCCTTGGAAAGAGGTGTTGAGTTATAGAACCAATTCACATGGAGAAAAAGTGCCTTTTAATGAGTTGTCAATTTCTCCTTTCTCATTTGAAGGAAACCCGCAAATTCTTCAAGCTTCGTTATTAGCATTATTAGGTTTTGGTATGATTTTACTTTTAGAAAAATTAGCCGTTAAAAAGCAGTAATAAATCAGTACCTTAGTCATACCAACCAAACCGTATGTATAAAGAACGTACATTTTTAGAAAAGGTAAATCTATTTTTAAAGGGATTAACCATGGGAGGAGCTAACAAAGTACCTGGAGTTTCTGGGGGAATGGTAGCTTTTGTGATGGGGTTTTATGAAGAACTTATTTTTACTTTTCAGCGTATTAATGTAAAGGCATTTAAGTTGCTGCTAAATGGTCGTTTTAAAAGCTTTTCACAATACACTAATTTAGAGTTTTTGTCTTATGTAATGATAGGTAGTATGTTTAGTTACTTCAGTGTATCATTAATATTAGATTACTTTTTAAAAAATTATGAACTCTATGTTTGGTCGTGGTTTTTTGGAATGATTATCGGTTCGATATATTATATTTCAAAAGATTTTGGAGATTGGAGACCTAAGACTGTCTTTTTCTTGTTAATGGGTGCAGCAATTGGATTAAGCATAAGTTTTATGACCCCTGCAAAAGAAAATGACAATTTATGGTTTGTCTTTTTATGTGGAATCATAGGTGTATCTGGAATGACATTACCTGGTTTATCAGGTTCCTTTATTTTAATTTTATTAGGTAATTACGTATTGTTATTAGTAGATAGCGTTAATGTATTAGGTAGTGTTATCACACAGCTTTTATCGGGTAATACAGAAGTGTTAAAAGATGCAGTAAAGGTGCGTTATTTGAAAATAATTAGTGTTTTTACCTTAGGGTCGGCATTTGGATTGGTATCTATATCACATGTATTGGGTTACGTGTTAAAACGATGGCATCAAATTGTAACAGCTCTAATTATAGGCTTTATAACTGGATCTTTAGGAAATGTATGGCCATGGAAAGAAACAATATACAAAACTGTCGAAGGAACTTATATTTTTGACAAAAAAGGAAATAAAATTGTAGAAAACTACCAAAGGTTTATGCCAGAGTTTAATTCAAAAGAAACATGGTTAGCTATTGGGTTTATTTTATTTGGAATACTATTAATACTATTTATCGATTATTATGGAAAAAAAAGAAAGTAAAAACATTTTTGCTTTAGTAGGACGTAATATATCTTATTCATTTTCTCGCCAATACTTCAATACAAAATTCGAAAAGGAAAACTTAGAGAATAATGAATACATCAATTTTGATATTGAAGAAATTGGAGAACTTCCAAAGAAAATAGAGGAATACAAAAAAGTATTAAAAGGAATGAATGTAACAATTCCTTATAAACTAGAAGTTTTCAATTATTTAGACAAGTTTGATAAAAAAGCTTTAAGAGTAGGAGCAGTAAATACTATCAAAATTACAAAGAAAGGAAAGCTTAAAGGATTTAATACAGATATTTACGGATTTAAAAAATCTCTTAAACCTTTATTAAAGAAAGAACACTCTAAGGCGTTAATACTTGGAACTGGAGGAGCTTCGAAAGCTGTAGCTTATGTATTAGATGATTTAAATATAAAATACAAATTTGTTTCTCGTAGCCCAGAGGGTAAAAAACAAATAACGTATGATGAGATTTCAAAAGATACTTTAAATGAGTATAAATTATTAATTAATTGTACCCCTCTCGGTACTTTTCCAAATATTGAAAATTGTCCAAACATACCATATGAGCATTTAACTGAAGGGCATTTATTATATGATTTAATTTACAATCCAGAGCAAACAACTTTTTTACAAAAGGGAGTAGAGAAGGGTGCTACAATAAAGAATGGCTATGAAATGTTAGAGTTACAGGCAGAGAAGGCTTGGAGAATCTGGAACTCATAGTAGATATAATCTTAAATATGCAACCAAAGTTTTACCTTAAAATAAAGTTTGCTATTTTACAAATATCCTTATCTTTATAATCTTAATTCAAGGAACTTAAACATTGTAAATATGTTAGAAAACAACGAAGAGAAGGTAAATATTCAACAAGAAAGTCAAGAAAAAATTAATGATGCGGTAGATGTTGTAGAGAATGAAGTTGCAAATGCAGCTGAAAAGGATGATGAGAAACATCAAATTCCGATGCTTGATTATGCTTCAATGGAATTGGAAAAATTAGTAGAAGAACTTCAAAAGTTACTTGAAAGTTATCCAGTTCAACAGTTAAAAGCAAATGTTGATTCTTTAAAGTTTGCCTTTAATTCTAAGTTTGGAAAATTACTAGCAGAAAAGAAAGAAGCATTTTTAGCTGAAGGAGGTAACTCCATAGATTTTCAATTTTCCAGTCCTGTAAAATCGGAATATAATAAGCTTTTAGGAGAATATAAAACTAAAAGAGATGCATATTACAATCAGCTAGAAAAACAATTAAAAGAAAATTTAGAAAAGCGAAACACCTTAATTGAAGAATTAAAACAATTAATTGAAAACGCGAATTCTAATACAATGTACAATGACTTCCAACAAATTCAAAATCGTTGGAAAGCTATTGGACCAGTTTCTAAAACAAAATACAACGATACATGGAAAACGTTTCATCATCATGTAGAGCGTTTTTATGATTTATTACACCTTAATAAAGATTTAAGAGAACTTGACTTTAAACATAATTTAGATGAAAAGTTAAAGTTAATTGAAAGAGCAGAAGGTCTTTTAAAAATAGAAGATGTAAATGTTGCATTTAAAGAGTTGCAACTATTACACAAAATGTGGAAAGAAGAAGTAGGTCCAGTAAGTAAGGAGTACAGAGAAGAAGTATGGGGTAAATTTAGTGCTGCAACGAAAAAATTACATGATAAGCGTCATGACCATTATCGTAACTTGAAATCAAAGTATCAAGAAATGATTGATGCTAAGTTGTTAGTAGTTGCTGAAATTAATGCGTTTGATACTTCTGGAAATAAAACTCATAAAGATTGGCAAAAAAGTATCACGGAAATAGAAAGTCTTCGTCAAAAATATTTTGATATAGGAAAACTTCCTTATAGTAAAAGTGAAGCTGTCTGGCAACAGTTTAAAGAAGCTACTAAAAAATTCAACGCTGCAAAAAATGCATTTTATAAGTCAGAAAAAAGTGCACAAAGTACCAATTTAAAAAAGAAAATGGAATTGGTAGAGTTAGCTGAAAGTCTTAAAGATAGTGAAGATTGGGATGAAACTACAAATACAATGAAACGTATTCAATCTGATTGGAAAAAGATTGGTCATGTTCCTCGTAAATATTCAGATGATATTTGGAATCGTTTTAAAGGTGCTTGTAATCATTATTTTGATAGGTTGCACGAACGTAAGAACGAGCTTAATAAAGAGCAACAAGTAGTTGTTGATGCAAAGAAAGCTTTTATTGAAGAGTTAAAAGAAAAAGAATCGATTTCTTTAGATGAGGTAAAAGAAGCTATTGGACAATGGAAGGATTTAGGATTTTTACCAAGAAATGCACGCCACTTAGATGGTAAGTTTAATAAGGTTATTGATGCACATTTAGAAAAGCAAAATTTAAGTAGAGAAGAAATAGCAATGCTTAAGTTTAAGAATGTAGTTGATACGTATTTAGCTCAGGAAGATTATAGAAAATTAGATAGTGAACAGTTGTTTTTAAGAAGAAAGATAGATGAAACGGTTCGTGAAATGCAGCAGTTAGAAAATAACTTAAGTTTTATTTCTAATGCTACAGAAGATAATCCGTTAGTTAAGAATGTACGTGCTGGAATCCAAGGTTTCAAAGACGAATTGGATATATGGCAAGCGAAATTAGATTATTTAAGAGGATTGAATTATTAAAAATCCAATCATATAAAAAATATAAGCCTTTAGCAGTAAATTCGCTAAAGGCTTTTTTGTGTTTATTTACTATCTAAGGCTTTTAATAGTAAACTACATTTTGAAATATAGCCATAGTCGGAAGATTTGCTGTTTTTAGCGGCTTTCAGACACTTTGTACCACTCTTTCTTGCGATTTCATACTTTTTCATATGTAAGGCTAATTCACCCTTGTAGTATTCATACCAAAAGGCATTTGGTCGTAATTCGGTAGCTTTATTGAACCATTTAAGAGCTTGTTCTAATTTTACATTTTTATGATAATAGAATTGGGCAGCGTCGAAATAAGTTTGAGGATGTATTTTACCAGTAGTGTTTTTCGTGATTTTGGCGTCAATTTGATCAAAGATCGCTTTGTCAGAATCTACAAATACTGGGATTTTTACTTTGGTGTGTTCCCAAGCAATTACTAAATCTGCACCGTTGGTGTGAAAGTTTTCAAAATGAATAGTAAAGGTTTCTAAAAAACTTTTTAAATGTGTTGAAGGCACGTTAAAACGAACCAAGTCATTATTTTTTTGGTATCCTCCTGCACCCCATAGTTTACTGTTTTTGTGGATAATAATAGTCCATTCTTTTTCATTAGGAATGGTGTATAAACTATATGTTCCCGCTGGAATGGTATTATTGGCAAGTTTTACATCTTTATCAACGGTAAATTTGGTGGAGCTATTAGCTCCAGTACGCCATAATTTGTTATAAGGAATTAATGATCCGAAAATCTTACGGTTTTGTGCATTTGGTTGTCCATATTCTAAAGTAAAGTTGGCTAAACCTACTTGTTGTTGGGTTTTAATTTTTGGACTTAAACTAGGCTTAGTAATTTGAGCGTAATTAAAACTACTAATCAATAAAAGGGTTGGTAATAATATTTTAATAAGTTTCATAATGTAATGGTTATGATAACTGAGACGTATGAATAAGAGATTCTTTACTTTTGAGGTACAAAAAAAGCTCTCATTGTACAATGAGAGCTTCATATATAAGTTGAAAAATTGTTTCTTATGCTAATAAGCTTTCAATTTTTTCTTTCTCTTCTGCCGCTAATGCTGGATCTACTAAAATACGACCACTATGCTCATCAATCGTAATTTTTTTACGATTAGCAATTTCTAACTGAACTTGTGGTGGAATTGTAAAATAAGATCCTCCAGCAGCTCCACGCTCAATTGCAACAACTGCTAAACCATTTTTAACTTTGGCTCTAATTCTCTTATAGGCAGTTAATAAATGAGTATCAATAGATTGTGAGAACTCTTCAGATTTTTTCTTTAATAATTCTTCCTCTTTTTCAGTTTCTTTTAAGATAGCACTCAATTCATTCTTCTTATGATCTAAATGCTTTTGTTGAGAAGCTAACTTATCTTTAGTTGCACCAATAACCTCATTCTTTTGAGTAATCTTTGCTTTGAATTCTTTAATTCTCTTTTCAGATAATTGAATTTCTAATTCTTGGTACTCAACTTCTTTAGTTAAAGAGTCAAATTCACGATTGTTTCTAACATTTTTTTGTTGCTCTCCATACTTAGCAATTAATGCTTTTGATTCTTCGATAGCATTTTTCTTGTTAGTGATGTCAGTTTCTAAATTAGAAACATCATCAGCTAGGTTAGATAACCTTGTGTTTAATCCGGCAACTTCATCTTCTAAATCTTCAACTTCTAATGGTAATTCACCGCGAACGTTTCTAATTTCATCAATTCTTGAGTCGATTAATTGTAAATCGTACAACGCTCTTAATTTTTCTTCTACCGTTACTTCTTTTTTTGCCATCTGTTAAATATAGTATATTGGATTTGTACTTTCTTCGCTTAAAATAATTGCAAAACTACTAAATTTTTTGTTAAGATAATCAACTAAAAGGTTTTTTGTAAACTGCTCACTTTCATAATGTCCAACATCTGCTAAAAGAATCCTTTTTTCTGCTTTAAAAAATTCATGATATTTAAAATCAGCACTAATGTAGGCATCAGCACCAGCCTTTATAGCATTACCAATAGCAAAGCTTCCAGAACCTCCTAGTACAGCCACTGTTTTTATAGGTTTGTTTAATTTTTCTGAATGTCGTACACAACCTGTTTTAAAAGTACTTTTTACAAATTGTAAAAAATCAGATTCATTCATAGGAGAATTAAACTCCCCAATCATTCCCATTCCTACATTTTGATGGATATTGTCTAAAGTAACTACTTCATATGCCACTTCTTCATAAGAGTGGTTGTTATATAATGCATTTAGAATTTGACGTTCTTTAAACGCTTCAAAAGTTACAGAAACACAAGTTTCATCTTCAAACATGAGTTGTCCTTTATTACCAACAGTTGGGTTGGAACTTTCATTACCTTGGTAACTTCCTTTTCCTTCTGTATTAAAACTACAGTTTTCGTAGTTTCCAATACTTCCTGCTCCAGCTTTAAATAAGGCTTTTCTTAAGTCAGAAGCTTCATTTGTAGGGGTATAGGTGGTTAATTTTTTAATAATCTTTTTCTTCGGAATAAGAGTTTTGCATTTTTCTAAACCTAATACGTCACACATTTTAGCAGAAACCCCATTGTTAACATTATCTAAAGCAGTATGCGTAGCATAGATAGCGATGTTATTTTGAATAGCCTTTAGTACAACACGTTCTACATAATTATTACCATTTAAACGTTTTAAACCGCCAAAAATGATAGGATGAAAACTTACAATTAGGTTACAGTTTTTAGCGATGGCTTCTTCTACTGTTGCTTCTAAAGTATCTAGGGTAACTAAAACCCCTGTAACGGTAGTGTTGTAATTTCCAACCAATAGGCCTACATTATCAAAGTCTTCTGCGTATGCCAATGGAGCAAGTTGCTCAATGTAATTGGTAACTTCTTTAATTTGCATTTTGTTCTGTTTAGTTACTTCAAAGTTAACAAAACTAGCTATTTTGAAGATTGTAGACTGTAAATATATTTTACCTGAACAGTCTTAAGTGTTCATTATGACAAAATAATCTTTACTTTTGATCTAATGAAACTACTTCGAATTTTACTATACCCATTTGCAGTATTGTATGATATTGTAACAAGTATTAGAAATTATTTTTTTGATACTGGTGTTTTGAAATCAACAAAATTCAATATTCCAGTAATTGCGGTGGGAAATTTAAGTGTTGGAGGAACTGGGAAATCACCACAAATAGAATATTTAATTAGATTATTAAAAGGGACTTATAAAGTAGCCGTTTTAAGTAGAGGTTATAAGAGAAAAACAAAGGGGTTTCAGTTAATTAACGATAGTCATACAACAGAAGATGTAGGAGACGAACCTATGCAGTTTTATAGAAAATTTAAAGAAGAAGTTTATGTAGCGGTTGATTCAGATAGAACTAATGGAATAGAGCAGTTATTAACACTAGAAAATCCGCCAGAATTGGTTTTATTAGATGATGCTTACCAACACAGAAAAGTAACCGCAAGTTCTTATATATTACTAACTAAGTTTGATGATTTATTTATTAATGATTTTATACTTCCTACAGGAAATTTAAGGGAAAGTAGGAGAGGAGTTAAAAGGGCAAAGGCCATAGTAGTTACTAAATGCCCAGAAAAATTATCAATTTTAGAACAAGATGAATTGGTTAGAAGAATTAATCCATCTCCAAATCAGGAAGTCTTTTTTAGTAGGATTGTATATAATGAAGATTTGGGAGGAATAGAAAATCTTCAATTAAAGGACTTAACAAGGTCGAAAGTAGTTTTAGTAACTGGTATTGCGAACCCGAGTTCATTATTGCAATATCTAAACGAAAGAAAGATCAATTTTCATCATATAAAATTTCCTGATCATCATCATTTTTCTGAAGCAGATGTATCAAAGATTCAGCAACAATATGAAGCTTTAGAAGGCAAGAATAAATTTATAGTAACTACAGAAAAAGACTATGTAAGGTTAGAAGGGAAGCTAAATAACCTTGTTTATATTGGTATTAAAAACGAATTTTTAGGAGATGAAAATACTTTTGATACCTTAGTGAAAAATGAAATAAATAAGGAGCTTTGTAATGAATGAAGAGGTAAAAATAGAAAGAGCTCGAAAAGAAGATTCAGAAACACTTACTGAGTTAACACTTCGCTCAATGAATTATTGGAGTTATGGTGAAGAGCAAATTGAAAAATGGAGAAGTAAATTAACCATTTCTTCAAAATATATAGAGGAAAAAGAGCTTTATAAACTCACTATTTCTAATAATTTAATAGGGTTTTATTCTTACGAAGAAGAAAAAAGTAAAGTAGCTAAATTAAACTATTTATTTGTTGAACCTACTTATATAGGTAATGGTTATGGAAAACTTTTGATGAATAATTTTTTAAATCAATTGAAAAAACAGAAATACGAAAAAGTTCTTCTTGATTCTGATCCAAATGCTGAAAAATTTTATCAATATTTTGGTTTTAAAACAAAAGGAAAGTTAGAAACCTCAATTCCAGGCCGTTTTTTATCAATGATGTATCTAGATATCTAGATTACACGTTCATCTGCCTTATAAGCACCACGACGATGTAAAATCCATTGTGCCTCATCTAGAGGATTCACCCCTTTAAAAGTTTTAGAAGTCCCTTCTCCTTCTGGACAAACATCATATCCATAAAATACCATTCGTAAACGTAAACGTCCACCGCAAATAGCATTTAATCTAATACTTAAGTCTAAACTAGTGGCCACAGGAACAGTTCCTGTAAGATGTACAATTTCATTTTCAAAATTAGGAGAATCAATACTAGCTCTTCTAGTAGTAAGTTCTGAAATGAGTTTACCAAGAAATTCTTCGTTGGTTTTTATTTCAAAGCGCATTAAAGGTTCCAACAAATGCGTACCTCCTGCTTGTAAACCTTTCATAATACCCATAGGGGTAGCAAGATTAAAATCACCGGGTCTGGAATGTACATTATGATCTTCTCCGTTAATTAATGTAATTTTTACATCGGTTACTTCCCAACCAAGTAATCCTTGTTCAAGAGCTTTTGGAATAGTTCTGGCAATTTCATTTTGATATTTATTATGAATATCATTTTTTGAAACAATAGACTGGTAAGTAACTCCAGAATTTAAGGGAGCAGGTTCAATTAAAAAGGTCATAATTGCCCAACAAGGTTTTGGCATCCAATAACGAATATAACCTTCAGCAGCTTGACTTATCGTTTCTTTGTATACAATTTGAGGTTCTGTAAAACGTACAGGTAAAGAAAAACGTTCTAATAAGGTATGGGTAAGTACTTCAATTTGCATATCACCCATGAGTAATAATAAAAGTTCTTTTTCTGATTTGTGCCATTTAAATTGTAAAGAAGGATCTTCTCTATCAATAATTTGTAACGCTTGAGCGAGATTATTGTAATCTTGATCTTGTTCTGGTAATACTTGAACACTGAGCACAGGAGTATTTAGTTCGGGAAGTTTAGGGATAAAATCAGGATTTCCTAAAACATCTCCTGATTTTGTATCTATAACTCCCGTTATAATTCCAATATCACCTGTTTTTATTGGAGCATCGATATGTTTGGTATGATGGAAAATTTTAGATTGATTTATTTTAGTATCTCGCGCCTGCGTATGGTTATGAATAACGGATTTTGACGTTAATTCACCAGAAAAAACCTTGACATGGGCCATTGCTCCATGTAACTTATGATGCTCCAGTTTATAGACATAGACTGAGGTTTCTTCAGTTTTTACTTCCTTTTGAGGTTTGATAAAACAAGTCAATCCATCTAAAAGCTCTTCTACGCCAATATTGTTTTTAGCAATTCCAGTAAATACTGGAACGATATTGGCATTGCTAGTATTTTTAACAACAGCATCTATAAAGGTTTCATCTGAAACATTTATACCATTTAAATATTGTTCTAATAATGTTTCATCTGTTTCTACTAGTTCTTCTAAAAGCAGTTCCTTTTCTTCTTTACTTATAATTTCATTATGAAAAACAGGTTGTATGTTGGCAATATCTAAACCATCATTTTGGCTTGTGTAAATAGGTGCTGTTTTAAACTGTAGTTCTTTTTTTATTTGTTTTAATACTTCTTCACTGTCTGCACCTTGACGATCAATTTTGTTAATGAAAATTATAGTTGGAATTTTTAATTTTTGAAGAGCGTCTGAAATTGTTAAAGTATGTGCTTGTACTCCTTCAACAGCTGAAACAACTAATACAACAGCGTCTACCACACATAAAGTTCTAGCTACTTCACTAGAAAAGTCAACGTGCCCAGGAGTATCAATTAGATTAATTTTTGTGTTATTCCAAATAAAAGAAGTTGTAGTAGCTTTAATAGAGATTCCTCGTTCTTTTTCCAAGGCCATACTATCAGTTATGGTAGACCCTTTATCTACACTCCCAATATTTCTAATAGCTCCTGAATGGTATAGTAAGTGTTCGGTTAAAGTAGTTTTACCAGCATCAACATGTGCAAGAATTCCAATATTTAGAATTTGATCGTAGTTCATATAGTATTATTCCGAATAAATAGAAAAGAAACTAGAATTGCTCTTTAGCAGCAGTACTAATTTGTTTAATGTCTTGTTCATCTTTACGAGGACAAATTAAAATAACATCGTCTTTTTCAACAATGATAAAATCATGTAAGCCTTGAATGATCACTTTCTTTCCAGATGTTGTACTAATCATATTTCCTTGAGCATCTCTTAATAAAGTGTTTGCTCCAACAGTAGCATTTTGACTATTGTCTTTTTCTAATTTCTGATACAAAGAACCCCATGTACCTAAATCATTCCATCCAAAGCTAACAGGCAATACATGAACATTATTCGAACGTTCCATGATTCCGTAATCAATAGAAATGTTTTCACATTTTTCATAATTACTACGTATAAAATCATCTTCAAAATCGGTGTTGTATACATTAGATCCATCATCTAAAATAGCAACCATTTCTGGTAAATGGATTTTAAAAGCGTTTAAAATACTTTGAACTGACCAAACAAAAATTCCTGCATTCCACAGGTAATCACCACTTTCTATAAACTGTTTAGCAGTTACTAAATCTGGTTTTTCGGTAAAGTTTTTTACTTTTTTAATTTCTGAAGAATTATTTTCAAATTGAATGTATCCATATCCAGTATTTGGGGAATTAGGTTGAATACCCAAGGTCATTAAAATATCTTGTTGAGCGCAAGCATCGAATGATGTTTTAATATTTTCTGTAAACTCCTTCTCATTTTCTATCCAATGATCCGATGGAGCTACTAACATAACACCATTTGGATTTTGTTGATATATTTTTAAAGCGGCATATAAAATACAAGGAGCTGTATTACGCATTGCAGGTTCAAGTAATAATTGTTGATGAGTAACTTTAGGTAATTGTTCGAAAACGAGCTGCTCATAGCGTTTATTCGTAGCTATTAATATATTTTCTGAAGGAATCAAGCGCTCTATCCTATTATATGTACGTTGAATAAGAGATTCTCCTGTACCGAGCATGTCATGAAACTGTTTCGGAAATTCTTGGGTGCTAACTGGCCAAAATCTCGAACCAACACCTCCTGCCATGATTACTGCGTAATAGTTATTATTCATAAACTTGTATTGTCATTCTTGTAAAAACAAGAATATTATTATTTAGAGGGGATTAATATTACTTCTGCATTCTGATTAAAAAGATACACTCGTTTATTGTCTAAATTTAAACATTCGTAACGTGTTCTTCTAATACTCCCTTTTTTATAAAGTGTGTTTTTAAACTGAAAAACACTTCCATTAGGAATTTCAAAGATAAAATTCTTTCCGTTTTCAGCCATACCTCCTCTTAAAGCTAGAGATAATTTAGCATCAGCATCAGTACTTGCTTTCGGGTTTTTGAAGTGGTTTGCTAAATAAGGTAGCATTTCTTTGGGGTAAATTTCGGGACGAAGAAATGGTAACATTAAATGCTGAAAAACCGTTTTCCACTCTTTTCCATGTGGTTGAACTTTTCCAAATTTTTGATAGGTGACATGATGTGCAATCTCATGAATTAAAGTCATCAAAAACTGATAAGGATTCAAATTATTGTTCACCGTAATTTGCATATGCCCATTTGGTAAACGTCTAAAATCACCGTGTTTGGTTTGTCGTTGACTCACAATTTTTAAGTGTACCTTATGTTTGTTGATTAAATACTCAACTAATGGAATTGCTTTGGCAGGAATGTATTTAAGAAGTGTTTCTTTCAAGAGTTATGGAGTAGAGCTAGATACTTGTAATACTTTACCGTTATAATATTTGTTGCCATTTAAAGCAAAGTCAAAAATATAGTCAGCCATTTCTTTGGCTGATAAGGGGGCTACATAACCAGGGAATGCTTCTTCTAGCATTTCTGTTTGAACTGCACCTAAAGCCAATACATTAAAAGCTATTTGTTGCTCTTTGTATTCTTCTGCTAGTAATTCAGATAAGGTAATTACTGCACCCTTAGCAGAACTATAAGCGGCAAGACCAGGAAATTTCATGCTTCCTTGAATTCCACCCATACTGCTTACGGTAACTACATGACTTCCTTTATTCATAAATGGTAGAAGGTTTTTTGTTAATGCAGCTACAGCAAATACATTTACTTTATAAACTTCTTCAAAATCTTGTGTTGTTAATTGTTCAAAAGGTTTGTTTACTAATTTACCTGCATTATTGATAAGAATATCAACTTGATTCCATTTAGTTTTAACAAAATCAATAGCTTTATTAATATCTTTTTCTGAAGATAAGTCTACTGAAATAGTGGTAATGTTTTTGTGATTAACGATGTCTAAAGGTTTTGTATTTCTAGATAAAGCCAATATTTTGTGTCCTTCGTTAGCGTATTGTTGCGCTAGTTCAAATCCAATTCCTCTACTTGTTCCTGTAATTACTATGTGTTTCACACGTTTAAATTTAATAAGTTGCATATTAACTTCTGTGATAGTTCTATCAAAAAAATCTTAGATGCTTTTATGTAAGCAAAGAGAAGTTAAAAGGACAAACTACTTAAAAATTCTTACATTTATCAAGAATAATCACTTAAAAATTATACAAATTTTACAGTTGTATATAACAAACTACTAACATTACTGAAAATCCATCATATGAAGAGAATTCTTTTATCGTTCGTTTTATTATTTAGTTTTTTACAAACCTTTTCTCAAGATACTTATATTCATTGCGGAAAATTGCTTGATACTGAAAAAGGAATTGTTAAAGAGAAACAAACTATAGCAGTTAAAGGAAATAAAATTATGATGGTTTACGATGGTTATATAACTCCAAGAGGTAAGGGAATTGTAACTATTGACCTTAAAGATAAAGTGGTAATGCCTGGTCTTATAGACATGCATGTACACATCGAAAAAGAGCATAGCCCTAAAACAAGATTAGAAAAATACATTTTAAATGAAGCAGATAGAGCGTTTAATTCTGTTGGGTTTGCTAAAACAACACTATTAAACGGGTTTACTACTGTAAGAGATTTAGGAGGAACAGGGGTAAACATATCGTTAAGAAATGCTATCAACGCAGGTAAGCTTCCTGGGCCAAGAATATTTACAGCAGGTAAATCTATAGGAACTACGGGAGGGCATGCAGATCCGACCAATGGTAGTAGTAGAAAATTAGTAGGGAATCCAGGACCAAAAGAAGGGGTGGTAAATAGTGTTGAAGATGCTAAGAAAGCAGTAAGACAACGTTATAAAAATGGAGCTGATTGTATAAAGATAACAGCAACTGGTGGTGTATTAAGTGTTGCTAAGAGTGGAGATAATCCACAGTTTACAATTGAAGAAGTCAAAGCGATTTGTGAAATGGCAAAAGACTATGGTATGCATGTGGCGGCACATGCTCATGGAGATGAAGGAATGCAGCGAGCTATTTTAGGAGGAGTAAAAACCATTGAACATGGAACTTATATGAGTGATGAAACGATGGAGCTGATGAAAAAGCATAATGCATATTTAGTTCCAACTATTACTGCAGGAAAAGAAGTAGAGGAAAAAGCAAAAGTAAAGGGGTTTTATCCAGAAATTGTAGTCCCTAAAGCTTTAGCAGTAGGCCCACAAATTCAAGGCACCTTTGCAAGAGCTTATAAAAAGGGAGTAGGTATTGCTTTTGGAACAGATGCAGGAGTATTTGAACATGGAATTAATGGAAAAGAATTTAGATATATGGTAGAAGCTGGGATGCCTGCTATAGAGGCCATACAATCTGCTACCATTACCAATGCGAAGATTTTAGAAATGGAAAATGAGATAGGGAAAATTGAAAAGGGATTTTTCGCTGATATTATTGCCGTAAATGAAGATCCTACAGAGAAAATTAGTACGATGGAGAATGTCGTTTTTGTTATGAAAAATGGAGAAGTTTATAAGAAAAATTAAATGCTAAAATATGTAACAATAATACTTCAGAAACTACTAATAATTAGAACTGTTTAAAAAGTAAATGTTATGCAAAACACATTGAATCTAAGGAGTAATTTAGTAGTTTTTGGTATTCCATTAATGATGATTTTATCGCTAGTAATGTTGGTGAAGTCATCTTTTTTTATTCCTAAAATTACTCCTTTTATTATTGTCGATTTCTTGATAACTATTCCCATAGTTTATTTTCTTTTGATACGAAAAAAAGCTGTTTCTAAAATAACAGTATTCACAGTTTTTATGGTGGGATTGGTAACGGCAAGTTTTATATTACCAAAAGAGCAACAGCAGCTTTTAACTACCATTAAAACTTTTTTGATTCCAGTTATTGAATTGGGCTTAATCACTTTTGTTGTTTTAAAAGGGAGAGCTATACTCAAAAAAGTAAAAGAAATAAATGATCAATCTCTTGATTTTTTTGATGTCATTAATATTGCTTGTAAAGAAATTTTACCTGGTAAAATAGCGAGTGTTTTTGCTTCAGAAATAGCAGTAATCTATTATGGTTTGTTAAATTGGAAGAAAAGACAAATTAATGATAATGAGTATACTTATCACAAAGACGGAATGGCAGTGAGTGTTATTTTAGGATTTTTATTAGTGGTAGTGATAGAGATTTTTGTGACACATTCTATGATGAAACAAGGAAATGTGAGTGGTTCTTTTATTTTGGCTATTTTAAGTGGATATACTGCTTTACAAATTATAGCAATTTTACGTTCTTTTGCTAAAAGACCGATGTTTATTGATGAACAAAAGAAAGAACTTGTTTTAAGGTTTGGAATTTTAGCAAACGCAAGAATTTCTGTAGATCAAATAGCGAGCATAGAAATGAATAGTAAGGAGATTCCTGAAAAATCACCAATTAAATTCTTTGCTCCAATAGGAAGGGCAGGAGGACATAATGTAATTGTTCACTTTAATAAAGAGATTCGTTTTGAAAGCTTTTATGGGGTTACAAAGAAGGCAACGTCTTTGGCATTGCATATAGATAAGAAGGAAACTTTTGTGTCAAAAATAAATACTATAATTAATCAGTAAAAAAGCTATTTACTGCTCCCTAGACAATAAATAGCTCTTAATTCCCTATAAATTAATAATCATGAAAATATGTCAATTATACCTTAAAGGTAGGTATGTTATTCTTTGTTGTTTTTAAGATTAGACGAATGACATCTTTGTAGAGTTGAATGGTTGTAAACTATAGTTGTGCAAGGTATTTGAATCAAAAAAGGGTTACTTATATGAAGTATATAAATAACCCTACTAAAAACTAACCAAACTTATAAATTTTAACAATGAAAATTTATCTGTAATAAAGATATAATTTATTGACAGGTAGTGGTTTTGGTATTCGTTTAATAGTAGTGCTTACTTGTTGAGTGGTATAATTATATAGATAAGTTTAATTGTGTTTTCTTGCTTGTTAAGATGATATTGACTTAGTATGGGTTGTGAAGAAAGATGCTAATTGTAAAATTTTTAAGGATAAGTACTAAAAAGAAAGAACTATTAATTGCTTTGCTAACAATAAATAGTTCTTTCTACCTTATATACTAACCATGAAATATCTAACTATATTATAAAAATAGGTAAGTTTTGAAAAGTAGTTTTTGGAGTTTAGATGAATGACATGTTTAATCTGATGAACTAAAAAGAAAAGAAGATATGTGGTAATTTTAACTTATAAACAATAAAAAAAGCTATTTACATAGATTTTATGTAAATAGCTTTTCTAAAAACTAACCAAACTTATAAATTATAACAATGAAAATTTATTTACTCTAAAGGTAGAGTTAAAGTAGGTTGGTTGAGGTTCTTATTCGATAAACGGCAATAATCTTTCGATAAATGGTACTTTTCTAAAAGTTAATAGATTAAAACGATATATGCTGGTACGCACCAAGATCTGGATTAGTAGTTCTATCAACTCCTAAAATATCATTAGATATGGAAGTTGCAATTGCTTTGCCAATAGCATCGCTCTCTTCTCCGATAATAAAATCATTCTTATCTACATTTCTGAAATTAGGATTTCCATTCAAAATAATATTTTGATAATGAGTAGTGTCATTAAAATTTAGTTCTTCATTATTGATAAAAGCATTGTTAAAATCTTCAAATTGAATCATACAACTTTCAACAAAGTAGTTAAAGCTACTTCCATTAATCTTATCTAAGACAAATTCTACATTGTTATTTCCTTCAATAATACAATTGGTAAAATTTGCTGCGTGTAAATCTCTAGTTTCAGTTACTTCTTGATTTAAATCATTAACATAAGTAAAATGATTGGTTACAACAACAGCTGGTAAATCTCTAAAGCTATTTGTCCAATGATTGGCAAATGTACAATGTGTAAAATTATAGGTTCCTCCAATGGTCGCAGCTAAAGAAGATTGTCCTGCATTTCCTATAACTAGGTTTTCTCCAATTATATTTGCTTGCCTACCAAGAATCCCGTAAGATGAATGGTTGTATACTTCCGAGTTTTTTATAGTTAAAGTTGGGTCAGTATTAGAACCAATACTATCAACTAAAACACCAATAATTCCATTTTTAATTAAGGTGTTGTTCAGTTCATTGTCGTTACTCCCGGCGCGCATCCATATGGTTCCCCATTGTCCTGGAATATTGCTAAATGCGTTCTCTAGTCGATCTCCTTCAAAAACTATCTTTTCATCAATAGTTCCGTTCGCTTTTAAAGTAGCTTTTTTGTCAACGATTAATCCTGAATTTCTATGAAAATGAATTTTTGTACCTGCTTCAATAGTTAAAGTTTTATCCGAAGGAACAGCTGCATACCCATAAATAATATAGGGTTTTTCATTGGTGAAAGTAAGTTCACTATCTTCTAAAAACCTTCCCTGTATCTCAGTCGTTTTGCCATCAATAACTAATGTTTTAATACCCATGCTACTTTTAGAAGGAAAAATAAAATTGGCATCTTGAACAAGAGTAACTAAATCAACATCTTGTTGATTTTCTCCGTTGTCAAATAAAATTTGATCTGTATACAAAGGATCAGGAACGTTATTAAAATCGATAGTTGTTTCAACAAAAATGAAAATACTGTCTTTGGCTAAAATGTCAATATTTTGAAATTCTTTTCCAGTAATACCATCAACATTGAGGCGGTAATTAGAGGTTATACCATTTTTAAGTTTAATCTCAGGTATGGTAATAGCTTTGTTACCTCTATTGTAGACTTTTAAATTGTAGGTGGCTGAACCTATATTGGTAAAAATAGTATCAAGAAAAACGGTGTCTTTCGAGAATTGAAGTTTACCAAAGCTTGGTACTGTAGAAAAATCTTTTCTACATGAACTTGTAGCTATTAGAACAGCAACAATTAGAAGGGAATAAAAAAATCTCATAGAGGTATTAACTATTTTATGACGAAAATATTACTTTTCAATTAATTCAATTTCAAAAAGTTTCCCCCAATGTTTACCTGTAACAAACAAACGATTGTTTTCTGCGTCATAGGCAATTCCATTTAAAACATCATCTTGAGGTTCTAATTTTTGATCTTTCGAAACAATATCTCTCAATCCATTTAAGTCAGCTACACCTTCAACTTCTCCAGTGTTTGGATTTATAATAACAATTGAATTTTGTTGCCATTTATTAGCATAGATTTTTCCATCAATTAATTCAATTTCGTTTAGATTGTCAATTGGATATTTGTTGGTATACACCTGAATACTTTTTGTTTCGTTTTGATTTTCTGGATTCAAAAACCATATTTTGTTGGTCCCATCTGATTTTATTAATTCAGAATGACTGTGAGTTAATCCCCAACCTTCATTACTATTATCATAATTAAATGATCCTAATTCTTTGAAAGATTCTAAATCATAAATAAAACCTTTACGAGCTTGCCACGTTAACCAAAATATTTTATTGTTAAAGATAGTCATTCCTTCTCCAAAATATTTTTTGTCTAAATCAATCTTTTGAACAACTTCTCCAGTTTTTATGTCTACTTTTCTTAATGTAGATTCTCCTCTGCGTCCAGTGGTTTCATATAAGAACCCATCTTTGAATTCCAATCCTTGTGTATACGCTTTTTTATCATGAGGGTACGTATTTACGATTTTGTAAGAGTATACTTTCGGCGGATTTTTAGATAAAACCTCTATTGAGTTGTTTATTTTTTTAGTTCTTCCTGGGTAAAAAGCCAATGCTGTTACTTGATGTTTTCCAACTCCAAAATCATTGGTGTTAATGGTTACACTAGTTTCAGTTTTGTTTACTCGTTTTCCGTTCACATAAATATGAACAGAATCGATAGCAGTACCTTTTAATTGTTCAAATTTAATAGCCGCTTTTTTACCTAATGTGGTCTGTTTAGTAGTATCTAATTTAAATTTGTAATTACTTTCACTACAAGAAGTTATAATTAATGAAGCAATTCCTAAAGCTAAATATTTGTAAATACGCATATGTGAAATGTTATTTTCTTATTTTTATTTTCTAGTCCTACAAATTAAAGCAAATTATTTGTTTGTAAATTAAAAAAAAGGGTTAAATTTGCACCCTCAAATAGCCATTGCAGGTTTTTGATTTTTTGAAGTGCTATATAACTTTACCAATTATATATTACTTCAGCCAAAAATAAAAGATTTAAATTATACAGAGATGAAAAAAGGTATACATCCAGAAAATTATAGAATGGTTGCATTTAAAGATATGTCTAACGGAGATGTGTTTTTAACTCGTTCTACTGCAAATACAAAAGAAACTTTAGAGGTTGAAGGAGTTGAGTATCCATTAATTAAATTGGAAATTTCTAGAACTTCTCACCCGTTCTATACTGGTAAGTCTAAGTTAGTTGATACTGCTGGACGTATTGATAAGTTCAAAAACAAATACGCGAAATTCAAGAAGTAATTTTGTAGTACACACATACAAAGAAGCTCTAACATCAGTTAGAGCTTTTTTTATGTCTAAAAAACTGTATTTTTAGGCGACAAAACTAACAAAAATGAGAAATACCATATTAACTGTATTAATACTTGCAGTAGTAAGCTGTGGAGTATTGGTATATTTTACACCCGATGTTGGTACGGTAATAATGTTATCTACCAGTGTTATTCTATTACTTTTAGGTTTGTATGATGCGTTTCAAGACAAACATTCCCTATGGAGGTCTTTCCCAATCGTAGCACGCGTTCGTTGGATTTTTGAAGAAGAACGTGAAAAGATACAGCAATATTTTATTGAAGATGATTTAAATGGAACTCCTATTAATAGAGAGAAGCGAAGTATTGTTTATCAAAGAGCGAAAAAAGAAATAGAAACAGTTCCTTTTGGTACACAGCATAATCTCTATGAAAAAGGATATGAATTTGTAAAACATTCGTTATTTCCAAAAGACCATCATGATATCTCAGGAGAACGAGTATTAATAGGCTCAGATAAGTGTACACAAAAATATAACGCTTCTATTATCAATATT
Organism: Tenacibaculum sp. 190130A14a; assembly: GCF_964048965.1. Taxonomy (NCBI): domain Bacteria; kingdom Pseudomonadati; phylum Bacteroidota; class Flavobacteriia; order Flavobacteriales; family Flavobacteriaceae; genus Tenacibaculum; species Tenacibaculum polynesiense. The sequence continues at coordinate 2,968,738 of NZ_OZ040189.1, read as the reverse complement.
TCAGCAATGTCTTTTGGATCTTTAAGTAAAAATGCAATTATGGCATTAAACCAAGGAACAAAGATGGGAGGGTTTGCACATAATACAGGAGAAGGAGGTATTTCGCCATATCATTTACAAGGAGGTGATTTAATTTTTCAAGTAGGAACAGGATATTTTGGCGCTGGAAGAACTGAAAATGGTAAACGTGTTTTTGATGATGAAATTTTTAAAAAAAACGCAGTAAGACCAGAGGTTAAAATGATTGAAATTAAATTTTCTCAAGGAGCAAAACCAGGTCATGGAGGTATTTTACCAGCGAAGAAAAATACAGAAGAGATTGCAAAAATTCGTTCTGTAGAGCCTTTTACAAGAGTAGATTCACCACCAAGTCACGATGCTTTTTCTAATTTTGAAGAGATGATAACCTTTATTCAAAAGGTACGTGAGTTAGCAGAGGGAAAACCAGTAGGAGTGAAATTTTGCGTAGGAGACCATGATGAACTAGAAGAAATGGTACAATCGTTTGCCGATGCAAAAAACTATCCAGATTTTATTGCAGTGGATGGAGGAGAAGGAGGAACAGGATCGGCGCCATTGGAGTTTTCTAACTATATAGGAACTCCTTTGTTAGAAGGATTAACGTTTGTTGATCAAATTTTGAAGAAATACGACCTAAGAGACCAAATAAAAATTATTGCAAGTGGTAAAGCAATTGATGCTTTTGATGTAGTAAAGTATTTGGCTTTGGGAGCAGATGCAATTGGAATGGCACGTAGTTTTATGCTAAGTTTAGGGTGTATTCAGGCGCGTGAATGTAATTTAGATAGTTGTCCGGTAGGAGTTGCAACACAAGATGATGATTTGGTAAAAGCGCTGGTAGTTGAAGACAAAAATGTACGTGTTAAAAATTATCATGCAAAAACTATTGATGCTGTAAAAGAAGTAGTAGCTGCTATGGGGAAATCTTCTATTCAAGAAGTAGAAGCAAAACATTTCTTTAGAAGAAACAAAGCTGGCGATATTGCCTCTCTAGACAAGATTTACAATTTAAATTAATGTTACTGGAATTGCAGTAACTACTTTAGTAAGATTATTGGAAACAACATTTATTTACCAGGATAAAGAAATTCAATTAACAAGATATCCGGCTACCACAGATAAATCTTTACGAGCATGGAGCAATGCAGAGTTGTTGGTGCTCGATTATATCAAAGACAAAAAAGTAGAAAGCATACATACTTTTAATGATCGTTTTGGAATTTGGAATTGTACACTCAACAATACCAAAGTAACCACCATTTGGAATTATGCCAGTCAACAAAAAGCAATTGAACAAAACTTGTTGTTGAATAAATTGTCTATAGAGGTAACCTACAAAACTTCGCTAGAGAAGTTAGATTCGGTAGCATTGGCATTAATTAAAGTACCTAAATCATTAGAGTTGTTTGAAATGTTTTTACAACAGGTTCATAAATCTTCTAATGTAAATACAGAAGTGGTTGGTGGGTTTATGACCAAATATTTTTCGGCATCTTATTTAAAAATAGCAGAGAAGTATTTTGAGGTGGTGGAACAATCACAGGCATGGAAAAAAGCACGTTTGCTTATATTAAAACAACCAAAATCGATAGCATCTTATAAAGAATTAATCCATTCATTTGAATGGAAAGGAAGTGAGTATAAACAATATTTTGGTGTCTTTTCGTCGGGTAATATAGATATTGGTACTCAATTTTTTCTTGAACATCTACAATTGAAACAAGAAGAGCAGAAGGTGTTGGATTTGGCTTCAGGAAATGGAGTTATTGCTCGATGGGTAACTCAGCAAAACTCTGACGCTGAAGTGACCTTGGTAGACGATTTTAATTTGGCAGTAGCCTCTTCAAAATTGAATATTAAAAACCAAAAAGCGAATTTTGTTTGTAGTGATACCCTTACTAGTAGCGAAGATGATAGTTTTGATTTAGTACTCTCTAATCCTCCTTTTCATTTTGAACATGAAAATAACATAGAAGTTACTTTAGCATTGTTTAAAGATGTTTTTCGAGTTTTAAAACCAAATGGAAGATTGGTTTTAGTTGCAAATACACATTTAAACTATCGTACACATTTGAGTAAGTTATTTAAACAAGTTGAGGTTTTGCAACAGAATAAAAAATTTCAAATAATAGCATGTGTTAAAAAAGCCTAAGGAACTCCTTAGGCTTTTTTGTGATGATATAATAGTTTAAGTTATTAACTTAATGAAAAATCGTAAGAAAACTCATCTTCAATAACAGGTTCGTTACAGTTTTTCATATCTGCAATAAACTCATCAATTTGACTTTTGGTTACGTTTGGCATACAAATTACATGAGCTACCTCACCTTCTGTAGCTAATTGCCATTTATCTTTAATACTTTTTGGAGTTTTAGGTAACACCACTGTAATGGCATTAGGGTTTCTCCAAGCGGCTATACCAATTGCTTTTAATTGTTTTTCACAATATTCGGCAACCTCTAAACTATGCAAATATCGATCTCTTAAACCTTGAACACCTAATTGTTTTAAGGCATACCATAAAAATAAAGGAGAATGTCCATTTCTTGAACCTGTAATTGTAGTATCTAAAGAACCGATGTATGAAATACCTTTTGCAATACGATCTCTATTGGAACGTTTGGCAATTAATACACCAGTTGGAATTGGAGAACCAATAAATTTATGTCCGCTTATAGAAATACTATCAGCACCATCCATAAAATCAAAAGGTAAACGAGGTTGCATAAAAGGGCCAAAAGAACCAGCTAAAGCTGCGTCACAATGAATGTAATGATCTTGAATTGCTAAGTTGCTTAAAATACCTTTTACCTTGGCTACATCGTCTTTAGCTTCTTTCATGGTTGTTCCAAAAGTAGTTAAGACAATAACAGGCTTATGACGATTCATACGTACCGTATTTTCAAAATCTTCATAATCCATTTCACCATTTGGTTGCGATTTGATTACAATACTAGGAATATTTAACAAATGAATGTTTTTACGAACGCTATAGTGAGTCGATTCTGAATAATATACAATGGCTTTAGGAAATAACTCTCTAGCAATGTATAATCCATATAAATTACTTTCAGAACCGCCATTGGTAACATATCCCCAAAAATCTTTCGGATTCGCTCTAAACAACTTCGCAAAAAAAGCAATAACCTCACGCTCCATTTCGTGTGTTTGAACCCGATAAGTGCCATGCTCGAAAGGATCTCCTAAATTATTAATAGGAAACTGAAAAAACTCATTCAATGCAGAATAGTCAAAATCTTTAGATACAGGGTATCCTAAAAATGTGTCTCTCGCTGAGGTTAATTCTTCTTTTAAATTTGCTAGTTTTTGCTGACTCTCTAAGGGTAATTTTATATCGCTTGCCATGCCTTTTTTATAATTTAGCGCGCAAAAATAATAGAAACCATATAATGAGTCAGTATTTGTGTTAATAATTAGATTATTTTTCTGTTTTAAGTGTGTTTATAGATGTATTGTCTTTTAAACTGTATTTTTACCTGTTTTTTTAGAAAAGGTTTTAGGGGTGATGGTTTAAAGACTCTGTATTTTCTCTAAAAAGAGCAAGAATTAAGTTTTCAAAATTAGGAAAATTGATATTTTCATTGATGATTATAAACTCATCAATCATCTTCATGCTGTCCTTATCCAGTTTGATTTTTAAAAGATCCAAGGACCCTATAATTGTTGAAGCTAATACATGAGAAGGGTTGGTGTCGACTAGTAAGATTTTAATATCGTGAAGAATTAGTTTAACAGGTTTTGGTAAATGATGATTTTGGATGATAAAATTGAGCGCTTCTAAAACATACTTTTTATAAGAGTTAAGAATAGGAGGTGTTTCTTTGACAGAACTTTTTTCTGTTATAAAATCTCTCCATTTACATTTGTCTACTATTTCTGAAGTCTCCGTAGTATAGACCAATTCTAATTCAGTTCCACCAAATCTTCCTCTACCGTTTAATTGCTTTTTGTAGTAATAAGTTTTCATTCGTTAAAATACAGTTTAATTAACTCCAACTCATATTGATTCTTACTTTTGTATCTATAATTTCTACTGTTCCTCCATTGGCTCCTTCTTCACCGGGGTAAATTTCAAACACTTTTTTATGTTGGTTTATTTTTGCAGTGTTATTTTTTAGTCTTTTACTTTTATCAATCCAATTAGTAATTTGTTCAGGTTGATTAACTTCAAACTCAATAATAAATTGTCTTGTGAACGGGCTTCCCTTTTTGTTAATTTTCAAATTTTTAATTTCTTTAGGTAAATCATGTAGTCCTCCCCATGCTAAAGTAGTTTCAATAACTTCATCCTTTTCCCATGGAAGAACATATGAATTTGAAATAAAAAAGAATAGTATGATACATGTAAAAGCAGTAGCTAGAGTGAGGAGTATCGTCTTGAATATTTTCATAAATCAATTTACTTTTTTTCAAATATACTAAAACCACTTCCTTTAAAACTATAAACTTTTTGGTACTTTCGTAGTCGAGATAATTATCGAATGTATGCAGGATGTAAATTCAAACTTGGCCAAAATAGTTGTAGCGTCACGAAAAAAACTTGGGTTATCGCAAGAAGCATTGGCAGAAGAAGCAAATGTTTCTCTGAGTACGATACAACGTATTGAAAAAGGAACGGTAAGTCCTCGAGCACATACGATAAAGATACTAGCGAAAACCTTGAATTTAGAAATAGTTGATTTGGTTTCTGAATCAAATGAAAAAGGAAAGTCTTTAATCAATTTTTCTTTGCTAAAGAAAATGAACTTATCAATTTTACTTTTGGCTTTTTTCCCTTTAATAAATACTGTTGCTCCTTTTATTTTATGGAAATATAGTAAGGATAAAGAAAATTTGATAGCAGGTAAAATTATAAGTCTACAGTTGTTATGGGGAATTCTGATGATTATAGGAGTTATTATGACACTTTTTTTATCCAATCTAATAATTGGGAATGCCGGTAACGGACTTTTTGTTAGTATGCTGTTTTATCTTCTTGCAGTACTTTTCAACGTTTATTTGATTATTAAAACGTCGTTAAGTCTTACACAAGAAAATGAAAAAACCTTGAGTTTTGTTCCAAATTTCTTCTAAGTTTAAGTGTTTGATTTTGTGATGATTACTTTTTGATGCAGTAAGAAAGAAGTAATAAAGACGTGCTTTTGACACAATGAATATTGCTCTTTCCAAATAATTTCGTGACTTCAAATTATAACTATAAGAAAAGTAAAAATGAAGAAACGTATTCTCAAAGTAAGTTTATGTATTGTAGCAATTTTATTGGTTTGGATTGGTTTTTTAATATTTAAACCTGAACCAAAAAGCATAAGCGGATTAATGGAAAGCTATGAAAATCCGGGAATAAAAATAAAAATAAGAAGTCCTTTTAGTGGCTCGGTTTTGGTAGCAAAGAATAATAAAGTCATATTCAAAGGAGCCTATGGAGATAAGAATAGAGAAACAAAAAGTCCTAATACTATTGCTACGAAATATGGAATTGGATCTGTAACGAAACAATTTACTGCTATGCTTATTATGCAGTTAGTTGAAGAGAAAAAAATTAAATTACAGGATACTATTGGTAAATACCTTCCTTATTTACCAAGTGAAAAAGGAAATAATATTACGATTCATCAACTACTGTCACATACATCAGGGTTACCACATTATAATGGATTGGAGAATATTGGGGTGAGTTTAAGAGAGTTTGGAAAGAAAAGTTATACTCCCAAAGAATTGGTTTTATTAATAGCAAAAACTGATTTGCTCAGTGAGCCAGGAAGTACGTTTTATTATAGTAGTTTAGGATACGATATTTTAGGAGCAGTGTTAGAAGAAGTATCAGGAAAAAACTTCGCTGATTTATTACAAGAGAAAATAACTATTCCATTAAACTTGAAAAATACAGGCTATGGAACGAACGAATTTGTATCAAAAGAGTTGGCAAAAGGCTATCAGTATAGAGAAGCTTATGGCTGGGATTGGTGGACTTCAGAGCACGGTGGGGTTACTAGAGAAGCACCTTTTAGAGATCAATCTACGGCATATACTGCAGGTGGGATGTATTCTACAGTAGAAGATTTATTTACTTGGAGTAAGGCCGTACAATCATTTAAATTATTATCACCAGAATTAACTAAAGTAATGTTAACTCCCTATATGCATGGACATTGTTATGGATGGGTAAGAAATTGGGATGATATTATAGAGAAAAATATAAAAGTTCGGTTATATGGGCATGGAGGAGCTTTAGCGGGAAACAGCGCTTTTATAGGAATGTATGATGATGGAACTACTATTATATATTTGGCGAATAGAAGTAATTTAAAAGCAGAAGAAATATTGCACCAAATCCATTTAAGAGCAAATAATCTAAAAGATGAATATAAGTTACAAGGATATCCTAATAGAAGTTCTTACGATAAATTTATAAAGGCAGGAGGGATGAATGCTTTGAAAGATTATTTCAACAGACTTTCAGAGTATAGTGGGTATACAGTAAACCCTTCAAACAGCACAATGAGAGGTGTTATGGGAATTCACTTAGAAGCAGGTAAAGTTGAGGTTGCTGATAGTTTAAAAACAGTTTTTTTGAAAACATATAACCCAAATGAAAGCACATTAAATGATTTAGGATATTATTTTTTAAGTTCAGATTATCCAAAATATGCATTGGAGTTTTTTAAAGAAGGAATATTAAGATTTCCAAATTCGCCAAATACTTGGGATAGTTTAGGAGAAGCGTATTTAACTTATGAGGATTATAATCAGTCGGTTACTTGCTATGAAAAAGCGGTTTTTTTGGCGAAAAAAAACACTCATAGAAATTTAGAAGCATACAAGGAGAATCTTCAAAGAGCGAAAGATAAATTAAAAGATTAGTATCAGTTTATCAACTCAGAAGAAAATAATATCAATCTTTTAACAAATAATAGACTGTTGCCATATGAGTAGCAGTCTTTTTCTCTAACTAATTTTCTGCTTCAATCCATATTTTCTTAATGCCAGTCGTGTTCACAAAATTTACATTGTTTTGCATTTGGTGTTCTGGCAAGTTTTCCACAATTAGGACAATTATTAAAGAATATTTTATCCTTGTAATCTTTTATTAATATTTCTGCTAAACGTCTTTTTTCTTCATCAATCTCGTCAATTCGAAGATATGGGTATTTTAACTTACTCTTTTCCTTCAATGGTAATAAATGAAGGTAATATTCTATAATATATTGTTCTTTTTCTGTAATCATTTTCGTTGTTGAGAATGCTCATTTAGAGCTGTCGGTTATAGGTTGTATGCTTTATTTTTCGATTTTATTTCCTTTTGAATTTATATAGTACCAATTATTCGATAAGAACATTTGTTGTCTACTAGATGTTTTAACTATACAAGAATCTGAAACTTGGGCTTTGCCCATAAAAAACGGATGTGCACATTTAAACTTCGGTTCTATAATTATTTCTCCCTTTTTATTTGCATATCCATACATATTGTTTTTTATAATTCTAAAGAGTCCATTCTTGATATAATCAGGTCCGTTGTCAATCTTTGCAATTTCAAATAACTCAATACCATTTTGGTTAATTCCAATTATTTTTCCAGTTCCTTTTTCGAGTACCATACCGAAGTTTTTAATAGTATCGGTATAACAATAATAATATTTTTCAGTTGGTATTATAGTGTCTCCTTTTGAATTCAGATAGCCAGAAGGAACTCCAATTTCGTCAATTTCTCCTATGTGAAATTTAATCAAAAAGTCGTTTTTTTCGAGCTACAAGCCAATGTTAAAAACGCCATTATTATTCCAAGGATGATTTTTTTCATAATGTGCTATGATGGTCATTTATAACCGTCCGTTACCGGGTTAGTGTTATTGTTTTACGGTTATAGATTGTTATAGGTCTTCTTTATTTCAATTTTCCAATTTGATATAACTGTTAAAATCTACATGCTATTGTTTGCGAATTACTCTTATCAAGATATTCTTCTTTCCAGTAATGAGGATCATTTAAACATCTGTATTCAAGATTGTCAATTTCATATTTTTCATGAAAAGGCTTTTCTAGTATTATTAGTGTGGATTTTTTTTCAGGCCACCCTTTACTTGATTCTACAATCTTATTTCCTTTGGTAATCTCTGCGTTAAGGATTATCTCAATTGATGTACATATTTTAAAATCCAAAGTTTTCATTTTATTGATTTAAATACAATCTTCTTTGTATGTAGGGTCTACCAGCCGAAGACGCCATATGCAATATAAAATTTGTTACCCAACGTTTTTTATCATGTTGTTTATTCTTTTTTCTGCTTCAACTTTCGTAATTCCATCATAATAATCTCTAACAAATGGATGATCAAAATCTTGATGAGGAAAAATTTCAGGCCTACTATTCGCTGTTCTAGTAATTACATCACAAGGAATCGATATTGTTTCTGCATATCCAGGGATATTACTACATAACCATCCGAAATATCTAGTTTTGTGGTTTTTACTGTTAAAATTTGCTTTATAGTCTGAATAGCTTTTCTCGCTTAATGAAACCCAAAGTCCGTAGTTCAAATTTTCACAAAAGCCATTCACTTTTTGAGTTAGTGTTACTCTAATAAAACGGTCAATTTGATCTTCATAATGGATTTCACAAAAGTCAGAATTCAATTTTCCTAATTCAGATTTTTCTTGATTAGAAAGATAGTCGTAATTCACCGGTACTTTAAAAGTCAAAGCTGGCCATTCCAAATGCACTTGTCCGCATTGAGAACATTTGGATTCTGCTGATTTACTTTTTTTCTTTTTCCAGAACATTAATTATGTCGTTTTATGAATACTAAACACGAGATAATTGTCAAAATTAACATTCCAATTGTACCGCAAAATATCATCTGCCTGTTCATTATCTTGTCCGTCATCTTCCCACCAGCAGATTTTACATATATCAAATTCGTTTCTACTTTCTAAAGTCTTATACCCACAGCAAGGACAAGCTATTAAATCGCAAGCATTTCCTCGTGTTATAATAATACCAGTTGCTTCCGAGAGATATTCATTGTTATACCCTTTGATATCATTATGGAGTTTGAATTTTAATATGTCGTTATACTTCTTATCATTAAAATTTCCGTCAAGCTTTCCATTATTGAATTCCTTCTGAAGGTTATCTGGAAGATTAGTCCATCCTTGCACATTTGACCAATTTTCCAAAAGTAATTGAGTAATTTCTTCTTCTCTTTTATCTTCAGAGTAGCCCTCAATAATTAATGAAATATATTTTTCTATTACTTCTTTTCTATTCATTTTTATAAAACCTAAAGTTCTCGACAATTATATTGACGAGGAATAAATCAAAGACTATTCTGTTTTAGAAATCAGTCGTTTTAAAGTTAATATTTCTTTTTGTAGTTCATTCTGTTCCCTGAATTATAGCTATTGTTGTAAGTGAGTTTTATTCCCAATTTTCTTTCAGCCGATATACTTTTCCAGATTCCTCCAATTCATCATCTAATTTGTCGTCATATTGGAAATTCAGAACTTGCCATTTATTTTTTGGTTTATAAAAAATAAAAGTAAATCGAATAGGTTGTCTGTCATACTTTATCATATAACTAACAAGTTTGTAACTTTCTCCAATGCTCTTTTCTGTAATCTTTTCGTAACCACAATAATCTCCAACTAAACCTAGTAAATTGTTCAATTGATTTTTGACATTTTCAATTCCATCCTGATTTCGGTCCATCCATTTGTTTGTTCCGAAAGCATAGTCAATTGCTTTTTGAGGTGACTTTTCATATGTTTTAAAAAATTCCTTTGTAATTTCTTCGGTCGATTGTGCTTTTAAGATACTTGTTGAAAAAACAGTAACGATTAATAAGGTCAAGAGTTTAATTTTTTTATTCATTTAATTTATGTTTAATTACTTATAACGGTCTCGTATAACGGTTACTTATGGGGTTTAAGTTATGGTCTTTTAGTTTAGTACTTGCTTTGGTAGTTCCAAATAGACTTCTTCGCATTGAGAACATTTGAATTCTGCTGATTTACTTTTTTTCTTTTTCCAGAACATTAATTATGTCGTTTTATGAATACTAAACACGAGATAATTGTCAAAATGAACATTCCAATTGTACCGCAAAATATCAAACTTAACCACATTGAAACATCGTGAAAACCTGAGGCAAGTAAATTCAATAAAGACTCTGCTGAAAAAAACAAAGTCACTGTTAAGATTAGAAATAACGCCAGGTGAATTAATATGATTTTTTTCTTCTTCATTAGCTATATATAGTATTATCGGCATTTTTCTTTGTTTCTTCGCATTCTTGTAACATAATCTATATTTCCAATCGCTTCATCACTGAACCTATAAAAGGAGTCAATCCATAGTTTGTCAAGATTATTGCCATAAATCTCAGTCATTATCTTTTTAGTTTCTGAATTTACTTTTTTTCGACTCAATAAGTTTGCTGCATAGTTTCTAATATTTTCAGAATACTTTGAGTTTTCTTTAACTGAGTTAAGAAACAAATCTCCTTCACAAGAGTAGCTAAACCACAATGTTGTGATAATTGATTTTTTAGATTCATCTGATAAATCATCAAATGCGTTAATCAATTTAGCAGTGTATAATTGGGGCGTAAGAGGTAACAATATGTAGGAGAGACAATAACCTTGGTCGAAATTGAAAGCATGAGAAGGGATAAAAAATGAAAATGTAGAATCTTGCAAAATTTGAATAGCCAAATCACTTGTATTCGTTCCTCTTAGTGATAATTGTGTCAATAAAGAAGTATATATCCTAGGGTTTAAGTCTCTTATATCTGATTTCTTGAAGCTGCTGATAATTAATTTGTCATCTGTCGTATTCATCTGATTGATAATCATTAATAAATGAGCCCCATCATAATAGAAATATGGCATATGACCATCTTTTTTAAGTTCAGTCTTTAGAAGAGGAACATAGGTAGCTGTATCTCTTAATACTAGTTTAAAAAAGGTGTCAAGTTTTGGGAATTTTGTCTCTTGTTCTTTCTTGCTCAATTTGTGAGGTGAAAAATCATATGTCGAATCGACTAACTGGCTGAAATCTTGAGCGTTTACAGCTAAGGTTAGAAAAAAGATGAAAAATATAAGTATGTATTTCATTTTTTAATTATAGTTGCTAACGGTCTAGTTTACCAAATATAGTGTATGAAAGAACACTATATTTTCTTAGTAACAGAGAGCCGGATTTTTATATTTCGTTTTTGTTTATGCTTTTTTCTTTTGAAAGCCAGACTGAAAGTTTGGCGGACTTTTTAGTATGAATAATCCTTTGAGGTTAGTACTTAATAGAAATGAATTACACATGGTGTTATATGTTGTGATTTATTCAATTGTAATTTTCCATTTATGTGTTTTATAATCAATTGGCGGCTCATTAGAACGTTCAAGAATACTAACGGTTAAAATATTTTCTTCTTTTGATATTTTGGAAAAAAAACGCCAAGATTCTCTTTCTGCATAATTCAATAATTTAAAGTTTTCAATTTCTCTTAAGTCAGGACTAATTATGTTTAATTCTCCAGAGTTTTCAAATATAAAGTTTCCATCACTTAAAAGTAATGGGTTTGAAGAAGATGAAGTTTTTAATTTTTTTCCGTTTTCAATTTTTCCATTAGGACATAATTTACTTACATAAGCTCTAGTAGGATTGTTTCGGTCGTCTTCAATAACAAATACGTCTTGATCTATTATTAAATAATTGCCATAACTTCTCCATTCATCTAACAATCGTCCATTTTTATCGTAGAGCCAGGTATTAAAAATATCATAGCCTTCAAGTCCAAGTAAAAAATTCCCATTGTTAAGAGTTTCAGCTTTTCTTCCTTTTAATTCTTTAATAATTGTTCCATTATTCAAATCAATTAGTATAACTGGTTCTAAATGTCCCCAGGAATGATAGTTTTCAGAATTTGTAGTGAGAATTAATCTGTCCTTTGAGATTTTGGCACAATTAGGTATTCCGCTACATTTAATTGAGTTTTTCCATATTCCATTTCCTTTTAAATCTACAAAATGTACTGATTTGTCTTTCAATACTATGAAACGTTCGTCATCAATTTTTTTTAATATTTTCCATTGTTCAAATAGTATTTCGGATTTTTTGTTTTCCCAAAAACCTTTAGTGATAGTGTAATCGATTATTTTAAATGAATATTTCAAGCGTTTCTTTTTAATAATTTCTGTTATGAATGTTTTTATGTACAAGTGTACTCCAAGCTGAAAATCTGAAAGAATTTTCTAAAGTAGGCATAAGCTAGCGATTAAATACAAGTTGTTAGCCACAGCATTTATTCCTTTTTAATTAAAATTATTGTGTCTTTTTTGGGTAAACTATGTTCAGCAAATTGATATTTTTCATAGTTTATTTTCAGTTCTGTTTTTCCGTTTTTAGTGTACAATGATTTCTCATTAAATTGAATTTCAGTGTTTAAATCTATTTCTTTAATTGTTTTTTCAAGTATTAAAAATTTCTTTTCAGTAATTTCATAAGCACAACACATTCCTAAAAATCCTTCGGTTTTTTGATAAATCACAAAATTTTCTTTTTCCATTTCAACTTTATTCTGTTGTATAGGATAAAGAACTATTGAGGTAATAATTCCTAGAAACATTCCACCAAACAACCCAAATAATAAAGTTAGAATAGGTGTAATTACATATAAGCTAAAGTAAAAACCAATTTTTTTAAATGACTTGAAATTCCATATGAAGAGAATAATTCCGCTTGCATAAATTAATAAGGTTATTAAATTAGTCAATTTATAATTAAAACTTATTTTAATTGTACTTTTCAGAGTGAAATTCAATATAACAATTCCCAAAAGATAGAAATGAATCTTAGTGGTTATATGTTTGATTTGGGGTTTCGGCATATTGTGGCAACTTATTTTGCAGAACAAAAGCACTTTTATACCTCCAATTTGGTGGGTATGCGGAAGTTTATAGCAATTTTATTCACTTCTATTGAATTCGAAAATAATGAAATTTTATAAAACAATAATTGTTTATGTAGTATATCCGTGTATGTAAAGTTGGGAATTCGTATAAAATTTCAAAAATACCTTAGAACCATCAATTATTTATAGTCATTGTTGTAAGTGGTTATTTTATTTTATTTTTTTCATTTTCCATTTCCACTTTCCGCTCGTACTTTTCCCAATTCCAGTAATTAAGTCAATGGATTTCATCTTCCCGTCATATTTTGAAAAACCATCGTTAAATTCAAAATGGATGTTACTATGAGACTGTTTCCAAAAGTCATTTTCAGGTGTATTGTCGTTCGGATGCGTACTTTTTATTTGTCCATTTTCAACAAATTCAATCTGATAAGTCCAGTCTTCATCTGAATACTCCCAAGTTGAACCTGCAACGGAAATTGCAGATTTAGTTCCTTTTCTTAAAGAATTACACCCAATTAAAATTGTTAAGATTAATAATGTTGAAATGAGTTTTTTCATTCGTTCAGTTTGATTTTTCTGATTATGTACGTTTTGGTTAAGCTGCATTTTAATGTATTTTCAGTTATATTGTAGATAGTTTTACCCTATTATTTCTAGATGTCTTTTATTTAAGTTTTTCCAATTCATGTTGGTTGTTGGATATTTAAAGTTCTTATAAGCAATGGACATTTGTCTAGCGGCCTCTTTTGGAGACATTCTTCCAGTGGCTGTTCCCATTCCAGGGCAAAGCACCTTTTCTATTCTTGCCTTTCCAGTCTTGTTATGATTAGCGATAGAAGTTAGCATAGCAAAAAATGCATTGTAAACATTATCTGTCTTTGAAATATCCGTTGGAACCCTCATTGTTGGAGTATGAGCCAAAAATGGATGGCACTCATTTTCTGTAAATACAATAATTGAAGTTCCAACAGGTTGTTCTCCATAAAATTCTTTTTGAATTCTTTTTTGAACATTATATTGAATCTTCATGCCAAAGTAGTTTCGTATTGCTAAATCAATTCCTCCATCCATTAAACCAAATGAGTTTGCAGGACTTACTAAACAGTCATATTCTCTTTCTAGTTCAAATTTTCCATTCACTATACTGACTTCAGAGAACTCCTCAAAAGATTTCTGCCATTCTGTACATAATTCATTTTGAACATCTATTAATGTTATTTCAAATAATTTTGGTGATATAGACATTACTTTATTTTTTTATTACCAATAACGTTTAGTGAAAAATGCCTTTTAATATATTTTCACATATTGTTGTAGTCTTGTTTTAAGTTATCAAGTTCATGTTTAAAAAAAGTTTCAAAACTTCTCTTAATAGTTAATCTGTGTTGTTTGATTAAATCAAAAATTAAATCTTTAATTGTTAGTACTCTTGTATTAATTTTTGGTTTTCTATTTAACTGAAACAAAGAATGTAAACTCAATTTCTTTCTCTCATTAACCGGCATAGGAAGCTGATTTTTTATTGCTTTATAAATTTTAAGTCTATCCGTTTGGTTAAATTTTTTATCCAAAAATGACTCACTGAATAATTCATTTTCAAATAGATTTTGCATTTTCAGTGAATTTAAGATTCGGGATTTTAAAAATACATATGCAATATCATTACGTAAAATAACATTATTAAGAATAAGCTCTAATTTTTTATTATCTAAAGGAAAACTAAAACTATGTTTTTTTTCTAGTTCTTCAATATTTTCTGGATAAGTTCTCATCTATATAATCTTCTTAGTATCTTATTTTAATACATTACAACGTTTTGCTAAACAAAGTTTAAAGCAGTTTAGGTTTAGTTGTAACCCGTTTTTTTAATCACCTTTATTAGGTTCAACAATGACAAAAGCCCATTCAACTCCATTAGGAACCTTATAATCATTTAGGAATTCACCTCCAAGTCCTGAAATTTGGGAATTATTATCTTCAATTTCTAGTTCATTATCATCGTTGAAGGTAAACTTAATTCTATTATTCAGAATTAATGAATCGGTTTCACGCATGTTTAAAATTCTAAAGTGATTTGGTTTGATTTTTAGCTCTTTTGTTATTTCAACATCGTTTGAGCTCTCGTTATATAAAAAAATGTTATGTCTATTCCCAATTATAATATAAGTTGATGGTACAATGAATAATCGATTTCCTTTTTCAATAAAATGATTTCCATGATTGTCACTATACCTATTCTCGTTTTTTGCGTTGCGCAAGTTTAAGTATACAATAGTAAATCCTATAAGGAGAGATATGATCAAAAAGATTTTTTTATTCATTTTGATAATGTATTACAATTTATTTATATGCAGAACAAAAGCACTTTTATACCTCCAATTTGGTGGGTATGCGGAAGTTTATAGCAATTTTATTCACTTCTATTAAATTCGAAAATAATGAATTTTTTTAAAACAATAATTGTTTGTTTGATACATAAGCGTATGATTTTTATGAATCAAACTTTTTCTTAAGTTTTTAGGTCTTTTTACTACTTTCGCAGGGTTAAAAATTCAGTATATGATTTCAGTAGATAATTTAGCAGTGGAGTTTAATGGAGGAACCTTGTTTAGTGATGTTTCTTTTGTGATTAATCCTACCGATAAGATTGCCTTAATGGGTAAAAATGGAGCAGGGAAATCTACCATGATGAAGATTGTAGCAGGAGTTCAAAAAGCTACAAGAGGAGGAGTGCGTTCACCAAAGGATACGGTAATAGCTTACTTACCTCAACATTTACTAACAGAAGATGACTGTACTGTTTTTGAAGAAACTGCCAAAGCATTTCAACATGTATTTGACATGCGTGATGAAATGGATAAACTAAACAAAGAATTAGAAACACGTACCGATTATGAAAGCGATGGGTACATGAAAATTATTGAACGTGTTTCTGATTTGGGAGAAAAATATTATGCCTTAGAAGATGTAAATTATGATGCGGAAGTAGAAAAGGCGTTAAAAGGATTAGGATTTACTCAAGAAGATTTTACCAGACAAACAAATGAGTTTAGTGGAGGGTGGCGCATGCGAATAGAATTGGCAAAAATTTTATTACAGAAGCCCGATTTAATTTTATTAGATGAGCCTACAAACCATATCGATATAGAATCGGTAGTGTGGTTAGAAGACTTCTTAATTAATAAAGCAAACGCTGTAATGGTAATCTCACATGATAAAGCATTTATCGATAACATTACCAATAGAACCATAGAAGTAACTATGGGACGTATTTATGATTATAAAGCCAATTATTCTCACTATTTGGAATTACGTAAAGAGCGCAGAGCACATCAATTAAAAGCATATCAAGAACAGCAAAAGTTTATTGCAGAAACTAAAGCATTTATTGAGCGATTCAAAGGAACCTATTCAAAAACGAATCAGGTAGCTTCAAGAGAACGTATGTTAGAAAAATTAGAAATTATTGAGATCGATGAAATAGATAACTCTGCATTAAAATTACGTTTTCCACCAGCACCTCGCTCAGGTGATTATCCAGTTACAGTAAATGACGTTTCAAAATCTTATGAAGACAAAGTGGTGTTTAAAAATGCTAACTTATCTATTGCACGAGGTGAAAAAGTGTGTTTTGTAGGAAGAAATGGAGAGGGAAAGTCAACCATGATTAAGGCTATTTTAGATGAAATAGAAGTTGAAGGAACTTGTGAATTAGGACATAATGTAAAAGTGGGGTACTTTGCCCAAAATCAAGCAGCGCTATTAGATTCGAAGTTGACTGTTTTTCAAACGGTAGATGAGGTAGCTGAAGGAGATATTCGTACACAAATAAAGAATATTCTAGGTCGTTTTATGTTTAGCGGAGATGATTTAGATAAAAAAGTAGGGGTTTTATCTGGAGGAGAACGAACACGTTTAGCAATGGTGAAGTTATTGTTAGAACCAGTAAACCTTTTAATTTTAGATGAGCCTACGAATCACCTAGATTTAAAATCGAAAGATGTATTGAAAGAAGCATTAAAGTCTTTTGATGGAACCTTGATATTGGTATCTCACGATCGTGATTTCTTACAAGGGTTATCTCAAAAAGTATTTGAGTTTAAAGACCAAAGAGTCATAGAGCATTTTGAAACAATTGATGCTTTCTTAAAACGCAATCGAATCGATAAAATTGCAGATATTAACATGGTTAGTTAAGTAGCGGTATAAAAGAATTAAAAAGATATAATAAGTTTGTTGTTAATAACTTGATATAAGTGCATGTATATCAATTAGGAAAAACATATATATTTACAAGGTAACGCGATTTGTGTATTACATCTTCAAATCGAGTTTTGAGCGCGTAATCCTTAAATTCCCTAATATATATGACTACAAACTCAAATTTTCAGACTGTAGCAAAAGAACAAATTAAGTTCTTGAAGTTTCCTAAGGAAGAAGTGTTAAAAAAGAAAAATGCAATTGTAAATCGTTTTTTAGATTTACAAAGAGCACTTTCTTTAGGTAACTTAGAAAGAGAAAAAGTCAAAATATTCTTTATGGACATTGATGGTTTGAAGAAAGTTGAAACCACAGTGTGGGGAATTACTGATACATCAGTAATTCTAAAACAATCCACCATTATTCCACTTAAAAGAATAGTTAGCATAGCTTAAAAAAAGCCCTCGAATTTCGAGGGCTTTTTTTAATTGTTAATAACTTCAATATGTTAAATACTATAGGAGCTTAGTCACTGTAATAACTCTTTGATAACTCAAGTATTATCACTTTTTAGATATTAAGAATTATTAATATATGTTATTAACAATTGTTGATAACATTGTTTATCTTTGCATTTCAATTTGTTGAATTGAAGCGATTTGTAGTTTTGATAAATTGAATTAACCCCAATTCCCCAAAGTGTATTATGTTCTTTAAAAAAACGAAAGTAGTAAAGGAAGATCAAGAGAAGCTTTTGAGATTCCCTCAGATTAATGTGTTAGAACACAGAATAGACCAAGTAAATGATGCTTTAAATCTTAAGAGAGCATTTTTTAAAGAAAATTTGAATAGAACTAAACTCAAGATTTTTTTTACAGATCATTCAGGTTTGCATAAAGTAGAGACTTCTGTTTGGACTATTTCTGAGAAAGCAATAATTCTTAAAAATAATACGGTAGTACCGCTAAGTGATATTGTTGCAGTAGCATAAAAAAAAGCCCTTGAAATTATCAAGGGCTTTTTTTATTGTATTATAATGATTTGTTTTAAGCTTCTGCTTCCATATAATCCTCGATAGGATTACAAGAACAAATTAAGTTTCTATCTCCAAAAGCATCATCTACACGACGTACCGTTGGCCAGAATTTATTTTCTGCGATATAATCTAATGGAAAAGCTGCTTGCTTACGAGTATAAGGTAAGTTCCACTCATCAGAAGTTAACATCTCTTGTGTGTGAGGAGCATTCTTTAGAACATTGTTATTATCATCTTTTGAAGCATTTTCAATTTCTTGTCTAATAGAAATTAAAGCATCACAAAAACGATCTAATTCAGCAACACTTTCAGATTCTGTTGGCTCTACCATTATAGTTCCAGCAACAGGGAATGATACAGTAGGGGCGTGGAATCCGTAGTCCATTAAACGCTTCGCGATATCTACTACTTCAATACCATTTTTCTTAAACTCGCGACAATCTAAAATCATTTCGTGAGCAGCTCTATTCATTTCTCCAGTATACAACGTTTCAAAATGACCGCTTAAACGCTCTTTCATATAGTTTGCGTTTAAAATAGCAAGCTTAGTAGAGTTTGTTAAACCGTCAGAACCTAACATTGTAATATAACCATAAGAAATTAGGCAAGCTAATGCAGACCCCCAAGGAGCTGCAGAAATTGCTGTAATAGCATTTTCTCCACCAGTAGCAATAACAGGATTGGTTGGTAAGAAAGGAACTAATTGAGGAGCAACACAAATTGGTCCTACACCTGGTCCTCCACCACCATGAGGAATAGCAAATGTTTTATGTAAATTTAAGTGACAAACATCTGCACCAATAGTTGCTGGATTGGTTAATCCAACTTGCGCATTCATGTTTGCACCATCCATATATACCTGACCTCCGTTGTCGTGAATGATTTGAGTAATCTCTTTAATAGCTTTTTCATATACACCATGAGTAGATGGATAGGTAACCATTAAAGCAGCTAAATTATCTTTATGTTTTTCTGCTTTTGCACGTAAATCTTCTACATCAATGTTACCGCGTTCATCAGTTTTAGTTACTACAACCTTCATTCCGGCCATAACAGCAGAAGCAGGGTTAGTACCATGTGCAGATGCTGGAATTAAACAAATGTTTCTATGTGTATTACCGTTTGCTTCATGGTATGCTCTAATAACCATTAATCCTGCAAATTCACCTTGCGCTCCAGAATTAGGTTGTAATGAAGTCCCAGCAAAACCAGTTACTACGTTTAATTGTTTTTCTAAGTTTGTTAATACTTCTTGGTACCCTTGTGCTTGATCGATTGGTACAAATGGGTGAATGTTTCCCCATTGCGGATTACTTAAAGGTAGCATTTCAGAAGCAGCATTTAACTTCATGGTACAAGAACCTAAAGAAATCATAGAGTGATTTAAAGCTAAATCTTTACGTTCCAATTTCTTAATATAACGCATCATTTCAGTTTCTGATTGATACGTGTTAAATACTTCGTTATCTAAGAAAGACGTAGTTCTTTGAATGTTTTGAGGAATTACATCTACTGAAGTAAATTCAGTTATAGTAATATCTTGAATGTTAAAAGCTTGTTCAAAACAATCAACAATAGCATTGATTTCTTTTAAACCTACTGTTTCATTGATAGAAATTGAAATATGATTTTCATCAATGTAGTTGAAGTTGATTCCGTTAGCCTCGGCTACAGGACGTAATTGATTTGTTTCTACTTCAATGACGATAGTGTCAAAGAAAGAAGTGTTCTTTTGTTTAAAACCTAAACTGTCTAAAGCATTAGCTAAAGTGGTAGCAGCAGTATGTACTTGATTAGCGATAAACTGAATACCATCTTTTCCATGGTAAACGGCATACATACCAGCCATTACAGCTAATAGTACCTGTGCAGTACAAATATTAGAAGTAGCTTTTTCTCTTTTAATATGTTGCTCGCGAGTTTGTAAAGCCATGCGTAATGCACGTCCCCCGTCAGTATCTTTAGTAACACCAATAATACGACCAGGAATACTACGTTTGTAAGCTTCTTTGGTAGCAAAGTATCCTGCGTGAGGTCCTCCATAACCTAAAGGAATTCCGAATCTTTGTGTAGTACCTACTACAACATCAGCACCAAATTCTGCTGGAGCTTTTAAATTAACTAATGATAAAATATCTGCCGCAACAGCTACTTTAATATTGTTAGCATTACAATTGGCCGTAAACTCAGTATAATCATAAACTTGTCCGTGTTTTCCTGGATACTGAACAATAGCACCAAAGAACTCTTCAGAGAAATCAAATTTTTCATGATTACCAATCACTAACTCAATTCCAATAGGAATAGCTCGAGTTTGTAATACAGATAAGGTTTGTGGTAAAATTTCATCAGAAACAAAGAACTTATTTATTCCTGCTTTTTTTTGAGCTCTTTCTCGAACATCAAACAATAAAGCCATGGCTTCAGCTGCAGCAGTTCCTTCGTCTAATAAAGAAGCATTTGCAAGTTCCATTCCTGTTAAATCACAAACCATTGTTTGATAGTTTAACAAAGCTTCTAATCTACCTTGAGCTA
The DNA here is from genome assembly GCF_964048965.1 of Tenacibaculum sp. 190130A14a. Taxonomy (NCBI): domain Bacteria; kingdom Pseudomonadati; phylum Bacteroidota; class Flavobacteriia; order Flavobacteriales; family Flavobacteriaceae; genus Tenacibaculum; species Tenacibaculum polynesiense. Next base: position 2,948,011 of record NZ_OZ040189.1, on the reverse strand, counting down.
TTTCTGCTTGATACGGAGTGTAAGCAGTATACCATCCTGGGTTTTCTAATATATTACGTTGAATAACACTTGGTAAAATTGCCTCGTGATATCCTAAACCAATATAACTTTTAAAAACCTTGTTTTTGGCACCTAACTCATTGATGTGAGATAAGTATTCATATTCACTCATGGCAGGATCTAAATCTAGCTCATTTTGTAAGCGAATATCATCAGGAATAGTTTCGTAAATTAATTGATCAATGCTTTCAATTCCTATCGTTTCAAGCATTTGTTTATGGTCTTTAGAACGTGGACCTATATGACGTAATTGAAATGAATTTGTGTTCATTTGTGTTGTTGTTATTAAGTGCCTCAAAAATAACCAAAATGGTTGATTTGACCTTGTATATTTTTTGTTTAAAACAATATTTTATTAACCAAAAGGAAACGTTATAAACATATCTCTTATTTTTGTTTCATGAAGTGGTTGAAAAATATGCTCGATTTTTATGTTAATTCCAGTATTCACGTGGCTTTGGCAGTGTATTGTTTAGTGAGGGTAACAGAGAGCTATTTTGATTTATCTTATAACGAGCCTTTAGATTGGTTCATTTTTTTTGGAACCATAACAGGGTATAACTTTGTGAAGTATGCAGGTATCGCAAAATTGCATCATCATAGTTTAACAACTCATTTAAAAATTATTCAAATTTTTTCCTTGATTTGTTTTTTTGTATTGATTTATTTCACGCTTCAATTATCCATACAAACCGTATTGTTTTTAACTCCTTTAGCTTTATTAACGCTTTTATATGCGATTCCATTTTTAGGAGGGTTTCAAAAAAATTTACGAAGTATAAGTTATATTAAAGTAATAGTGGTTGCATTTGTATGGGCGGGAATAACCGTTTTGTTGCCATTGCATGATGTTGGTTATGATTGCTTTGGAGAAAAAAGTTTACTCGTTTTTTTTCAAAGATTTTTATTTGTCTTCACACTAATTTTGCCTTTTGACATTAGAGATGCGAAGTATGATGTACTATCATTACAAACAATTCCCATAAAAATTGGAGTGAATAATACCAAGTTGTTTGGAGGTCTTTTACTTGTTTTATGTGTGATGTTGGAGTTTTTTATTACGAACAGTTTTCAACTGAGAAAAACCTTTCTCTTAACATCCTTGTTGTTTTTTATATTGTTAATAAAAGCAAATGAAAGCCAGCCTAAGTACTATAGTTCTTTTATAGTGGAAGCTATTCCTATCGTCTGGTTTGTTTTTCTTTCTTTTTTATAGTTTTAAAAGCATTTAACTTAATTTTTATAAGAAAAATAGGCTTTGTGTGAAAATGTTATCATTTTGTGATACTTTTTTTGCGTATCCTTTGTACTTTAGTGGGCTTAAAAAACACAACACAACACAGTAATTATGAGTACTGAAAAAAGAAACTTTGTATTCGATTTTGATAGCACTTTAACAAAAGTAGAAGCTTTAGATGTATTGGCTGAGATTACCTTAGCTAACAACCCGCAAAAAGAAGAAATCTTAGAAGGGATTACCAATATTACCAATTTAGGGATAGATGGTGAAATTTCCTTTACGGAATCTTTAGAAAAACGTATTCAAGTTTTGAATGCTAAAAAAGCAGACTTATCCATTTTAATCGATGAGTTAAAACAGAAGGTTTCTCCTTCTATTGAAAGAAATAAAGAGTTTTTTGAGAGGTTTTCTGAAGATATTTATGTAATTTCAGCTGGGTTTAAAGAGTTTATAGACCCAATTGTTGCAGAATACAATATTCCATCAGAAAGAGTTTTTGCAAATACCTTTGAGTTTGATGAAAATGAAATGATTGTTGGTTTTGATAGAGAGAATGTACTATCTACTCATAATGGAAAAATCCAATGTTTAAAAGATTTGGATTTAAAAGGAGAAATTCAGGTTATTGGAGATGGATACAGTGATGCAGTAACTAAAGAAGCAGGAGTTGCAGATACATTTTTTGCTTATACAGAAAATGTAATACGCGATAAAACTATTGCGAGCGCTGATCATATAACACCAAATTTAGACGAATTTTTATACGTGAATAAATTACCAAGAAACATATCATTTCCAAAGCATAGAATTAAAATTCTATTATTAGAGAATGTACACCCTGATGCGTTTACAAAATTATCAGGTGATGGATTTTCAGTAGAAACAGTTTCTAGAAGTTTATCTGAAGATGAATTGATAGAGAAATTGAAAGATGTTCATGTGTTAGGGATTAGATCGAAAACGCAAGTAACAAGAAGAGTTATTGAAGCTGCTGAAAAATTAATGGTGGTTTCTGCCTTTTGTATTGGAACGAAACAAATTGATTTAGAAGCAGCCAAAGAAAATGGAATTGTTGTATTCAATGCACCGTATAGTAATACACGTTCAGTGGTAGAATTGGCTATTGGTGAAATCATTATGTTAATGAGAAGTGTTTTTCAACGAAGTACAGAATTACATAACGGACAGTGGAATAAAACGGCACAAGGTTCTAAAGAAGTACGTGGTAAAAAATTAGGAATTGTTGGGTATGGTAATATCGGTAAACAATTATCTGTTTTAGCTGAAGCTTTAGGAATGGATGTATATTATTATGATGTTGAAGATAAGTTGGCATTAGGTAATGCTACCAAAGTAAATACTTTAAAAGAACTTTTAAATTTATCTGATGTAGTGACATTGCATATTGATGACAATGCAGCAAATAAAAACTATATAGGAAAAGAGGAAATTGCAGAGATGAAAGATGGGGCACATTTAGTGAATTTATCTAGAGGATTTGTAGTGGATATTGAGGCGTTAGTAGGTGCTTTAGAGTCAGGTAAGATTGCTGGAGCAGCAGTAGATGTATATCCGGAAGAACCAAGAAAGAATGGAGAATTCTTTACTAAGTTAAAAGGATTGAATAATGTAATTTTAACACCACATGTTGGAGGAAGTACAGAAGAAGCGCAAAAAGATATTGCCGATTTTGTTCCTGGTAAAATTATGGCGTATATAAACTCTGGAAATACAGTAGATGCTGTAAACTTCCCGAATATTAGATTACCAAAACATGATAATGCACATCGTTTCTTACATATTCATAAGAATGTACCAGGAGTAATGGCAAAGATTAATAAAGTACTTGCTAAGTATGAGTTGAACATTACGGGGCAGTATTTATCTACTGATGAAAAAGTTGGGTATGTAATTACAGATGTTGATAAGGAATATGATCAAGATGTAGTTGCAAAACTGAAGAATGTGGATGGTACCATTAAGTTTAGAGTTCTATATTAAGAAATAAGAAAAATCCCGCGTTGAGCGGGATTTTTTATTTATAAACTGTCAAAGTCTTTAAACTCTTTTTCCATAATGGTAACACCTTTTTGGAGAATACCAATGTAATTAGGAATGTTTTCAGTCCTAAATCTACTTAAAGGCCCAGAAGCACTTATGCTTGCAATTATGTTACCTGTTTTATTTCGAATAGGAATAGCAATACTGACTAATCCTAATTCAAATTCTTCAATATCGAGAGCGTATCCTCGAGTATATGTTTTGTTTAATTCTTCTTTAAATTTCTTTAAATTAGTAATTGTATGCTGAGTAGCTTTATAGAGCTGTATTCTTTTTAAAATTTCATGCTGTGTTTCTTTATTAGAAAAAGCGAGTAGTAGTTTACCAGATGCTGTAGCATGAATAGGTTGGTAAGAACCGATGGAAGTATTTATTTTTAACCCATGTAAACTATCAGCTTTATTGATGTGAAATACTTGGTCTTCTTTTAAGATACTTAACAATACAGTTTCCTGAATTTCTAGAGCAACATTTTTAATAGGCGTATTCGTTGATTTCGAAATAGCCTTGTATATGGCTACCCTATTTCCTAATTCGAACAGTTTACTTCCTAAGCTATATTTTTCATTGTCGTTTTGATGAACAATGTTTAAAGCGGCTAAAGTGTTTAGTAAACGATACGTGGTGCTTTTATTATAACCTGTTTTTAAAGCTAATTCACGTACACCCCAGGTAGTTTTTTCGTTTGTAAAAGCATCAAGTAGAGCAAAAGCCTTTACTACAGATTGATTTACTTTTTTGTCATTGTCGCTCATAAAAATAAAAAATGTGTTGACCAAGATAAAAAAAATGTTTAGATTTATAAAACGCCGTTTCATAATGTGAAACACTTTGGTTTTTTATTTTGATCGGAAATAGAGTATCTTTAGTGTTCTTTTAGAAAAGGTTTTTTGAAATAAAAAGCAGCATGTACAAAGCAACATTAGAATACGCACAACAATTAGATAAGGAAGATAAATTAAGTTATTTACGAGATCAGTTTCATATACCAAAAGATAAAGAAGGGAATGATTGGTTATACTTTACAGGAAACTCCTTAGGGTTACAGCCAAAACAAACACAGCAATACATTCAGCAAGAGTTAGATGATTGGGCTAAGTATGGAGTTGAAGGGCATTTCGAAGCGAAGAATCCATGGATGCCATATCATGAATTTCTTACAGAAAAAATGGCAACAATTGTTGGGGCAAAGCCATTGGAAGTAGTTATAATGAATACACTTACAACCAATCTTCATTTGTTAATGGTTTCTTTTTACCAACCAACCAAAACCAAGTTTAAAATTGTGATAGAATCAGATGCCTTTCCTTCAGATAGATATGCAGTGCAATCACAGCTAAAGTTTCATGGATTTGATCCAGAAGAGGGATTGATAGAATGGAGGCCAAGAGAAGGGGAGGAATTACTTAGAATAGAAGATTTGGAACAAATCGTCTCTGAACAGGGAGATCAAATAGCGTTACTACTAATTGGTGGTGTAAACTATTATACCGGACAATATCTAGATTTAAAACGAATTGCAGAAATAGGTCATGCTAAAGACTGTTTTGTAGGGATTGATTTAGCGCATGGAGCTGGAAATATTTCTCCTGAATTACATGAAAGTGGAGTAGATTTTGCCGCTTGGTGTACTTATAAATATTTAAACTCTGGTCCAGGTAGTTTAGCAGGGTTGTTTGTGCACGAAAAACATGCGTATAATAAAGAATTACCTCGATTTGCAGGATGGTGGAATCACAATAAAGAAACCCGTTTTAACATGCGTCAGCCTTTTGATGTAATGGCGGGAGGAGAAGGATGGCAACTGAGTAATCCGCCAATTTTATCAATGGCAGCTATACGTTCATCCTTAGATTTATTTGACAAGGTTGGAATGGCAGCTTTAAGAGAAAAATCAGAGAGATTAACTGGATATTTTGAGTTTTTAGTAAACCAAATTGATACCGATAGAATTAAGGTAATAACTCCTAGTAATCCTAAAGAAAGGGGATGTCAATTATCCATTCAAGTGAAGAATGCTGATAAAAGTTTACATCATAAACTCACGGAAAAAAATGTAATAACCGACTGGAGAGAGCCAGATGTTATACGTTGTGCACCTGTACCAATGTACAATAGTTTTGAAGACGTATTTAGAATGGTAGAGATTTTAAAAGGATTATTGTAAAATGAATAAAAGAAAAATTGACTATTGGAATCAAACAAGAAAAAACATGAACTTACTGTTGCTTGGATTAATAGTTATAGTATTGGTTTTAAGTTTTTTTATTACAGTTTTTAAGAAAGATATAGTTGTTTTAGAAGTTGTGTATTGGTTTATAGGAAGTAATCTGGTTTTATTAGTGGTTGAAATGATGGACAGAATGATAAATGTAAAAGAATCAGAAATATTAAAGAAGGTATTTAAGTATTTGACATTTATTATTCCAGTGATATTAATGTTGAGTTTATTTATAGGTCAAAAGAATTAAAAGAGAATGAGCAAAAAAGATAATATTGTAATTATAGGAGCGGGATTGTGTGGAAGTTTATTAGCACTTCGTTTGGCACAAAGAGGATATAAGGTTTCTGTGTATGAAAGTAGGCCTGATTTAAGAACTACCGATATTTCTGCAGGGCGTTCAATAAACTTAGCATTATCAGATAGAGGTTTTAAAGCATTGAGATTGGCTGGTGTCGAGGAAAAGGCTAGAGAGATTTGTATTCCTATGTATGGGCGATTAATTCATGATAAAGAAGGAAATACCTTTGCCTCTAATTATTCAGGAAGAGAAAACGAATATATCAATTCAATCTCAAGAGGAGACTTAAATGGAATTTTGCTTACGGAAGCGGAAAAACATAAAAATGTAACCATTCATTTCAATACAAAATGTACTTCAGTAGATATCGAGAATACAATCGTTCATTTTAAGAGTTATATTACCAAAGAAGAATTTTCTGTAGATGCAGATGTTGTTTTTGGAACAGATGGAGCAGGGTCAGTATTACGCAAGAGTTATTATTTAGAAAAAAAATTCTTATTTAGTTATTCGCAAAACTATTTAACACATGGGTACAAAGAATTAGAAATTCCAGCCGATAAACTCGGGAATCATCAAATAAGCAAAGATCATTTACATATTTGGCCACGTGGACAATATATGTTAATAGCCTTACCAAATTTAGATGGAAGTTTTACGGTAACACTATTCTTAAGTTATGATGAAGGCGAGTATAACTTTAATAACTTAACTTCGGAAGAAAAGATTTCAAGTTTCTTTGAAAATGAGTTTCCAGATGCTTTGGCATTGATTCCTAATATAAAAGATGAGTTTTTTAATAATCCAACAGGAGCACTGGGAACCGTAAAATGTTCTCCTTGGATGTATCAAAACAAAACAATGTTAATGGGAGATGCAGCACATGCCATAGTACCATTTTATGGACAAGGGATGAACGCTTCTTTTGAGGATGTTACTGTTTTTGATGCTATTTTAGAGGAGTATGAAGGAGATTGGGAAAAGGTGTTTTCAGTATATCAAAATGCAAGAAAAGAAGATACCGATGCCATTGCTGATTTAGCAATTGATAACTATTATGAAATGCGAGATCATGTAGCAAATCCTTTGTTCAAACAAAAACGAAAGATTGAAATGGATTTAGAAAGTAACTTTCCATCAGAATATTTTTCTAAATATTCGATGGTTACCTTTAATGAAGAAATTCCATATGCGAATGCAATGAAAAAAGGAAGAGCCCAAGATAAGGCACTATTAAATCTTATTGCAGATAAGGAAGTAACAACTTCTTTAGATATGACAAAAGAAGAGTTAAAGGTGGTGTTAAAGAAAGTACAAGAAGAAACCATTGAGATTTTAGAGGAAGATAAAGTAGCAGGACTCAAATAATGAATAGGTATATTGTTTTACTTAGAGGCATTAATGTGTCGGGGAAGAATAAAATTCCCATGGCAGAACTTAGAGAAGTATTAAATACTTTAGGTTTTCAAAATGTACAAACCTATATTCAGAGTGGAAACATTGTTCTAGATACAGACGAATCAAAAGTTAAAGTTTGTGATAAAGTTCATTTAGGTATCAAAGAGAAATTTGGATTTGATATTCCTGTGTTAGCAAGAACACCTGAAGAATGGAAAAAAACGATTGATAAGTATCCTTTTCCAATAGAAAATGAAAAAATAGTAGCATTTTCATTTTTAAACAAAGTTCCTTCTAAAGAAGAAATAGAAGTAAAAGGAATCAATGATGATAAATATAAAATAGAAGATGATATGGTCTATTTGTATTGCTCTTCTGGATTTGGAAAAACAAAACTAACGAACAATGTTATTGAAAAGAAGCTAGGTGTAATAGCTACAACAAGAAATTATAAAACAACAATAAAGTTGTTAGAATTGGCAACGAAAAATTAAAATCGTCATTACAAGGAGAGAAGCGACGAAGTAATCTTTTAAAAGATTGCTTCAACTTTTACAAGTTTACCAATGACGTTAAAATAATATTATGGACAGTAAAGTAATTAAAGGAAAAGCAATACCAAGAGGGAAATTTCCGCATGTAAAACAAGTAGGAGACTTTATCTATGTGTCTGGAACAAGTTCTCGTAGACCTGATAATTCTTTTGAAGGAGTAGAGGTAGATGAATTTGGAACAACCAACTTGGATATTAAAAAACAAACAAAGGCTGTAATAGAAAATATTAGAGATATCTTACAAGAAGTAGGAGCAGATTTATCTGATATTGTTGATGTAACCTCGTTTTTAGTAAATATGAATGATTTTGGAGGTTATAATAAAGTATATGCTGAATATTTTGATTATAATGGCCCTACAAGAACAACTGTAGCAGTACATCAACTACCACACCCTCATTTGTTAATTGAAATAAAAGTAGTGGCTTATAAGCCTAAATCTTAATACACAAGGATGAGTTTCAATCAACATAAAAAAGCATTAACAAATCAAGGGTTCTCAATTACTGAATGTATTTTTAGTAATAAAGAAATTCAACGATTATTGTTGTTGATTGAAACTTCAGAAAAGGAGTATGCAATAAGGCAACTCGTTACCAAAAAACCTGAAATAATGGACGTGATTTTTAGTAATGAGAAGTTCAAGAAGTTATACAATTCGATTTGTGATAAAGAATATTTCTTATCCAAAGCAATTTTCTTTAACAAACCAAGTAAATCTAATTGGTTTGTGAGTATGCATCAAGATTTGAGTGTAAGTGTATCAAGAAAGTTTAAGGAGGATGGATATACAAATTGGACTAAAAAGAATGGTCAACTCGGAGTAATTCCACCAACTGAGATTTTAGATAAAACAATTACATTTAGAATTCATTTAGATAAAACTGATGAAACAAATGGTGCTTTAAGTGTTATCCCTAAAACACATTCAAAAGGAATTATTAGAGTAGATGAGAGCTTTGATAAAAGCTCTTTAGGAAATGAAGAGTTATGTGTTGTTGAAAAAGGAGGAGTGATGTTAATGAACCCTTTATTGTTGCATGCTTCTTCAAAGTCGGTTTCAGCATATGATAGAAGAGTCATTCATTTAGAATTTTGTAACCAAGAAATTCCAATGGGATGGCTCGAAAAAAAGATGGTTAGTTAAAATGCAAAACATTAAAAATTATATAAACGGAGCGTTTGTTAGTCCTATTAATGGCAATTATATAGATAATTATAATCCGTCTATTGGAGAAGTATACGGGGAAATACCTAACTCTTCAAAAGAGGACGTAGCGTTAGCGTATCAAGCAGCAAAAGACGCTTTTCCAGCTTGGTCAAATACTTCTCTTGAAGAAAGAAGTAAGATTATGGCTAAAATAGCACAGCTCATTCAAAATAAATTACCTGAATTGGCAGAAGCAGAGGCAAAAGACAATGGAAAACCATTGAGTTTAGCAACGGCTATTGACATCCCAAGAGCATCGTCAAATTTTCAGTTTTTTGCAAATGCCATAACGCAATTTTCTTCAGAGGCCCATGAAAGCGTAGGCTTAGATGCGATGAATTTTACATTACGTCAGCCAATTGGAGTTGTAGGTTGTATCTCTCCTTGGAATTTACCATTGTATTTGTTTACTTGGAAAATAGCACCAGCCATTGCAGCAGGGAATTGTGTAGTTGCAAAACCAAGTGAAGTAACTCCGATGACAGCATATTTGCTAGGAGAAATATGTAATGAAGCAGGGCTTCCTAAGGGAGTATTAAACATAGTACATGGGTTAGGAGGAACAACAGGTCAAGCAATTGTTGAACATCCAAATATAAAAGCTATATCATTTACAGGAGGAACTACAACAGGAGCTCATATAGCTCGCGTAGCGGCTCCAATGTTTAAAAAGCTCTCTTTAGAATTAGGAGGTAAGAATCCGAATATCATTTTTGCAGATTGTGATTACGATAAAATGTTAACTACTACGGTACGTTCTTCATTTGCTAATCAAGGACAAATTTGTTTATGCGGAAGTAGGATTTTTGTTGAAGAAAGTATCTATGAGCAATTTAAAAAAGATTTTGTTCTGAAAGTTTCAGAATTAAAAGTCGGAAATCCTTTTGATGAAGATACTAATGTAGGAGCGTTGGTTTCGAAACCACATTTAGAAAAAGTACAATCCTATATAGAAATCGCCGAAGAAGAAGGAGGAAAGGTATTGTTTGGAGGTAATAGAGTTACAGTTGATAATTATGAAGAAGGATATTATTTACAACCAACAATTATTGAAGTAGAAAGTAATGATTGTAAACTTAACCAAGAAGAAATATTTGGACCGGTAGTTACTATTATGTCTTTTAAAACAGAGGAAGAAGCATTAGCAATGGCAAATGATGTAAAATACGGATTGTCATCAACTTTATGGACGAATAATTTGAATAGAACCATGAGATTAAGTAAACAATTACACGTAGGAATTGTTTGGGTAAATACTTGGTTGTTGCGAGATTTAAGAACTCCGTTTGGTGGACAAAAGGATAGTGGAGTAGGTAGAGAAGGAGGTTTTGAAGCATTACGCTTTTTTACAGAACCAAAGAATATATGTATTAAATATGAATAAAATAATGAGAAAAATAATTAGCTCTCTTTTTTTAATAATAACTTCAGTTGTTTTTGGCCAAGAGGAAGGGTGGTTGAAGTATGATAAAAATGGAGTTGAGATAAGTTATCCAAAAACGTGGCGTTTAGATACTTCTGGACAAATGAATTCTACTTTTATTTTGTTTTCAGAATTGGATGAAAATGACACGTTCCAAGAAAATGTAAATTTACTGGTTCAAGATCTTAAGAATCAGGGATTCACTTTAACATCTTATACCAAGCTTTCTGAAGTACAAATTAAAACAATGGTTCCAGAAGGTAAGTTGATTGAGAGTAAATTGATAAAAGGAAAAGAGTTGGATTATCAACAAACGGTTTGGCAAGGTAAAATTGGAGAGAATTTGCTTCAGTTTAAACAATACTATTTTTTAAAAGATGAAAAAGCATATGTATTAACATTAACAACGTTGCCGAATACATATGATGGTTTTATAGAAATTGGGAATCAAGTATTAAACAGTTTTCACATAAAATAATGAATTTAGGATTACAACATAAAAACGCATTAGTTTGCGGAAGTACACAAGGAATAGGAAAAGCAACTGCTATTCAGTTAGCAGAAGAAGGAGCTAATGTAACATTGATAGCTCGTAATGAAGAAAAGTTGAAAGCTGTTTTAGCAGAATTGCCTAATAACAATCAACACCATGGTTATATCGTTGCTGACTTCTCTAACCCATTAGAGTTAAAAGAGAAAATAGAAACGTCTGATGTAAACTTTCATGTTTTAGTAAATAATACTGGAGGACCAGCAGGAGGACCTGTATTTAACGCACAATTAGACGAGTTTGAAAGAGCCTTTACACAACATTTAAAATGCAACCATGTATTGGTACAAGCTTTAGTGCCATTTATGAAAGAAGAAGGGTATGGTAGAGTAATCAACGTAATATCTACTTCGGTAAAACAGCCTTTAGATGGATTAGGAGTTTCAAATACCATTCGTGGAGCTGTTGCAAATTGGTCAAAAACCTTGGCTAATGAACTGGGACAATATAGCATTACGGTAAACAATGTATTACCCGGAGCAACGGGAACAGAACGATTGAATGAAATTATCAATAACAAAGCTAATAAAACAGGAAAGTCTGTAGAGGAAGTTGCTGAAGCAATGAAAAATGCCTCGCCAGCAAAACGCTTTGCACAACCAGAAGAAATTGCGAATGCAATAGTGTTTTTAGCAAGTGAAAAAGCAAGTTTTATTAACGGAATTAATGTTCCCGTAGACGGAGGAAGAACGAAATCATTATAAAATCTAAACAATCATGAGCAAGCTAGTACAACCTTTGAATTTTAAAAAGTGGATAGATGAACATCGTCATTTACTTAAACCACCTGTGGGAAATAAACAAGTATGGAAAGATGGTGAGTATATAGTTATGGTAGTTGGAGGACCTAACAATCGTAAAGATTATCATTATAACGAAACACCGGAGTTTTTCTATCAGGTAGAAGGTGATATGGTGTTAAAGATTATTGATGATAAAGGAGAAATGGTAGATGTTGAAATTAAAGAAGGAGATATTTATTTATTGCCAGGAAAAGTTCCACATTCTCCTCAACGAAAAGCAAATACTGTAGGTCTAGTAATAGAGTACCCAAGATCTGAGGGGATGATGGATGCATTAGAGTGGTATTGTGAAAATTGTGGTACACCATTATATAGAGAAGAGTTTGCTTTAGACAATATTGAAACAGATATGCCTATTATTTTCGATAAGTATTACTCGGATAGAGCAAAATGTACTTGTGCTAATTGTGGTACAGTAATGGAAGCTCCGAATAAAGTAAAATAATGATTGAAGCAGCAAAAGAAAGTTTTTTAAAACAGGGTTTTATGAAAACCTTAGGAGCTGAGATCATTCATATAGAAGAAGGATTGCTCAAAATACGATGTGAAAAGAATGATGGATTAACACAACAACATGGTTTTTTTCATGCAGGAGTGCTTACCAGTATCATGGATGTAGCATGTGGATATGCAGCACTCACAACAATGGAAGAAGGTTCTGATGTGTTGTCTGTTGAGTTTAAAACAAACTTATTACGTCCAGCTAAAGCAGATGTTATTATTGCTACTGGACGTGTAGTTAAAAGCGGAAGAACATTGGCGTTTTGTGAAGCAAAAGTTACCGATGAAAAAGAAGAGATTTTATATACAACCATGCAAGGAACAATGATTTCCTTAAAACAAACTAACTAAAATGAAACGAAAACTTAGAATAAACGGGCATTCGCACTTGCTACCTTATCCAGAGGAAATTCCGCAATACATGAAAGATAAAGGAATCTTTTGGGTAGATAAAGACAGGAAGTATATGCTTCAAAAAGATTGGAGTAGACCAGTAACAGATTCAAGTTTCTTTTTAGAAGAAAAGTTGGCTTGGATGGAACATTTTAAAATTGATCATGCGGTAGTTTTAAATCTTTCGCAACTTTATGGAAATGGATTGCGCTTAGAAGAAATGAAGCAAGCTTTACGTTTTCAAAATGATTTTAATGCAAAAGTGCAACACGATAATCCGAATAAATTTACTTGTGGATTTGTGGTGCACCCTGGTTTTGTAAGAGGAGCATTATGGGAAATAGAACGTTGTGTTGAGGTGCTGGGGATGCGCTTATTATGTTTACCAACGCATTATATGGATACTATTGGTACTTGGCGTTGTATTTTTGATGAAGAAAATGAACCTATCTTTGAATTAGCTAATAAGTATAACCTAGCAGTTGAAATTCATCCATATGATGGAGAGAAGTTTATCAAGCTCCAAAACACATCTTGGCGTTTTCATTTGATATGGATGCTTGCACAATGTGCAGATGCATATCATTTCTTAACCTTAAATGGTTATTATGAAAAGTATCCAAACATGCGAATTTGTTTTGCGCATGGGGGACAATTAGCTCAAATGAATTTAGGACGTCGTATACAAGGATTCGATGGTAGACCTGATTTGTTTGAAGGAAAAGAGCATCCGAGAAAAGCAGTAGGGCATAAAAACATATTCTTTGATACATTAGTGCATGATACAGGGTCTTTAGATTTGTTAATTAAAAATCAAGGAGCGAAACAAGTGCTAATAGGATTAGATGATCCTTATCCTTTAGGAGAAATGGAGAGTGATAAACAGTCTTCATATCCGGGAAAAATATTAGATTTAGCAATTGATAGAAACATTATCAATGAGCAACAGAAAGATGAGATGTGGGAAGATAATGTTTTACAGTGGTTGTATGGAGATGATGAAAAAGCAAAACAAAACTTAGTAAATAAAATTTTACAATAAATGACAGAAGTAACACAGTTCCATAACTTATCACATATATGTATTTCACTAATTGGAGCTGTGTTACTGTTGGCTATCTATTATAATATTCGAAAGCGTTTTAGAGCTGTATTAGAAGAAGGAAACGCTATAAAAAGAGTAGATAGAGGATTGTTGTATTTTAGTTTTGGAATGCTGGTTTGGGTAGTTTCGGGAGCTTGGGCTTTTATGATTAATTATTTTTCATTTCAAGATACCTTATTTAATCAAATAGGAGTAAATATACTTTCTACAATTAATAATTTATTTTGGCTCTTAGCGCTATATTATGTGTATGATGCACCAAAATTTATTTACAGAAATGAAAAGAATGCTAAGATTATTGCTGTTATTATTGTAGCTGTTGCTGCTCTTACATTAGTGTTGTCTTCAATTTTAGGAAATAAAGTAATTTCAGGAGTTAAAATAGTGTCAATACCAGATGTGTTGTTAACCACTTTTTTATGTTTTTTAATGGGAGTTTCTTTTTACAGGACTTTCATGTATAGAGATTTAAAATTAGTAGCGTTTATTTCAATCATAGCAATAACTTTATTATTTGTTTCTCAATTATCTGATGTTTTTGTAGGCTTAGACAACGATTTTGTCAATCAACTAATACGTATTATAGCAAAGACTTCTCTAGTGTCAATATTCTTAGTTTTAGCAACAAGTTGGGTGATACAGTTAGCAAGTATGCCTAAACCAAATGAAATGAAAATAAGTTTTTTAGATTGGTCTTTAATTCAGTTAAGTATCCCGTCAAAAGGTATAATAAATGAGAAGATTGATTTTGGTTCAAAGACAACACAATACAGAAACTTATTGAATTTTGCTTACAAAAGAAAATACCTAGAGGCCGAAAAACAATCTATAATAGTGAACTCAGGAGGAGAGATTAAAAGTCAAACCTATTTAACGAGAATTATAGATAATATTAATTCAATACTTTCTTTAGAAGACGATAACAAATTAGAAAGAAAAGATTTAATTACGTTTATAGGAGAAAGTAAATATCGTTTACGAATATTACCTGAGTATATTTCTTTTGATAAAGCCTTACTAGCTGAATTTGAGAGAGAACTATAACGTATTTAGTCTTCCTAAAAGTTTGAAAAATTTACTTTGTGTCTTGGCAAATTTGTAATTGTTTTCAATTTCTTTTAATTGTGTTTCAATAAGCTTTACCTCTCTATAATTGATTAAAAATACCGAGCTTTCACCTAAAGAAAATTTTCGTTCTTCACTTTTTACTATTTTGTCATAGTCTTTCACTAATCCCTTTAGTAAGTTGTTTTGAGTTTCTAGAGATGTGATTTCTTGTTCCGTTGCTTTTATTTTATTTAAAAGAATAGTTTTTGTTGAAGCTATTTCGAAATCGATATCTTGTAATTTTACTTTAGCTAACTGTAGATCACCTCTAGATTTTCGTAAGAATAACGGAATACTAACTTGCAATGATTTTTTATAATTTGCAGCTTTAAAAGAATCGAAATTATCAACGTTTGAACTAAGTAAGTTGTATTGAAAATCTACCTTGGGTAATAGATTATTGATTTTTAACCTCTTTTCTATTTGTAGGTTTTGCTTCTTCAATTCTAATAATTGCAATTTCGGATGGTTTTCAATCGGAGTTGTTGTACTTGAAATTGAACTGTTTAATAAACTTCTAATTTGAACAAATGTATCCGATACTGGAGCAATGTTCTCTTTTAAAACTAAAGGAGTATTATCGCCAATCCATAAGTAATTAGATAGTGCTAGTGTCGATTTTAAATAGTTAATTCTAGATTTTTCTAAATCTAATTTTCTACTATTTAAATTAATACTAGCTTCTAAAGTATCAATAGCAGGTTTGTCTCCTGCTTTATAACTTTTTACTACATTGTTTAATCTAAATTGAGCATTGTTACTAAAGCGTTTATAAGCTTCCAAGCTTTGATGGTATTTTGTCCAGTTTAAATACGCTTCAATTGCTTCAAAAAGAATTTCATTAACTAATAATTGTTGTTCGAGCTTTCCTTGCTTTAAATATAATTTGGCTTGTTTTAAGGTTGCCATTCTTTTATTTATAAACAAATTTTTGGCCAATGATACAGAAACACCAATATTGTACAAACCATTCTCAGGAGTATTTAATTCAGGGTTTAGAAATTGTCCTGAATTATTTTCGTAACTCCCTTTTAGTTCAATACCATACCAAGTTGGAATTTTAAATACTGAGTTTAACTTTTCAAAGTATGCGGTGTTTTTAAATTCTTTCTTTTCAAAGTCTACCTCTATTTTAGGATCAAAAGCCCCACGAGCTTTTAATAACTTGGCTTCATTTGTGCTAGTTATTAAATTGGCTTGCTTTATAACAGGATGGTACTTTTTTACATATCCCAAATACTCTTCTAAGCTCAGTTTGTCGAGCATCGTATTTTGAGAGTTTGCGCTAAATCCAATTAATAATATAGTAATAAGTAAATGCGTTAACTTCATTATTTCTTCTTCTTTGCTTCTACGTTATTATTTTTTTTTGGTTGATAAAAGTTAGGAGGGAAGCTGTTAATTTGCCTCCATAGTTCAAACCAAATAGGAACATTTTCTAATAAGGCAATGGTCTTAGCTCCCGAACCTACTCTTATGGCAGTAGGCCATGGTTGGTCTGGGTTATTAGGAACAATTAATACACGGTACTTACCATTATCACTGATAAAGTTTTCAATAGCTACCACTTTAGCACTATAAGTTCCATAAGAAGCATTTGGCCATCCACTAAAAACAATTGCTGGCCATCCATCAAATTGTACACGTACTTCTTCATCAATGTGTATTAAAGGTAAATCAATAGGTTCAATAAACATTTCTACTGCTAAATCATAATTAGCAGGCATTATCTTTACTAAAGCTTCACCTTCTTTAAAGGTTTCTCCAATACCTGTTTTAATTGCTTTGTTAATGTACCCATCTTGTGGAGCCGTAACATATAGTAAAGAACTTCTTTTACTGTAGTTAGATAAACTTGTTTCTAGTTTTGATACTTGAACTTCAGCATCTAAAGCATTTGATTCTGCAGTATATAGATTGCTCTCAGCTTTCGATATTTTGTCAGTATAAGATGCCTGAATACTATTGATGGCAATTTGAGCATTTAAAACATTGTTTCGAGCATTTAAAAGTTTGTTTTCTTGAGAAACTAATTTGGCAGATTGTTCCTGTAGTTTCGCTCGTTTCTCTTCTACATCTTTTACTGCTTTTAGCCCTTCTTTTTCTAACATAACCGTTCGATCAAATTGTGTTTTGGCAATTTGCTGCTTAATCTTAACAGCTTCAAGATCGATGCTATCAGTTTTTACTTTTAAGTAAGACTGTTGAAGTTTGTTTTTAGCTTGTTCAAGCTTTAAGATACGTTCGTTTTTTAATGCACCAATCTGTTTTTTGAGAGCATTTACTTTATTGTTATATGCTTTAACAGACAGTGTTTTAGAATTTAATTGTTGTCCAGTTCTTTCAGTCAGTTTACTATCAAAATAATCACTTTTTACTTCTGAGATTCTTAAAATAGTATCTCCCTTTTTTACAAAAGTTCCTTCCTGAACGAACCATTGTTCAATTCTACCAGGTATTTGAGATTGTAGTGTTTGTGGACGTTGATTCGGTTTTAAAGTAGTTACTCTACCAGTACTAGACACATTTTGAGTCCAAGGTAAAAATAAAATAATGATAAGGGCAACTAAAAAGCCAAGTAAAAACTTTCTAAAGAGCTTATGATGTTCTTTAGTGAATATTTCTTTACCAGATTTAAATTTAGTGATATCTACATAATGTGAGATACTATTCTTAGATATGTTTAACATATAAAGGTCTTTTTAATTTACAATAACTCCTTTTACTAGTGTTATTTGCTTATTACATTTCTTTTTCCAAGCGTCGTTACTACTTACTATAATTAATCCCCATGGTTTAGAAGGATCTGTTATATAATCGATGATTTTCTGAGCTTCTTCTTTTTCTAATTGATCTAGAGGGTCTTCAAGAATTAATAGTTTTGGTTTAATAATCATGGCTCTTGCGAGAATGATTTTCTTGGCAATGGTATAACCAATTAATTTCCCTTCTGGTTGAATGAAAGTGTCCAGTCCATTAGGTTGATGTTTTAGAAAATAAGACAATCCAATAGCGTCAAACAATTCATATATTTCTTTATCTGTAATTGTTGGGTCTCCGAAAGTAATATTTTCACGTATGGTACCTTCAAAGGGAGTCTCTTCTGAAAGAGATAATCCTAAGTTTGATCTATAGTCATTTAATAGTAAACTTTTTAATGATAGATTATTAACGAAAATATTCCCCGAAGTGGGTTCTATAACTCCAGCAATAAGTTGTAACAAACTTGATTTTCCAGAGCTACTTTTCCCTTGAACTAAAATCCGATCCTTTGAATTAATCTTAAAGGAAATATCATTAAGAATGGGGGTTTCTTTATTTGTAGAAGAATAACTAGCATTTTGAATTTCAATTTCTAAAGCATCTAAATCTTCAAGTTTAGTTCCTTTTTGTGATTCGATAGGTTTATCAACTACTTGTCCTAATTTTTCAATAGAAGTAAGTACGTCATAAAAAGACTCCAGTCCTAAAATAAGTTTTTCAACAGAAGTAATAACCAATAGAATAATGATTTCAGCAGCAACAAATTGCCCGATATTCATTTGCTGATTTAATACAAGGAACCCACCAATTAAAAGCAATCCAGCGGTAACAATAACCTTAAAACTGATCATTTGAATGTATTGTGTGAGTAATACTTTAAAGTGGCTTTCTCTAGATTGTATGTAGTCATTTACAAGATCATCACTCTTTTGAAGAGCCAATGTTGTTTTACCTGATAACTTAAAACTTATAATTGTACGTGCTATTTCCTGTAACCAGTGAGCAACTTTGTATTTGTTTTTAGATTCTTTCAAACTTGTCTCTAGCCCTTTTTCTGCAGTAAACTTAAATACTACATAAATTAATAGGAGTAAGAGAATACCAAATACAATAAAAAATGGATGATAGAACGAAAGTAATATTAATGCAAAAATAATTTGTAAAAATGCCGATGGAACGTCAATTAAAACTTTAGAAAGCCCTTTTTGAATAGTTAATGTATCAAAGAATCTATTAGCCAATTCAGGAGGATAGTAATTTTCTAATTCTTTCATTTTTATTTTAGGAAAACGATAACTTAACTCAATTGAAGCTCTGGTAAATATGCGTTGCTGAATGGTTTCTATTATTCGAATTTGCATTAGCTTTAACACACCACTAAAAGCAACACCACCTGTTACAAGTACAACAAGAACGATCCAAGATGCAGATACTTGTGCTGCTTGTAACAAGTTAATAATAGCTTGTATTCCAAGAGGAAGCGAAAGCGCTACAATACCTTCAAAAATTGCATAATAACCAATTTGAAAAGTATCTTTTTTCTCAAGATTTAATAAACCAACAAAACGTTTCCAAGGGGTAAGAATTTTATTTTCGCTCATTAGCTAAAGTGTTTAGTGTTAAATCGATAAAAAATGATGTTGGAGTGATATTATCATCACAATTTGTTAGTGTTTTAAAGTGTTGTCGAATAAACTGTTGATGAAGTGCACCTTCAATAATGGTGCTGGCTAATGTTAATGGATGTTTGTAAGTTGAAGCGTATTGAATGATAATATCAGCTAAGCGCCTAACAACTTCTTTATACAGTCTAAAAAAACCTTCTTTATTTTCGGTATCTACCTCTTTAGTGGAGTAGGATTTTGAATTTTCATCAATAACAATTCGGTTCAACAGAATTTCATTAATATGAGAGAAATTACTATCCTGCTTGGTTGTTTTTGTTACAACTTCAATAGCTTTACTAAGTTTCTCCTTAGGGTCTTGAATGCTGTAGGTTTCAATGACTAATTGATACTGAATCCATCCCCAATACCATGAAGTTAAGTAAATTAATAGTTTGTGTTTACTTTCAAAATACCTGTAAATAGAACTTTCATTAGAGCCAATTTTTAGACCTAATTTTTTGAAATTGAACTTTTCAAAGCCTACCTCTTCTATAAGTATAATACTGTTTTCTATGATTCGTTTTCCCAAATCAGAGGTTTCAGGATCCTTAATGTAAATTCCAGTTGGAATTTCTATTTTTAAGTTTGAAAGTAGATTTTTCATAAATAATTATTCTTATTGCAAATTTAATAGTAATACTATTAACTAAGAGTGTTTTAATGTTAAATATTTATTAACGTCTTGTTTTATTTGAGTTACAGAAACTCACAAACCTTATTTTTTATAACAATTTACAACAAGTCTTTTTTAAGTTTTAGTCAAAAAATAGTTTCGCTAAAACTTTATTTATATGAAAACACAAGCGTCAACAAATGATGTATTTGGACATCCAAGAGGGTTATTATATTTATTTTTCGCAGAGCTATGGGAACGATTTTCTTTTTATGGAATGCGGGCATTACTTGTATTATATATGACGAAGCATTTGCTATTTTCAGATGAAATGTCATTTGGAATTTATGCAGCTTACATGTCTTTAGTATATGTTACCCCTTTAATAGGAGGAATGTTAGCTGATAAAATTTTAGGTTTTAGGAAAGCAATTGTTTTAGGAGGTGTTTTGATGTCTTTAGGTCATTTTTTTCTCACGTTTGAACATCCATTGTTTTTTTATAGTTCTTTGTCTTTAATAATTGTAGGGAATGGTTTTTTTAAACCTAATATATCTTCATTTGTTGGGAAATTGTATAATGAGGATGATAATAGACGTGACTCTGGGTTTACCATTTTTTATATGGGAGTTAATATTGGAGGAGCAGTTGCTCCGCTGCTATGTGCATGGTTGGCGGAAGTATATGGTTGGCATTACGGTTTTGTATTGGCAGGAATAGGGATGCTAATAGGATTGTTGGTGTTTAAAAGAGGATTAAATGCAAATGTTTTTGACGAGTACGGACTCGTTCCGAATCAAGAAGTTTTTGAGAAAAGGAGGTTTGGAATGAAATCAGGGTATTTAGTAACGCTTTGTGCTTTTTTATCTGTTCCTGTTTTTGCAGTGATTGTAAGATATCATCAGTTCGAACATTACTTGGTGTGGATAGTTTCTGCATTTCTAATTATGTATTTGACCTATATTTTGAAAAAAGTAACTAAGATTGAAAGGCAGCAGCTATTAGTAGCAGTATATTTTACCGTATTATATACCTTGTTTTCGGCAATTTTTGAGCAAGCAGGGAGTTCGTTAACATTATTTGCAGATAGAAGTGTCAACTTAGTGGGATTGAATGCTGCTCAAACAAATAGTATTAATTCAGGGTTTATAATTCTTCTTGCCATACCTTTTTCTGTATTATGGACTTATTTAAGTAAAATAAAAAAGAACCCAAATTCGGTAGTAAAGTTTGGGTTAGGAGTATTCTTTTTAGGGTTAGGTTTTGTTATTTTTGGATTGTCTGCGCACCAAGTAGATGCATTTGCCAGAACACCAATGTTCTATTTAGTTTTCGGAACATTTGTTTATACAGTTGGAGAACTATTTTTGTCGCCAATAGGATTGTCTAAGATGACCGAATTATCTCCAATAAAATATGTTGCTTTTATCATGGGAGTATGGTTTTCCGCTAATTTTTATGGGCATTTTTTTGCAGGAAAAATAGCAAAGCTAACAGCAGTTTCTAATGGAGAATTAGGGGTTTTCTCTGATGGAGTCTTTGGTAAAGTTACTTCATTGGTTACAGGATTGTCCAAAGAGATGATACTAACCAAAGGAGAGGCTTTTCAGCAATTGTATTCATATGTATCCGTATATGCGAGTTTTGGCGTTATTGCATCATTTATAGGTATACTTGTGGTAGTTTTTTCATTACCAATAAAGAAAATGATGAATAGTGTACATTAAAAAATAAAAACCTATGAAGAAAATTATATATGTTTTATTAGGAGTTGTGTTTATTATAGGTTGCAAGAGTAGCTTTGAAGAAACAAAGGCTAAAGTAATTAAGAAGGAAGATTATGAATTAATCAAAGCCCAAAACGAAAAGGGGGTGCTAATCTTGTTTCCGGGAGCAGGAGGTAATGCTACGACTATAAAGAATGAATTTGCTATTATAGATAAAGCAGTTAAGCGTGGAGTATCAGTGTTAATGATGAATTTTTCAAGAAGATTATGGATTGAAAAAGAAGATTGTAGAAAATTGGCTTCAGATATAATGGCTATAATAGAGGTTCATAAATTAGAATCTGATAATGTCTTTATAGGAGGAATGTCTATAGGAGGAAATATCGCACTCACCTTGTCACAATATTTGTTAGTTACACAAGAATTACCGTTACAAGGTAGTTTTATTATAGATTCTCCGATTGATTTATATGGATTGTATGAAAGTTCTCTTAAAGATGTAGAACGTAAAGATTTATCCGAAGAACGTTTGTCGGAACCAAGATGGATTATTAGTTTTTTTGAAGAATCTTTTCATAAAGATTCAGTTTTACAAAATATTCAGAAAGTAGCTCCCTATACTAGTAAGACAAGAAATATTAAGAATATGTCTCAATTAAAAACTATTAAAACTAGGTTTTATATAGAACCAGATTTAGATTGGTATAAAAATGTAAGGAAAGTAGATTTTAAAGATACCAATGCACATACAATTCAAGAATTGTACTATCGCTTGCAAAGAGAAGGTTGGATGAACGTAGCGCTTATAGAAACATCGGAAAAGGGATACCGTTCTAATGGAGATCGAAATCCGCATAGTTGGTCAATTGTTGAGGTTGATGATTTGTTGAATTGGATGTTAGAATAAAAAGAAAAGCCTTAGAATAAAATCTAAGGCTTTTTTGTAATTTATAATTGGCTTTTTATTCGAATGTAGATGAGATATCAATGGCAACTTCATCCCAAGTTTTAGAAACACCATCAGCACCTTTATGTAAGTCTTTACAAGCTTCGTTTAAAGAGCTTAAAGCTTTTTCAGCGTTCCAATCTGTAATTTTCATCACACTATTCATATTGAAAGTTTTTTCTGAAATTGTATAATTGAAAGGAAGTTTTTTAGTGACACCGTTCATGGTTAAATCAGCATAACCAATTGAATCGTTTTCTAAAACTAATTTACCAGAAAGTAATTGTGTTTGATCCATAACAGCAAAGAAAAACTTCTTAATTTTAAAATCCCTACTAGTATCTTTAGTAAAGATACTGCTCACAGGAACAGAAAACTCTACATTATTAATGGCTTCTTTAACGCTTTCTCCTTGACCTCCAGCAGTAATATTTACCTTTTGAAATTGTCCTTTTACAGGAGTTTTGTCTGTTGTTTTGTAAGCTGTCCAGTTAATTGTATTGTTTGCATCTTGTAAAACATAGCTAGCTTTCTTTTCTACAACAGTTTCTTGTTCTTGTGTTGGAGTTTCTTTTTTAGCTTCTTTTTTGCACGAAATGATAGTACTAGATGATACCAATACTGCTAAAGCAAATACGATTTTTTTCATGAGGATTATTTTATAATTGTGTTAACTAAGTTTATATATTCTCTTTTAGCTTCATCTTCAGACATTCCTTTGAGTTGCCTCCAAGCATTAAACTTGAATGCATTTCTAAGATTGGCATCCGTATTTGCATTGAATGAAAAATGATCTCCTTTTACTGCTTGCTTATAATAAGCATAAAGTTTTAGCATTACATCTGGTGGTAATTTTTCATTAGTGCTAGAAGCTTTTTTATAGGCTTCTTCAAATAAGATGTCTAAATCATCTGCCATAAAGTCTGGAAAATATTACATTATATAATGTATATACAAATATACGAAGGGAGCAAGGAAAAACAAGCTATCAAGCCTATCTAGTAGTCCACCATGGCCTGGCATGATAGTACCGCTGTCTTTTACATTTGCTTGTCTTTTAAATTTTGATTCCACTAAATCACCTAAATTCCCCATAATAGAAACAATAATGGCGATTATAATCCAATCGGCAACGGAAAATATTATTGAATTTTTGGCAATGATAAAGCCCGCTAAAATGGCAAATAAAAGTCCTCCTAAAAAACCTTCAATTGTTTTTTTGGGTGATACCTTTTCAAAAAGTTTATGTTTACCAAAGTTTTTTCCAACTAAATAAGCAAAACTATCATTGGTCCATATGAGTAGTATGATGTAAAGAATGATACTAGGAGTGTATTCAGAATTGATAAAAGGAAGTTTTGCTAAATAAAAGAAAGGAAGTACAATATATATATACTTCAGAAAGATTTTCTGTTGTGTATTTGAGTAATGTATTTTTTTTAAAGAAAAAAGATAGTACAGTAATATTGCTAAACAAAATAAAGAGAAAGCTAATAGTATTGCTGGGTATTCTTTATCTAAAACATAGACAGTTATTGTTGATAACACGGCTAATATTATAAATGATATATAATTTTTAGATTGAATTATTTTTGAAAATTCCCATAAACTTATCAAAGAGAAAATACCAATTATTGCTAAATAGCTTTCTTTTGAAAAGAAAATTGCTGTTATAAAAACAGCAGCATAGATAAGTGCCGAAACACTTCTTGTTAAAAGATCTCGCATATTATAAATCTTCAAAGAGCAGCAAATATAAGTTTTTTGAATTACTGTTGCCATAATTCAAAAAGTTATCCTCTTCTACATTTTCTTTAACATAATTTGTTATAGAACTAATGTTAGTAGGAATGTTGCCTTTGTAATTAGTTTTTATACCTGTTAATCCTTCTCCAGTATTTTTAACAAGCTGACTTGTGGTTGCATAAACGATAAAATGATCTGTTAAGCTAGATAGTTTATTGCTACCAAGTTGATTTGAAGAAAAAAGAATATCACCTTTATTAGCTATGAGGTGTTCACAAGTAGTAAAGTAAGGTATTTTAGTATCGTTTTTTTCAAATGTATTTACGTCTACTTGCTTTGCAATTTTCAATAAATCAACATCAGAACAAGAAATTTTTTTCCAATTATTCTCTTGAAGGATGTGTTTAAAGTTGGCAATGACTTCATTAAAAGAAGTGCAGTACAAAAATTTACCACCTTTATTAATAAAATGATGAACAAAAGAATCATCTAGAGCAAGTTTAACATGTTGTTCTTTTATTTCCTTGTCTCTAGATGAATCTTGATATGATTTAAATAATTTTTTAAAAAAATTCATTAAAACGTAAGCTATTCTTCGGTATTAGGGTTTACAACTTCGTTTTCTTTTTCTTGATCGAAAGGTCTAGTTCCGAATATCTTAACTAAATCGTCTTTAAATATAACTTCTTTTTCTAATAAAATATCAGCTAATTCAGATAATTTGTCTTGATGCTCTTTTAAAATTTCAATAGCACGTTCATATTGACCTTCGATAATCTTAGAAATTTCTTCGTCAATAGTCTTTGCAGTTGAATCACTATAAGGCTTGACAAACGAGTCATTACCAGCAGAATCATAATAAGTAATATTTCCTACTTTATCATTCAGTCCATATACGGTAACCATAGCTCGTGCTTGCTTTGTAACTTTTTCTAAGTCGCTTAAAGCTCCAGTAGAAATTTTATCAAAAATTAATTTTTCAGCAGCACGACCTCCCATAGTAGCACACATTTCGTCAAGCATTTGTTCTGTTTGAACAATTTTACGCTCTTCAGGTAAATACCAAGCAGCTCCTAAAGATTGTCCACGAGGAACAATAGTTACCTTCACTAAAGGTGCGGCATGCTCAAGCATCCAGCTAACAGTTGCGTGCCCTGCTTCGTGAAATGCAATAACCTTTTTCTCGCGAGGAGTAATTACTTTATTCTTCTTTTCTAAACCTCCCACTATTCTGTCTACAGCATCTAAAAAGTCTTGATGTTGAATAGCTTCTTTGTTGTTTCTAGCGGCAATAAGCGCAGCTTCGTTACACATGTTGGCAATGTCAGCTCCAGAAAACCCTGGGGTTTGTTGTGCTAAGAACTCTATATTTACATTGTCTGCCAACTTTAATGGTTTAATATGCACTTCGAAAATCTCTCTTCTCTCGTGCAAATCTGGTAAGTCAACATAGATTTGACGATCAAAACGACCTGCTCTCATTAAAGCCTTATCTAAAATATCTGCACGGTTGGTAGCTGCTAATACAATTACGTTAGTATCTGTACCAAAACCATCCATTTCAGTTAATAACTGGTTTAATGTGTTTTCACGTTCATCATTACCACCAGTCATACTGTTTTTTCCTCGAGCACGTCCTATAGCATCAATTTCATCAATGAAAATGATAGATGGTGACTTTTGTTGCGCTTGTTTGAATAAATCTCTTACACGAGATGCTCCAACCCCAACGAACATTTCAACAAAATCAGATCCAGACAAAGAAAAGAAAGGAACTCCCGCTTCACCTGCAACTGCTTTAGCTAATAAAGTTTTACCTGTTCCTGGAGGTCCTACTAATAAGGCTCCTTTAGGTATTTTACCACCTAACTTGGTATATTTTTCAGGGCTTTTTAGGAAATCTACAATTTCCTGAACTTCTTCTTTAGCTCCTTCTAAACCAGCTACATTTTTAAAAGTAGTTTTAACCAAAGTGTCTTGATCAAAAAGTTTTGCTTTTGATTTACCAATGTTAAAAATTTGTCCACCTGCACCACCAGATCCACCAGCTCCAGACATTCTTCTCATAAAGAATAGCCAAATAACGATTAGTAAGATAAAAGGTAAAAAGTTAAAGATATTTTCAAGAAGACTGGTTTTTTCAATGTTAGACTTGTCGAAATCTAAATTTAACTTTTCCTTTTCTTTATCTATCTGATTTTCGAAGTTTTGTAAATCACCGAAGTTATACGTATACAAAGGTGTGCCTTTTCTGTAAAAAGGAGATTCTGTTAATTGTTTGTGTTCTTCTTTTTTCTCAGCTTCATCCTTTAAGAAGATTTTAGCAACATTGTTATTCTCCACAATGATCTTCTTAATGTCATTCGCTTTTAAGATTTCTTCAAACTTATTTTTAGATATATCTCTTGATGCTAAACTTCCAGAATTAAAAAAGCTTAATCCCAAAAGAATAACAAAAATAGGAATGTATATCCAAAATGAATTGAATGAAAATTTAGGTGTATTTTTTTTCTTATCGCTCATAAATTGAATATGAATTAAATAGCAATTACGCTGGGTTTATTTGAGTGATTTTTGCATCGCCCCATAAGCTTTCTATATCGTAATATTCACGAACTTGTTTTTGAAAAATATGAACTACTACATTCACATAATCCATTAAAACCCATTCAGCATTTGCCGTTCCTTCGACATGCCAAGGTTTGTCTTTAAGTTCTTTACTTACAATTTTTTGTACAGAGCCAGATATGGCATTTATTTGAGTGTTTGAATTACCTGAACAAACGATAAAGTAATCACAAACGGTATTGTCTATTTCTCTTAAATCTAATAATTGGATGTCCTCACCCTTTACATCATCAATCCCTTTAATTATAACAGATATTAATTCATCTGCAGTTGCTTGTTTTTTTGTCATTAAAAAAAATTAAGTTTTAGCAAAGTTATTATTTTTTTGCGAGTAATTTATGTAATATTGATACTTGTTTTTACCACAAAACGTACATGAAAATAATCAAACTTAGTGCCATTGATTCTACCAATTCTTTTTTAAAAGAAATGGCAGAGAATAGTGTCATTGACAATTTTACAACAGTTGTTGCTGAGCGTCAAACAAAGGGAAGGGGGCAAATGAATAGTAAATGGGTTTCAGAAGAGGGTAAAAACCTGACTTTTAGTACTTTTGTTAGGTTTGAGTCGCTGTTGTTTGAGCAGCATAGATATTTGAGTTTTGCCGTGGCATTAAGTGTTTTTGAAGCGGTTAAAAGTTTAGGAATAAATAGATTGACAATTAAATGGCCTAACGACATAATGTCAGGGAATAAAAAAATAGGTGGAATTTTAATTGAAAATTCACTTAGTAGAAACCTCATTGTGTCTTCGATAATTGGAATTGGATTAAATGTTAATCAAGATTTTTTTACTGAAGAGTTACCTAATGCAACTTCCATAAGAAATATTATAGGACAAGAAATATCAAAAGAAAAGGTGTTTCAGTTAATCTTGGAAAGATTGCAATCAAATATAAAGTTATTAAACAAAAAGGAAGAAGATATTTTGGAAACTAGATATCTCAATAATCTTTACAAAAAAAATATTCCGAGTATGTTTAAAACAATGGAGGGTAAATTATTTATGGGAAAAATAATTGGAGTCTCTCAAGAAGGGAAACTCCAATTAGAATTAGAAGATGAAACTTTAAAAGAATTCGACCTCAAAGAGGTTTCATTCGCTTAAATTTTTTCTATATTTTCAGTTAAGGTCTCTATAAATTTTGATAATGGTTTTTTTACCATCATTGCCATCATTGGATTAAAATCTCCATTGAATTTTAAGGTAACCTTACTTTCATTTTCTGAAACTTCATTAATATCAGCAGCTAAAGTAAAAGGTAATTTACTACTCGCAGCACCTAATGTAATATTAGAAAACTCTGTTTTTTCTTTCATAACTAAACGTATTTCTGGCATTCCTTTCAAGCCAAAAATAAAGCTATCTCCATCTACCTCAAATTTTTGAGTGTTTTCTGGCATTAACTGTTCAAAGTTATCAAGCTTTGAAAAAAACTCAAATAACTCTTTTGATGATTTTTGTACAGTTATAGTATTTCCTTCTATATTCATATATGTTGTTTTTTTATAATTCTTCGTTTTGCTTCCAAGTACTTGGAGATACTCTCCAGTCTTCAAGCATTCTTAATTCTTCTGATGTAATGTATTGGCTATCTAAAGCTTGTTCTAATAGGTACTCATAGTTACTTAAGGTAGTTAGCTCTACGTTTTTCTCTTTAAAGTTTTCAGTAGCTAAATCGAAACCATAAGAGAAGATAGCAACCATCCCTTTAACATTAACGTCTGCTTCTTTTAAAGCTTGAACAGCGTTTAAACTACTTTTCCCAGTACTAATTAAATCTTCAATTACTACTACATTTTGTCCGCTTTCAATATGCCCTTCAATTTGGTTTTTTCTACCATGTTTTTTTGGCTCTGGTCGAACATATACGAAAGGAACCCCTAGTTCTTGTGCAACTAATATACCAATTGCAATAGCTCCTGTGGCAACACCTGCTATTACATCAGGTTTTCCGTGTTTTTCTTCTACTAATTTAGCAATCTCTTCTTTTAAAAAGTTTCTTACTGGAGGGTATGATAAGGTAATCCTATTATCACAATAAATAGGAGATTTCCAACCTGAAGCCCAAGTAAATGGAGTCTGTGGACTCAATTTTATAGCTTTTATTTGTAAAAGAAGTTCAGCTGTTTTTTTTGCCGTATCTTTGTTAAAATCCATACCGCAAATGTATAAAGTTTTTGTCAATGATAAGCCAATTATCTTAACCTCATCACTAAAAAAAGAGGAAAAATACCCGGTATATATTATAAAAACTGTTTCCATAAGTGAATTAATTCATAAACTTAAATTAGGAAAGTACGAAGGAGTGTATTTGTATAGTAACAATTTAGAAAACGATTGGAACAATTTTAAAAAGGAGTTTAAAGTAATTTCTGCAGCTGGAGGTTTGGTACTAAATGATGAAAATGAAATTCTATTTATTTATAGAGGTAATAAGTGGGATTTACCAAAAGGAAGAATAGAAAAAGGAGAGTCTGTTAAAGAAACTGCGGTAAGAGAAGTAGAAGAAGAGTGTGGTATAAGTAATATTTCAATTGTTGATTTTCTTTTAAATACCTACCATTTGTTTGTACAAGATAATGAATACCGATTGAAAGAGACCTATTGGTATTTAATGAAGTCTAATTATAAAGGAAAGCTTACTCCTCAATTAGAAGAAGGAATTACTAAAGTTGAATTTAGGGGAGAGAATGGAGTTAAAGAAGCTTTAAAGGATACTTACGCGAATATTAAATTGGTGCATGAGTGCTATAAAAATGTCTGATTTTGTGACACACTGTCATTAAAAAAACTAATTTATTTTATTTTTCTGTCAAATTTCCTGTAAATCTGTATTGGCATATACTTTGACTAATTCAAAACGTAAATTTGAATTAAAAACTTAAAAAAGTATAAATAAAGATTATGAGTAAAATTATAGGAATAGATTTAGGAACAACTAACTCATGTGTTTCTGTAATGGAAGGAAATGAGCCAGTAGTAATTCCTAATGCAGAAGGAAAAAGAACTACACCATCTATTGTTGCATTTGTAGAAGGAGGAGAACGTAAGGTAGGAGATCCAGCAAAACGTCAGGCAGTAACAAACCCAACAAAAACTGTTTATTCTATCAAGCGTTTTATGGGGAACAAATACTCTGAGTCTCAAAAAGAAGCTGAAAGAGTACCTTATAATGTAGTAAAAGGAGATAACGATACTCCTCGTGTTGATATTGATGGTCGTTTATATACGCCACAAGAAATATCGGCAATGGTATTACAAAAAATGAAAAAAACTGCTGAAGATTATTTAGGACAAGATGTTGCTGAAGCAGTAATTACAGTACCAGCATATTTTAACGATGCTCAACGTCAGGCTACTAAAGAAGCAGGAGAAATTGCAGGTTTAAAAGTTCGTCGTATCATTAATGAACCAACTGCAGCTGCATTAGCATATGGATTAGATAAGGCAGATTCAGATAAGAAAATTGTTGTTTTTGATTTTGGAGGTGGTACGCATGATGTTTCTATCTTAGAATTAGGAGACGGAGTATTTGAAGTATTAGCAACAGATGGAGATACACATTTAGGAGGAGATGATGTAGATGAAAAAATTATTAGTTGGTTAGCAGAAGAGTTTAAAGCGGAAGAAAACATGGATTTACGTAAAGATCCAATGGCTTTACAACGTTTAAAAGAAGCTGCTGAAAAAGCTAAAATAGAATTATCTAGTACAACTTCAACAGAAATTAACTTACCATATATTACAGCTACGGCTTCAGGGCCTAAGCACTTAGTAAGATCTTTAAGTAGAGCTAAGTTTGAGCAGTTAATTGATGATTTAGTAAAACGTACTATTGAACCATGTAGAACTGCATTAAAGAATGCAGATTTATCTACTTCTGATATTGATGAAGTAATCTTAGTAGGAGGTTCAACTCGTATTCCTGCAATTCAAGAGGCTGTAGAAAAGTTCTTCGGAAAAGCACCAAGTAAAGGAGTAAATCCAGATGAGGTAGTGTCTTTAGGAGCAGCAATTCAAGGTGGGGTTTTAACAGGAGATGTGAAAGACGTATTATTATTAGACGTTACTCCATTATCTTTAGGTATTGAAACAATGGGGAATGTATTTACTAAATTAATTGAAGCAAATACAACTATTCCAACAAAGAAATCACAAGTATTCTCTACAGCAGTAGATAACCAACCATCAGTAGATATTCACGTGTTACAAGGTGAAAGAGCTATGGCTGCAGATAACAAAACAATTGGACGTTTCCAATTAACTGATATTCCACCAGCACCAAGAGGAGTTCCTCAAATTGAAGTAGTTTTTGATATTGATGCAAACGGAATTATAAAAGTGTCAGCAGTAGATAAAGCTACAGGTAAATCTCAAGATATTCGTATTGAAGCATCTTCAGGGTTATCAGAAGAAGAGATAGCTAAAATGAAGGCAGATGCAGAGGCAAATGCAGAGGCAGATGCTAAAGCTAAAGAAACAGCAGATAAAATCAATGGAGCAGATGCTATGATTTTCCAAACAGAAAAACAATTAAAGGAGTTTGGAGATAAGTTATCAGCAGATAAAAAGCAACCAATTGAAGCTGCTTTAGAAGAGTTAAAGAAAGCTCACGAATCTAAAGATCTAGCTGCTATTGATGCTGCAATGGAGAAAATAAACGAAGCATGGAAAGTAGCTTCAGAAGAAATGTATGCAGCTCAGCAACAAGCTGGAGCTAATGGAGCAGAGCAACAAGCTCAAGGAAATGCTTCTTCTGAAAGTGATAATGTAGAAGATGTAGACTTCGAAGAAGTGAAGTAAACACCTAAGTTTTATATTGATTGTAAAAGAGATTGTTCTTATTTAGAACAATCTCTTTTTCTTTTTAGGAAGTTTAAAAGTGATGTTGGGAAGTATATCAAGGGTTAATTCATGCTGTTTTCAGTTATTCCTTCTTTGTTATATTTTAAAGTCACTTAAAAAATGAGAAAATTCATACTACTTCTTTTGGTTGCAGTAATTGGTACGAGTTGTGTAAAGAATAATAGTTCACAATTGTCTGAGGAAGAAAAAAAATACGATTTTGAGTATTTGTATAAAGAGTTAAAAGAGTCTTATCCTTATTTTTATATAAATAAAAGATTGAATAATGTAGATTGGCTTGCAAACAAAAATGATTATTTAAAGAGAATATCGGAAACAAGGAACGATAAAGAATTCTTTATTGCTATCAACGAAATATTAGGTGATTTAAATAATGATCATACCGATACATACCCAACTATAATCTACGATTATTTTTACAAAGGTTATAAAGGAGCGTTGGCAGAATATGGAATGTATAAATCTTATGTAGAAGAACTTGAAAAAACAGATACTGTTAAAACTAAGTATTGGAGTTCAATAAAAGAACAATTACAAGAAGTAAAGCATACTAAAATAGCAGAGAGCCAAGAAAAAAATTTAGATGGTATTGAAACGCAAAATTTAATGATTGACTTAAAGAAAGAAGATTATGTTGCTATTCTTAGAATAAAATCTTTTAGTTATGATTTAGTAGCGGAAGATTCAAAAAGATTAAAAACATTTTTTCAAAATGATCTAAAAAACTATGCTAATTTAATAATTGATATTCAAGGAAACGAAGGGGGAGATACCACTTATTGGATGGATCATATTGTTAGTTATTTAATAAAAGATAGCTTGAATTATACAGTCAATTATGGATTTAAAAACTCTGAAAGAATACGAAAGTTTAAGCCAAGTTATTTTAAAAAAAAGTATAACTACAAAGATTTAGATTTAGAAAACTTACCACAAGAACTTAAAACAAATGAATACTTAATCTATTCAACAGAACAGTCAATAGCGCCTAAGTCTACTCAAAAGTATCAAGGGAATATTTATCTATTAGTAGATGGTTTAGTGTATTCAAGTGCAGAGGCTTTAGCGCACTTTTTTAAAACTACTAAAATTGGAAAAGTAGTAGGAGAACGAACTAATGGAGATGGGGTTGGAACAGATCCTCTTTTATTGACTTTACCTAACAGCGGTATCGTAGTTAGATTTACAGGAGAAATGGGACTCAATCCGGATGGAAGTGCGAATGAGGAAGCAAAGACTACTCCTGATATTTCTATAGAAGCAGTATCTTCAGATGAAAGATTACATAATTTACTTATTCAAATTACAGAGAACTAATACATTCATTTTTTTACTAAAGTATCAAGTTAAAAATGTAGTTTTGAGTATGATGAATAAAGTTACGTTATACTTATTTTATATTCTATTGTTTTCTTCTAGTATAGTATTTGCTCAGCATCCTGTTTTTGAACATTTGACAGAGAAAGATGGGTTGCCAGATATTGAATTTTACGATGTTTTGGAAGATGATAAAGGGTATATTTGGCTTGCTGCTGACAAAGGTCTTTTTAGGTACGATGGAAAAGAATTCAAAAATTATACCCATCCTGAAAAAAGAGCATTGTCTGTATTTGGTTTAAAACTAGATAAACAAGGAAGGGTTTGGTGTAATAATATTACAGGACAATTTTTTTATGTTGAAAATGATGAACTTCAACTTTTTATTGATTTAGAAAAAGAAGCTAATGGACAATTGGCAGACTATAAGTTATTCAAGAATCGTTTAATTGTATTTAATTTTTGGTATATATTAAGTGTTGATTTGACAACCAAAGAGTATCAATTTGTTAATAAAAACAATTTTATAGCTTCAGTTTATAAACGAAATGATTCACTCTTCTATCTAAGTCAAAAAGGGCTTAATTATTCTTTTAATGGTAGAGATTTTAAGGAAAGAAATAACTTTAAAAAATCCATTAAATACTCTGGGATTTCTTGGAGAAGTTTTAGGTTTGATGAAACGCAATTCCACTATAGTTATGACTTTAATGGTTATATAAATAAAAACGAGAAGGGAAAATTAGTTTTAGAAAGAAATAACCAATTAATAAAGGTTGAGCTTCCAATAGATTTACAAAAGTACTTCACTATCCGGATTTTTATAAGAGAAGATTTTTTATGGTTTTGTACGGATAAAGGGGTATATGTTTGTAAGTATTCAGATGGAAAAATACGTCATGTTAAGAGTTATTTTAAGAATAAGCAAATAACCAAAGTTATTAAAGATTCCAATAACAATTATTGGCTTTCTACTTTAAGAGATGGAATTTTTATAATACCGAATATTTACTTAAATAAATATGAAAGTACTGACATTACTCAAAATATCAGTGCAATGAGTAAGGTAGGAGATCATAGTGTTTTGTTTGGCTCTACCAATGGTTACTTAACACTTTTAAACACGCGCTCAAAAGAGAAAGTTGACATAGATGTTGGGTCTCGTGAAAAAGTATTTTCAATAATTGGTATTGATAAGAATACTGCTCTGGTTAGTTTTTCTTCGAATTCTATCCTTTTAGATTTAAATACCTTAGAATATAAGAGACTTTCTCGTTTTGGAAATGCAAAGGATTTTTCTTTATACAATGAAAAGAAAATAGTTTTTGCGGCTTTTGCATATGCATCGATTAATACAATTGACGAGGGAGAAGAAAAGACAAGAATTCGTGGAAAGAGATCGTATTCAACTCATTACAGTCGAACAAACGACAAGATATATGTTGGATATGTAGATGGAGTTCAGGTATACAATAATGCATTTGAGGGCACTCCTATTCTACACAATAACAAACCAATATTTGCACTTGACATTGAAGAAACTAATGATGGAACTATTTGGACATCTACTTTTAAAGATGGTATAATTGGGATTAAAAATGAAAAGGTACATGTAAACTATACAGAAAAAAATGGGTTACTCTCTAATTTAACGAGTGTAATTAAAGCAGATGGACATCATCTATGGATTGCTACTAGTAAAGGAATTCAAGTTTTGAATACAAAAAATGGCAAGCTGGAAAATCTAACAAAAAGAGATGGAATTAATTCTTATAATATTTCCGACATAGCTGTATTTGATACATCTGTTTTTTTTAGTTCAAATAAAGGGGTGTTTGAAGTAAATAAAGATAAAGGTTTCAAAGATGTTCAGGTAAGGGATTATTATTTTTCAAATATTTTAGTTGATGACAAAAACGTAGCGATAAAAGATTTCTATAAGTTAAAATACAATGAAAATAAAATACAGTTTAAACTTCATGTGAATGGTTTTTTATCGGAAGAAAATGTTCAGTGTGCATATCGATTAGTCAAAGAAGGTAAGAAATCAAAATGGGATATATTAGATAAGGGTGTGGATCAAATCACTTTTAATGACTTGTCGGCAGGGAAATATAGATTTGAATTAAAGGCTTTAGGCTATGCTGGAAATAAAGAAGGTAGTACAATTAGCGTTCAGTTAGAGGTTCAATTGCCTTTTTATAAAAAATGGTGGTTTCTGCTAAGCCTTATAACAGTTTTGTTTTTTTTAATCTGGTATAGATTCAATGTTCGATTAAAAGATTTAGAGAGAAAACAAGAAGAAGTATTGGAAAAGGAACGTATGCAAAAACAACTCGTATCTTCAAGATTAGAAAGTTTGCAAGCGCAAATGAATCCACATTTTACGTTTAATGCTTTAAATTCTATCCAGAATTTAGTGTTGAAAGGAGATAAGTTAGAAGCATATGATTACTTAACAAAGTTTTCTCTTCTTATTCGAGAAAACTTGAATATGAGTAGAAAAAGCTTTGTATCGTTTGAAGATGAAATTAGATTGTTGGAAAAGTATCTTGAATTAGAAAAATTGAGATTTAGAAATGAATTTTCATATGAAATATTAGGAAAGAAAGAGATAGGAACAATACAAATTCCTACTATGATAATTCAGCCATATGTAGAAAATGCGATTAAACATGGTTTATTACATAAAAAAGGAAACGATAAAAAAGTGGTGTTAGAGTTTTATAAGGAAAAGAAAACATTAATATGTGTTGTGTACGACAATGGAGTTGGTGTTGAAGCATCGAAAAAAATAAAAGAAAAAAGTAATATATCGAGAGAGTCATTTTCAACAAAAGCAATTAAAGAAAGGTTGTCGATGCTACAAAAGTATTACAAAACAGATATTGGAGTAGAGTATGTAGAGGTAAATGAAGGAACTAAAGTAATTATTAAACTTCCTTATAATCAGTAAAAAGAAAATTAGGAAGTAAAATTATAGGATTAGGAAAAAAATCTTTCCTTAGCTAAAAAAATACAATATATTACAAGTGTATTTCTGTGAAAACAAACAGTTGTTTTCCTGTTTTTACAATCCATTAATCCATGAAACAAATCATTAATAAAATTCTTAATACAGGTGTTTGTAAGTATAACAATGTAAAAGAGAATAAAAAGATTAAACTTTTAAACATCTTTTGTTTTACATGGGCAATTATGATTCTTGTAATTACCTTTTTTGATATTCTTTTTCAAAGAGAATTGATAGATAGTTTAAAAATTCATGGAGTTTCATATGTACTCATTTTTATTATTTTTTATTTACAGAAAACAAGGTTTTACACCTTGTCTAGAGTACTCTTTATAACTGCTATTATTGGAGTTACATATGTGTTTGCTAATTATGTTACGCCTTTTAGTTTAATTGAAAATTTCTATTTTATTTATCCGTTGATAGCTATAATTCTAATAGAGAAAAAATGGATAAACTTAGGAATTCTATTACTGTGCTTTTTACTCTATTTTGTTCCTAATTTTTACTTTAAGCATTATCCAGAAACGACCATTTTACCAGTATTAATATTTTCTGTTTTTGTAGCTACGTATGTAATACTTAGTTATGCAGAAAACTTAAATAAAAAGCATGAAAAAGAGCTTTTAAAAAGTAAAAAGAGTTTAGAGCAGGCTTATTTAGAGTTGGAAGAAAGAAAGAAAAGTGAAGTAGCCGCATTACAACTTAAAGCATTGAAAACACAAATGAATCCTCATTTCTTGTTTAATAGTATCAATGCAATACAAAATTTAATTTTGACTGATAAGAAAACAGAGGCTTATACATATTTAACAAAGTTTTCTCTTTTTGTTAGAGAGAGTATTAAGGCTAGTGAAGAAAGCTATGTAGCGTTTGATGCAGAGTTATCTATGTTGAAGAAATATTTAGAGTTAGAAAAGCTTCGATTTGGAAACGATTTTGTTTATGAGTTTATCGGTGAGGAATTAATAGAGAAGATTAAAATTCCATCTGCTATTATTCAGCCATTTATTGAAAATGCTGTTCGATGCGGTTTATTACATAAGACAAATGGAATTAAAAAGGTAACTGTAAAGTTTAAACAAGGGGATTTGTTTCAGTGCATTGTTTTGGATAATGGAATAGGAATAGATGCTTCAAAAGAAATCACCAAGTTAAACCAAGAAGAAACTGTTTCAAAGGCAACAGACTTAGTAGAAAAAAGATTATTGTTGTTAAAAGAATATTATCAAACAGATATAGGAGTAAAGTATGAGGATGTTCATGAAGGAACTAAAGTAATTATTAGGATCCCATATTCAAAGCTTTCTTAGTTATTCGGAAGAGTTTTTAAATCATTCGGAAACTTATTTGTTTAATTAGAGAGAATTATTTCAACTTTCATTTTTATAAAAACGGGAAATGAAAAGCTTAGCCAAACTATATAATCAAATTTTAAATTTAGGAGTTTATGAAGAAAATGTTCATGAACATAAACAAATACGATTGCTCAATAGCTTTTGTATTACTTGGGGCTTGTTAATTATTCCTTTTGGAATTGCTGATTTGTTTTTTTCTAATAACATACAAGGCAGTTTGTTAATTCATTTTATTGGATTTTTGTGTTTGTTTTTAGTTTTTTGGGCGCAGAAACGAGGTAATTTTAAACTAGCGAGCTTTTGTTTCTTAATAATACTTACCTTTTTGGTTTCTTTATTTACAAACTATGTAGAGAAAGGTAAAAATTTAGAAATTATTTATTTTTTAATTCCTTTAATGTCACTCTTAATAATAAAGGATTTCAGAACGAATTTATTTTTTTTAGTGCTTTGTTTTGTGCTGTTTTATATTCCCAATATTGTTTTTAATCATTATGATTTATTGTTTAAAAACCCTGTAATTATTTTAGCTGTGTTTATTGGTGGGTTTGTAATACTTAACTATTCACAAACCTTAAATAAAAAGAATGAAGAGAAGCTTGCCAGCGCATATGAAGTGTTAGAGGAGCAAAAGAAGAATGAGTTAGCGCATTTACAGCTAAAATCTTTAAAGGCTCAAATGAATCCTCATTTTATGTTCAATGCTATGAACTCTATTCAAAACCTAGTTTTAAAGGGAGATAAGGAAGAAGCCTATAATTATTTAACAAAATTCTCTTCCCTGATACGAGAAAACTTAAATATGAGCGAGAAAAGTTTTGTCTCTTTTGAAGAAGAATTGTCATTGTTGCAAAAGTATTTAGAGTTAGAAAAATTGAGATTTAGAGAAGATTTTGAATATGAAATAGAAGGGGTAGAGCGTATAGATGATATAAAGGTGCCTTCTATGATTATACAACCTTTCGTAGAAAATTCAATTAAACATGGATTACTTCATAAACTTAATGGAGTGAAAAAAGTTAAGATTGCTTTTATGATTGACAAGGTTTTTAAATGTACAATAGAAGATAATGGAGTGGGATTAGAGGCTTCCAAAGCAATTAATAAAAGAAACCAAAATCATAACAATTCCTTTTCAACAAAAGCCATAAAAGATAGGCTTTCTTTA
The DNA here is from genome assembly GCF_964048965.1 of Tenacibaculum sp. 190130A14a. Lineage (NCBI taxonomy): Bacteria > Pseudomonadati > Bacteroidota > Flavobacteriia > Flavobacteriales > Flavobacteriaceae > Tenacibaculum > Tenacibaculum polynesiense. The sequence continues at coordinate 2,909,270 of NZ_OZ040189.1, read as the reverse complement.
TTAAAAGATTATTATAAAACTGATATAGGTTTTCATTATGAAAAAGTAGAAGAAGGAACAAAAGTGGTTATAAAAATTCCGTACAAAACTGCGTAAGTCATGAAAGGGAGGTATAAAAATATAACCCGTATTGGTATTTATGATGATACTGTTGAAAGTGAACAGAAAAAAATACAATTATTAAATATTTTCTGTTTAACATGGGGTATAGCAATCATATGCTTTGTTTTTTTGGATTATTTTTTCGCAAGAGATTTTTATCAAAGTTTAAAAATTCATCTTTCCTCTTTTGGAACATTATTTTTAGTGTATGTATTACAAAGGAGTAGAATGTATATAATGGCAAGAATCATTTTTATTCTTGCTTTAATCATTGTAACTTTTATTTTTTCCAATTATGCAGAGCCATTAACTTTAATGGAAAACCTATACTTTATGTATCCATTAGTGAGTTTGTTGTTTATTAATAGAAAATGGATTAGCATTACTATCTTAATTATATGTTGGATATTTTACTTTTTACCACGTTGGCTTATTACAGGAGAATATCCTTTTCATTCTGTAAATACTATCGTACTCGCATTAATGGTATTCATAGGAAACTTTGTAATTCTAAACTATTTTAGAGTATTAAATTTTAAGAAAGAAGCTCTTTTGTCTGAAAAGAAAGATGAATTAGAAATGGCTTATGTGGCATTAGAAGCTAGAAAACAAAGTGAATTGGCTCATTTACAATTAAAGTCGTTAAAAGCACAAATGAATCCTCATTTTATGTTCAACGCGATGAATTCTATTCAAAATTTAGTTTTGAAAGGAGATAAGCAAGAAGCATATAATTACCTAACAAAGTTTTCTTCTTTGATACGAGAAAACTTAAATATGAGCGAGAAAAGTTTTGTTTCTTTTGAAGAAGAACTGTCTTTGTTACAGAAATATTTGGAATTAGAGAAGTTGAGGTTTAGGGAAGACTTTGAGTATGTGATAAAAGGTATTGAACAAGTTTATGATATAAAAGTGCCTTCTATGATAATTCAACCATTTGTAGAGAATTCCATAAAACATGGATTATTGCACAAATTAAATGGAGTAAAAAAAGTAAAAATCACTTTTAAGGTGGAAGATGTTTTTACATGTATTATTGAAGATAATGGAGTAGGTATAGCAGCATCAAAAGAAATTAATAGACGGAATCAGAATCAAAATAATTCCTTTTCAACGAAGGCAATACAAGACCGACTTTCTTTATTGAAAGATTATTATAAAACAGATATAGGGTTTTATTACCAACAAGTAAAAGAAGGAACTAAAGTAATTATTAAAATACCATATACAAATTCAGATGAATAAGATAAAAGCCATAGTTGTTGATGATGAAGCTAATGCTAGAGAGAATTTACGTTTTTTGCTAAATGAGTTCTGTAAAGAAGTAACCGTAGTATCGGAAACTTCAAATGTTGATGAAGCAGTGAAAGAAATAAAGAAACACAAACCCCAACTTGTGTTTTTAGATATTGAGATGCCGCAGAAAAACGGATTTCAATTGTTAGAAGAGTTTCCTTCTATAGATTTTCAAGTAATATTTGTAACCGCTTATGATAAGTATGCTATTCGGGCATTTGAAGTAGCAGCACTTGACTATTTATTAAAACCAGTAGATATAGAGCGCCTGCAAGAAGCTGTGAAAAAAGTAAAAAAAGCAATTGAAACTGTTGATTATAATCAAACAAAAATAGAGGTACTTAAGGCTAATAAAAAGGAAATTAAAAAAATTGCAATTCCATACAAAAGCGATTATGCTATTTTAGATATAAATGATGTTTTATGTATAGAAGCAGATAGAATGTATTCTAATCTATATACCAACGATGGGAAGAAATATATTATAGCTAAAAAATTAAGTCATTATGAAAATCTATTGTGTAAAGACAAAGATTTTTTTAGAGTTCATAGATCATGGATTGTTAACGTGCATAAAATTGAAGTCTATTCAAAGAAGGAAAAAGAAGTAACGCTAGATACTAATTATAAAGTTCCAGTTAGTAAAAGTTATAAAGAAAGCTTTGAAGAACTCTTTTATGCATAAGTATTCGGAAGAAAATCTACTTCATTTGGAAATAAAATGTCTTAGTTTTAATAAAGTTACTCTTTTTTTGAATGGTAATATAAAAAGCGAATAAGTATGAGAATAATTGTTGCAGTTTTCAGCTTTTTGGTATTTTGCTCTTTTCATAAAGTAGAAGAAACAGATACTAAAAATAAAGATTCAAGAATAGAAATTATAGGAAGCAGTATTTCTTTGATTAATGATACTAAACAAAAAGTATCTATTTATACAGGTTCTGGTTTTGTTACTTTGAATAAAGGATCAAAAACTAGTATATCTTGTAAGGTAGGAAAAGAAGTACGCTGGGCAAGTAATGGGAGAAAAGGAAAGATTATTTTTAAAATTGAAAGTAAACATTGTGGAAAAACATTAAAACTTTCAAAGTTCTAGACGTAACGTTTTTAAAGATGTCGCTAAAGCCAAAACTAATATAGTTTTGGCTTTTTTTATTCGTAAAAGATTAAGGTGTTTGTATTTATGTAACTGTTAATCAATTGGTTGTGTTTAGTGTTTAGTTTTTTGATAGTAGTTGCTGTTTGGAAGAGAAAATGATTCATTGGGAAGTAATTTGGTCTATTTTCTTTAAGACTGAGTTTTATTTGTGAAAGAATTTAAAAAGGGGTTCACAATGAAGAAACTATTCGTTTTTATTTTATCGTTTATATCGATTTTAGCATTCGGGCAAAGTAATCAGAATGAAATTCTGGCGAACTTTCAATCAGGAAAGTATACTGTGTTCAAAGTAGAAAAGGTGTCCTACAAAAAATATAAAATGGTCAAGGTTAAAAAACAATGGCCAATTGAAATTTCTAAACAGGGAACAGAGGTACAAAAAGTTTTGGTAAAGAGAGCTGGGATTTTAGATGAAAACTTTATTCCTGATGTTCCAGGTTATCCAGCGTATTTTTCGTTTTCATCATATCGATTAACATTTATCGATGGTTTAGGGGTGTATTATAGTTGGAATGGAAAAGAACAGGCAACTACAAAGTATGTGTTCTCTAAGAATGGAAGTCTATCAAAAAAATATGAAGAGTTAAACAAACTTGTAGAAGAGTATGCAAAAGCAGTTTTTAAGAATCAAACTTCTGCAAGAGCAAATGTTAAAGAGCAAAAGAAAGCAATAGCAGAGGCTGAAAGGAAGAAAAACTCTCTTCAAAACAAAGAGGTACAAAAAATTGAAATTCAATTAGTAAATCAACCTAAAAAAGTAGCACATTTTTCAGAAGCAATTAAATACGGAGTGGTAGCAACTTTAAAAGATGGTTCTAAAGTATCTACAGAAAACCTTGGAGGAAAATTACCTTGGAGTGATTTTACACTAAAAAATAAGGGATGTAGTAATACAATTGATGAAGTAAGAGTCGATGAGAATGCAAAAACTCTGAAGGATGATAGAATTACAATTCAACTTATTTCGAAATATCATCCAAATTTAAAAGCAGTTAAACATATTAACACCACTAATGATATTTCTATTCAGGTAAATCAAAGTGGTTTTTGGGGATATAATCGACATAAACATGTAACTGTTTTTCAGGGTAAAAATGGACAGCATGCAGGTAGAGGAGATAACCTTACCATAAAAGTAAAAACCGTTACGCATAAACAAACGGGAGTTAAGTTAAACAAGATCGATATCTATAATACCACAAAACAAAAGCATGTTGCTAGCTATAAGTTGACTACAGGAACTAAATTGATTGTTAATAATCAAGGAGGTGGCGGTATGAATGGGTTTGAAGGAAGTAAAAGTTCTCCTAATGGTGGAAATGGTGGAAATGGTGGAGCAGGAGGAAATATTCTTTTGATAAAAGATCCATCGGTAAAACAGTTGAATATAGAACTGAATAATGACGGAGGAGCCGGAGGAAAAGGAGGTGCACCAAAATATTCCCATGCAAGTAGAGGAAGAAGTGGGGTTTCAGGAGATCCTGGAAGAATCACTAGGCAAACAAAACCAGTACAATTGAATTTCTAATTAACTATTATAAATAAAATAAAATGAAAAGACAGGTATTAATAACATGTATGTTAAGTGTGGCTATGTTTTTAGGAACAAGCACAGAATCTAATGCACAATTTAAAAAATTATTAAAGAAGGTTACTTCAAAGAAGAGTTCATCTAGAAGTTCAAAAAAATCTGGAGGAGCCTCAGGAGGAACATTCGCTTACTTAAATGGTGAAAATGATGAATTAGGTTTAAGTGGGGAATACTTTGGATTAAAAGATAAAAAAGCATTTGGATTTAAGTTTGTGAAAGAAGATGAGGGGAAAGTTGTAAATCAGTTACATTATTGGGAAAAGAAACAAGAGAAGCCTCAATTAAAAATGAATTTTAAGGAGAGTTACTACAGAAAAAAACAAGTTAAAATGTTTTTCGTTTGGTACTCAACATCAGCAAAATCATATATAGAAGTTTTTGAAGTAGCTCCAGGAGTTTTAGCCCAAACGCAACAAACAGATAGAAGTTTAAACAAGTACGAAGAATCTGTACCATTAGACTCAAAAAGGACTGTAATAGAGGTAATGGCAAAAAACAAATCTGACTTTGATACTTGGGATATCGAAACAGCACAAGCTAAAGTAGATATGATGATAAGTGAATTAAGTTCACTTAAAATGGCAAAAACGAAAAAGAAATTAATGCGTTTTGATGCTTATAAGAACTACCATGGTAAGGTTGCGTTTGCAAAGGGAACAAACTACTTAAGAAATTCAAGATCGAATCAACCAGTAGAAAAAGTAGCCAATTTTATTACTAAAAGAGAATTAGGAGAGACTGTTGCTTTTAAACCATATTTTGAACAACCATTAGCAGTATCACATCCTGGAGCTTGGTTTAACATTACTTATGAAATGGCTGGTCAAAAAACAGATAGAGAAGCGTTGAGAAAGACAAGTACAAAATTCTCTAAAAACATTCCTCAATTAGATGATTATACAAATGATTTCTATTTCTTTTATCCTAAAGTTACTGTAAATACATCTAATAATGTGGCAGATTATGCTTTCTTAGAATTATTAAGAAAGACACAAGATAATTTACAAGAAGGAAAAGTTTATGATTTAAAAGTGACTGTTTGGGCATTTAAAGATGGACAAAACATAGATCCAGTTGCACAAGGAACAATACAATTAGAATATACCGCAAATTCCGAGAAGTTATTATTGGATCCAGTTAAGGGGTGGATTACAGTTTTAGAAGACTATTTAGATGAATAAATAGCGTTTGTGAGTATTTAGTTGATAACCGAATAGATGTTGACCTATTCGGTTTTTTTTAAATTATAAAAGTATGTATAAGAAGTTTATTGTATTAGTATTTTTTTTAATAGGGATTAAATTAAATGCTCAAGAGAAATCTATAGAACCAAATTATTCATTTGTAAAGTTGATGATAACAAATGAAGCAAATGAAATATTACTGGTAAAATGGAAGAACGATTGGGAAATTCAAGGAAGACGGTTTGCTGGAAATTTTGGGATGAAGGAATTTGTAAAAAACATGGCGAAATCCGCAGGTGTGGAAGTTGAAAATATTAAACTAAAAGGATTGTTTACATTTCATTTTGAAGGTTATCATAAGCCTACTTTAATGCATTATTATCAAGCCAGCTATGTTTCAGGAGCTATAAAAGCACCTCCATCGTGTAGTGATGCAGCTTGGGCTCCTATAAATAAGGCTATAGAAAAAATAGCATACAAAGACATGAGAGTGATTGTAAAGAAAGTTTTAGGGAACGAAAATGTTTGGGGAGGAGCGTTCATAATACGCCCTAAAAGCAAAGAGAGTCCAAGAGATTTTAAGTTTAAAACCGAATTTTATAGGTTTTAATCAAGTTGTTTGTTTAAAAGGTCAATGATGTTAGGTCATTGGCTTTTGTTATTTTTGAGGTATGAAGTTTTATCAAAAAGAAATTCAATTACCAGAATATAGAAGAGGATATCATTTAATTACAGATGTTTTAGTAGCTGTTTTACCACAATTAAAAGAAATTAAAATAGGACAATTCCAAGCATTTATAAAACATACCTCTGCAAGCTTAACCATAAATGAAAATGCAGACCCCACAGTACGTATGGACTTTGAAACCCATATCAATAAAATGATTCCAGAAGATATGCCGTATTACAAACACGATTATGAAGGGTCAGATGATATGCCAGCGCATATTAAAAGTTCTATGTTAGGATGTCAAGTGCAAATTCCTATCACGAACGGAAGGTTAAACCTAGGTACTTGGCAAGGAATCTATTTAGGAGAACATCGTAATTATGGAGGGAGAAGAAAAATTGTAATTACTGTTTTTGGAATATAGATTTAATTTAGTTTTTGACCTTAAGTTTAACTTATAAATTCGCACAACTTGCAAAAAAGGAGATTTTACTATGTATATAATCTTCAACTAAACTATTATTAACTTAATGAAAAGATTTTCTTTTTTATAAATATTATCATAAATGATAATTCCTTTAAAACTTTTTTTTCTTGTGAAAATGAAATGCTATTAAAAAATAATAATATATATCCTCTATTCATTACACTTCATTTTTTTGTTAAAATTAATTTTAAATATATTAGGATTTTTATTAGCTATTTTTAATTCATAACACTCCCCTTTAGTAATTTTTCTATTATAGATATCTATTATTTTTTTATAGAGTTTATTTTCGTAGACATAAGTAAATGTAGCTAGATTTTGATCACTAATAGTTCCCATATTAGCGTTCAGTTTTACTTTTACAATTTTAGCTTGAGTAATTGTGAAATCACGTTTCAATAAATCATTTCTACCTTTAACTATAAAATAGAGCACAACAATTATAATTCCCAATACTGAAAAAAGGACAATTGTTCCATCATCAAGTTTTTTCATAATTTAATTTTCCTGCAAATATACAAGAGTAGAAGGAGTATTTGATATCGAGTAAAAAAACTTAAAATTGAATTTTATATCCTACTAACGTTAAGTGAATAGCTCAAACCCCTCAAAATTAAATAGTGTTAAGATATTGAAAAATAAATACTTGAGAAGTAGTTTGTTAAGGAGAACATCGTAATTATGGAGGGAGGAGAAAAATTGTGATTACTGTTTTTGGAAATTCGTAAAAGCTTCTTGAAATTCTTGTCGTAATTCTTCAATTTCTTCTGAGTTATATTTTCTAGAAAAATGAACTGGAATAGCTTCTTTTACTACAGAAGCCTTCATAATTTGACCAGACATTTTAGCATAGCTATGATAATTCAGTTCAGCGAATTGTTGATCTTCATTTTTATAAAACGATTCTATAAAAACAGTATCGCAATTAAGGAAATGTGTTTTTATCTTTTTATGATTTATCTCAGAAGGTGCATGATCCATAATAATTCCTAAGGTATTCCCTTTCTTTGGTTCAAGAAGATGAAAAAGGTCTTGAGCCTTGTATTCGGCGTCTTCAATTTGAATGATTTGATGATCTAGTTTCTTGTCAAAAGCTTCTTTGAGCTCTTTAACCCATTTACCTCCTTGAAAATTCGTCTTTGAAATATTGAAGCTTACAGTGTCGAATTCTATAAACTTGTACGCCAAAGTAGGGGTTTTATGATCGAGTAAAGTTCCGCGAACTTCAAATTTTTTATCAGCAAAAAGAATATTAGAATTTGTTCTTGAAACTTCTTTAAAGTCCCATAGAGGGGGAAATAATTCATAGGTAACAATTTCATTGTCTGAAATCATTTCTTTTACTTCATATGAGAGCGCTTTTTTGTGTATAAGATTCCAAGTATAGGCTTTTAATTTATGCTGAACTTGCGTAGCTATATGTTGGGGGCCGCAAATAGTAACTTTTCTTTCAATTCCTATTTGATGTCTTATAATAGTATCAAAATTGATAAAATGATCTATGTGGGCATGGCTTATGAAAATAGCATTGCAGTTCTGGATTTCTTTAATGCTTAATTTACTGGCTTCACCACATTCACATAAGTAATTCCAAGGATGATTATTGACTTTTACTAAAATGGAAATGTCTTCTTCTAAGGTATTTTTAGTTGTTGCGTTAAACATATATTAATCGTTATTTTCTCTTCCTATGGAATCAACTTTTTTTAATAGATGCGGAATGCGGTATTCACCGTGCATCTGTTCAATTTTTTGAACAGCCTCATCTAAATCAATACCTTTAGCAGTAATATAAAGTGGTTTTCTGCTTTCTCCTCTATAAACAGCTCTTTTATGTTGCGTAATTTGATTGAAATTATTTTTGGCTACTCCTATAACCGGAATGTTTTTATCCAATTCTTCATATAAGTAGCCTCCTAAGCCGTTTTTATCTTCATCGTTAAGCACTACAAAGCCATCAATAACAATGGCTTCGCAGTGATCTAAGTTTATCTTTTTTAGAAGACTTAGAATACAAGGGAGTTCTCTTTTGTAAAACGCTCCTGAAACATATTCACTAATACCTTCTATAGTTTCTTCGAATGTATTCGATTCTTGTTCGTCTGTCCATTGATTAAATTCCAAACCAATGGTTTTTGCTTTGTCTTCAAAATAGTACGTGTCAAATGCTAATATCATAATAACTAAATTAATTAATCTCCTCCACAAGAAGAACAGCTTGAGCAACTTGAACAACTTGAACAGTTAGAACAAGAAGAGGAATCTGAGAAGGAATCACCTCCAAAGGAATCAAAGTCAAACCAACTAGTTGATTCCTCAGATTCAGGTTCATTGATTTTTAATGGATCTTCTTCAAATGTATTTGAGTTTAGAAGACTTTCATTAGAATCACTGTCAAAAACATCATTTGAAGTGTCTATTTCATTTGAGTATCCAACTTCTTCGCCTTCATCATTTTCAAAATAAGCGTCTTTTATAATGATATTGTTATTATGATGCATTATATCTGACCATATAAAGCTGTAGAAAATAAAATCATCAAATCCATGGTGTCTTTCATAAATTCCTCCTCCGTTGGTATTTGGTTGAAAGTCTTTTCTATCTTTAATCTTACGCTTAGGTAAAATATGTTTGGTTTTGGTATAGGTTTGAATATCGTCGGTTTCAATTTGTTTTTTCAAAGCCAATTTTATTTGGTTTGAGAAATAATCAAAACGTTCTGTTTTTTTCTCTCTAAACGAATCAAATTTTTGTTGAGAACTGGTTGTTTCAGTAATCTTATTAGATATATCCCCAGAGCTAAATTCTTTAAATAACCCTGAAACTTTAATAACTATTGGGTATACACCAACTTTATGGTCTCTGTTGACTTCAACTTCTATAAGGTATTTGAAATTATCATCTTCATGTTCTAAAACAAGCTTTAATTGTTTGAAATGAATAGACATGGCTTCGTTCACTTCAATTTCATACTTGTCTAGGGCGTGCTTTAGGTCATTTTCTTTACCGTCTTTGTCATGATAAAAAGTAATATCATCATGAGATATTTTGATAATATTGGTAATATTTAAACTTCTAAAAGTAGCATTGAGTTGTTGTAGGATAGCTACTGCAGTAAAGGTTTCTCTTTCTTCTTTATCTGAAATAGCACCAATAGTTAAATAGTGAAAAATCTTTTTAAAAGCCTTTGTTGGCTTTACTTTTTTTATCTCGGTTAGTTGAGATGGATCAATAGTAATAGTTCCTTCTAAATACATAAGTTAATTTTTAGTTGTGGCAAGCTCCACAATTGCTATCTTCCCACTCTTTTATAGCATAGGTTCCCCAGATAGCTTCTGGAGGTTTATTGTAATGTTTAATATATAGTTCAATGGTCTTTTGAAAGATCTTAGGATTACTATTCTCGCTTGGAGTGTGATGAATAAATCTTTGGTAGTAAGACTGACAAAATTCATGATAATACCTAGTAAATAATATAAATTCATGCCAAGCAAGATCAACAATTAGAGACGGGCTTAATTTCTCATTCGTTATATGAATTAGATTTAAAAATTTAATCATTTCAAAAAGTAATTCATCAGTATCAACTTGATGTTGCGTACTTATTTTGTCAATTTTTTTTCTTAGCAATGGAGTATTACTGAGTATATCATTTAATTGATGTTGCATGAGAGGTTAATTCAAAAATTGTTTGTTTTCTCCGTTAGCAATATAAAGTAGTACGTCGTTTTCTTTAAGAATCAGATTGTTTTCTGGATTCTTTATCAATTGATTTTCTCTACTTAATGCAACTAGTGTGATTCCTGATTTTTCTTTTAGGTCTATATAAGTTTTAAGAAAACTGGTATTGATATAATTGTGATTGTTAGTTAGCTTGGTTTCACAAATGTCAAGGTTAGTTTTGTCGTTAGAAGTAGAAATTAAATCTTCTGTTAATAGAGCTACATTTGGTTCAAAAATATAACTAGCAATAAACTTAGAAACGATTTCTTTCTTAGGAATGATAAATTGAACACCTAAATAATTGAAAGATGATTTTAGTTCAATATTTTCTATAGCAACAACACAGTTAACACTTTCAAACTGTTTTTTTAAACTTATGGTATAAACCAATGAATCTGTGTCATTTTCAAAGCTTATATAAACACGTCTTGATGAGGTGATATTTATTTTTTCTAAAGCGTTATAGTCATTTAAATCAGCCAATAAAACAAAACATTTTTTATCAGAATATATCTGTCTTATAGTTTTTAAATCTGATTCTTGATTAACCACGATAGCCAAATCTTCATTGGCTTTGATAATTTGTTCGGCAACTTGTTTAGAAAAGGCATTCCAACCTATTATTATACAGTGGTTATTCATGTCGGTTCCAAAGTATCCCATTTCTCTTTTTTTTAAGTATTCTGATATTTTTAAGCTTAATTCTGTTACGATATATCCTAATATTCCAAGGCTTCCTAAAACAAATAGGATTCCAATAAGTCTTCCCCAAAAAGTAATAGGATAAAAATCTCCGTATCCTACCGTGGTTAGCGTTACTAGCGAATACCAATAAGCATCGGAAATATTATGAATATTTGTGTTTTCAAAGTTAGATTCGAAGTAATATAATCCATAAACAAGCAAGTTGTATATAAGAGTAATTACTCCAAAAACGATTAGTTTTTGTTTGGTACTCATGTTTACATCAAACTTTTGAACAAATCCAACTTTTCTTGATTACAGCTACTTAACTCTACATAGGTTTTATTGCTTTCAGGAAAGGTGTGAATAGCTAAATGACTTTCACCTAATAACCAAAAACAAGTATATCCCTGTTGCTCAAAGTAATGCTCGTTAAAGGCAAGTATGGTAAACTTACTTTGTTTCAATAAAGCTTCAAATCTATTTTTTAAAACATCAGGATTGGTTTCAGAAATCCATTCTTGTAGATTAAAAATTTGTGCTTTTATATGTTTATATGTGGTATTCATTTCTTGTTAATATAAATCCCAATTACCCTTTAAATAGTACTGATATAATACTGGGTTTTGAATTTTGTTAATTTCTATTTCGTTAGCATCAATATTGAAAAAATCTTTCTTCCCAAAAGAGGTGATTAACATCATGGCTTCGTTATTAATCCACTTTGTAGGAATAGAAGAAAACTTCAGTCCTTGCAATTTTTGTTTAAATTCTTCTCGGGTAATTTGATTGTTTTTAGTTCCAATAATCCATCCCCATTCTCCCATGGAAATAACCTGGTTGTGCATAGGTACTGTAGTAAAACCTGCTGATTGCAAAGTAGCATCAATGCAATGAAATGCTTTGGTTGCAAAATATGGACTTCCAGATTGTGTAATGATTAATCCATTAGGACGTAATTTACGTTTACATAAACTATAAAACTCATGAGAATATAGTCTTCCAAGTTCTACACTTCTTGGATCTGGTAGGTCAATAATGATAACATCATAAAAAGATGTATTGTCTTGTTCTAAATGAACATAAGCATCTTTGTTATAAATGTTGAGTTTGTTACTGCTCATAGAACCTTCATTAATATCGATTAGAATAGGGTTGTTTTTCCCTAAATCAGTCATGTTCGGATCTAGATCAACCATATCAATATTGTCAACAGAAGGATATTTAAGAAGTTCTCTAACAGCACATCCATCACCACCTCCAAGAATTAAAACTTTTTGAGGATTAGGATGTAATTGCATAATTGGGTGTACCAAAGGTTCGTGATACATCTCCTCGTCAATTGAACAAAATTGTAAATTTCCATTGAGGTACAACCAATGTTCATCTTTCCATTCTGTTAAAACTATTTTCTGATACTTACTTTGTGTTGCAAAAACGATCTTGTCTTGGTATTTTTTTTGTTCTCCCCAAGTAATAATAGCGTCTGTAAAATTAATTCCTAAAGCTAATACTATCAAAACCACACTGATCATTCCAAACATTGGTTTTAATTGGCTTTGAAGCATTTTTCCTTTAAATCGATAAAAGACAATACAAGCTACAAAAAAGTTAATCAAACCTAGAATAAAAGGAGTGTAAGTAAGCCCAAGTATAGGTAGTCCAATAAAAGCAAAGAAAACCCCTCCAAGTAAACTTCCGTAATAGTCTTTTTCTAGAATAGAGGAGATGTTGGTTTTTAAATCTTCATATTCTTTATTGATTCTTACTACTAAAGGAATTTCTAAACCAATAAGTAGTCCTACCAACATACTTAAAAAGTAAATGACTACCTCATAGTATGAAGAGACAGCTGCTAAGGTATAAACCAATACAGAAGAAAAGGCTACGATTAACGATAGCGCTAACTCTAACAATAAAAAATTTCTGATTAGGTTCTTATTGAAGTATTTACTCAATCTACTACCTAATCCCATGCAAAACAACATTAAGGAAACAATCATAGTCCATTGAAAAACAGAGTTTCCTATAAAATAAGTAGCGAGCGTAGAAAGAACATATTCAGCAACAATTCCTGCAAAACCAGTTGCAAAAATTGCCGATTTTAATATAAATGAATTGTTTTTTAAATACTCCATGTAATTAATATCGCAGAACCTATATAAGCAAAAGCTTCAATTAATCCTGCTCCAATATTTGGTTTTTCTTGATTGATAATTTCATCTGTTAATCTTCGTCCTGGCAATAGAACTTTGTCAGTAATAAAGCGCATGATAGGTAATAATACAATACCTAAAACTGTTTGTAAACTTACATCTACGATAGTTGTAGTCCAGTCAATAAACGGATCTAATAAGGCATTCATAATAACAATACCAATAGCCAATATGGCACCACCGAAACTAATTCCTACTGCTACATTATCTTTTTCAATATGATCGTGTACATCAAAACGAATCCAAATTGTAAAAATCTTAGCAGCTACAACGAGCATAATATTACCAATTGCCCAGTAGCTTACAAAGGTGAAAAGTCCTTCTTGTAAACTTTCAGATTCACCAATAAGTGCACCATGAAGTAGTAGCGCATTGGCTATGTAAATACAAGCTTCAATGATTCCAGTACCTTCATTTTTATCGGTAATGATTTCTTTTTTAATATCGAATTTTGGTAAAATTAATTTGTTACTTACAAATAGTGATATATGCAGTAAAAGCATACCTATAATGCTATAAATAGCAATATGCATAATATCAGTTGTAAAACCCGCACTTTCTCCAATAATAGCACCACCTAAAATGATAACAAGTCCAGTAAAATAACCAACATAGGCAAGAATAAAGGCAAAATTGTCCTTTTCGATAAGTTCATTGGTAATATTAATCTTTGGGTTTACAAGTTTGTAAAGTAACTTTCCAATATAAAAAACAAGGAAAGCTGTAACGATATAACCCAAAGAGTGGGTTAGGCTGTTAAAATCTATATATTCGGTTAGATTGTCCATCTATGATAATTCTTTTTAGTTAGTTGTTATTTACCAAATCCGCCACTTCTTGAACGAGAGGAAGATCTACTATAGCGAGAACCACTGCGGCTAGTCTTACTGTTTTTACTATAACTTTTGCTAGAAGTATATCCTCTTGAACGTAAATCAGAAGCGCTTCGAGTTACTTTTGAATTAACTCTGTCTTTAAAAGTTTTAGGTTTACTAGCCCAGCTGGTTTTTGAATTTGTGGAAGAGGTAGTACCATATTTACTCGAAGTTCCGTAATAAGACTTTTTGTTTCTGTAGTTTCTATTATAGTCGTTCCAATCGTTTCTAGGGTACCCGTATCCGTAGCCATATCTTGGACCAAAGAATAAATCAGAAAACAAACGATAACGTCCGTAAAAAGCCCAAAAAGAGCTTCCATCACTATGCGTTCTCCATTCTCCATATTTCGGATTTCCAACATAGTTGTCTACACCTGCAGGAGAGGAGTTTTTGTCTAGTTTACCATTTTTCTTACTCAAAATGGTCATTCCTAAGTCGTTTTGATATTCTTCAAAAGTGATTGGAGATACTTCCTTCCAATCAGTATCAATAACTTTAATATCTGTAGGTTCAGCTAAGCTATCTTTTAATTGCTCAATAGATAAGCTTGGTTGTTTTTCTTCAATAAGAATACGATATTTATGAAAGTACTTATCGGTGTCTTCTTTATAGTCCATATCGGCTAGTATGACACTATAATCACTTTTGTCAATATATTTGGTAATGATATTGTCAATTGGTGATTTTACAAATTTTGGTTTTCTTTCTGCGCCACATGAACTTATAAGTAAGCAAATGGTAAGTAGCAAAAGATAGTTGATATATCGCATGGTAGTTTTATTCGTTGTATGATGGTAAAATATTTGAGATTTCATAAGACTTCAGTATGTTTCCGATACTTGCTTCAAAGTCTTCTTCTCCCCATTGTTCTATTGTTAAACATTTTTCTTCGTCTTCATCTAAATAGTAAAAAGAAATCAGTTCTTCCCAATCTTCATTTTCTACATTTCGGTAGTATCCCGGAGCTTCTTCATCTAAATAGTAAGTAATGTCTTGATGAACGATTTGCTTTGGAGGTTTACCATTAGTATCAATATAATCGGTAACCGTTGGCCCAAGTTTTCGATATTTTAGTTCTTCCGAAAGAGAAATGATCAGTTCATCATCTTCTTCAATATGAAGAAAACGCTTCTTCCCTTTAGATTCAATCACAAATTCTCTAGAAAAATGATTGTCTCCCCAGTCATATTCAGACATTTTGGTAACCGTCCATGTTTCTAAATCATAATCCAATAAATAACCATTTTCTAAATCGGTTACTTTGATGTCAATCGGATCGTAATGTTTTTCCTCTTCGTTTTTATTGCTTTTGAATAAATCAAAAAATCCCATAGTAGTAGGTTGTTAATTTTTGTTATCTAATCCTTTTTGTAAAACAGATTTTATTCCCTCTAAATTCTCTGTAAAAGCCATCATCTGACTTAGAATTTGTGCCATTTCATTTTTGTTTCCTAAACCATTTAGTTTATTGTTTTTCACAAAAATCTTCTTAATGTCATCCCATCGAGTTTGCTCTTCTTCCGATAAAGAACTAATCAATTCTTTATATTTCAAAAGGTTCGCCTCAGCTGCTGAGGTTAAGGTTTGTGATTCACTTTCATAATGAGATAATAACAAACGTTCTAACTCATCATGATTCATAATCGGAACAATTTTAGCCACTAATTTATTCATATCACGATACGAACCTTGTAGTTTAAAAGAAGGTTCCGTTCTATAATTATCTTCCATTGCGGCTGATTGAATATAGGTTTGGTTTACTTTTAAAATAGTATCTCTAACCGTGATTACTTTTTCAAGAACTGCTGTGTAATCTTGCACTTCTTGTTTGGTGTGATTTCCTTTTAGGTTAACCTCTTGCGTATTGTTTTCAACTTTATCAATCAAGGCATATACATCTTCAAAGTATTTACTACTTAATTGATGTAACACTGGATTTGAAGTTAAAGAGTTCTCTATCAAACTTAGTTTGAATAGGTGTTCTGTATCTCCAATAATATCTCCTAAATTGTAAATGTCGGCCCTATTGGCAAGCATGTCTGGTATTTGGAATCTATCTCCACTTTCGGTGTACGGGTTTCCTGCCATGATTACACAGAATTTTTTACCACGTAAATCATAGGTTTTAGATTTTCCGTTGTAAATACCTTCAATCTTTCTTGTTCCATCGGAAAGAGAAATGAATTTTTGTAAAAACTCTGGATTACAATGTTGAATATCATCAAGATATAACATTACATTGTCTCCCATTTCAAAAGCTAAGTTTAACTTTTTTAATTCTTCCCGAGAAGCTGAATTGTTTGCAGACATTGGGTCTACAGAAGTTACCTCATGACCAATAGCCGGACCGTTGATTTTCATAAATACCAATCCCAATCGATTCGAGATATATTCCATCAAGGTAGTTTTACCATATCCTGGAGGAGAAATTAATAATAACATTCCCATTCTATCGGTACGTTTATTATTTCCAACCGTTCCCAATTGTTTTGCTAGGTTATCTCCAATTAAAGGGAAATATACTTGGTCAATTAACTTATTTCTTACAAAAGAAGAAAGTACTCTAGGTTTGAATTCTTCGAGTTTTAAATCTTCTTTTAGTTCTTCTGTAACTTGCTGTTTTGCTTCTCTATATTGAATAAAGTTTGGTACTTCGTTTTGATTAAAGTGTGTTAAATCTTTAATGAATTGATGATAATCGAACTCAATTGAACTTTCATTAATGGTTGTATGGTTTCCTTTTAAATCGTTTAAGATTTGTTTAGGATGTACATTAATCGGATTTAAAGCCGATAAATCTTCAAATAATAATAATACAACCACTTCATGAATGTATTCAACATCGCTAGGAGCTTTTTCAATGATATAAGAACTTATCCATTGTTTAGCTAACTGAATTTTGTCTGTATAGGCTTCTAATTTTTGAATTCCTAATTTGAACTTATGAAGTGCATCTTGCTTGTCTAAAGTTTTTATAAATGTTTCCTTTAAAGTCAATGCTTCACTACTAGTATGGAAGGTATTGTCACTTCTTAATTCGTTGAATAAATACTTAGCAATTGTTTGCGATTGTTCTGTAGAAAAAAGTTGTGTTTCTTCAGAAAATGTATTCAAAGCGGTCGTCAAATCATCAATAATAAAATCATAAGCAGTACTGTTTGGAAACACTGCTAAAACTTCACCAGAAGCTTTGATAGAATTATTATAGACACTCTTTTGCTCTTCTGTTAAAGAGTTCCAGAAATATTGTGCAAATGCTCTTGTGTCAGGAGTAAAGGTTAGTAAACCTAATTCATGGTGTTTGTGTACCAATAAGTGTAATATTTTAGCTGCATCTACATCGTGAACTCCTTTTACATATCCTTCAGCATATGAATTACTGCTTTCTTTTTGAATTAAAGTCAATAAATCTTCTTCTGTTAGGTTGATGAGTTCTTCTTCTTTGAACTTTTTAAATATTTTAAAAGCTAAGTAGGCAGATCTATATACCTTATCGTTTTCAGAAACGAGCTCTTGGTTCCAGTATTTTTTTGAATTTAGTAAGACTTCATTAGAAACTTCTTCATAGAAATCAGTTCCTGTAAGGTGATAGTATAATTGCTCATTTTTATAAACAATCGTTAAGTCTAATATTTGTCTGTTAACACCAAACTTATGTTGTCCTAATTTGATTACATTTTCACCATCTTCATATAACTCTTGTTTGTCTTTTAATTTTCTAAGAGCATCTTCTTTGGCAACCTTTAATTGCGTTTCAATGGCTTCTGCTTTACCAATATCGTCTAGTTCTTTTAACTGACTAATGATGTCTCTTACTTTGTTAATCATTAAGTCAGCAGCAAAGTACCCGTTGATATCTTGATTAGAATTAAAGCTCAATGCTTTTTTACGAACACCTTTTAAAATTCTTTCTGAAGCAGTTTGTAAAGCAACGGTTTTCTTATTTCTTTTTTCAATTAAGCTATTCTTTCTATTGTCAAAAGCCGCATGAACTTCTTCTCTTTTTTCAATAATTTGAACAATAAACTCTTCGAAGTCGGCAAACTTACCTTCTAATTCTTCAAGTTGAATGGCTGTTTTGGTTAAGAACTCGTCGCATTTTTCCGGAGTATTGGCAATATCAATATAGTTGATAATACTCTGGTCAATTAATTTTAATTGCGCATTAAAATCAGCTTTAGCTTCTTTACTACCTAAACTTTTAATACTGTTTTTAATTCCAGATTTTAATTGGTTTAGTGTAGCGAATATCAAAGAAATATTGTCAATAATCTTAGTAGATTGAGAAGTATCTTCGATTTCTAAATTGGAAACAATATCAATTAACATCTCTAAATCCGATGTAATTTGATTCACTTCTTTTTCTAAAGATTTTGCGTCGATTACCTTTTTAATGTTTGGTAATGCGGCTTGTTTTTCTGCAACGCGATTATGATATGGTTCTAAAGCTTTATCGTTTAAAAGAAACTGTACACAACGCTTAGAAATAAGGTTGTTTTGCTCAGCAACTTGTTCTTCTAATTCTTTTAAAAGAGCTGCATTTATATAGCGAATATCATGTAAGCTAATTACTTCTCCACGTAAGGTGCGAAGCTGGTTTAAAAGCACAACAAAATCATCAATAGATTTAAAAGAAGTACTTTTAATTTTACCAAATAATTCTTCTGATTTCGTATTGATACTTTTGGTTTCCTTTTCAGCTTGTTTTTTTAACTGTACAACTTTCTCAAATTCTTCAATAGCAGCATTGGCAGCTTCATTAATTTGAGCAATTGGTAGGTTTAATTGAGAAGTTTCTTTTTCTGGTAACCAATAATAAGTGTCGTTTATATCTTTAGATATTTTGGCAATATCATTGTATAAACCTGTATAATTATCTTCTTTGTTTAATAGGTTGATTAATTCGTGACACTCTGCCATGGCACGAACAATGTCTTTGTTTCCTATTTTATATAACAAACTATCTTCATGTTGAGAAGGCATAAAATCTCCCTTTAAATACGGAGTTTGCCAAATTTGTACAACATGGTGTTTGGTTTGTTCGTTTTCTGTTTTAAAATAACAAAGTTCTCCATTTTGTAATACGGTAAAACCATTACAAATAATAGGAGTTTTAACTTCTTGCTCAATAATATTATACGACATTAAAATATACAAACCACGAATGGTTGCATAGAAAACGTATAAGAAGTCTTCTCCGTTTGGAGAGATTATTTTTTCTTGAAACTTTACCTCTTTAGCATCGTTTTCAAAAAGTTTGTATTCTCCAGTTTGAAGGTAGTACCCGTTCGGGAATATAATACCATGATCATCTGGTAACTGAACCGCCGTGTCTTTAATACTATCAATTTTTTGAACTTCTTGAAGTTTATGATTGTATACAAAGTATCGTGCAGGTTCTTGAAATGGCTTTACTTCTAGGGTAATTAGGTTTCCTAAATTACCATAACGAAATTGACCATCATCTAAGGTTTGATCTATATGTTCAACAGGTTCGGCAAGAATTCCTCTTCCTTCATCTGTGTTATCTTCAATTTTAATGGTTAAGTCTCCACCAATAGTTTCTACAAAAACTTTGTCTAAAATAGAAACATGAGAGTAGGTACCATATCGGTGCATGTCACGAGTTACCTCTTGCCATTTAAACTCATGTTGGGTAGGAAACTTATATTCATGTTCACTACGATTGTCTATATACTGTAAATTACCTTCATTAATTAACCATTTAAAAGCTTTGATATCGCTTTTGTTTTCGCTTAATTGAAAAACCATGTACAAGTAGTTTCCAATAATGGCAAACTTTGAGAAAATGGTATTTCGATAATATTTATAAAGGTTGGTAAAATCGTCTATAAAAACAGGATCGTTTAATAAATCTAAAGACTGAATTTGAAAGTGTTGCTCTTTAAATTCATAGATACTAAACACATCCGATAATTTAATGTCGGTTCTTAATCCAAAGTGAACGTTATATCCGAAAATAGAAATGTTTCCTAAAGACACAATATCTCTAGCAATACAATTGTTTTCGGTGTTGATTCTATCGTTAGCAATTAATTTGGTTTCTATAGCCCCAAAAACATGTTTTCTGTCTTCATTTAGCTTATGCAATCGTTCTTGTAGGTCTTGCTTTTGTTTTTGCAATCTACCTTGAATGATTTCATAAGTACCGCCGTCTAATTGCTGCGCATTGTTTTGGTTTTCCATGTACTTTTTTTAGTGAATTCTAGTGGAATCATTGTGTACTCTGTAAAAAGGTTTTTTTTACAGGAAATCGTCATTGCGATTGAAACGCAGTGAAAAGAAGTAATCTATTTTTTATTCAAAGATTCCTTCATTCGTACCTCCATCGGAATGACGATTATAATTTTAAGACAGTTAAGATTCAAGAGTTTTTAAGCTCTTGAATCTAGCTTTTATGATAATTTTTGGTTCGATAAACCTAAACCTTTAGCTAAATTGAATAGGTTACCAAAAAGTGTTTCATCATCAGAACTGGTTGCTTTTCCTTTTAAGTCCATTAAAAGGTTAGCTACAGTTAGGTTTTTAATATCTTCAGAAGAGATTCCGTATTTGGTAGCAAAGTCTTTTATTTTATCTAATAAGTTTCCTTTTACATCGTCACTTCCTAAGATAGCATCTTTTACATCTTGAATATTATCACTATGCTGTACTAATCTATCAAATCCTTTAGCTTTGGTTATTTGTCCAATGATTTGATCGAAGAACATTGTTTCTCCACCTACAATATCAATATTAGCAGCTTTTAATGCATCACCAATAACTTGTGCTTGTGCATCTGCAATATCTTTCTGAACATTGATATGAGCTAAATCAACTTTTAATTCTTTATCTAAGCGTAGCTTAAACTCTTCGTGTTCTTTACCAACACCGTCAAGTTTCTTCATTGCTTCTGCTTTTTCTTCAATTCCAGCAGCTTCTGCTAATGCGATTTCTCTGTCTCCAGTTGCTTGCGCAAGTGCTTTCTCTTTGATTACTTCTGCTTCTGCAATACCTTCTTCTTTTAAAGCCTCCGCTTTTGCCAAAGTACCAGCAGCTTCTGCTTTTGCTTTTTTCTCTATAATAGTAGCTTCTACAAGTCCTTGACGTTCGTTAGCATCTGCTTTTGCGTGCATTACTTGTGCTTCAGACATACCAATAGTAGCTTCTTCTTTTGCTTTAGCTTCTGCTAATGTTTTTCTTGCTTCTGCTTCTTTTTCACTCGCTTCTTTTTGAGCTTGAGCATGAATGTTAATTTCTTCAGCTTTTTGCTTTGCAGCTTCTTTTTCTGCTTCTGCCAACTTAATTCGTTTAATTAATTGCTCTTGAGCAGACTTTTCAGCTAGAGTAATAGCAACTTGCTTTTCACGATCAGCACCTTTGAAAGCTTCAATATCTTTCATGTTCTCTTTTTCTTCTACCACACCTTTTTCTAGCATCACTCTATCGCGAATAACATCTTGAATGTTTTTCTTTTCAACTTCTACCACTTTCTCTTTTTCAATTTGAGCAAGTGTAACAATACGTTCACGCTCTGTAGCCTCTAAAGCCCTGTCTTTTTCAACACGCTCCGTTTCAACAGCTTCTGTACGTACTTTGTTTTTCTCTGCAACAATGATTTGACGTTGCATATTTTCTTCTGCAACTTGTACCTTTTCTTCAGTAGCAATACGAGCAGTTTCAGATTTTAAACGTTCTTCTTCAGCTACTTTTAAAATCTCTGCTTCTTCACGTGCTTTGATGTTAGCAATTTCTCTTTTTTGTTGCTCTTCTTTTTCAGCTAATTGTTTGTCCAACTCTAATATAGCTTCTCTGGCCTCAACATCTTGTTTACGAATTACTTTTTCCTCGTCACGTTTGATTAGATTGGCTTTGATGTTTTGGGCAGCAGTTAATTCAGTAATCTTCTTAATACCTTCAGCATCTAAGATGTTATCAGGTTTTAAATAATTTACTGGAGTTTGTTCTAAATAATCAATAGCACAATCATCAAGAACATATCCGTTTAGGTCTACCAAGATTATATCTTTAATCTCGTCTCTAAATTCTCTACGAGCTTCATATAATTCAGTGAATTGAAATTTCTTTCCAACAGTTTTTAGTGCTTCTGAGAACTTTGCTTCAAATAAGTCTTTGAGGGTGTCAATATGAGAAGCTCTTTCACAACCAATGGTTTCAGCTACTTTTTTAATATCCTTTACATCCTCATTAATCCTAATAAAGAAGGCTACCTTTATGTCTGCTCTAACATTATCTTTACAAACTAGACCATCAGAGCCCAATCTTTCTATTTCTATTTTTTTTACAGAAATATCCATGATTTCTACACGGTGGAAAACAGGAACGACATAAAGACCTTTGTCTGTTGCAATTTTCGCTCCTTTAAAACCTGTTCTAACCAAAGCTTTTCCTTGAGGAACTTTTTTGTAGAACATTGCTACAATAGCAAAATATAATATGACTAGGAATAAGAACAATCCAATTCCCATTCCAATTATTTGTAGTAAATTATCCATAGTAATTATTTAGTGTTTAATTGATATATTTTTGAACAAAGTAAAAAGAATTATCATTACTCTCTTTAATAATAAGAATTTGGTCTTGATAATTTATTTTTTCGTTATTCAGAGGCTTTATATTAATTGTAAGATTTTTGTTTTCAGCTTTTACTTCTGCTGTACCCATTTTATTTTCAGTAATAGTAGACAATGAGATACCTGTTCTCCCTATTAAGTCAATTGGTTTGTCTCCATCTTGATTTAAGTTTTTAAAGAAATTTTTAAATGGGGTTGTAAAAATCTTAGTAATAAATAATGAAGGAATAAACCCTGCAAGCATTAAAATAAATCCAAAATTATTATTAAAGCTATGTGTTATAGTTGTACTAATAGCTGTGCAAATCCACCAAATGAAAATCCAAGAGGTGAATGTGAACATAAAAGGTAAACCGACAAAGTTGAAATAGATTAAGATAACCTGCCACCATTTTAGTGGTTTTCTTCGTTTATTGTCAACTATATCTTCTTTGTTGATCTCTGTATTCGAAATATCATGAAAATCAACATTTCCTCCCTCTATTCCAGTATCAATATCAACATCAGTATCTACGTCTATGTCAATATCAACATCAACGTCTAAATCAAAGTCAATACCCGTTAACATGGTAATTAACCAATAAGTGATTAGTATGATTACGAGTAAGGTAAGTGTAATGTTTACACTAGAAAATAGAATGTCGGTTAGCGAGTTCAATATTATGATTCTTTATCTTTATTATTCATTCCTAATTGTTCTTTCAACTTTTCTAAGTCGCTCATAGCACTTGCTTCTGTAGTGTCTACTGCAGCATCTAACTCTTCATCAATACTTTTAGATTTGTTAGCAATATCTCCATAAGCGTCTGCCAAAGCTTCTTCTTGTTGTACTTTTTCTTTCATACGCTCAAGCATAGAAACTGTGCTTGAACTATCAATCTCAGCCATTTGCTTGTTTAAGTTCTTAGTAGCGTTGCTTACTTTAACTCTAGCTTTTAGGGTTTTTAATTCATTTTCCCATTTGCTAATGTTCGATTTGATTTCAGAAACATTCTTTTCTAATTGAGAAACTGATTGGTTAAATTTATCTGCTTCAACAGTTGCTCTCTCAACATGCTTTGTAGCTTCTTCTTTTTTAATTAAAGCTTCTTTAGCTAAACGATCAGCTTCTGCCATGTCTAAGTCACCGTTTTGAGCTTTCTTTAAAATGAGCATTGCTTTATTTTGGTAATCTTCAGCTTTAGAAGTGTATTCTTCTTTTTCGTTATTAGCTCTAATAGCCATAGCTTTTACCTGAGCTAATGCTTCAAGACTTTTGTCTAAATCTTGCTTCATATCTCTAATTCCTTGCTCGGTCATTTTAATAGGATCCTCCATTTTGTCAATAGCAGAATGTGCTTCAGCTTTTCCTATTCTAAAAAGTCTTCTAAAAATGTTCATGATAATTTTTTTAATATTTTGAATATGTAATAATTTGTTCTGAATACTCACTTAGCAATAAGCTTAAGGAGTTTAAACTAGCCTCTAATTCATTTAGATCTAGGTTTTCTAACTGTAAGGTGTCTCTAAAAATAACACGCTCACCACTGTCGTCTAAAACAAAGGCACCATGCACAATGTCTCGGTTTTTCTTAAGAAGACTTTTGAAGATTTCTTCGTTGGGCTGGTTTACTTTGAATATAAATTGTTCAATGATTACAATAGGAGCAGCAACTCCAATAATCATGCTTTTTATACCAAAGCTTTCCTTTTCAATAACAAAAATTCCGTCTTTCTCGTCTTCTTTAATAATGTTCACATTGAGTTCTTGTAAGAAACTCTTGGTTTTTAAATAGTAATTGTCCATTAGCAATTGGCTTAGTAGTTGTTAATATGATTTTCTTTTTAGCGGTGTAATATTACAAAAAAGTTTGAAGAATTACGCCGGTAACGTATATACTTATTGCAATCATTGTGTCTTTTTTAGGTTAATATTTGGTTTGTTTTTTTGTTTTTGTCTAAAATTATTAGCACAAAACAGAATAATTAGCTAATATTGTTAGTGTAAAAGTACGATTTATTTTTTAAATTGCAAATAAAATTAGCAAAAATGTCTTTTTTTGGAAAAAACATAAAAAAAATTAGAGGAGTAAAAGGAATGAGTCAGCAGGCGTTTGCAGAGCTATTTGACTTAAAAAGAGCTACTTTAGGTGCTTATGAGGAAGGTAGGAGTGAACCTAAAATAGAAACAATTATAAAGATTGCTAATTATTTTAGCATAACTATAGATGATATCTTAACTTCTGAATTGACCGTAAATGCATTATTAAGGTTTAAAGGAGATGTTACAATTAAGGCAGAAGAAGTAACAAAAAGAGAGTTTTTGGAAATTCCTCTGATTACAAAGGATTATTATGCTGACTATGTCAAATACTATGATAAGCCAAAGTTTATAAAAGATTTACCTGTAGTAAAGTTACCTATTGAAGGTGAAGCTGTATTAAGAGGTTTAATTGTTCCGAATTTGGAGATGACTTCGAATGATAAAGGTTTGTATCCTGGTGACATGGTAGTGGGTAAACAAGTAGGGCTTAGTACAGTTGATGAAGTCAAAGAAGGGAACTTAGTACTGGCAGTTGTAGAGGAGGAGTTAATTTTAAGACGCATTTTTAAGAAAGAAGCTACTTTTGTTTTTAGAGCAGACCATAAAAATATTGATGATAAAGTTTTTGATAAAAAAGCGATCAAAGAATTATGGAATGTTCAGTATGTATTTTTAAATCGATTACCTGAGTTTCATAGCCCATTGGAGGATAAACTATCATTTTTAGAACAGGAGTTTTCTAAACTTAAAAATAGATTATAATTGAAGCAGTATCATAAATTTAATTTTTACCGATATACGTATTGCGAATTTGAAATGAAAAATGTGGATTTCTTTAAAGACATGAAAGCGCATTTTCAAAGTAAATCTGGAAGCTATTACTATTATACTGAAGAAGGAGTGTTTAGATATTCAAACCATTGGGGTAGAGTAGCTAATTGCCGATGGAAAATAAAAGGAATCGAAGGCTACAAGAATCAAAAATATTATGTCGGATTTGCGAAATGGAGTGACTTTTATCCTTTAAATAATACAGATAAAGTTTTTTATGTAATTGTAGATTTTAAAAATGAACAGGCTAAAATTTGTAGAGTGCAAAGTGGGGTTACTAAAGAGTTTTTCTTAATGACCTCAGAAATCGCACATCAAAAATTGAAAAGTGTTCAAACTGTTTTTAAGGATACTAAATGGATGAAGTATCTTAATGGTGAATTACAGGAAATTCAACAAAAAGTAATCCATGAATTAATAAATGGTCCGAAATCATTACAAGAGATTAAAGTTGCTGTAAGGCATGAATTATAATTAATTCATTGTTGTTTTAAAAGTTTCAATTTTTTTCTCGATTTCCAGGTAGGTCGTTTCATGGTTGTCACTTAATAATTTTAGAAAAGAATCAAGGTGTTTGTATTCTAAAAGATTTGACACTTTTTTAAACTTAACGAGCTCATCAAAATCTTCATCTAGAAGATATAGATTCCAATACCAATTGTAAAATATGGTGGTTAGAAATTGTTGCCAGTTTTGTTTCGGGTATTCGTTATAGGGTTTTGTATCTTCTACATGAAACTGTAAAAATGAATTACGTTCTTTGTCAAAAGCAAATACCATATAGTCTTCAATAAAAGGAACAATTCTGTCGGGTATTTTATAATCTTGTAATTCTTCATCGGTCATATAGGAAAAAGTTGCAGGTTTGTGCCAACCCCCAAAAGGTAACTCTTTGTCTGCATTACCTTCATATATTTGATACATATATGCAGGGAGTTTTAAATTTTCAACTTCAGTTTTGTTGTTTTCTAAAAAAGCTTCGTTTAATTTAATTTCAATTTTTTTTTTCTTTGGAGTTGTATCATTTGGAATTTTGTTCAATAGGTATCTAATTAGGAGACCGATTCCTAAACAAAATAAAAGAGATAATAAAAGTTTCATGAATTGCAAATTTTGACTAAAATAAACAAATAAATCGATATCAATTTGTGTGATCTGTTTCGTAAATTTGTTATCTAAAATTTAGTATATATGAATATACCTCAAACCAGTTTTCCACGTATTGTGATTGTAGGTGGAGGTTTTGCTGGATTAGCCGTTGCTAGGGGATTAGAAAATCAAGAACTTCAAGTAGTTTTAATAGACAAACATAACTATCATACTTTTCAACCTTTATTATATCAGGTAGCTACAGGAGGATTGGAACCCGATAGTATTGCTTTTCCTTTAAGAAAGCGATTCAATGATGTAGACAATTTCTTTTTTCGCTTGGCAGAAGTAACTAATGTAAATGCCGAAGAAAATATTTTGGAAACATCTATAGGGAATTTAGAGTATGACGAATTGATTATTGCCACAGGATCAACAACAAATTTCTTTGGAAATACAAATATTGAAAAATATGCGATGGAAATGAAGTCTGTTCCGCAAGCATTAAATATTCGTAGTTTGGTATTGGAAAATTTCGAAGAAGCTTTGTTACAAAGCGATTTGGAGAAGCGAAGAGCCTTGATGAATTTTGTTATTGTAGGTGGAGGTCCAACAGGAGTGGAATTAGCGGGAGCTTTGGCAGAGATGAAAAAGGGCATCTTGCCGAAAGATTATCCAGATTTGGATATCCGTCAAATGAAAATCAATCTTATTCAGAGTTCTAACGAACTATTGAATGGAATGAGTAAAGGAGCTTCAACAAAAGCAGAAGATTTTTTAATTAAATTAGGCGTAGATGTATGGAAGGATTTGCGGGTGTTGGATTATGACGGTACTACAGTGACCACAAATGGAAATGACCATTTTGATGCTGCTACCGTAATTTGGGCGGCTGGAGTAAAAGGAAAAGTAATTGATGGACTTTCTTCAGAGTGTTTGATAGAAAGACCTAATAGATTAAAAGTAGATCGATTCTCTAAGTTAGAAGGATACGATAATATTTATGCTATTGGAGATGTTGCATGTATGGAAACTGAAAAATTTAAGTTTGGACATCCAATGATGGCACAACCGGCTATTCAACAAGGAACTGTTTTAGGAAAGAATTTAGTAGCAAAATATTTAGGAAAAAAACAAAAGCCTTTCAAATATAATGATAAGGGGTCAATGGCTACTATTGGACGTAACAAAGCAGTAGTAGATTTACCAAAATGGAAATTTCAAGGGGTGTTTGCCTGGTTTGTATGGATGTTTGTACATTTATTTTCATTAATTGGTTTTAGAAATAAAGTAATTGTTTTTATGAACTGGGTGTATAATTATATCCGTTTTGATAGAGAAACACGTTTGATAATTCGTCCGTTTAAAAAGAAGAATCAATATTCATTTCAAACAGAAAATAAGTCCTGAAAAAAGAAATAAACATACCTAATGCCACGGCAGTAAGAATAAGTAAAGCGATTTTTTATATAGAAGAAAACTTAGATAAAAAATTATCTTTAGAAGAGATTGCTACTAAAGCCCATTTTTCTGCGTTTCATTTTCATAGGCTTTTTAAAATTGTAACCAAAGAAACCATTAATGAGTTCATAACAAGAAAAAGAATTGAAAGGGCGGCACATTATTTATTACATCAAAAAGATAGGAGTGTAACAGAGGTTTCTGAAAAAGTAGGGTTTACAAATTTGTCTTCGTTTTCTAGAGCATTTAAAAAATTTTATGGAATGTCGCCAGCACAGTTTTCAAAAGAAAGTCCTGTAAAATTTAGCAAGATTTGTAAAACAGAAAGCAAGAATGGTCAAATAGAAGTTCGGTTTGAGCAATACATTAGCAATATTAATAATGCTTTAAACTGGATTAAAATGAATGCAAAAAAAATAGAAGTAAAAGTACTTCCTGAAATAGAATTAGCTTATATAAGTCATCAAGGAAGAATGGATTCTGTAGGTAATGCTTATGATAGATTAGTGAAGTGGGCAGTACCAAAGGGATTGATGAATCAACCCAATTTACGAATGATGACTATTTATCATGATAGTCCTAAGATTACAGATCCTTCTAAAATAAGAATGAGCGCTTGCATGATATTGAATGAAAAAGTGACAGCTAACGGAGAGATTAATTTGAAAACAATTCCGGCTACAAAATGTATCGTGGCACATTTAGAGGTTACACCAAGAGAGTTTCAACAAGCTTGGGAAAGTAATTTTGTTTGGATGAGTGAGAATGGTTATCGAAAAGCTGATAGAGATCCATTTGAAATCTATTATAATAATGCACAGGAACACCCTGAAGGGAAATGGATTGTAGATCTTTGTATTCCTGTAGAATAAATAAAAAAGAGCGCTTTAGCGCTCTTTTTTATTAACAGCATCCTGAATTTGGAGTGCAAGTTTGTTGTTGTAAATCTGATAAACGTACTTTAGGTTTTGGAATACCACACGCATCTTCTGCTAAACAAGCAGTAGCTTTGTTAACTAATAAAAAATTAGTGCCATTAAAATCTAACGCATATTTACCAATAGTATCTCCTTGGTATTCTACTTCTATTTCTAAATCTTCTAATCCCAAGGTTTTTTCAGAAAGTTCTATGATATGTACCAACTTTTCTGGATGTAAACGATGGTTGTAGTCATTTGCATTCCAAAGTTGAAAGTTTATCACATTTTCTGTTCTCACGGTACCTCCACAATCAATAAAGTGTTTTGATATTTTACCAACTTCAGTTACGTGAAAATGGGCAGGAACTAAATCTCCATTAGGTAATTCAAATGCTATGGTATCTAGTGTTTGTAAATGTTTTTTTATTTCTGATAAGGTCATAATTATTGTTTTATTTGAGATAATATATAATATACTTCAGAAGCAATTTGATAGCTTCTTTCTTGGTATTTTTCGTCTTGTAAAGTGGTGTTGTCATATAACTTAGGGTCTTCATAAGTAATCGGAATTCTTTTGTCAGATCCTGCCACAAATGGACAGCCTTCATCAGCTTGAGAACAAGTCATGATTGCTGCAAAGCTAGATGTAGGATTGAAAGAGTGGTCATATTTTTTAGAAAAACCGATAATAGGTAATGAGTTATCGCTGGTTTTTATTGCATATACCGGATTGGTATTATCAGATAAAGCGTTGATAGTAAAACCTTGTTCAGTCAATGTATGTACAATGGGTTTTGCCATAGCCGTTTCCTCAGTGCCTCCAGAATATGCATGTAAGTTTTTAATATTGAAATGCTCAGCTAATGTTTGCATCCAAACCTGCCCCAGATGACTTCTTCTGGAATTATGTGTACAAATGAAATTAATGTCAATCTTTTTGTTTTGATCGATTTTGTTTTGAATATAAGATGAAAGTTGGTTTAAAATTTCAATTCTATTGTTGTTAATTGGAATTTTAGAGGCTTTTTCGATAGTTTCAGTTAATTTTTTATTCATTGTAATATTGCGATTAAATGTTTTAAATTTTTTTAGTTGCAGCAATCTATATTTTCTGAATTTTGATTAAAAATTGTATTAAGTGTATTTTGAATAGTTTTCCAGTTGGTGGCATCAATACAGTAACATACGCTAGTTCCTTCAATACTTCCTTTGATAATTCCGATGCTTTTTAATTCTTTCAAATGTTGAGAAATGGTAGGCTGCGCTAATCCAATTTCTTCTACTAAATCACCACAAATACAAGATTGCATTTTTAATAAATACTGGATAATAGCAATACGAGCTGGGTGTCCTAACACTTTGGCTATTTTGGCTATCTCGTTTTGCTCTTTTGTAAATATTTCTGATTTAGTAAGTCCCATTTATTAATTATTATATTGCAATATTACGATTAATATTTTAATTCAAACTTGAACGAACTTATTTTTAACATATTACTAGAGGTTTGTTTACGTTAGGTTAACATTTTACCTGAAATTTCTTTAAGCATTTTAGCGGCTAGAAAGGCAGTCATTTCTTGAAAGTCTCTTGTCGGATTGTATTCTACAATATCAGCACCTATAATTTCTGCATCAAGATTCTGAATTAAATCAATAACCTGTCTGGAAGACAATCCACCAGGTTCATGATGAGAAACACCAGGAGCAAAGGCAGGGTCAAATCCATCCATATCTAAAGAAATGTATAATGGGTTTTCGAACTTTTTAATTTTAGAAAGGTCTAAATCTTTCATTTGATGTATTTCCACATTGAACTTTTCAGCCTGTTCAGCTTGATGCGTGTTTAATGTTCTAATTCCTACTTGTACCAACCTTTCAGCAAAATCACTTTCCATGATTCTTGCAAATGGACAAGCATGCGAGAGTTTATCTCCTTCAAAATTATCATATAAATCAGAATGTGCATCAATGTGAAGGATGTCTATCTTTTTATATTTATTATGATAGGCTTTTATAATAGGATAGGTGATAGAATGATCACCTCCGAGGGTAATAATTCTATCACCTATATTTAAATGTTTTTGGGTGATTTTTTCAATGTCAAAGTAATCTTTAATATCAAAGTCTCCTTTGTCTTGAATATATTCACTTTCTATAGAAATACCATTTTCAGCATATAAATTTGATGAACCACAGTGTAGTACTTTTCGTATTAATGGTGGGGCTAATTTAGGTCCTTTTTGATAAGAAGAATTATTGTCAAATTGTATACCTTGAATGATGATATTTTTCATGTAAATAATTTAGAGAAGCAACTAATTTATAAAACTTCCTCTAAAAGTGTCAATTTTTTCTTTTGCTTCTGTGTGAATTTCGTCTTCGTTAAAAAAGGTATGTACATCTCCTAAGTAATCCATTCCTAAATATTTCGCACTTTCTATAAATGGCATGTCAAAACCATCACGTCTATCATTTCCATAAGAATTACTAATCATAGCCATTTTTTTACCTCTCATTTTTCTTCCCAATTCTTTTTTGTAGTGCAGAAGATCAGACATGCGGTCAAAAAAGACTTTTAAATGCCCACTCATGGTGTACCAATATACCGGAGTAGCAAAAATAATTGTGTCATATTTTTCAATAATTTCTTCTATGGTAGTAATAAAGTCATCATTGGCATTTTCAAACTTGTAATTAAAATGACCTATATTTTTGGTAGCAATATCTATAACATCAAAATCATTGTTTTTGTTGAGGTAGTTTACAACTTTATAAGTGTTTCCAAAACTTTGAGCACTGGCTTGTATAATAACTGTTGAATTCATAATTTTTTTAATTTTTGAGATCATAAAATTGACTAATAAAATTTAAAAGTTTAGAAATACGTAATTTTTAAAATTGATAGAACCCAAGATAAAATCGATTAAAAAATGATATAAAATTGTTACATTTATACTATAAAACGAAGCGAATGAATACAGATAATTATAAGGTAGCTGAAAGTATTTCTTTAAAGAATTCAGTAACTAAAGAGGTTCTAGAAGATGCCAAAAAGAAATTAAAGAAGCTTAGAAAAGGAATTAGTGAATTGCAGGATAGGATGTATGCAGAGGGAAAATATAGTATTTTGATTTGCTTACAAGGAATGGATACTTCAGGAAAGGATAGTTTAATACGAGAAGTTTTTAAAGATGTAAATGCTCGCGGTGTTCAGGTTCATAGCTTTAAAGTACCCACAGAACATGAGCTGAAGCACGATTTTATGTGGCGTCACTATATTGCATTGCCACCTAAGGGTAAAATAGGAGTATTCAATCGTACACATTATGAAAATGTATTGGTAACAAGAGTGCATCCACAATACGTGTTTTCAGAAAATATTCCAACAGTAAAGAGTTTAGAAGATTTAGATGATGCTTTTTATCATTCTAGAATGGACCGAATGAATCAGTTTGAAAAGCATTTGTCTGATAATGGAACTATTGTTTTAAAGTTCTTTTTAAATTTATCTAAAGAGGAGCAAAAGAATCGTTTGTTAAGACGATTGAATATACCAGAAAAGAATTGGAAGTTTTCTGCAGGTGATATGAAAGAACGTAAGTTATGGGATAAATATCAAGAATGTTATGAAGATCTTTTAAACAGGACATCTACTTATTATGCTCCTTGGTATGTGGTTCCTGCAGATGATAAGCCTACGGCAAGATTTATAGTTGCCAAAACCTTGTTGGAAACCATGAAAAAGTATAATTTTACCGAGCCTTCATTAGAAGCAGACGTACTAGAAAAATTAGAGGAGTTTAAAGCTCAATTAAATAACGAATAAATATTAAGTTTAAGGTTTTTACAAAGCGAGTTGTTAGTAAAACAACTAGCTTTTTAATCTTAAAACTTTCCAATTAAGATATCAATGGAATTAAACTTAACAAGACCCATCATATTTTTTGATTTAGAAACAACAGGGATTAGTATTGCTACTGATAGAGTTGTTGAAATTTCAATATTAAAAGTATTTCCTAATGGAAATAAAGAAGGTAAAACGTGGTTAGTAAACCCTGAAATTGAAATTCCGAGGGAAGCTTCAGAAATTCATGGAATTACGAATGAAAAAGTTGTCACAGAACCTACGTTTAAAGAGTTAGCACCTCAAATAAATGAAATGATTCAAGGATGCGATTTAGCAGGGTTTAATTCGAATCGTTTTGATATTCCTTTGTTAGCGGAGGAGTTATTACGTGCTGGAATTGATTTTGATATGGACGATAGAAAGGCAATTGATGTACAAGTAATTTTTCATAAGAAAGAACAACGTACCTTAAGTGCAGGATATCAATTTTATTGTGGAAAAACACTAGAAGATGCACACTCAGCGGAAGCAGATACCTTAGCTACCTATGAAATTTTAAAAGCTCAGTTGGATAAATATGAAGATATCGAAAATTCTGTCGATGCGTTAAGTGAATTTTCTTCACATACACAAAGAGCAGATTTTGCTGGTTTCATATTGTTTAATGATAAGCAAGAAGAAATATTCTCTTTTGGAAAGTATAAAGGAAGAACTGTTGAAGAGGTGTTAAAGGAAAATCCAGGGTACAATTCTTGGATGCAAAATGCCGATTTCCCTTTATATACAAAAAAGGTATTACGTCAAATAAAAGAACGTATGTCAGTTCCAAAAGAAACCATGACCGATGAAGAAAAGTTACAGGCTTTACAACAAAAGTTTAATTTGAGATAATTTAAAAATTAACATCAACTTAAGAGCTCTTATAACTTACAGTTTTTACATTCGTTAAACCTTAGGTTGTAAGAGCTTTTTTTTATATTTTTTTGTCAAGAAAATGGGATACAACCAGCAATTTCGCTAACTTTATCAAAAGTTATTTTTTACAATAAATAAACATCAATTACATGTTTACATCATATACAAATTTACCCAATAACTCAAGAGTTTGGGTGTATCAATCAGATAGAGAGTTTACACAAGAAGAAATAGAGCATATTAGTGCAAAGGCTTTGTTATTTATAGAGAATTGGACACGTCATGGAGATGACTTAAAAGGGTCATTTACTATAAAGTATAATCAGTTTTTGGTACTAGGAGTAGACGAAGGTTTTAATAATGTTTCTGGATGTTCTATAGATGCTTCTGTTCGCTTTGTACAGGAGCTAGAAAAAGAACTTCAGGTAGATTTAATGAATAAGATGAATATCTCTTTTAAAGATGGAGAGAATATTAATATTGTCAAGTTACCAGATTTTCAAAAATACGCTAAAGAGCAAAAGATAACTTCAGAAACGGTAGTGTTTAACAATATGGTAAATACAAAGGAAGATTTTGAGACTAAATGGGAAGTGCCTGCAAGTAATAGTTGGCACGCGCGCTTTTTGGTATAAGAATTGTAATATTTAAAGAAAGAGAATACGAATGCAAAAGAGACTACTAATATTTTTACCCCTAATTTTTGTTCAATTTATATCAGCACAACAGATAGATCCGTTGCGAACTATTGATGCTGAAAATCAAACTATTTGGGTAGATAGTATTCTAAACAATATGACCGTTGAAGAAAAAATAGGTCAGTTGTTTATGGTACAGGCCTATTCAAATAAAGATAAAAAACATAAAGATTTTATTATTGAAATGATAACAAAGTATCATGTTGGGAATTTAATTTTTATGCAAGGAACACCAGAAAAACAGGCGGTTTTAAATAATGAGTATCAGTCTATAGCTAAAGTTCCTTTGCTTATTGGTTTTGATGGAGAGTGGGGCTTAGATATGCGTTTGAAAAATACATACCGTTTTCCTTGGAATATGACTTTGGGGGCTATTCAAGATAATAATGCCTTAAAGGAGTTTGGTAAACACTTAGGAGCACATTGTAAACGTTTAGGTATTCATGTAAATTTTGCACCAGTTGTAGATATAAATACAAATCCTGATAACCCAATTATTGGAAATAGATCGTTTGGAGAAAGTAAGGAAAATGTAACTGAGAAAGCTATTGCGATGACAGAAGGTATGCAAAGTATGGGAGTACTAGCAAATGCGAAACATTTCCCTGGTCATGGAGATACGGCAACCGACTCTCATCATACATTACCAACTATAAGTTTTTCAGAACAAAGAATCGATTCTATAGAGCTATATCCGTATAAAAAAATGTTTGAAGCTGGAGTTGGAAGTGTTATGACGGCGCATTTAAGTATTCCCGCTCTAGAAACAAATGAAACCTTACCTACCTCTCTTTCAAAAAATGTAGTAACTAATTTACTACAACATAAGTTAGGGTTTAATGGATTGGTTATTACGGACGGGTTGAATATGAAAGGAGCGGCTAATTATTCTACTTCGGAAGAAATAAATTTAGCGGCAATATTAGCAGGGAATGATTTATTGTTGATTCCTCAAGACGTACCAAAAACAGTTGCTTTATTTAAAAAAGCAGTTGAGTCTGGAAAATTATCTAAAGAAAGACTTGATCATTCAGTAAGAAAAATATTGAAAACAAAATATTGGGCTGGTTTACACAAGTACAAACCAATTGAAGAAGAGAATTTACGTTTAGAATTGAATAGTGCTTCGGACGAGGTGTTACATAGAAAACTAGTTAAAAAGTCAATTACCTTTTTAAAAGATAAGAACGATGTTTTGCCAATAAAAGAATTAGCTGGAAAAAAAATAGCTTATGTAAAATTAGGAGATGCGAAGAATAAGAGTTTTGTAAGAATGCTGAACAATTACACACAAGTAGATGTTGTATCTAGCTCTAAATTGGACGTTTTATTAAAGAAGTTAAAGAAATACGATATTGTTATTATTGGATATCATAAATCAAATGCCCATCCATGGAAGGGGTATAAGTTTAAAAATGTTGAGCTTGTTCGATTACAGGAAATTGCTAGACAGAATAAAGTTATTTTAAATGTACTTGCTAGTCCGTATAGTTTATTACAGGTAAAATCATTTACAAACATAGATGGTATTGTTGTTTCTTATCAAAATAGTAAACTAGCTCAGGAATTATCTGCCCAAGCTATTTTTGGAGCTTTTGATGTAAATGGTAAGTTACCTGTGTCTATCAAAGAGGACTTTAATGTTGGTGATGGAGTAGAGAAAAAATCATTAAAAAGATTGCAGTACTCAATTCCAGAGGAAGTAGGGATGTCTTCAGATAGTTTATCAGTTATTGATAAACGAATTGATACAATTTTAAGAAAAAGAATGACTCCAGGTGGTCAGGTTTTAGTAGCTCGAAACGGAGTCGTGATTTACAAAAAGAACTTTGGGTATCATACCAATTCGAAAAAGTTAAGAGTAAAGGATAACGATGTTTATGATTTGGCTTCATTAACTAAGATTCTAGCTTCACTTCCTTTAATTATGAAAGCAGAGGAGGAGAAAAAGTTTAGTATCTATTCGAGCTTAGGAGATATTTTAAGCAAGTATAAAGATTCTAATAAGGATACTTTATTGGTGAAAGAAGTATTGTCGCATATGGCACGTTTAAAGTCTTGGATTCCTTTTTATATTAAAACACAAGATAGCATTACTCATAAAAATTTGCCGGAGTTTTATAGTTCAAAATGGAGTAAAAAGTACAACACAAGAGTAGCTAAAAACTTATACTTAAATAGAATTTATAAAGATTCTATTTCTAAACTTATTTTAGAGTCAGAGCAAAGAGAAAGAAAAGGATATAAGTATAGTGATCTAGGGTATTATATATTCAAAGATATATTAGAAACTAAGTTTAATAAACCGCTGAATAAACTTGCTGAAACTTATTTATATGCCCCATTAGGAGCAAATAGAACGTCTTATTTACCATTGCAAAAATTTGCGAAGAAGGCAATTGTGCCAAGTGAAAAGGATTCTTATTATAGAAACCAATTGGTTCATGGTTATGTACATGATATGGGAGCAGCAATGCAAGGTGGAGTAGGAGGTCATGCTGGATTGTTTGGTAACTCGAATGATGTGGCAAAGATTATGCAGATGTTTTTACAAGAAGGATATTATGGTGGTAAACAATATTATCAACCAGAAACAGTAGCCAAGTTTAATAAGCGTTATTATGCCGATAAAAACGTGAGAAGAGGGTTAGGTTTTGATAAACCACAAATTAATCCAAAGGAAAAACCAACCTGTGGATGTGTTTCTGAAAAGAGTTTTGGACATAGTGGTTTTACTGGGACGTACACTTGGGCTGATCCTGAAAGTGGAATCTTGTATGTTTTTCTATCTAATAGAGTGTATCCTACTATGAGAAATAGAGGGTTGGTAAAAAGTAATATGAGAACCAAAATTCAAGCAGATATACAGAGCGCTATTCTGAATTAGTAGTGCTAGTTTTTGTGTATAAAAGAACTAAGAGTATTGAGAAAAGGAAATATAAAACAGCATAGCTTATGTTGTTCATAACTCTATAGATTATAAAAGCTTGTAATGCGTAAAATAGAGGAAACAATACAATAGTCATTGCAAACCTAAATGTATCTACAAACTCAATTTCATCTACTTTTTTAGAAGCTGTTTTCCATAGAAAATACGGAATGAAAGAATTTATGATAACAAGAGATAGTAGGACGATGTTCTTTTTCTTTTTGGGAGTATTAACTGGAAGAACTTTATCCTGAATTATTTGATTTGTGTATTCTACATTGGTAAAATCAATATTAGCAGTGTTTAAAAGGTTATTTGTGTGTTCGTATTCTGATGTAGGAATATGTACGCAAAGCCTCTCTAATGCATCTTGTACGTTGCTTTTTAACTGATTTGCAGATTGATTAATGTTTTCTTTATTATAATAGTCATTAGCTATAATTGCATTTCCATAATGTAAGGCAATTTTACAAGGGTAAGTAGAAGAGTTTTGATAGGTAATTCCTACAGGAACGAGATGTATTGGTAAATTAGGATATTTATCAATAGTTCCGAAAACAATACGAGTAAACCCTTTACTTAATGGTCTTACTGTTCTTTTTCTGTTATGACTTCCTTCAGGGAATATTAATAAAGATTTTTTACTTCCAAGGATGTCATAGCATTTGTTAAAAATAGCATCATTTTTAGAAAGTTCTTTTATTCCATCGCGTATCCTGTAAATAGGCATCATTCCAATCAAATCAAATAAAAAAGCGACAATCTTATTTTTAAAAACGGCAGCTCTTACCAAGAAAAATGTTTTCCTTGATGTGTTAGTAGCAATAAATAAAGGGTCTACTAAACCATTAGGGTGATTTGCTAAAAATAATACGGCGCCTTTTTTAGGGACATTCTCAGAACCAATAACTCTTATTTTTTTAGAATAAAAATAGAGCCCAGTTTTAATATATAGTTTAACTAAATAGTATAATAACGTTTTCATTATTTCTTTTTTCTTCCCCAATAGGTTGCCAATGCCATTCCTGAAAATAAATCCCATACTCCCCAAAAGGCAGTTAATAATGCCATTCCTCCTAAACCTTCAAAAAAACCAAAAACTAATAGTAAACCTAATCCACTATTTTGAATACCAGTTTCTATTGTAATTGTTTTTATATCCTTTTTTGCAAGTCTGAAAGATTTTGCAGTAAAATAGCCTATGAAGTACGCAAAGATATTATGGAATATTACTAGAAATAAAACTAAATGAATATGGTTCTTAAAAATATCTGCATTGTCATAAAGAGCAACGATGATTAAAATCATAAAAACAGTAATAGAAAAAGGTCGAAGTATTTTATTGATTTTTTCAGCCATTAGGGGGTGATAATGATTGACAATCATTCCAAGTACCAAGGGTATGCCTAAAATCAATAGAACAAGCTTAAAAAGCTCGTATGGATTTAATTGTATCTCTTTTAAAATATTGTTTGTAGGTTCATAAAGACTGCCCCAAAACTCTAAATTTAAAGGAGTCATGATCAAACAAAAAACAGTAGCAAAGGCAGTTAAACTAACTGAAAGTGCTGCATTTGCATTAGCCATTTTACTGAAAAAATTTGAAACATTACCTCCTGGGCAAGCAGCTACTAACATCATTCCTAGTGCAAAACTAGGATGAGGTTTAATAATAAGAATAGCTAAAAATGTTAAAAAAGGTAAAAGAATAAATTGAGACAGCAGTCCTACAACTAAAATTTTGGGGTTTTTAATCAATCTTTTAAAATCGTCAATAGTTATAGAAAGAGCAACACCAAACATGATAATTGCTAAAGCAATATTTAATAACCATAAAGCTTCAGTATCAAAATTTATTTTAATACTGTCTATAGGGGTTTGATTAGTTATTAAAAGCATATTCAAGGATATTAGCCCCCATTTTTAAAGCTTTTTCTCTTACTTCTTTGGGGTTGTTATGTACTGATTGATCTTCCCATCCATCACTTAAGTCACTTTCATAATCATAAAACACAATAAGTCTTTCATTATAAAAAAGTCCTAGAGCTTGTGGAGCTTTTTTATCGTGTTCGTGTATTTTAGGAAGGCCGTTGTTAAATTTAAATGTTTGATGAAAAATAGGATGGTTTACTGGTATTTCTTTGAGTTCTAACTCTGGAAATAGTTTTTTTAACTCGCGTCTTACATATTTGTCAAAGCCATAATTGTCTGAAATATGTATAAACCCACCAGATTTCAAGTAGTTTCTAAGGTTTTCAATATCATCAGCAGAAAAGAAAATGTTACCATGCCCAGTAACGAATACAATTGGATAATTAAAAATATCTTCATCATCTGAATTGATGGTAGCAACATTCTTACTGATAGTTGTTTTACTATTAATGTTTGAGAAATTAATTAAATTCGGTAAGGAAGTTGGATTAGCATACCAATCGCCACCTCCTTTATACTTTAATATGGCTATTTCTTGACCTTGTATATTTAATGAGACAAGAAGAAGAAAGCTAAACAGTAATTTCATTTGATAAAATTATAATAACAGCAATATAATAAAACAAAAAAAAACACCAATGAATTTTAATCACCGGTGTTGTTTTTCCCCTTAAGAAAACATTTGTATTTTCTGATAAGCTACCCCCTTACATTGCTTTCAGAAAAAATGTTTGATTTCTTTAATTCAAATGTATTATGAGAATTAAAATTAAGAGTTCAAAAACATCCAAATTGGATGTTTTTAAGTTGACTTTTTATAAAATGTATAAATTTATCAGTTTTAAAAGTGATGTTTAAAACAAAAAAACACCAGTATAATATACTGGTGTTTTTTGTTCTCGACTCTTTCCCTTTTCTTTATTGACGGCACTTACAGCCTATCAACAATGCTTTTTAAAAGTTTAGTTCTTAAAAATTGAAAACCCCTTCATATCTTCAATTTTTAAGTTTTTACTTTAACTTATGTAAATATAACGAAGATTAAAGTTTTTAAGGTTCGAAATCATCCAGATTGGGTGAATCAAAACTTTTTAAATGTTAAGTAGAGCTATTAATTAGTAA
This sequence comes from Tenacibaculum sp. 190130A14a, assembly GCF_964048965.1. Taxonomy (NCBI): domain Bacteria; kingdom Pseudomonadati; phylum Bacteroidota; class Flavobacteriia; order Flavobacteriales; family Flavobacteriaceae; genus Tenacibaculum; species Tenacibaculum polynesiense. Next base: position 2,868,920 of record NZ_OZ040189.1, on the reverse strand, counting down.
TTAAAATAGAGCTTTTGAATTCAAATGGAGTGATTCCAGTATGTTTTTTAAAAACGGTGTAAAAAGTAGATTTAGAGTTAAATCCTGACTCTAACCCAATAGAAGTAATAGTGTAATTTGAAAACTCTGGAGCCAATAATAATGATTTAGCTTGCTCAACTCTCATTTCATTTAAATAATCGGTAAAAGTTTTTCCAGCAATATTATTAATTATTACAGAGAGTGTACTTGAACTTAGTTCTGTGTCAAAGGATAAATTTTGTAAAGTGTATTTACTTTCAAGGAATTTATTATTCTTTTTAATATAATTATCAATTACTTCAAATTGTTCCTTGTGCTTTTCTAATTGTGTTTCAGATACATTATGACTTTTTACATGGTAGGAAACTTTTGTAGGAATAACATTAGGGGTGCTTTTAGAATTTCCTTTTTGAATTCCCTCACGTATAACTTTTCTTTCTTTTAAAATTCGTAATTGTCTTATGCCTTGATAACCTAACCAGTAAATAAGTACGGTTGTGTAAACTCTTAGAGGGTAATAAGAAAAGATAAAATCTGTATAGTTTAAACTAACGGTTATTATTAAAGCAACCATCCAAAGTAGATAGCCAACACTGGTAAGTTTAAAAAAAGTGTATAACCACTTTAAATTATCATAAGATTGAATCTTTTCAAATAGTTTTTCTTTTCTCAATAAAATCAAGAAAGAATAGATGAACAAAGAAATAGAAGTTACGAAGCTCACTATTTCCTCAGTCGTTGTATACTTTTCATATACGTAATCTAAGTTTTCTTGAGGATGAAGACCACTGTTTTTCAGTACAAATACAATTTGAGCTAATGTCATTATGAAAAACATTGGAATCGCTATTTTAAGAATATTGAATGTTTTTTTTTCGATGTTTAGGTAATGAACTAAAAACATGTAAAGAAACGGCATTCCAAGAAAAATCCATGGTACCTCAATATAATCTAGAGCAAATCGATGTTGAAATAATTTGCGTTCAATGACCCAAGATTGGAAGTTGTTCAATGAAATAGCAAGTATAAGAAGGTTTAGGTATATCATACTACGATCTTTTCCGTACTTGGAAAAAAAGAGTACAATACTAAATGCGAAACCATGTAGCGCACTAACTAGTAGAAATAGGTTGAATAACTCTGTAATAGTCAAAAATAGTAGGTTTTAACAGCTAAATATACAAAAAATAGGTTATTGGTGTAGAAAGGCAATACTTTGTACTACTGATATACCGGCTGTTTCTGTTCTAAGACGATTTAATCCTAACGAGATTGGTGTAAATCCTTTTGATAAGCTTTTTAAGATTTCATCATTAGAAAAATCTCCTTCTGGGCCAATTAAAATAGTATAAGCTCCTTTAGGAATAATTTCAGTTTTTAAATATTTTTTTTCAGAATTTTCTTCGCAATGAGCAATGAATAATTGACTATTAAAATCTTGATCAATAAAATCAGAAAACTTAACTGGAGCATTTAGTTTTGGAAGTGTAAACTGTAAAGATTGTTTCATTGCAGATTGCACAATTTTAGAAAGCCTATCAATTTTGACTACTTTTCTTTCAGAATTTTTACAAATAATAGGGGTTATTTCATCAATTCCTATTTCTGTAGCTTTTTCTAAAAACCACTCTAAACGATCGTTACTTTTTGTTGGAGCTATAACCACATGTAAATAATAATCACGTGATTTATTTTTCTCTTCAATATTAACAATATTTGCCACGCACTTTTTATCATTGGCAATAATTATTTCAGCATCAAAAAGAAGTCCTTTACCGTTTGTGATTTTTAAAATATCGTTCTCTTTTTTTCGTAATACCTTTATGATATGCCTACTTTCATCTTTTTCAAAATGAATTTGGGTGGTTTCTTTTGATATTTCTGAGTTATAAAAAAGCTGCATTATAAATCAAGTTTATAGGTTCTTCTTCTTTTATGGGTTGTAGGGTCAAAGTTTTTCCAAATTTGATGAATGGCTGTATTATTTTCTAGTTCAGGAGTTCGTATACAGTTTATTATGCCTTTTTTGGTAAATGTTTTATGAAATTCTTCGAATATGGTTGCAACAACACCTTTATTTTGATATTCTGGATGTACACCAATCAAATAAAAGGTAACATCTTTGGCATGTTTTCTTGCTTTTAAAAGGTGAAAAATCCCAAAAGGGAACAATTTTCCATTTGCTTTTTGTAATGCTTTTGAGAATGAAGGCATTACAATTGCAAAAGCAACTAATTTTCCTTCTTTGTTTAGAACAAACTTAATGTATTCAGGGTTGATAAAGCTGATATATTTCTTTTTGAAATACTCTATTTGATTTTGAGAGATAGGTACGTAGGTAGATAGTTTTGAATATGTTTTACTAAACAAATCAAACATCTCATCTACATAAGGCATTATATCTTTAGTTTTAGAGAAGTTAAGAGCAGTTAATTGATATCTCTTCTTAATGATGGTACTAGCCTTGTGGTACTTTTCAAAATCAACATTAACAAATGAAAACTTATTTTCTAAATATTCTTTCTCTTTTATAAAACCGAGTTGTTCTAAATGTTTGTGTTGATATGGGTTATGATACCAAGTAATCATAGTTCCAATATGATCAAAACCATCAGTTAGTACTCCAGTCTTATCTAAGTTGTTAAAGCCAACTGGTCCTTCAATATATTCAAGTTCGTTTTGAAATCCGATTTCTTTTACTTTTTCTATTAAGGCACGACTTACTTCCAAATCATCAATAGTGTCATACCAACCAAAACGCATTTTTTTTATGCTTTGTTGATTTACCTCGTACGTATTTATGATAGCGGCTATTCTACCCGCTATTTTATCATTTTTATAGGCAATAAAAAAACGAGCTGTTGCGTGTTCAAAAACAGGGTTGCTACTTTGATCAAACGTTTCCAATTCATCCTTTATAATAGGAGGTACCCAAGAACTGTTATTTTTATAAATTGAAAAAGGAAATGTAACAAACAGTTTCATTTCCTTTTTATTTTGTATTTCTTTTACATGAATCATGTAACAAAAGTAATTTTTTTATTTCTAGTTTTCTCCGTCTTTTTTCTTTTCTTTTTCTTCTTCTTTCTTAATTTCCTCTTCTAACTTTTTAATTTCCTTTTCAAGTTTTTCGCGTTCTTTTTGTTTTTCTTTTTCAAGTTTTAAACGCTCCTTTTCTTTTTCTTTCTCTAGCTTTAGTCGCTCTTTTTCTTGGCGTTTCGCTTCTTTAGCTTTGTCCTTTTCTAATTTTTTTTGCGCTTTTTCAGCGGCCTTTTGTGCTTTTTTAGCAGCTTTTTTCTCTTCTTTAGTAGTTTTCTTTTTCTGTTTAGCGTCTTCTTTGATGATTTCGTCTACTAATGATTTTTGACGTGTTCTTCTTGGCTTTTCTTCATTAATAAGTTCCTTCTCTTCTTTAGAGATGTCAAGTTCTACGTTTTTGTCTTTCTTCTTAAATAGACCTCCAATTTTTCCAAATAAGCGACCAAAGAAACCTTTGTTTTCTTTATATTTAACAGTTTCTGGTTCTTCAATAATATTACCAAATTCATCTATTTCACTAAACTCATCAACGTGTCTGTTAATTCTATATGAAACACCGATACCGGCGTAAACCCCTGCATTTTCTCTTTCAAGCATCGCTCTTACAGAGGTGTTAAATTGTAGGTTTTCATTGTATAAATAAGCCAAACCTAACCCAAGATTAGTTTTAGTCTCATATTTTTCGAACTGACTTTGCATTTCTCCAAAAACTGACCAATAGTCATTAACATTATAGGTACCTGTAAGGATGTATGAAAATTGAGAGAAATCAGTTCCTATATAATCATAATATAAATTAGTTACTATATTAAATTCATTAGATAACTCATTTAATAACAAAACACCAACCTTAGGAGAAATTCCACCTCTTTCATGATAACTCGTTAAAAAAGAACCAAAATTTAGTCCAGCATAAACTCCTACGTGAGGAATCCATCTTTTCCAGTCGAATGAATGACGACCTTTCCAGCTTCTTATTTCTTTACCTTTGTCATTATACTCTGGAGCGTATACCAAATATTTCGCTCCTAAAGTAAATTTACCTAGTCCTGTTTGAGTTTGAGAAGTTTCAAAAACATTTTTCAGAGCTATTTTGTCATTTTGAAAAGAAGTGTGTAAGTTTAATTCAAGCTTTTCGTAGAGAAAACTTGTTCTAAAAAGTAAATCTAATCCCAATGATTGTGTGTTACTAAAAAGTGGAGTAGCCTCTGCTTTTCTAAAAAAAATATTAGATTCAAATTGATAAACCCCTGTTCCAACACTATATGGATTCTCTGAAAAACCAGGTCTGTTAGAATTAATAACATTTGTATACTGAGCCTTAACTGCGCTAGCTATAAGGAGCAAAATGAAAAATAAAATTTTCTTATTCATGAAATAAATCCAAATTTGAAAGAGGTTACACAAACATACATTAAAAATATCAAATATAATAGATGATAAGTTTTGTAAACTCTTAACGCTAGCTTTTGTGTCAAATTGTTATTTTTGATTGTTTTTTTAAAAAATACAATGAATATTCAAGAAGCTGGACCTATAAATATGATCAGAACAATATTAATAATATTAGTAATTTACTATGCCACACGTTTTTTGTTTAAGTTATTCGCGCCGTTCTTAGTAAAGAAAGCAATGAATAAAATGCAGGAAAAAGCAGAACAACAATACAACAATAGATATAAAGAATCTAATGTTAATGAAGGAGAAACTGTAATAGATAAAAAGCCTCAAAATACTAAACAAAGTAACAACTCAGTAGGAGAGTATGTTGATTTTGAAGAACTAGACTAACTATGAACTTTAAGAAATTTTTACCGTACATTATTGCATTTGTCGTATTTACAATTGCGTCTGTATTATATTTTAATCCTGTTTTGAGCGGGAAAAAAATAAAACAAGGAGATATAACTCAATTTGTTGGAATGGCTCGTGAATCTGCTAATTATAGAGCAGAGAAAGGAGAAGAATCTTATTGGTTAGGAAATGCCTTTGGAGGGATGCCTACCTATCAAGTAGGCGCTTATTTCCCAAATGATTTTATTCGCTATGTAGACAAGGTGATTAGGTTTTTGCCAAGACCAGCAGATTATTTGTTTCTGTATTTTTTTAGTTTTTTCATTTTGTTAACAGCCCTAAAGGTCGATTGGAAATTGGCCATTTTGGGAAGTTTATCCTTCGGATTTTCTACTTACTTGATAATTATATTTGGAGCAGGTCATAACGCGAAAGCTCATGCTATAGGTTACATGCCATTAGTATTGGCTGGGATTTTATACATATATCAAAATAAATATATGTTAGGTTTTGTACTTACTTCATTGGCCATGGCTTTAGAAATCAGTGCAAACCATCCACAGATGACATATTATCTAGGGTTTTGTTTACTAATTCTTGGTTTAGTTGAATTATTGGAGGCTGTTAAAAATAGAAAGCTATCATTGTTTGTAAAACAAACCGGAGTTGTTTTAGTAGCTTGTTTACTTGGAATCAGTGTAAATGCAACTCGACTTTTAGCAACAAAAGAATATGCTAATTACAGTACTAGAGGAAAATCTGAGTTAACAATTTCACCAGATGGATCTCCAAAAGAATCAACATCTGGTTTAGATAAAGCTTATATCACAGAATATAGTTATGGTATAGCCGAGACTTTTAATTTATTAATTCCTCGTTTTATGGGAGGAGGAACAGTTGAAAAATTAGATAAGGGAACTAGTTTTTATGAAACAGTTCAGGTAAGAGCAGGAGATAAAGTGGCGAAAGATTATTCTAGTCAAGTGTTAACCTATTGGGGAAAACAACCTATAGTAGAAGCACCAGCTTATATTGGAGCTATTATGTTTTTTCTATTCTTTCTTGGAATTTTCTTAGTACGAGGTAAATTAAAATATTGGTTAGTTGGTGCAACGGTTTTCTCAATTGTGATGAGTTGGGGGAAGAATTTCTCCTTTTTAACTGATTTATTTATAGATTATTTCCCTTTGTATAATAAGTTTAGAGCTGTTTCTTCTATTCAAGTAATTGCAGAATTGTGTGTTCCGCTATTAGGAATAATTGCTTTAAAGGAGTTTTTCTCGCCTAATAGAGAAAAAGAAGAAAAAGAAACTGCATTGAAAAAAGCATTTTATGTTGGAGGAGGAATTACATTGTTTTTTGCATTGGTAGGAAGTAGTTTGTTTGCTTTTGAAGGATTAAGAGATGCTCAATATCAACAACAATTGCCTGAACTGGTTGATGCTTTAATAGCGGATAGGAAGTCTATGATGATTTCGGATAGTTTAAGATCTTTTGTATTAATACTATTAGTTGGTGGAGGGCTTTGGTTGTATTTAAAACAAAAGGTAAAAAGATTACCAGTAATTATAGGACTTACTGTTTTGGTATTGTTCGATTTGGTTTCCATTAACTTAAATTATGTAAACAAAGAAGATTTTACTTCTGCAAGAAAAGTGGAAAAACCATTTGTAGCAAATGAAGCAGATAAAAAGATTTTGAAAGATAAATCGTATTATAGAGTAGCTAATTTTTCAAGTAGTATTTTAAATGAGGCAAGAACTTCATATTTCCATAATTCGTTAGGAGGATATCATGCAGCTAAAATGAAACGTTATCAAGAGTTGTTTGAATATCAGATAGCAAAGAATAATGTGGAGACTCTAAACATGCTTAATACAAAGTATTTTATTGTTAGTGATACAGAAGTTCAGATAAACCCAGAAGCCAATGGTAATGTGTGGTTTGTTGATAAAATGAAGTATGTAGAAACTGCAAATGAAGAAATACAAGCGCTAGATTCACTAAAAACGAAAGAAACGGCGGTGGTAAATATCTTGAAAGGAAATGCTAATGTTTTAATTAAAGAATTAGGAACGTCAATTGTTCAAGATTCTATAGCAACAATTCAATTAAAAGAATACGATACTGCAAGATTGGTTTATGAGAGTGTTACTTCTAGTAAGCAATTTGCGGTGTTCTCTGAAATTTTTTACAAAGATGGTTGGAATGCATACATTGATGGAAAATTAGTACCACATTACCAGGTTGATTATGTTTTAAGAGGTATGATAGTACCTAAAGGAAAACATACTATAGAATTTAAGTTTGAACCAACAGTAATAAGTAAAGGGAATATGATTTCATTAATTTCATATGCTATGATTTTGCTTATTCCTATAGGATGGTTTTTAAAAGATAGAAGGAAATATAAAAGTTAAACCTCTAGATTTTTTATGTATTCAGAAGGGGTTGTACCTGTATGTTTTTTAAAAGCTCTAGAGAAGGCAGAGGCGTTAGAATATCCAATTTCTTCTGCTAAGGCTTTTATAGAATAATTTCTATATTTTTTCTCTTCTTTTAACTTCTTCTGAATGTAAGCTATTTTTAAACTTGTATAATACTGTTTAAAAGTAGTACCTTTTGTTTTATTGAAAACAAAAGAAATATAAGTAGTATTTGTATGTAAAGCCTCTGCAATATCTGTAATAGAGAAGTCAGGTTTTATAAAGTCAAAATTGTTGTCAACTCTATTAATTTCATTCAAGATGTTAGCTTCTAAAGTATCGTCAATATTATACTCTTTTTTAGACGTTTCATCTTCTTGAGTGTTTTCTTTTAATTTTTGAATTAGTTTTTTCTTAACCTTTTTTTCTTTCTTATAAAAAAGGAAAAAAAGAAAAGAAGTAAGGATGGTAGCGCCTCCTAAAAAACTTAACAATGTATTGGTATTGCTGTCTTTCTTTTTAAGTAAAGAATTGTTTAATTTTTGAGCTTTTTCAAAGTCGTTTTTATAAAGTAAATGAAAAGTTTCTTCCTTGTTTTTATCAGCCAAATGAAATTGTTCTAGTGTTTTTTGTGAATATTTTAGAGCGCTATCCTGCTTGTTTAGTTTGTCATATTGTTTAGAAAGAATATCATATGTAGTGATTAAGTTACTACGCTTACATTCATCTTTTTTATCAAAAAGTAATTTATAGGCATAGTAAATGGTAGAATCTGAGTGGTGTAATCCATTAAAGCAAAGGGTTTTTTGGAAGAACTCTCTGTGTTTGTAATGAAATCCGTTATGAATGTTTTTGTAGTTATTTATGAGTTTTATAGCTTTATTAAATTGTTTTTGAGCAATTAAAACTTCTGTTTTTCTAAAGCTATATATGATTTCGGAATCTTCATGTAAAGGCTCAAATATTTTTGTTACATCATAAGCCTTATCGTAATAATATGATGCTGAATCAAGAAATACTGAATTATCATTTTTATTTGCTATTGACAAATACGTGTTTCCTAAAGAGTTTAAAACATTTGCTTTAAGTAAATTTAGACTGTTCTTGTTTTTTAAATCGTTAAGTATAGGGTTTTCAGTTTCAGAGAAGGTTTTTAGAAGAATCTGTTTAGCTTCTTCTTGCATATTAAGCTTGTTTTTTATCAAGGCTTTGCTAGAAGCTAATCCCAAATTATTCATGTAATTTTTAGCATCTTTTACTGGGTGACCTTTTAAATAGGTTTCACACCTAAGTAAATACTTATATGCTTGATTATAGTTTTCTTCATTTTTACTAATCCAAAATAAACGGTTGTATATGGCAGCTTTATGATCATAAAAGCATGGAGTTTCCTCCTTTTTAAGTAAAGAGTCTATTTTAGCATTTAAAATTTCAATTTTTGCTAGGGCTTCTTTGTACTTTTTTTTACGATAAAACGCATAAATTTTGACATTGGCTCCACTTAGTTGGTTGCAAATATTAGAAGAGCTTTCTAATTTTTCCGAGTATAAAATAGTACTGTCGTAATTGGTGTTTTTAAATAGTGCTATTTTTTTTAAGTAAATCGAGTCTAGAGAATTATTTTGGGTATAACCTGTGTTTATGAAAGTAAATAACAAGAAAACAATAAGGTACCGATACATATAAAAACAATTAACTCTTATACTTTTTATAAAAAGTATATCATGGAGTATACAAATATACATGCTTTTTATAAAAGCAGGTATATTACAGTTGATAAACTACTATTTGAAAATTATATTTGTATTCGAAAACAATATCTCAATTGATATTAGAAAGAAGAAGTATTGAAGAAGAATCAGTTCTTATAAGGAGGGTAAAATTATTTGCCCTCTTTTTTATTTATATAATAGGTAAAATAATAATACATTTGCTGTAAAATAGTAAAATGTATAGTAAACTTCCTAAGAAAAGATATACACATACACTTAATTTTTTACAAAGTCATATTCCAGCTTCATCAACAGTTCTCGATTTAGGAGTTAGAAATCCATTTAGCAAAATAATGGAAGAGAATGGTTATACCGTTTTTAATACAAACGGTGAGGATTTGGACTTATTACCTGAACTAGTAAAGGAGTACAATGTAGATGTGGTAACGGCGTTTGAAATATTTGAACACTTAATAGCTCCTTTCAATGTTTTAAGACAAATTGAAGCAACTAAATTGGTTGCAACGGTTCCTTTAGATTTATGGTTTTCGAGTGCATATAGAAGTAAAACAGATATGTGGGATAGACATTACCACGAGTTTGAAGATTGGCAATTTGATTGGTTACTAGAAAAATCTGGATGGCAAATAAAGGATAGAGAAAAATGGACGAACCCAGTCGGTAAGTTAGGAATTAGACCTTTACTTCGAAGTTTTACTCCAAGATATTATGCAGTTTACGCTGAGAAATTTATGGAAGGATGAGGATAGGAATGATTTTAGACAATGTTTATCCTCCTGATCCTAGGGTGGAAAATGAGGCCATTGAATTAATTAAAAAAGGACATGAGGTATTTTTGTTCTGTTTGTCTTATGGAAATGAACTTGAAGAAGAGGTAATTAAAGACATAAAGGTTAGAAGGTATAGAACCAATACTTTTGAATATAAAATGTCTGCACTTGCATATACTATACCTCTGTATACAATTTTAATGAAAAAGAAAATTCGAAACTTTATCATTAGAAACAAAGTAGAGGCAATACATATACACGATATGAGAATTGCAGCAGCGGCATTTGAGGCTAATAAAGGTTTAGATGTACCAACGATATTAGATTTGCATGAAAATAGACCAGAAATAATGCGTTTTTACCCTCATATGCAAAAATTAAGAGGAAAGCTTCTTATTTCTATTAAAAAATGGAAAAAGAAAGAAGAAGAGTTTATTAGAAAAGCCACAAAAGTTATTGTCGTAACAGAAGAAGCTAAGAAGGAAATTGTAGATAGAGTAGGAGTAAAAGCGAATAAAATTGTGGTGGTACCTAATACAGTGCGTAAATCATTTTATGAAAATCAAAATGTACCCGAAATTCCTTATCAGAAAAAGGAAAATGAGTTTACCATGCTTTATTTAGGCGATACTGGAGATAGAAGAGGATTAGAAACAGTACTTGAGAGTATGGTTTCTTTAAAAACAAAGATTAATAATCTTAAGTTTGTTGTGGTTGGAAAAACAAATCCAAAGCTAGAAAAACAAGTAAAAGACTTAGAGCTTGAAGAGGAAGTGTTATTAATGGGTTGGAGAGATGCTAAAACATTTCCTAATTGGGTGCAAAACGCTGATGTTTGCTTGTCTCCTTTACATAGAAATATACATCACGATACTACCTTTGCAAATAAGTTGTTTCAATATATGAGTTTTGGAAAAGCTATTTTGGTAAGTGATGCAACGGTTCAAAAAAAGTTGGTAGAAGAGGTACAATCTGGGCTAGTACATGAAGAAAGAAATGTAGAAGATTTTACTCAAAAAATGCTAAGCTTGTACAAAGATGTAGCAATGCGCAATGCTATGGGAGAAAGAGGGAAAGAATATGTAAGAAACCATTTTACCTGGGATAAAACCTCTAAAGATTTAATAGGATTATATAATAGTTTGACTTGAAAGTTTTAATTGTAACATATTATTGGCCACCAGCAGGAGGCCCTGGAGTACAACGATGGTTGAAGTTTGTCAAATATTTACGCCATTTTAATATCGAACCAGTGGTGTTTACTGCTGACAATGCTAGCTATCCAATTGTAGATGCTTCTCTAGAAAAAGATGTTCTTGAAGGAATAGAAGTAATTAAGTGTCCAATAATAGAACCCAATAGTGTTTTATCAAAGTTTAAGAAAAAAGGGACACAAAATAGCATGGGATTTTTGAATCCCAATCCTACTTTTTTAGATAAGGTTTTAATGTATATAAGAGCTAACTATTTTATACCTGACGCTAGGAAATTTTGGATTAAACCTTCTGTGAAAAGAATAAAGAAATATTTAAAAGACAATCCTGTAGATGTAATTATTACAACGGGTCCACCTTATAGTGTTCACTTAATAGGTTTAAAAATAAAACAAGAGTTAAAAGTAAAATGGATAGCAGATTTTAGAGATCCTTGGACCAGCGTAGATTATTTTCATTTATTACCTTTAACCAAATCATCATTAAAAAAGCATTATAAGTTAGAAGAGAAAGTTGTAACAGAGGCAGATGGTGTTTTAATGGTAAGTAATCATGCAAAGAAGAAGTATGAAGAGAAAGCCCAGTTAATTGAAGTAATTACAAATGGTTTTGATGTAGATGGAATAAGTAAAAAAGAAAGTGATATTGTTCTAGATAAAAAGTTCACATTAACTCATATTGGAATGATGAATTCTGAAAGAAACCCAAAAAAACTTTGGGAAGTACTAGGAGAGTTAACAAAAGAACGTGAAGACTTTGCAAATGACTTTGTCTTAAAGTTTATAGGAAAAATTGATGATACTATTTCTGAAGAAATTGAGAGTTGTGGACTTAAAAATGTAGAGAAGGTTAGCTATGTACCACATCCAGTAGCAAAGCAATACCAAAAGCAAACACAAGTTTTATTAATTGTTGTAAATGATTATCCAAGTGCAAAGGAAATGATTCCTGGTAAAACATTTGAATATTTACAAGCTAAAAGACCTATAATTGGTATTGGTCCAGAGGAAGGCGATTTGGCCGAGATAGTGTCAAAGAATAATGCAGGAAAAGTATTTAGTTATACTAGTAAAAAAGAGTTAAAAGAGTATATTGTAACACTATATAATCAATATAAAAAAGGAGGAATACCGAACTTGAATAATTCTATTGAGAAATATCATAGAAGAAATTTAACCAAAAAATTGGTCGATTATATTGAAAAGGTGTGCAATAACTAACTAAAAGTATAAAATTTGGGAATAATATTTAAACAATCATTAAAGAATACCTTTATTATTTATTTAGGTTTTTTAATTGGAGGAATTAATACACTTATTCTTTATGATCGTTTTCTAACATCAGAATATTATGGATTGGCGCAGTATATTTTCGCGGCATCCAATATTATTACCCCTTTAATAGCATTTGGAGTTCACTTTTCCATTATTAAGTTTTTTTCAGCATATAAGACAAAGAAGCAAAGAGATAAATTTTTAAGTTCTTTCTTATTCGTTCCTTTACTGATAGCTCTTCCAATTGGTTTTTTTTGGGATTACTTTCATAACTTAATCATGTCTTATGTAAGTCAAAGTGATGTTGAAGAAAATTTAATTGTAGAGAGTTATACCTTTTACATTTATATCATAGCGGTTTGTTGTGCTTATTTTGAAGTATTTTATGCCTGGGCCAAGGTTCAGATGCAAAGTGTATTTGGAAATGCGTTAAAAGAGCTTTATAATAGGTTGGCAACAATGATTATGTTGTTTGCTGTAGCTTTTGGATTTTTCGGAAAAGAAGAATTTCTATTTTATATGTCACTAGCATATATTTTAAGAACTATTTTAATGATGGTATATGCATTTAGACTTTACTTCCCAGAAATTAGTTTCTCTTTACCAGACAACATCAAAGAAGTTGTAAAATATACAGTATATATATTATTGGCCGGTAGTGCAGGTGCTATTGTACTAGATATTGATAAGGTTATGATACCGGGGAAAGAAGGGTTTCAAGTTGCAGCATTTTATACGGTGGCATTGTTTATAGGTTCTTTTATTGAAGCTCCAAGTAGAGCTATGACGCAAATATTACAGCCTTTAACTTCTAAATCAATAAACGAAGAAAACAATGATGAAGTTAGAAGCTTGTACAAGAAAAGTTCGATAAACTTATTACTTGTGGGAGGTTTGTTTTTTATTCTTGTAAATTCTAATGTAACGGAGTTATTTAGAGTATTGCCTAATAAAGGGTATGCAGGAGGGGAGCTGGTTGTACTTATGATATCTTCGGCAAAACTGTTTCTAATGTTTTTAGGAAACAATGGGGCTATTATAAATAACTCAAAATTTTATAGGATTACATTACCGATGGGATTGTCAATGGCTTTTTTGGTTTATTATTTGAATGATTATTTTTATTATAAACTTGCTTTTGGTACGAATGGTTTAGCATTTTCAACTTTATTGGTTACGTTGTTGGTAGGAACATTTAGATTATGGTTTGTTCATTATAAGATGCGTATGAATCCGTTCACAAGTAAGACTTTATTGATTGTAATTCAAATTGTGGTTTTCTATGTAATATTTAACGCGTGGAATTTCAATATACCAGCATTTTACTTTGGAGATTATGCAATACATCCTGTAGTGAATATTATCTTGAAAAGTGTAATAATCGTTCCTTTGTATTTTATTATAGCTTACAAATTGAAAATATCTAAGCAAATAAATGGTTTAATAGAAAGAAGGTTACAGTAATTATCTAGAATACATTTTTTTTCTAATTCTACTTAACTGCACAGTGGTTACGTTTAGGTAAGATGCGATGTACTTTTGTGCAATAATGTTATCGATGTTAGGGATTCTTTCTTTTAAATTAATATATCGTTCTTCTGCGTTAGAACTTGCTATTTCCAAAACTATAGCTTCGGCTTTTAAATATGCATCTTCCAGTGTTTTAATGTAAAACATTGCAAGTTCATGATGCTCAAGGGTTAATTCTTTTAATTTAATTAGATTCCCTTTATATGCTGTAACTGGGGTTAGTGATTGGTAATTCAGCTCAGAAGGTATTCCTTTCATTATAGCGGAAGAAGCGCCTGTTATATAACCAGGAGTGAAAAAAGCACGTGTAATCTCTTTGCCTTCTTGGGTTAAGAAGTAGGATCTTACTATGCCAGATTTAATAATAAAAAATTCAGATGAAAACTCTCCAGCTTTTACAAGAAAGTCATTAGGTGAAAATTCGACATATTCTATCAATTCCCCAAAAAGATCAGTGATTTTCTGGGGTAAGGAGATATATCGATTTAAAAAAACCTCAATATCGCTGTTTACCATATGTAATTAACAAGTTATGTTTGTATATGTTATACAGAATAAATTTAGCCATTTTACTTTAATAAAGCAAAATGTAAAACAAGAAAAGCAAACCTACATAGTTTTATATAGGTTTGCTTGCCGAAAAAACTTTGATATAAGGGGAAAAGAATTTTACGGATGTAACTTGTTAATTACAAAGTAAATATATGTGGCTTTGGCGGTTTAAGCATTAACATATGTTAATAGTTAATTTTTTAACAATCCTTTTTTAACTCGACTTAATTGAACTGGAGTAATATTTAAGTAAGATGCAATATGATACTGGTTAATTTTCTGATCAATACCAGGAGATGTTTTAAGTAAAAGCTGATAGCGTTCAGTAGCATTTAACATGCTAAGTTCTAGAATACGAGATTCTTCACGAATATATATAAACTCTAAGGCTTTATATTGAAAGATAGCTAAATCATGATATTTAGACGAAAGTTGATAGAATTGTTCATAGTTACATTCCAAAACATTACAATCCGTTAAACATTCATAAATTAGAATAGAAGGTTTTTTACTAATTAATGAAGATAAATTACCAGAAGTAGAAGGAGGTGTATAAAGCGTTCTTGTGTGTTCTTTACCTTTATCATCAACTAAAAAAGATCTTATAATTCCTTCTTTTAAAATGTAAAAGTTTTTTGAGATTTCACCTATTTTAACCAAAGTATGGCCTTTTTTAAAACTTTTTTCCGTTACTATATGTTCAAATTCTTTTAAAGAAGGATTTGAAACCTGGTGAAAGTTATATACAAAATTTTTTAAAAAATCCATATAATATGATTTTAAACAAGGGACTTATTCCAAATTTACATTATTTTTTTTGGAATATCATATCGTTTGGATATTAAAATTAAGATTCAAATAATAGCTTTTTACGAATTCTGCTAAGCTGTATAGGACTAATATTTAAGTAAGAAGCTATTTGGTATTGTGGAATTTGATTTTCAATATTTGGAGCAATTTTTTTTAACATTAAATATCTCTCAGTAGCTTCTAAAGTAGTTAAATAGGTAACTCTTTCTAATAATTTAGCATAAGATTTTTCTAATATTTCAATATATAATTTTGAAATGTCATGATGTTTATCTACCAAATAAAGAAAGTCATCTAAGTTTGCTGCTAAAATAGAACAATTGGTTAAGCAGTGATAGTTTGCATTAGTGCTATTAATGTTTATTATGGATTTTAAGGAGGCAATAACAGATATTGGAGTAAACAACGTTCTAATAACCTTTTTGCCTTTAGAATCGTTTAAATAAGAACAGACAATGCCTTCTTTTACCAGAAAGAATTTACATTTAGATTGACTATAGCCAGCAATAATTTCTCCTTTTCGATAAGTATTTAAACTAAAGATTTG
Source organism: Tenacibaculum sp. 190130A14a (assembly GCF_964048965.1). NCBI lineage: Bacteria > Pseudomonadati > Bacteroidota > Flavobacteriia > Flavobacteriales > Flavobacteriaceae > Tenacibaculum > Tenacibaculum polynesiense. Next base: position 2,853,210 of record NZ_OZ040189.1, on the reverse strand, counting down.
TTCAAATTCTTTTTTTGCTTTTGAAGAAAGCGGACTATACCCAGCTAAAAATTGGTGTATAGTTTTCATAAGCAAGTAGTATAAACTCTTACTTCAAATCTACATTAATTTCTTCTAAAAAGCTAATCGTGTTAGGACCTTCCATAAATAAAAGATCTAATATAGAGAGGTTTGGAATGAAACCATGCTTGTCATCAAACATTTGAATGTAGGAATTCATACTAATGTTTATGCCTTTTTTCGCAATAGCTAAATCTCTATAATCATGTTGGATGGTTGGTTTATATTCAATGGACTTATTAAAGTTACTAGAGAGTTCTAAGGCTTCTGTAACGAATAAAAAGGTGTCAATATTTACATCCTGTAAATAGGTGTATTTTTTATTAAATATTGGAAGTAAATCGTCTTCGTAAAATTCAAAGAAAGGAGAAGCTCTGTAAGCAGATTGTAATGATTTTAAATGTTGTTGTTGCCAAGGAAAATCATTTTCAACAAGAGTATCTTTGGTTTTCTTTCTTCCTTCTGTTGTACTATGTTTGACGGGAATATTTAAAGAAAGTTTTCCATTTGCACCATAGATATAACATCTATTTCTATAGGTTTGCTTTTGAAAGTTGTCTTCCATTTCAAATGTAACAGATTCTCCTTTAAAAATGGCTGAATATTGAGCAATAGGAGAGAAGTATGTCGGAATAAATAACCCCATTATTCTTTCTTTCTTCCTTTATTAAAACTAAAAATTGTGTAACCTAAGATTAATAAGATAACTACCCATAAGTAAGACACTGGTTTTCCACTACCTCCAACAGTGGTGAACATTCTGTCCCAACGGATAGATTGAAGTTTAGCAAAAATGTTAGTTGCTTTAGCATCCCAGCTTAACCAAATCATTACAGGTTTACCTACCACATGGTCAAAAGGTACATACCCCCAACTTCTAGCATCTTCTGAGTTTTGACGATTATCACCCATCATCCAGAAATAATCTTGCTTAAAAGTGTATGTATTAGCCTTTTTTCCATTAATGTATATGTCATTGCCGTTTATGGTAAGATCATTATGTTCATAATTTCTAATGATTCTTTCATAAAAAGGAATTGATGAAGCATTTAAACTAACTGTAACACCTTTTTTAGGAATGTAAATCGGACCAAAATTGTCATTAGACCAAGCATATTTTGGATTATGTGGAAATACAGATTTATTGTAAAAACCTTTAGGTTGCAGTTGTTTTTCTATACTCTTTACAATAGGGTTTTTAGCGACTAATGCAGCCTCTTCGTCTGTTAAGTTTAAAACAAACTTTTCACCTTGTACTCCCCATTCTCTTATGTTATATCGCTGAGCAGCACCTGAGCTAAATTTTTCTCCACCAGTGTCTACTATATGCAACCACTGTGGTTTAGCTCTGTCTGGTAAAACAGTTCTTTTTCCGTTAATATAAACATATCCGTCTCTAACCTCTAAGCTATCTCCTGGAATTCCAACACAACGCTTAACGTAGTTAGATCTCTTATCGATTGGCTTGTATTTATGAATGCCAGAATTATCTCTAAAATATCTGACAGTATCTATAGGCCAACTAAATACAACAATGTCATTACGCTTTATTTTTTGTAAGCCTGGAAGACGCATGTATGGCAATGATAATTTGTTTAATAAGCCCTCCTTATTGGAGTCATCAGACACGAATGATTTAACCCCTAATCCAGGTATAGTGTCGTGAACCATTGGAGCAGAAACTGTTGTCATGGGAACTCTTGCACCATAATGAAACTTACTTACAAAGAGATAATCACCTACCAATAGGGTTTTTTCTAGTGATGAAGTAGGAATAGTATAAGGCTGCATAAAGTAGGTGTGAACTAATGTCGCAGCAATAACTGCAAATGCAATTGAACTAATCCATTCACCTAAAGGAGATCTAGGTTGTAGACTTCTGTTTTCTATATATTCAGCATTGGTAGCATAATTAACATAGTAAATGTAAAAACCTAAAGTTATAATAGCTAAAATGGTGTCTTTTCGTTCGTTAAAGCCAAAACTTCTACAAGTTTCTACCCAAATAATAGGGAACATCAGAAGGTTGACAATTGGAAAGAACAACAAAATTACCCACCATTTTGGGCGATTTATAATTTGCATTAAAATAACAGCATTGTACACAGGAATAGCTGCTTCCCATGCTTTTCTACCTGCTCTAACATATAATTTCCAAGTTCCAAGAAAATGTATTACTTGTATGATTAAAAAAACGATAAACCACTCAGTAAATGTCATAATATTTTATTTTGTACTCTTTGTAATAGAGTATTAGTAATTTTTAGTTATAAATGTTACGCTCTTTAACCTAAGTTTAACACATCATTCATAGTGTATACTCCAGTTTTATTTGCTAACCATTCAGCTGCAACCACAGCTCCTAATGCAAAACCTTGTCTGTTATGAGCAGTATGCTTTATTTCAATAGTATCAATTTCAGATTGATATTCGATAGTATGGGTGCCAGGTACTTCAGGAGTTCTTACTGCAGTAATAGGTACTTTGTTTTCTTCCTTTTCAGGTGTTAGAGTCCAGCCATTTAAGTCTGAATGCTCAATAATTCCTTTAGCTAAAGTAATAGCAGTTCCACTAGGGGCGTCTAATTTTTTTGTATGATGAATTTCTTCAATATTAACGTTATATTGATTTAATGCATTCATCATTTTTGCAAGTTGTTTGTTCAGTTCGAAGAAGATATTTACGCCTAAACTAAAGTTAGATGCATAAATAAAAGCACCCTTTTTTTCATTACAAAGGTTTACAATATCTTGATACTGATCAAGCCACCCAGTAGTTCCAGAAATTACAGGAATGTTGTGTTGAATGCAGTTAGAAATATTGTCAAAAGCAACATGTGGTAAGCTAAAATCAATAGCAACATCTGCTTTTGTAATATCGTAATTTTCTTTTCCAGAATATTTGATTACTATTTCATGTCCTCGTTGTAAAGCAATTTTTTCAATTTCTTTACCCATTCTTCCGTAGCCAAGTAAAGCTATTTTCATTTAAAAAGAATATTTAAAGGTTAAACCTACTTTTGGAGCTTCAATAAGTTTTGGGTCCATGTTAATACTTGGTCTTATTGATAAACTATCATCAGTGTCAAACTGTAAAAGGTGCGCATTTACACTAGCCTCAACAATTTGTAAAACGTATAGTAAAATTCCAGATAAAAGTGATAGGTCTCTGTTTTTTCTAAGTGTTTTTTGAGCGTTTTCTAAACCAGCTGTTGATATCAGCACAGTACCATCTTCTCTTGTAAACTCATCTCGAATTCCTTGACTTCTTAATTTGAAGGCAGTTCTGTATCTGTCATACTCATTGCTGTTATCTATATAGAAATAAACACTCGTTCCTATGGCTGCCCAGACAATTGGAGCTTTCCAGTATTTTTTATTGTAAATCTGTCCCCCTCCAGGAAAAATTGCAGAGTAAAATGCAGCTTTAGAAGGAGAAAGCGGATTATATTTATCGTTACTTAGTTGAAGTTGTTTCGCTTTAATATCAAGAGAGTCTTTTTGAGCAAAAGAAAATGTATGCCAAAAAAGACCCGCGATGATTAATATGTTACGTAAAATAGACAATTTACTTTAATAGGTTTTTGATACGGTTAAAATCTTCTTCAGAATGAAAAGGAATTGTGATTTTACCTTTTCCTCTGTTATTAACACTAACGTCTATTTTATGCCCAAAGTATTCACTAATATCACTTACACTCTCAGAAATATACTTTGGTAATGCTTTTTTCTTAGCAGCTTTAGTAACTGTACCTGCTTTTAAGTTTTTTACTAGTTCTTCTGTTTGGCGAACAGATAGTTTGTCTCTTACAATTTTTTCATAAATCGTAAGCTGATCTATTGTGCTTTCAATGTTAATTAAAGCTCTTCCATGTCCCATTGAAATAAAACCATCTCTCATTCCTGTTTGGATAATTGGGTCTAGTTTAAGTAAGCGTAAGTAATTTGTTACAGTAGACCTTTTTTTACCTACACGTATGCTTAATTCTTCTTGGGTTAATTGTATTTCGTCAATTAATCGTTGATAAGATAAAGCAACTTCTATAGGGTCAAGATTTTTACGTTGAATATTTTCAACTAATGCCATTTCTAGCATTTCTTGATCGTTTGCTAATCGAATATACGCAGGAACAGTTTTGTTACCTATTAATTTCGAAGCTCTAAAACGTCTTTCACCTGATACTAATTGGAATTTATTTCCATCTAATTTTCGAACAGTAATCGGCTGAATCACACCTAGTTCTTTTATAGAGCTAGCTAATTCACGTAAAGCTTCTTCGTCAAAATAAGTTCTTGGTTGATAAGGGTTTACTTCGATTGAATTAATATCAATTTCAATAATATTCCCAACTAATTTATCAGCGTTTTTGTCAGAAGCTGAATTTACTTCAGCTGTTTCTTTTAATAATGCCGATAAACCTCTACCTAGAGCTTGTTTTTTCGTTGCTTTTGCCATTATAGTTACGCGTTTTTATTTAAAATTTCGTTCGCCAAATTTAGGTAATTTACGGCTCCTTTACTAGTGGCATCGTAAGAAATAATACTTTCACCATAACTAGGAGCTTCACTTAAGCGAATATTTCTGTGTACAATTGTTTCGAAAACCATTGTACTGAAGTGTTTACGAACCTCTTCAACCACTTGATTTGAAAGTCTTAAACGAGCGTCAAACATGGTTAATAAAAGCCCTTCAATAGCCAAATCTTGATTGTGGATTTTTTGAACACTCTTAATGGTGTTTAACAATTTTCCTAATCCTTCTAATGCAAAATATTCGCATTGAATAGGTATAATTACCGAATCAGCTGCTACTAATGAGTTCAATGTAATTAATCCAAGAGAAGGGGCACAATCAATCAAAATGTAATCATAATCATCTTTTACATCTTTTAAGGCTTTTTGTAACATGTACTCTCTTTGTTGCTTATCTACTAATTCTATTTCAATAGCAACTAAGTCAATATGTGCGGGGATTAAATCTACATTGGGAGACTCTGTTGTTAAAATTGCATCCTTCGGAGATATAGTATGTTCTAAAACTTGGTAAGTTCCTAGTTCTATTGTTTCAACATCTAAACCTAAACCTGAAGTAGCGTTTGCTTGAGGGTCTGCATCGATTAAAAGCACTTTTTTTTCTAAAACACCAAGTGCTGCAGCTAGATTAACCGTTGTAGTAGTTTTACCTACCCCTCCTTTTTGATTTGCAATTGCAATAATTCTACCCATTGTTTAAAAAAGTTTGAAAGAGGTAAATTTACAATTATTTATGGTTTTTAAAAGTGAAAGATGTTAACAATATGGTAAGGTGTTGATTGCTAGAAGTAAATAAAAAAAACCATGGTGTTTTACCATGGTTTTTATATTGTATAAAAGTTTTATGTCTAGCTATTTAACATAACAGGCATTACTAACATTGTTATGTTTTCACCCTCTTCAGTACCGTCAATAGGAGTTAAAATACCAGCGCGGTTAGGTAAACTCATTTCAATTAATACATCGTTAGATCCTAAGTTACTTAACATCTCACTTAAAAAGCGAGAGTTAAATCCGATTTGCATGTCATCACCTTGGTAATCACAACTTAATCGTTCGTCGGCTTTGTTAGAGTAATCTAAATCTTCTGCAGAAATATTTAACTCGGTACCAGCCATTTTTAAACGAATTTGATGTGTAGTTTTACTTGAGAAAATAGAAACACGACGAACTGAATTTAAGAAAGAAGCTCTATCGACAGTTAATTTATTTGGATTTTCTTTTGGAATTACCGCTTCATAATTAGGATACTTCCCATCAATTAAACGGCAAACTAAAATTACATTATCAAATGTAAACTTAGCATTGGTGTCATTATATTCGATAGTTACGTTTTCTTCAGAACCTGATAAAATACCTTTTAATAGGTTTAAAGGTTTTTTAGGCATGATAAATTCAGCTGATTTATCTGCTGTAACATCAGTACGTGTATACTTTACAAGTTTGTGAGCATCTGTAGCAACAAAAGTTAACTCTTTTGAATTAAATTGAAAGAATACACCACTCATTACAGGTCTTAAATCATCGTTTCCAGCCGCAAAAATTGTTTTTGCAATGGCGGTAGCTAAAATATGAGAAGGTACTTCTGTACTACTAGGAGAAGGAAGTTCAACGGCTTTAGGAAATTCTTCACCGCTAAAATAAGCCATGTCATATTTTCCTTGTTCTGAAATAATCTCAATAGTGCTATCTCCTTCTGTCTTAAATGTTAAAGGTTGATCAGGAAATGTTTTTAAGGTGTCTAGTAATAAACGAGCGTTAATTGCTATAGAACCAGTATCGGTACTTTCAACTTCAACAGCAGCTGACATTGTGGTTTCTAAGTCTGATGCAGAGATGTTTAGTCGGTTTTCAGATAGTTCAAATAAAAAATTATCTAAAATTGGTAATGTGTTATTGCTGTTTATAACCCCTCCTAAAACTTGTAATTGTTTCAATAGTTGAGAGCTAGATACGATAAATTTCATTGATTATTGTTTCTAATTATTAGACTTACAAATATATTTTAATTTGATGATAATTAAAATAAAAATAAAAATACTTTTTGCATTAATTAAATTGGTAATTTATAAGAACAGTTCCATAAACATTTGAGCCAGGAACTTGAATGCTTTTCAGTTTTTTGGTATGGTAGTTAATGAAATAACCTAGGTTAAATCTGTTTAAGGTGAACTGTAGCCCTATTTGAGTAGTGAATTTAAAAGGGTTGATATCAAAAGTAATAGGGCTATTGTTATTTAAAAAACTCCCTTGTATAGTGGCGTCATACAGGGTGTAATGTATCATTGGGTTTATGAAGAAAAATATCTCAGAAACGTTTGTGGTTTTTGAGTTAGAATTATTTAAGTTACTATTAAAGGCTATGGTATTGACTAGGTCTTGAAGAGGTTTGAGTCCTATTCGTCCGTAAAGACCAGTACTTGCATCTGTATAAACAGTTCCAACTCTTAAACGATTACTCCAAGTTAAGTCGAGAGTTTTTGCTTGGTTACTTGATATTTGTTTTAAGTAACTGGCATTTAAGTTAATTGAAATGGCACTTGCAATTTGATAATTCCACCCAATAGCTTTTTTGTATCCATAAATATCATGTATGAAATCTTGTAAGTCTCTACCTAAAGCTTCAGGACCAATTATTCCTAGTTGTAAAGAGGTTTTTAGAGCTGAGTTGTTTTGATAAAAACGATGAATACCAAAACTACCAAAGAGATGCGCAGCAAAAGGACGGTCATGGTCACCTTTTAAATCTACTGTAGCTTTAAAAGGGGTGTACATTTCTTGGCCTATTTGAAATTCATATATTTTTTTCTTGACTTTATCACTTGAGGTTCCTGATAGATATCTGTAAGATAAAAACATTCCATTGGTGTAATACCTATCTCTTTTTACAGATACGTATAAATCATTGTCATTAAGAAAACTAAATTCTTTCGAGAATTGTTTCTGAGCAAAAATAGTGTGCGCAGAGAGTAGTATTATGAATACAATAAGTTTCTTAATCATGTTGACAAATATATAATTTTAATGGCCTGCTTTTTTTAGTTTAACATTTTGTTGGCTTATAGTGTTGTTGGGGTAAAAAAAATGAGATACTTTTTTAACGTATAAAAATAAGTGGGTTTTTGATATAATCATTACATTAGTCTTCTGTTAAATATTCATATGGAGAAAAACAAAAAACTTACGGTAGAAGACTTTGAAAATATAACTTCTAATATCGAGTTTAGGGAGCTTCTTGATCAGAAAGGGATTTCTACAGAGGCTGTAGATGTAAAGCTAAATTATGAGAATGAATTAAAAGAATTACAGATAGAGTTGGTGAAGCTTCAGCAATGGATAGCGAAAGAAAATAAACGGGTTGCGGTTATTTTTGAAGGAAGAGATGCTGCTGGAAAAGGAGGGAGTATACGAAGATTTATGGAGCATTTAAATCCGAGGTCAATGCGTTTAGTGGCGCTAAATAAACCAACAGAAGTAGAGAAGGGGCAGTGGTATTTCCAAAGGTATATCAAGGAGTTGCCAAATCCAGGAGAAATTGTGTTTTTTGATAGGAGTTGGTATAACAGGGCGGTAGTTGAACCAGTGATGGGGTTTTGTACCGAGAAACAATATAAAAAGTTTTTAGTGCAAGTTCCTGAGTTTGAACATATGTTGTATGAAGATGGTGTTGTTATTATAAAGTTTTGGTTGTCTATTTCTAAAGAAGAGCAATTAAGAAGATTTAATGCTCGTAATAAAAATCCTTTAAAAAGATGGAAGTTTAGTCCTGTAGATAGAAAAGGACAGGAGTTATGGGATAAGTATACTTTTTACAAGGATGAAATGTTTAGTAATACTCATACAACTTATAGTCCTTGGATAGTAGTGAAAACTAATGATAAGAAAGTAGCAAGAGTAGAGTGTATGCGATATGTCTTGTCTCAGTTTAATTACAAGGGAAAAGAAGAGGCAAGTACACTGTTAAACCCTGATCCAAATGTGGTAATGAGGTATTATAGGTCAGTAAGTCATTTAGATTAAGTATATGGAAAAGTTAACTCAAAAAGATGTAAATAAATTAAGTTCTACTAGAGGGATTAAAGCAATTTTATCACGAGAGCCATTTAATTTAGAGAGAGCACTTCGTTACGTAGACTATGAGCGAAAGCTTAAGAAGCTTCAATTGGAGTTGATTAAACTGCAAACGTGGGGTATTGAAAAAAATGAAAGGATTATTGTGATTTTTGAAGGAAGAGATGCTGCAGGAAAAGGAGGTGCTATTAGGAGAATTACAGAACGAATTAATCCACGTTTTATGAGGATTGTGGCTTTACCAAAACCCACCGAAGATGAGAAAACTCAATGGTATTTTCAACGTTATGTAGAGCAGTTTCCAAAAGCAGGTGAAATAGTTTTTTTTGATCGAAGTTGGTATAACAGAGCAGTGGTTGAACCAGTTAATGGGTTTTGTACACAGGAAGAGTATAAGGTTTTTATGAATCAGGTAAATGATTTTGAAAGGATGATTTTAGAATCTGGAATTCGATTGGTGAAAATTTATATGTCGATAACTAAAAAGGAACAGGCAAAAAGGTTTAAGGATATAAAAAATAATCCTTTAAAACAGTGGAAAATGACACCTGTTGATGAAAGAGCTCAAGAATTATGGGATGATTATACAGAGTATAAAAAAGCTATGTTCTCTAAAACGAATACCAAAGTATCTCCTTGGAGAGTAATTAGAGCAAATAGAAAAACAACAGCAAGAGTAAATGCTATTCAGCATATACTAAATAGCATTCCTTATGATAAAAACACCGAAGTTTAAATTAGTTTTGTTCTAAAAGAGTTTTAAATTCTTTAAAAATTATAAATACTTCAGCGGCTATTTGCTGGTTGGTTTTTAAATAAGTTTCTGAGGTTAAAGGGGTGTTGTCAGAAGTTTTAGGGTCAATAAATGGTAGATGAAAGCGTTCGATTGCATCAGGAATGAATGGACAATTTTCGTCTGCGCTATCACAAGTGGTAATTGCTATATACGGAAAATTGTTTTCAGAGTCATCGTAAACCTTAGAGTATCCAATAATCGATTTCTTTGTTTTGTTGAAAGTGATTAAGTATTTCGGGTTTTGATGTGAGAAGTCAATAACGTTAAACTCAAAACCAACTTCTTGTAAGGTTCTCACAGTGTTTCTGTGGAAAGCGGTTACTTCAGTTCCTCCTGAAAACGAAAAAATATTCTCTAATTCAAAATATTCAGTAGCAAGAAAGCTCCATACTTGTGCTATTTGACTTCGTCTTGAATTGTGCGTACAAATGAAGTTAATGTTAAGTTTGTTTCTGTCATCAAACGCGTGGAAAAACGTTTTAGCGATATTGTGTAAAAGGTTTATTCTGTCTGTTGAAATAAAAGTACCTTTTTTTGCTTCTTCAAAAAAAAGTATTGGATTCGTCGTTTTGGTCTGCATCATATAGCGTTTAGCTATTATTTGTTTTACTTTTGCAAAAGTAAAATCTTAAAGAGGTTTTTATAATTAAGCTAAGGTTAAGGATGTGTTTAGAAATTGGTAATAAAGTCTCAGTAATTGATGATGTTGTTAAGGGTATCGTAACAAAAATAGTGAAAGACAGAGTTTTTGTTAAAGATGAAGAGGGGATGGAGTTCTGTTTTTTTGCTTCTGAATTGGTTAAAGTTGAAGTTGATCAAAATGATTTAACAAAATTTTCAGATATTGATAATGCTCTTTTAAAAGAGAAAAAAGAAGAGAAGAGGAAGAAGAAGTCACTTTTTGTAAAGCAGAGAAATGAGGTCGTAATGGAGGTGGATTTACATATAGAGAAGTTGGTGAAATCCTATAGGGGAATGGATAATTATGATATTTTAACATTGCAAGTGAATACTGCAAAAGCGAAACTGGAATATTGCTTGAGAAATCGAATTTCAAAGATTGTTTTTATTCATGGGGTCGGTGAAGGGGTTTTGAAAACAGAGTTGAATTATTTGTTTAATAATTACCCGGTAAAGTATTATGATGCGTCTTATCAGAAATATGGTTTAGGGGCTACCGAGGTGTATATTTTTCAAAATAGTATTTAAAAGAATTTTACAAAATGAAGTCAATTTATTTAGATAATGCAGCAACTACACCGATGCTTCCTGAGGTAATGGAGGTTATGCAGCAGTCGATGAGGGATAATTTTGGGAATCCTTCTTCTACGCATCAATTTGGTAGAAAAGCAAAAGCTGCCATTGAAAGAGTTAGAAAAGAGATAGCGAAACAATTTAATGTATCGTCAAGTGAAATTATATTTACGGCTGGAGGGACTGAAGCTGATAATTTGATTCTAAAAAATGCAGTGGAGAATTTAGGGGTAGATACAATAATTACTTCTAAAATTGAGCATCATGCTGTGTTGCGTACGGTTGAGTTTCTAAAAGAGAAGTATCAGGTGAAAGTAGTTTTTGTTGATGTGGATGAGTTTGGAGGGGTGTTACTGGATGATTTAGAAAATAAATTGGAAAAGAGTGTTGGTAGTAAGGTGTTGGTAAGTTTGATGTGGGTGAATAATGAGATTGGGAATTTACTTGCGTTAAAAGAAGTTGTTGATTTATGTAAGAAACATAAAGCGTTTTTTCATTCTGATACAGTTCAAGGAGTTGGTCACTATCAATTAGATTTAAAAGAGATTCCAATTGATTTTATTACAGCTTCTGCTCATAAATTTCACGGACCAAAAGGAGTTGGTTTTGCATACTTTAAAAAGGGGTTTGGAATACAACCAATGATACATGGTGGTAATCAAGAGAAAGGAGTTAGGTCAAGTACGGAAAATGTGCATTCAATTTTAGGGATGGGTAAAGCGTTTCAGGTTGCTTATGATAATTTGAATGAAGATGTTGCTTATATAAAAGGTGTAAAAAAATATTTTAAGGAACAGTTAGAGGGGATTTCTGAAGAGATTAAGTTTAATGGTTTGTCTTCGTTGCTTGATAAGAGTACTTATACTGTTTTAAGTGTACGGTTTCCGATAGAGGATAAAATGTTGTTGTTTAATTTGGATTTACAAGGTATTGCTGTTTCAGGAGGAAGTGCTTGTCAAAGTGGTAGTAATAAAGGTTCTCATGTGTTGAGAGAGTTTTTAAATGAAGAGGAATCAAGAAAAACTTCTATCAGGTTTTCTTTTAGTAAATATACGACAAAAGATGAAGTTGATTATGTTGTGAATTTTTTAAAAAAATCAAAATTTCAATTTTAAACTGTTTTAAGGGTAGTTTTGTTGTTTGGTGTTGTAGTCGTATGTTTTTGTTTTTTTTCTACGTTAAATCATGTTTTAAATAACCGAGTATTATTTGTATTAATTATTGTTTTGTTTTTTGAAATAAATTTTGTTTATTTAATAAAAAAAATATTTTTTTTGTGACATCCCAATAAAAAAAGTGTCTAACTATTTGAAAAGTAGTTAGATTAATTATATTTGTAGTATAAAAAAATGGTTCCCCGAAACAGATGTTATGTTGCTTGTTGTCAAGTGATTAAATTTGTTTCGGGGGGTTTTTATATTCTCTGGTTTTATTAATGAATATATAAGTTTTATGAGAAACCAACCTCTTAAGTTGAGAAAAATGAAGGGAAAGCAAAGTTTTTTTCTTCTTGTTTTGTTTTTGTTTAATGTGCAAATTTTTGCACAAACCTATAATGTTGATGCAATTGATGGGCAAGTTATAACGGCTTGTTCAGGAATTTTTACCGATTCTGGTGGGCCGGGTATAGGTAATTCTTATACAAATAATGAGACCGATGCAGTTACGTTTACTTCTGGAAATAATGGGACTATAACACTAACCTTTACTAATTTTGATGTAGAGGATGGGGGAGCTGCTTGTGTTTTTGATTTTTTAATAATATATGACGGGGCTGATAATATGGCTCCTCAGATTGGAAGGTATTGTAATGCAAATATTCCAGGTACTATTGTGTCTACAGGGAATGCATTACATATTGAATGGGAGTCTGACAATTCGATTACAGGTTTAGGGTGGCAAGCCACTGTTTCTTGTAGTGGTGCGCCAGCAGACTGTAGTGTTTTTGTAGCTAATGTAGATGGGGATTCAGTGATTGATTATTGTGATTTAGATTCAGATAATGACGGTATTTTGGATGTTAATGAGTTAGGTACTTGTGCAACTAGCGGTTCTAGTTTAGCATGGAGTTCATTGTATTCGTTGGGAACTGGAGGAAGTAGTACGGGAGATGATCCTATATTAGTAAATAGTGCTCCTGTGGCTGATGGTGTTACTATCAATATTAGAAGGGAGTCTAATTTACTGATCGATGACCAAAGATTTAAAGTGAATAATTCATATTTTACAAGTGGTTATTCTTTAGTGCAAGGAGCTGAAATAGGAGGTAGTTCCACGCATATTTTTGAGTTCAGTGAGCCAGTATATAATTTAGCGTTTTCGTTGGCTGATGTTGATGCTGGTTCTAATAATACGGATTGGGAGGACTCAATTGAGTTGATAATAACGAAGCAAGATGGAACCTTACATACATTAACGGCTGCCGAGTTTACTTTAAATGGCCAAACTAATCCTTCGTCCAATACTTTTGTAGGTACAAACTTAACAAATAATCAGACAGTTGATATTGATGGTATTCAGGCATGGGTTAGGAAGGTAGAAGTGGTGTATAGTAACTTAACTACAAACCCTTCTTTAGGAGAGGTTCAGGCTTCAGCAATTGGTAATATGACCTTTTGTAAAGCTCGTAATACAGATGGAACCGATTCTCCTGATTTTTTAGATACAGATTCAGATAATGATGGGTGTCCTGACGCTGTAGAAGCTGCAGGAGATTTTTATCCTTCAGATTTAACTAGTGATAGATTGACAGGAACCGATGCGAATAACGACGGATTAATAGATTCTCTTGCTCCATCGGGCCAAGCGACAACAGCTGAAGTTACAAATAATGCTATTAGTACAGCTTGTACAATCGATTTAAAACTTACAAAAACCGTAAATGCGGCTATTCCAAAAGTAGGGGATAACGTGACTTACCTGTTAACTGTAGTAAACGACGGTAGGTCGAAAGCTACCGGTGTAAATGTAGTAGATGTTTTACCTTCATCGTCGTTAACATATGTGAGTAATAACCCTTCGCAGGGTAGTTATAATAATGTTTCAGGTGTTTGGACTATAGGAGATGTAGGTGTAGGAGAAACTAAAACGTTAGAAATAGTAGCAACTGTCGATCAGGCAGGAGCCATAATAAATACAGCGCAAATTTCACAAACAAATGAAACAGATATAGATTCAACTCCGAATAATGACGGTTAGAATAGTTAAAAAGACATTTTTTTGAGAAGTTTGTTAAAAAATGTTAATTTATTTAATTAAAAAATTTATTTTTGTGTTTAATGTACCAAGCTAGTGATTAGATTGGTAGAGTCCCCCCCATAAAACCAAAGATGTATTGTATAGTAGTATATGATTATATCTAAGTGTAACTTCTGGGGACTCAAATGTTTATCAAGAGATCTTATGAAGTATGTAAAAAGGAAGTGTGAAATTCACTTTAGTAGTATTGTAATATGTGCAGACTAAAAACAAATTTATGGGGAAAAACTACGTTAATTCATTTTTGAAGAACAACAGAATCAAAGTTGTTCTGATTTTACTTTTTGTTTTTTATATACAGCCTTTTTGTACTCAACTAGCATTAGGAAGTACATATAATTTAGGTATAGTTGAGTTACAACTAACCGAGTTTAATCCACGTAATATTAATAATGAAGAAAAAATATTATGGAATGTAAAGGTGGTAAATTCTTGTTTACCAATGTTAAAAGGAAAGCAACCTTTTAATGTTGTAAAACTTAATGTGACCGAAGATCTCCTATTGGGTCATATCTATAATAAGAACTTCTCAATGCCATTGGAAATTAATGTTGTTAGTGGAAAAAAGATTCTTAAGCTTAAAAATTTTAAAGATAAAAAAGAATTGGCTACAGATGTAGTTTGCAATTCGGAAGTACAAATAAATACGATTGATTTTTCGAAAGGTAATCAACTAAATATGGACTCACTACCAAATAACGGAAATTAACAGTTATGGGAAAAAAATACGACAACACAACTAAAAGTAGAGGCAGACAAAATATTTTAGGGATATTATGTATTCTATTTACTTTTGCATTTACTCCTCAAAAAGTATTTTCTCAAGGTATAGCAATAATTGCTAATGAAACTACTACAGACGCTTCACCTTCTTCTACCACAGATGATGGGGCTAATGTTGCAGGAAATATTATAACTTATCAAGTAACTGTAAGAAATATTGGGAATGTTGCATTATCCGGAGTTAATGTTACATTAAATGGAGGAACATCAGTGGTTTCTGGAGATAATTTGGCAGTAGGACAAGTAAAAACTTACTCGGTAAATTATACTATTACAGCAGGAGACATTAGTAATGGCTATTTTGATAATGAATTTAGTGTTGTTACTACAGAAATTACTACTCCTGTAGTATTTGATACTTACACTGGTTCAACAGCAAATAATAATATTGACCATGAAGATGATTTTGCGACAGCGACAATTCAAGCATTATTACCACCAGACATAACTATTACTCCTCCAAATGCCATATGTGAAGGAGATTCTTTTAATTTAGCTGGCTTAACTATTACAGATGCAAATAGTTCTGGAGCTTCATATACATACCACACAGGTACTCCTGCCACATCCGTAAATGAATTAACAGGAGCAGCTAGGACGGTTAGCCCTACGGTAACTACTACATATTATGTATTGGCAACAAGTTCTGATGGTTGTGTCCAGGAAGAATCAGTTGTTGTTACAGTAAATACACCTGTTACAGCCGGAAGTATCGGTAGTGACCAAACTGTTTGTCCTGGAGGAGCAGGAGACCCTGTAGCTTTTACAAGTATAACAGATGGAACAGGAGGTGGAACAATTAGCTATAGATGGGAATCAAGCACAGATGGAAGTGTTTGGACAGATTTGGGAGTTTCTACATCTACTTATGACTCCGGAGCATTATCTGTTACTACATTATTTAGAAGAACTACATTAGCATTACAAAATGGTGTTACTTGTGAGAGTTCACCAACAGGAACAATTACGGTAACGGTTGAAGATACAACTGATCCTGTAGTAACAGGAAGTATCACCGCTACCACGGTAGAGGGATGTGATGTAAGTGCAGCACCAGCAGCAGCTACAGATGTAGCTGGTATTATTGCATTAGGAGTAACTTCGATTAATGATGCTTGTGATACAAGTTTAACAGTAAGCAGTAGTGATTCAAGTACAGGTACTTGTCCGATTGTAATCACAAGAACCTATACTATTACTGATGATTCAGGTAATAGTGCAAATGTTGTTCACACAATTAATATTGATGATACAACAGCACCAAGTGTAACCGGAAGTATCACTGCTACTACGGTAGAGGGATGTGATGTAAGTGCAGCACCAGCTGCGGTAACTACCGTTGCAGCTTTAGAAGGTTTAGGCTTAACAATATCAGATACATGTACTACGGATGCTAACTTAACAGTAACTAGTAGTGATTCAAGTACAGGTACTTGTCCGATTGTAATCACAAGAACCTATACCATTACTGATGAGTGTGGAAATGCAGAGACAGCAACTCACACGATAAATATTGATGATACAACAGCACCAAGTGTAACCGGAAGTATCACTGCTACTACGGTAGAGGGATGTGATGTAAGTGCAGCACCAGCTGCCGTAACTACCGTTGCAGCTTTAGAAGGTTTAGGCTTAACAATATCAGATACATGTACTACGGATGCTAACTTAACAGTAACTAGTAGTGATTCAAGTACAGGTACTTGTCCGATTGTAATCACAAGAACCTATACCATTACTGATGAGTGTGGAAATGCAGAGACAGCAACTCACACAATAAATATTGATGATACAACAGCACCAAGTGTAACCGGAAGTATCACTGCTACTACGGTAGAGGGATGTGATGTAAGTGCAGCACCAGCTGCCGTAACTACCGTTGCCGCTTTAGAAGGTTTAGGCTTAACAATATCAGATACATGTACTACGGATGCTAACTTAACAGTAACTAGTAGTGATTCAAGTACAGGTACTTGTCCGATTGTAATCACAAGAACCTATACCATTACTGATGAGTGTGGAAATGCAGAGACAGCAACTCACACAATAAATATTGATGATACAACAGCACCAAGTGTAACCGGAAGTATCACTGCTACTACGGTAGAGGGATGTGATGTAAGTGCAGCACCAGCTGCCGTAACTACCGTTGCCGCTTTAGAAGGTTTAGGCTTAACAATATCAGATACATGTACTACGGATGCTAACTTAACAGTAACTAGTAGTGATTCAAGTACAGGTACTTGTCCGATTGTAATCACAAGAACCTATACCATTACTGATGAGTGTGGAAATGCAGAGACAGCAACTCACACAATAAATATTGATGATACAACAGCACCAAGTGTAACCGGAAGTATCACTGCTACTACGGTAGAGGGATGTGATGTAAGTGCAGCACCAGCTGCCGTAACTACCGTTGCAGCTTTAGAAGGTTTAGGCTTAACAATATCAGATACATGTACTACGGATGCTAACTTAACAGTAACAAGTAGTGATTCAAGTACAGGTACTTGTCCGATTGTAATCACAAGAACCTATACCATTACTGATGAGTGTGGAAATGCAGAGACAGCAACTCACACAATAAATATTGATGATACAACAGCACCAAGTGTAACCGGAAGTATCACTGCTACTACGGTAGAGGGATGTGATGTAAGTGCAGCACCAGCTGCCGTAACTACCGTTGCAGCTTTAGAAGGTTTAGGCTTAACAATATCAGATACATGTACTACGGATGCTAACTTAACAGTAACAAGTAGTGATTCAAGTACAGGTACTTGTCCGATTGTAATCACAAGAACCTATACCATTACTGATGAGTGTGGAAATGCAGAGACAGCAACTCACACAATAAATATTGATGATACAACAGCACCAAGTGTAACCGGAAGTATCACTGCTACTACGGTAGAGGGATGTGATGTAAGTGCAGCACCAGCTGCCGTAACTACCGTTGCCGCTTTAGAAGGTTTAGGCTTAACAATATCAGATACATGTACTACGGATGCTAACTTAACAGTAACAAGTAGTGATTCAAGTACAGGTACTTGTCCGATTGTAATCACAAGAACCTATACCATTACTGATGAGTGTGGAAATGCAGAGACAGCAACTCACACAATAAATATTGATGATACAACAGCACCAAGTGTAACCGGAAGTATCACTGCTACTACGGTAGAGGGATGTGATGTAAGTGCAGCACCAGCTGCCGTAACTACCGTTGCAGCTTTAGAAGGTTTAGGCTTAACAATATCAGATACATGTACTACGGATGCTAACTTAACAGTAACTAGTAGTGATTCAAGTACAGGTACTTGTCCGATTGTAATCACAAGAACCTATACTATTACTGATGAGTGTGGAAATGCAGAGACAGCAACTCACACAATAAATATTGATGATACAACAGCACCAAGTGTAACCGGAAGTATCACTGCTACTACGGTAGAGGGATGTGATGTAAGTGCAGCACCAGCTGCCGTAACTACCGTTGCAGCTTTAGAAGGTTTAGGCTTAACAATATCAGATACATGTACTACGGATGCTAACTTAACAGTAACAAGTAGTGATTCAAGTACAGGTACTTGTCCGATTGTAATCACAAGAACCTATACCATTACTGATGAGTGTGGAAATGCAGAGACAGCAACTCACACAATAAATATTGATGATACAACAGCACCAAGTGTAACCGGAAGTATCACTGCTACTACGGTAGAGGGATGTGATGTAAGTGCAGCACCAGCTGCCGTAACTACCGTTGCCGCTTTAGAAGGTTTAGGCTTAACAATATCAGATACATGTACTACGGATGCTAACTTAACAGTAACTAGTAGTGATTCAAGTACAGGTACTTGTCCGATTGTAATCACAAGAACCTATACTATTACTGATGAGTGTGGAAATGCAGAGACAGCAACTCACACGATAAATATTGATGATACAACAGCACCAAGTGTAACCGGAAGTATCACTGCTACTACGGTAGAGGGATGTGATGTAAGTGCAGCACCAGCTGCCGTAACTACCGTTGCAGCTTTAGAAGGTTTAGGCTTAACAATATCAGATACATGTACTACGGATGCTAACTTAACAGTAACTAGTAGTGATTCAAGTACAGGTACTTGTCCGATTGTAATCACAAGAACCTATACCATTACTGATGAGTGTGGAAATGCAGAGACAGCAACTCACACAATAAATATTGATGATACAACAGCACCAAGTGTAACCGGAAGTATCACTGCTACTACGGTAGAGGGATGTGATGTAAGTGCAGCACCAGCTGCCGTAACTACCGTTGCAGCTTTAGAAGGTTTAGGCTTAACAATATCAGATACATGTACTACGGATGCTAACTTAACAGTAACTAGTAGTGATTCAAGTACAGGTACTTGTCCGATTGTAATCACAAGAACCTATACCATTACTGATGAGTGTGGAAATGCAGAGACAGCAACTCACACAATAAATATTGATGATACAACAGCACCAAGTGTAACCGGAAGTATCACTGCTACTACGGTAGAGGGATGTGATGTAAGTGCAGCACCAGCTGCCGTAACTACCGTTGCCGCTTTAGAAGGTTTAGGCTTAACAATATCAGATACATGTACTACGGATGCTAACTTAACAGTAACAAGTAGTGATTCAAGTACAGGTACTTGTCCGATTGTAATCACAAGAACCTATACTATTACTGATGAGTGTGGAAATGCAGAGACGGCAACTCACACAATAAATATTGATGATACAACAGCACCAAGTGTAACCGGAAGTATCACTGCTACTACGGTAGAGGGATGTGATGTAAGTGCAGCACCAGCTGCCGTAACTACCGTTGCCGCTTTAGAAGGTTTAGGCTTAACAATATCAGATACATGTACTACGGATGCTAACTTAACAGTAACTAGTAGTGATTCAAGTACAGGTACTTGTCCGATTGTAATCACAAGAACCTATACCATTACTGATGAGTGTGGAAATGCAGAGACAGCAACTCACACAATAAATATTGATGATACAACAGCACCAAGTGTAACCGGAAGTATCACTGCTACTACGGTAGAGGGATGTGATGTAAGTGCAGCACCAGCTGCCGTAACTACCGTTGCAGCTTTAGAAGGTTTAGGCTTAACAATATCAGATACATGTACTACGGATGCTAACTTAACAGTAACAAGTAGTGATTCAAGTACAGGTACTTGTCCGATTGTAATCACAAGAACCTATACCATTACTGATGAGTGTGGAAATGCAGAGACAGCAACTCACACGATAAATATTGATGATACAACAGCACCAAGTGTAACCGGAAGTATCACTGCTACTACGGTAGAGGGATGTGATGTAAGTGCAGCACCAGCTGCCGTAACTACCGTTGCCGCTTTAGAAGGTTTAGGCTTAACAATATCAGATACATGTACTACGGATGCTAACTTAACAGTAACTAGTAGTGATTCAAGTACAGGTACTTGTCCGATTGTAATCACAAGAACCTATACCATTACTGATGAGTGTGGAAATGCAGAGACAGCAACTCACACAATAAATATTGATGATACAACAGCACCAAGTGTAACCGGAAGTATCACTGCTACTACGGTAGAGGGATGTGATGTAAGTGCAGCACCAGCTGCCGTAACTACCGTTGCCGCTTTAGAAGGTTTAGGCTTAACAATATCAGATACATGTACTACGGATGCTAACTTAACAGTAACAAGTAGTGATTCAAGTACAGGTACTTGTCCGATTGTAATCACAAGAACCTATACCATTACTGATGAGTGTGGAAATGCAGAGACAGCAACTCACACAATAAATATTGATGATACAACAGCACCAAGTGTAACCGGAAGTATCACTGCTACTACGGTAGAGGGATGTGATGTAAGTGCAGCACCAGCTGCCGTAACTACCGTTGCAGCTTTAGAAGGTTTAGGCTTAACAATATCAGATACATGTACTACGGATGCTAACTTAACAGTAACTAGTAGTGATTCAAGTACAGGTACTTGTCCGATTGTAATCACAAGAACCTATACTATTACTGATGAGTGTGGAAATGCAGAGACGGCAACTCACACAATAAATATTGATGATACAACAGCACCAAGTGTAACCGGAAGTATCACTGCTACTACGGTAGAGGGATGTGATGTAAGTGCAGCACCAGCTGCCGTAACTACCGTTGCCGCTTTAGAAGGTTTAGGCTTAACAATATCAGATACATGTACTACGGATGCTAACTTAACAGTAACTAGTAGTGATTCAAGTACAGGTACTTGTCCGATTGTAATCACAAGAACCTATACTATTACTGATGAGTGTGGAAATGCAGAGACAGCAACTCACACAATAAATATTGATGATACAACAGCACCAAGTGTAACCGGAAGTATCACTGCTACTACGGTAGAGGGATGTGATGTAAGTGCAGCACCAGCTGCCGTAACTACCGTTGCAGCTTTAGAAGGTTTAGGCTTAACAATATCAGATACATGTACTACGGATGCTAACTTAACAGTAACAAGTAGTGATTCAAGTACAGGTACTTGTCCGATTGTAATCACAAGAACCTATACCATTACTGATGAGTGTGGAAATGCAGAGACAGCAACTCACACAATAAATATTGATGATACAACAGCACCAAGTGTAACCGGAAGTATCACTGCTACTACGGTAGAGGGATGTGATGTAAGTGCAGCACCAGCTGCCGTAACTACCGTTGCCGCTTTAGAAGGTTTAGGCTTAACAATATCAGATACATGTACTACGGATGCTAACTTAACAGTAACTAGTAGTGATTCAAGTACAGGTACTTGTCCGATTGTAATCACAAGAACCTATACTATTACTGATGAGTGTGGAAATGCAGAGACAGCAACTCACACAATAAATATTGATGATACAACAGCACCAAGTGTAACCGGAAGTATCACTGCTACTACGGTAGAGGGATGTGATGTAAGTGCAGCACCAGCTGCCGTAACTACCGTTGCCGCTTTAGAAGGTTTAGGCTTAACAATATCAGATACATGTACTACGGATGCTAACTTAACAGTAACTAGTAGTGATTCAAGTACAGGTACTTGTCCGATTGTAATCACAAGAACCTATACTATTACTGATGAGTGTGGAAATGCAGAGACAGCAACTCACACGATAAATATTGATGATACAACAGCACCAAGTGTAACCGGAAGTATCACTGCTACTACGGTAGAGGGATGTGATGTAAGTGCAGCACCAGCTGCCGTAACTACCGTTGCAGCTTTAGAAGGTTTAGGCTTAACAATATCAGATACATGTACTACGGATGCTAACTTAACAGTAACTAGTAGTGATTCAAGTACAGGTACTTGTCCGATTGTAATCACAAGAACCTATACCATTACTGATGAGTGTGGAAATGCAGAGACAGCAACTCACACAATAAATATTGATGATACAACAGCACCAAGTGTAACCGGAAGTATCACTGCTACTACGGTAGAGGGATGTGATGTAAGTGCAGCACCAGCTGCCGTAACTACCGTTGCAGCTTTAGAAGGTTTAGGCTTAACAATATCAGATACATGTACTACGGATGCTAACTTAACAGTAACTAGTAGTGATTCAAGTACAGGTACTTGTCCGATTGTAATCACAAGAACCTATACCATTACTGATGAGTGTGGAAATGCAGAGACAGCAACTCACACAATAAATATTGATGATACAACAGCACCAAGTGTAACCGGAAGTATCACTGCTACTACGGTAGAGGGATGTGATGTAAGTGCAGCACCAGCTGCCGTAACTACCGTTGCCGCTTTAGAAGGTTTAGGCTTAACAATATCAGATACATGTACTACGGATGCTAACTTAACAGTAACTAGTAGTGATTCAAGTACAGGTACTTGTCCGATTGTAATCACAAGAACCTATACTATTACTGATGAGTGTGGAAATGCAGAGACGGCAACTCACACAATAAATATTGATGATACAACAGCACCAAGTGTAACCGGAAGTATCACTGCTACTACGGTAGAGGGATGTGATGTAAGTGCAGCACCAGCTGCCGTAACTACCGTTGCCGCTTTAGAAGGTTTAGGCTTAACAATATCAGATACATGTACTACGGATGCTAACTTAACAGTAACTAGTAGTGATTCAAGTACAGGTACTTGTCCGATTGTAATCACAAGAACCTATACCATTACTGATGAGTGTGGAAATGCAGAGACGGCAACTCACACAATAAATATTGATGATACAACAGCACCAAGTGTAACCGGAAGTATCACTGCTACTACGGTAGAGGGATGTGATGTAAGTGCAGCACCAGCTGCCGTAACTACCGTTGCAGCTTTAGAAGGTTTAGGCTTAACAATATCAGATACATGTACTACGGATGCTAACTTAACAGTAACTAGTAGTGATTCAAGTACAGGTACTTGTCCGATTGTAATCACAAGAACCTATACTATTACTGATGAGTGTGGAAATGCAGAGACGGCAACTCACACAATAAATATTGATGATACAACAGCACCAAGTGTAACCGGAAGTATCACTGCTACTACGGTAGAGGGATGTGATGTAAGTGCAGCACCAGCTGCCGTAACTACCGTTGCAGCTTTAGAAGGTTTAGGCTTAACAATATCAGATACATGTACTACGGATGCTAACTTAACAGTAACTAGTAGTGATTCAAGTACAGGTACTTGTCCGATTGTAATCACAAGAACCTATACCATTACTGATGAGTGTGGAAATGCAGAGACAGCAACTCACACGATAAATATTGATGATACAACAGCACCAAGTGTAACCGGAAGTATCACTGCTACTACGGTAGAGGGATGTGATGTAAGTGCAGCACCAGCTGCCGTAACTACCGTTGCAGCTTTAGAAGGTTTAGGCTTAACAATATCAGATACATGTACTACGGATGCTAACTTAACAGTAACTAGTAGTGATTCAAGTACAGGTACTTGTCCGATTGTAATCACAAGAACCTATACCATTACTGATGAGTGTGGAAATGCAGAGACAGCAACTCACACAATAAATATTGATGATACAACAGCACCAAGTGTAACCGGAAGTATCACTGCTACTACGGTAGAGGGATGTGATGTAAGTGCAGCACCAGCTGCCGTAACTACCGTTGCCGCTTTAGAAGGTTTAGGCTTAACAATATCAGATACATGTACTACGGATGCTAACTTAACAGTAACTAGTAGTGATTCAAGTACAGGTACTTGTCCGATTGTAATCACAAGAACCTATACCATTACTGATGAGTGTGGAAATGCAGAGACAGCAACTCACACGATAAATATTGATGATACAACAGCACCAAGTGTAACCGGAAGTATCACTGCTACTACGGTAGAGGGATGTGATGTAAGTGCAGCACCAGCTGCCGTAACTACCGTTGCAGCTTTAGAAGGTTTAGGCTTAACAATATCAGATACATGTACTACGGATGCTAACTTAACAGTAACTAGTAGTGATTCAAGTACAGGTACTTGTCCGATTGTAATCACAAGAACCTATACCATTACTGATGAGTGTGGAAATGCAGAGACAGCAACTCACACAATAAATATTGATGATACAACAGCACCAAGTGTAACCGGAAGTATCACTGCTACTACGGTAGAGGGATGTGATGTAAGTGCAGCACCAGCTGCCGTAACTACCGTTGCCGCTTTAGAAGGTTTAGGCTTAACAATATCAGATACATGTACTACGGATGCTAACTTAACAGTAACTAGTAGTGATTCAAGTACAGGTACTTGTCCGATTGTAATCACAAGAACCTATACCATTACTGATGAGTGTGGAAATGCAGAGACAGCAACTCACACAATAAATATTGATGATACAACAGCACCAAGTGTAACCGGAAGTATCACTGCTACTACGGTAGAGGGATGTGATGTAAGTGCAGCACCAGCTGCCGTAACTACCGTTGCCGCTTTAGAAGGTTTAGGCTTAACAATATCAGATACATGTACTACGGATGCTAACTTAACAGTAACAAGTAGTGATTCAAGTACAGGTACTTGTCCGATTGTAATCACAAGAACCTATACCATTACTGATGAGTGTGGAAATGCAGAGACAGCAACTCACACAATAAATATTGATGATACAACAGCACCAAGTGTAACCGGAAGTATCACTGCTACTACGGTAGAGGGATGTGATGTAAGTGCAGCACCAGCTGCCGTAACTACCGTTGCCGCTTTAGAAGGTTTAGGCTTAACAATATCAGATACATGTACTACGGATGCTAACTTAACAGTAACTAGTAGTGATTCAAGTACAGGTACTTGTCCGATTGTAATCACAAGAACCTATACTATTACTGATGAGTGTGGAAATGCAGAGACGGCAACTCACACAATAAATATTGATGATACAACAGCACCAAGTGTAACCGGAAGTATCACTGCTACTACGGTAGAGGGATGTGATGTAAGTGCAGCACCAGCTGCCGTAACTACCGTTGCAGCTTTAGAAGGTTTAGGCTTAACAATATCAGATACATGTACTACGGATGCTAACTTAACAGTAACTAGTAGTGATTCAAGTACAGGTACTTGTCCGATTGTAATCACAAGAACCTATACTATTACTGATGAGTGTGGAAATGCAGAGACAGCAACTCACACAATAAATATTGATGATACAACAGCACCAAGTGTAACCGGAAGTATCACTGCTACTACGGTAGAGGGATGTGATGTAAGTGCAGCACCAGCTGCCGTAACTACCGTTGCAGCTTTAGAAGGTTTAGGCTTAACAATATCAGATACATGTACTACGGATGCTAACTTAACAGTAACAAGTAGTGATTCAAGTACAGGTACTTGTCCGATTGTAATCACAAGAACCTATACCATTACTGATGAGTGTGGAAATGCAGAGACAGCAACTCACACAATAAATATTGATGATACAACAGCACCAAGTGTAACCGGAAGTATCACTGCTACTACGGTAGAGGGATGTGATGTAAGTGCAGCACCAGCTGCCGTAACTACCGTTGCCGCTTTAGAAGGTTTAGGCTTAACAATATCAGATACATGTACTACGGATGCTAACTTAACAGTAACTAGTAGTGATTCAAGTACAGGTACTTGTCCGATTGTAATCACAAGAACCTATACTATTACTGATGAGTGTGGAAATGCAGAGACAGCAACTCACACAATAAATATTGATGATACAACAGCACCAAGTGTAACCGGAAGTATCACTGCTACTACGGTAGAGGGATGTGATGTAAGTGCAGCACCAGCTGCCGTAACTACCGTTGCCGCTTTAGAAGGTTTAGGCTTAACAATATCAGATACATGTACTACGGATGCTAACTTAACAGTAACTAGTAGTGATTCAAGTACAGGTACTTGTCCGATTGTAATCACAAGAACCTATACCATTACTGATGAGTGTGGAAATGCAGAGACAGCAACTCACACAATAAATATTGATGATACAACAGCACCAAGTGTAACCGGAAGTATCACTGCTACTACGGTAGAGGGATGTGATGTAAGTGCAGCACCAGCTGCCGTAACTACCGTTGCAGCTTTAGAAGGTTTAGGCTTAACAATATCAGATACATGTACTACGGATGCTAACTTAACAGTAACTAGTAGTGATTCAAGTACAGGTACTTGTCCGATTGTAATCACAAGAACCTATACCATTACTGATGAGTGTGGAAATGCAGAGACAGCAACTCACACGATAAATATTGATGATACAACAGCACCAAGTGTAACCGGAAGTATCACTGCTACTACGGTAGAGGGATGTGATGTAAGTGCAGCACCAGCTGCCGTAACTACCGTTGCAGCTTTAGAAGGTTTAGGCTTAACAATATCAGATACATGTACTACGGATGCTAACTTAACAGTAACTAGTAGTGATTCAAGTACAGGTACTTGTCCGATTGTAATCACAAGAACCTATACCATTACTGATGAGTGTGGAAATGCAGAGACAGCAACTCACACAATAAATATTGATGATACAACAGCACCAAGTGTAACCGGAAGTATCACTGCTACTACGGTAGAGGGATGTGATGTAAGTGCAGCACCAGCTGCCGTAACTACCGTTGCCGCTTTAGAAGGTTTAGGCTTAACAATATCAGATACATGTACTACGGATGCTAACTTAACAGTAACTAGTAGTGATTCAAGTACAGGTACTTGTCCGATTGTAATCACAAGAACCTATACTATTACTGATGAGTGTGGAAATGCAGAGACAGCAACTCACACAATAAATATTGATGATACAACAGCACCAAGTGTAACCGGAAGTATCACTGCTACTACGGTAGAGGGATGTGATGTAAGTGCAGCACCAGCTGCGGTAACTACCGTTGCCGCTTTAGAAGGTTTAGGCTTAACAATATCAGATACATGTACTACGGATGCTAACTTAACAGTAACTAGTAGTGATTCAAGTACAGGTACTTGTCCGATTGTAATCACAAGAACCTATACCATTACTGATGAGTGTGGAAATGCAGAGACAGCAACTCACACAATAAATATTGATGATACAACAGCACCAAGTGTAACCGGAAGTATCACTGCTACTACGGTAGAGGGATGTGATGTAAGTGCAGCACCAGCTGCCGTAACTACCGTTGCCGCTTTAGAAGGTTTAGGCTTAACAATATCAGATACATGTACTACGGATGCTAACTTAACAGTAACTAGTAGTGATTCAAGTACAGGTACTTGTCCGATTGTAATCACAAGAACCTATACTATTACTGATGAGTGTGGAAATGCAGAGACAGCAACTCACACAATAAATATTGATGATACAACAGCACCAAGTGTAACCGGAAGTATCACTGCTACTACGGTAGAGGGATGTGATGTAAGTGCAGCACCAGCTGCCGTAACTACCGTTGCAGCTTTAGAAGGTTTAGGCTTAACAATATCAGATACATGTACTACGGATGCTAACTTAACAGTAACTAGTAGTGATTCAAGTACAGGTACTTGTCCGATTGTAATCACAAGAACCTATACCATTACTGATGAGTGTGGAAATGCAGAGACAGCAACTCACACGATAAATATTGATGATACAACAGCACCAAGTGTAACCGGAAGTATCACTGCTACTACGGTAGAGGGATGTGATGTAAGTGCAGCACCAGCTGCCGTAACTACCGTTGCCGCTTTAGAAGGTTTAGGCTTAACAATATCAGATACATGTACTACGGATGCTAACTTAACAGTAACTAGTAGTGATTCAAGTACAGGTACTTGTCCGATTGTAATCACAAGAACCTATACCATTACTGATGAGTGTGGAAATGCAGAGACAGCAACTCACACAATAAATATTGATGATACAACAGCACCAAGTGTAACCGGAAGTATCACTGCTACTACGGTAGAGGGATGTGATGTAAGTGCAGCACCAGCTGCCGTAACTACCGTTGCCGCTTTAGAAGGTTTAGGCTTAACAATATCAGATACATGTACTACGGATGCTAACTTAACAGTAACTAGTAGTGATTCAAGTACAGGTACTTGTCCGATTGTAATCACAAGAACCTATACTATTACTGATGAGTGTGGAAATGCAGAGACAGCAACTCACACGATAAATATTGATGATACAACAGCACCAAGTGTAACCGGAAGTATCACTGCTACTACGGTAGAGGGATGTGATGTAAGTGCAGCACCAGCTGCCGTAACTACCGTTGCAGCTTTAGAAGGTTTAGGCTTAACAATATCAGATACATGTACTACGGATGCTAACTTAACAGTAACAAGTAGTGATTCAAGTACAGGTACTTGTCCGATTGTAATCACAAGAACCTATACCATTACTGATGAGTGTGGAAATGCAGAGACAGCAACTCACACGATAAATATTGATGATACAACAGCACCAAGTGTAACCGGAAGTATCACTGCTACTACGGTAGAGGGATGTGATGTAAGTGCAGCACCAGCTGCCGTAACTACCGTTGCCGCTTTAGAAGGTTTAGGCTTAACAATATCAGATACATGTACTACGGATGCTAACTTAACAGTAACTAGTAGTGATTCAAGTACAGGTACTTGTCCGATTGTAATCACAAGAACCTATACTATTACTGATGAGTGTGGAAATGCAGAGACAGCAACTCACACGATAAATATTGATGATACAACAGCACCAAGTGTAACCGGAAGTATCACTGCTACTACGGTAGAGGGATGTGATGTAAGTGCAGCACCAGCTGCCGTAACTACCGTTGCCGCTTTAGAAGGTTTAGGCTTAACAATATCAGATACATGTACTACGGATGCTAACTTAACAGTAACTAGTAGTGATTCAAGTACAGGTACTTGTCCGATTGTAATCACAAGAACCTATACCATTACTGATGAGTGTGGAAATGCAGAGACAGCAACTCACACAATAAATATTGATGATACAACAGCACCAAGTGTAACCGGAAGTATCACTGCTACTACGGTAGAGGGATGTGATGTAAGTGCAGCACCAGCTGCCGTAACTACCGTTGCCGCTTTAGAAGGTTTAGGCTTAACAATATCAGATACATGTACTACGGATGCTAACTTAACAGTAACTAGTAGTGATTCAAGTACAGGTACTTGTCCGATTGTAATCACAAGAACCTATACCATTACTGATGAGTGTGGAAATGCAGAGACAGCAACTCACACGATAAATATTGATGATACAACAGCACCAAGTGTAACCGGAAGTATCACTGCTACTACGGTAGAGGGATGTGATGTAAGTGCAGCACCAGCTGCCGTAACTACCGTTGCCGCTTTAGAAGGTTTAGGCTTAACAATATCAGATACATGTACTACGGATGCTAACTTAACAGTAACTAGTAGTGATTCAAGTACAGGTACTTGTCCGATTGTAATCACAAGAACCTATACCATTACTGATGAGTGTGGAAATGCAGAGACAGCAACTCACACGATAAATATTGATGATACAACAGCACCAAGTGTAACCGGAAGTATCACTGCTACTACGGTAGAGGGATGTGATGTAAGTGCAGCACCAGCTGCCGTAACTACCGTTGCAGCTTTAGAAGGTTTAGGCTTAACAATATCAGATACATGTACTACGGATGCTAACTTAACAGTAACTAGTAGTGATTCAAGTACAGGTACTTGTCCGATTGTAATCACAAGAACCTATACCATTACTGATGAGTGTGGAAATGCAGAGACAGCAACTCACACAATAAATATTGATGATACAACAGCACCAAGTGTAACCGGAAGTATCACTGCTACTACGGTAGAGGGATGTGATGTAAGTGCAGCACCAGCTGCCGTAACTACCGTTGCAGCTTTAGAAGGTTTAGGCTTAACAATATCAGATACATGTACTACGGATGCTAACTTAACAGTAACTAGTAGTGATTCAAGTACAGGTACTTGTCCGATTGTAATCACAAGAACCTATACCATTACTGATGAGTGTGGAAATGCAGAGACAGCAACTCACACAATAAATATTGATGATACAACAGCACCAAGTGTAACCGGAAGTATCACTGCTACTACGGTAGAGGGATGTGATGTAAGTGCAGCACCAGCTGCCGTAACTACCGTTGCCGCTTTAGAAGGTTTAGGCTTAACAATATCAGATACATGTACTACGGATGCTAACTTAACAGTAACTAGTAGTGATTCAAGTACAGGTACTTGTCCGATTGTAATCACAAGAACCTATACTATTACTGATGAGTGTGGAAATGCAGAGACGGCAACTCACACAATAAATATTGATGATACAACAGCACCAAGTGTAACCGGAAGTATCACTGCTACTACGGTAGAGGGATGTGATGTAAGTGCAGCACCAGCTGCCGTAACTACCGTTGCCGCTTTAGAAGGTTTAGGCTTAACAATATCAGATACATGTACTACGGATGCTAACTTAACAGTAACTAGTAGTGATTCAAGTACAGGTACTTGTCCGATTGTAATCACAAGAACCTATACCATTACTGATGAGTGTGGAAATGCAGAGACAGCAACTCACACAATAAATATTGATGATACAACAGCACCAAGTGTAACCGGAAGTATCACTGCTACTACGGTAGAGGGATGTGATGTAAGTGCAGCACCAGCTGCCGTAACTACCGTTGCCGCTTTAGAAGGTTTAGGCTTAACAATATCAGATACATGTACTACGGATGCTAACTTAACAGTAACTAGTAGTGATTCAAGTACAGGTACTTGTCCGATTGTAATCACAAGAACCTATACCATTACTGATGAGTGTGGAAATGCAGAGACAGCAACTCACACAATAAATATTGATGATACAACAGCACCAAGTGTAACCGGAAGTATCACTGCTACTACGGTAGAGGGATGTGATGTAAGTGCAGCACCAGCTGCCGTAACTACCGTTGCCGCTTTAGAAGGTTTAGGCTTAACAATATCAGATACATGTACTACGGATGCTAACTTAACAGTAACTAGTAGTGATTCAAGTACAGGTACTTGTCCGATTGTAATCACAAGAACCTATACCATTACTGATGAGTGTGGAAATGCAGAGACAGCAACTCACACGATAAATATTGATGATACAACAGCACCAAGTGTAACCGGAAGTATCACTGCTACTACGGTAGAGGGATGTGATGTAAGTGCAGCACCAGCTGCCGTAACTACCGTTGCAGCTTTAGAAGGTTTAGGCTTAACAATATCAGATACATGTACTACGGATGCTAACTTAACAGTAACTAGTAGTGATTCAAGTACAGGTACTTGTCCGATTGTAATCACAAGAACCTATACCATTACTGATGAGTGTGGAAATGCAGAGACAGCAACTCACACAATAAATATTGATGATACAACAGCACCAAGTGTAACCGGAAGTATCACTGCTACTACGGTAGAGGGATGTGATGTAAGTGCAGCACCAGCTGCCGTAACTACCGTTGCCGCTTTAGAAGGTTTAGGCTTAACAATATCAGATACATGTACTACGGATGCTAACTTAACAGTAACTAGTAGTGATTCAAGTACAGGTACTTGTCCGATTGTAATCACAAGAACCTATACCATTACTGATGAGTGTGGAAATGCAGAGACAGCAACTCACACAATAAATATTGATGATACAACAGCACCAAGTGTAACCGGAAGTATCACTGCTACTACGGTAGAGGGATGTGATGTAAGTGCAGCACCAGCTGCCGTAACTACCGTTGCCGCTTTAGAAGGTTTAGGCTTAACAATATCAGATACATGTACTACGGATGCTAACTTAACAGTAACTAGTAGTGATTCAAGTACAGGTACTTGTCCGATTGTAATCACAAGAACCTATACCATTACTGATGAGTGTGGAAATGCAGAGACAGCAACTCACACGATAAATATTGATGATACAACAGCACCAAGTGTAACCGGAAGTATCACTGCTACTACGGTAGAGGGATGTGATGTAAGTGCAGCACCAGCTGCCGTAACTACCGTTGCAGCTTTAGAAGGTTTAGGCTTAACAATATCAGATACATGTACTACGGATGCTAACTTAACAGTAACTAGTAGTGATTCAAGTACAGGTACTTGTCCGATTGTAATCACAAGAACCTATACCATTACTGATGAGTGTGGAAATGCAGAGACAGCAACTCACACAATAAATATTGATGATACAACAGCACCAAGTGTAACCGGAAGTATCACTGCTACTACGGTAGAGGGATGTGATGTAAGTGCAGCACCAGCTGCCGTAACTACCGTTGCCGCTTTAGAAGGTTTAGGCTTAACAATATCAGATACATGTACTACGGATGCTAACTTAACAGTAACAAGTAGTGATTCAAGTACAGGTACTTGTCCGATTGTAATCACAAGAACCTATACCATTACTGATGAGTGTGGAAATGCAGAGACAGCAACTCACACAATAAATATTGATGATACAACAGCACCAAGTGTAACCGGAAGTATCACTGCTACTACGGTAGAGGGATGTGATGTAAGTGCAGCACCAGCTGCCGTAACTACCGTTGCCGCTTTAGAAGGTTTAGGCTTAACAATATCAGATACATGTACTACGGATGCTAACTTAACAGTAACTAGTAGTGATTCAAGTACAGGTACTTGTCCGATTGTAATCACAAGAACCTATACTATTACTGATGAGTGTGGAAATGCAGAGACGGCAACTCACACAATAAATATTGATGATACAACAGCACCAAGTGTAACCGGAAGTATCACTGCTACTACGGTAGAGGGATGTGATGTAAGTGCAGCACCAGCTGCCGTAACTACCGTTGCAGCTTTAGAAGGTTTAGGCTTAACAATATCAGATACATGTACTACGGATGCTAACTTAACAGTAACTAGTAGTGATTCAAGTACAGGTACTTGTCCGATTGTAATCACAAGAACCTATACTATTACTGATGAGTGTGGAAATGCAGAGACAGCAACTCACACAATAAATATTGATGATACAACAGCACCAAGTGTAACCGGAAGTATCACTGCTACTACGGTAGAGGGATGTGATGTAAGTGCAGCACCAGCTGCCGTAACTACCGTTGCAGCTTTAGAAGGTTTAGGCTTAACAATATCAGATACATGTACTACGGATGCTAACTTAACAGTAACAAGTAGTGATTCAAGTACAGGTACTTGTCCGATTGTAATCACAAGAACCTATACCATTACTGATGAGTGTGGAAATGCAGAGACAGCAACTCACACAATAAATATTGATGATACAACAGCACCAAGTGTAACCGGAAGTATCACTGCTACTACGGTAGAGGGATGTGATGTAAGTGCAGCACCAGCTGCCGTAACTACCGTTGCCGCTTTAGAAGGTTTAGGCTTAACAATATCAGATACATGTACTACGGATGCTAACTTAACAGTAACTAGTAGTGATTCAAGTACAGGTACTTGTCCGATTGTAATCACAAGAACCTATACTATTACTGATGAGTGTGGAAATGCAGAGACAGCAACTCACACAATAAATATTGATGATACAACAGCACCAAGTGTAACCGGAAGTATCACTGCTACTACGGTAGAGGGATGTGATGTAAGTGCAGCACCAGCTGCCGTAACTACCGTTGCCGCTTTAGAAGGTTTAGGCTTAACAATATCAGATACATGTACTACGGATGCTAACTTAACAGTAACTAGTAGTGATTCAAGTACAGGTACTTGTCCGATTGTAATCACAAGAACCTATACCATTACTGATGAGTGTGGAAATGCAGAGACAGCAACTCACACGATAAATATTGATGATACAACAGCACCAAGTGTAACCGGAAGTATCACTGCTACTACGGTAGAGGGATGTGATGTAAGTGCAGCACCAGCTGCCGTAACTACCGTTGCAGCTTTAGAAGGTTTAGGCTTAACAATATCAGATACATGTACTACGGATGCTAACTTAACAGTAACTAGTAGTGATTCAAGTACAGGTACTTGTCCGATTGTAATCACAAGAACCTATACCATTACTGATGAGTGTGGAAATGCAGAGACAGCAACTCACACAATAAATATTGATGATACAACAGCACCAAGTGTAACCGGAAGTATCACTGCTACTACGGTAGAGGGATGTGATGTAAGTGCAGCACCAGCTGCCGTAACTACCGTTGCCGCTTTAGAAGGTTTAGGCTTAACAATATCAGATACATGTACTACGGATGCTAACTTAACAGTAACTAGTAGTGATTCAAGTACAGGTACTTGTCCGATTGTAATCACAAGAACCTATACCATTACTGATGAGTGTGGAAATGCAGAGACAGCAACTCACACAATAAATATTGATGATACAACAGCACCAAGTGTAACCGGAAGTATCACTGCTACTACGGTAGAGGGATGTGATGTAAGTGCAGCACCAGCTGCCGTAACTACCGTTGCAGCTTTAGAAGGTTTAGGCTTAACAATATCAGATACATGTACTACGGATGCTAACTTAACAGTAACTAGTAGTGATTCAAGTACAGGTACTTGTCCGATTGTAATCACAAGAACCTATACTATTACTGATGAGTGTGGAAATGCAGAGACAGCAACTCACACAATAAATATTGATGATACAACAGCACCAAGTGTAACCGGAAGTATCACTGCTACTACGGTAGAGGGATGTGATGTAAGTGCAGCACCAGCTGCGGTAACTACCGTTGCAGCTTTAGAAGGTTTAGGCTTAACAATATCAGATACATGTACTACGGATGCTAACTTAACAGTAACTAGTAGTGATTCAAGTACAGGTACTTGTCCGATTGTAATCACAAGAACCTATACCATTACTGATGAGTGTGGAAATGCAGAGACAGCAACTCACACAATAAATATTGATGATACAACAGCACCAAGTGTAACCGGAAGTATCACTGCTACTACGGTAGAGGGATGTGATGTAAGTGCAGCACCAGCTGCCGTAACTACCGTTGCCGCTTTAGAAGGTTTAGGCTTAACAATATCAGATACATGTACTACGGATGCTAACTTAACAGTAACTAGTAGTGATTCAAGTACAGGTACTTGTCCGATTGTAATCACAAGAACCTATACTATTACTGATGAGTGTGGAAATGCAGAGACAGCAACTCACACAATAAATATTGATGATACAACAGCACCAAGTGTAACCGGAAGTATCACTGCTACTACGGTAGAGGGATGTGATGTAAGTGCAGCACCAGCTGCCGTAACTACCGTTGCCGCTTTAGAAGGTTTAGGCTTAACAATATCAGATACATGTACTACGGATGCTAACTTAACAGTAACTAGTAGTGATTCAAGTACAGGTACTTGTCCGATTGTAATCACAAGAACCTATACCATTACTGATGAGTGTGGAAATGCAGAGACAGCAACTCACACGATAAATATTGATGATACAACAGCACCAAGTGTAACCGGAAGTATCACTGCTACTACGGTAGAGGGATGTGATGTAAGTGCAGCACCAGCTGCCGTAACTACCGTTGCCGCTTTAGAAGGTTTAGGCTTAACAATATCAGATACATGTACTACGGATGCTAACTTAACAGTAACTAGTAGTGATTCAAGTACAGGTACTTGTCCGATTGTAATCACAAGAACCTATACCATTACTGATGAGTGTGGAAATGCAGAGACAGCAACTCACACAATAAATATTGATGATACAACAGCACCAAGTGTAACCGGAAGTATCACTGCTACTACGGTAGAGGGATGTGATGTAAGTGCAGCACCAGCTGCCGTAACTACCGTTGCCGCTTTAGAAGGTTTAGGCTTAACAATATCAGATACATGTACTACGGATGCTAACTTAACAGTAACTAGTAGTGATTCAAGTACAGGTACTTGTCCGATTGTAATCACAAGAACCTATACTATTACTGATGAGTGTGGAAATGCAGAGACAGCAACTCACACGATAAATATTGATGATACAACAGCACCAAGTGTAACCGGAAGTATCACTGCTACTACGGTAGAGGGATGTGATGTAAGTGCAGCACCAGCTGCCGTAACTACCGTTGCAGCTTTAGAAGGTTTAGGCTTAACAATATCAGATACATGTACTACGGATGCTAACTTAACAGTAACAAGTAGTGATTCAAGTACAGGTACTTGTCCGATTGTAATCACAAGAACCTATACCATTACTGATGAGTGTGGAAATGCAGAGACAGCAACTCACACGATAAATATTGATGATACAACAGCACCAAGTGTAACCGGAAGTATCACTGCTACTACGGTAGAGGGATGTGATGTAAGTGCAGCACCAGCTGCCGTAACTACCGTTGCCGCTTTAGAAGGTTTAGGCTTAACAATATCAGATACATGTACTACGGATGCTAACTTAACAGTAACTAGTAGTGATTCAAGTACAGGTACTTGTCCGATTGTAATCACAAGAACCTATACTATTACTGATGAGTGTGGAAATGCAGAGACAGCAACTCACACGATAAATATTGATGATACAACAGCACCAAGTGTAACCGGAAGTATCACTGCTACTACGGTAGAGGGATGTGATGTAAGTGCAGCACCAGCTGCCGTAACTACCGTTGCCGCTTTAGAAGGTTTAGGCTTAACAATATCAGATACATGTACTACGGATGCTAACTTAACAGTAACTAGTAGTGATTCAAGTACAGGTACTTGTCCGATTGTAATCACAAGAACCTATACCATTACTGATGAGTGTGGAAATGCAGAGACAGCAACTCACACAATAAATATTGATGATACAACAGCACCAAGTGTAACCGGAAGTATCACTGCTACTACGGTAGAGGGATGTGATGTAAGTGCAGCACCAGCTGCCGTAACTACCGTTGCCGCTTTAGAAGGTTTAGGCTTAACAATATCAGATACATGTACTACGGATGCTAACTTAACAGTAACTAGTAGTGATTCAAGTACAGGTACTTGTCCGATTGTAATCACAAGAACCTATACCATTACTGATGAGTGTGGAAATGCAGAGACAGCAACTCACACGATAAATATTGATGATACAACAGCACCAAGTGTAACCGGAAGTATCACTGCTACTACGGTAGAGGGATGTGATGTAAGTGCAGCACCAGCTGCCGTAACTACCGTTGCAGCTTTAGAAGGTTTAGGCTTAACAATATCAGATACATGTACTACGGATGCTAACTTAACAGTAACAAGTAGTGATTCAAGTACAGGTACTTGTCCGATTGTAATCACAAGAACCTATACCATTACTGATGAGTGTGGAAATGCA
This sequence comes from Tenacibaculum sp. 190130A14a, assembly GCF_964048965.1. Taxonomy (NCBI): domain Bacteria; kingdom Pseudomonadati; phylum Bacteroidota; class Flavobacteriia; order Flavobacteriales; family Flavobacteriaceae; genus Tenacibaculum; species Tenacibaculum polynesiense. The sequence goes on along the minus strand of NZ_OZ040189.1, from coordinate 2,815,638 downwards.
GAGACAGCAACTCACACGATAAATATTGATGATACAACAGCACCAAGTGTAACCGGAAGTATCACTGCTACTACGGTAGAGGGATGTGATGTAAGTGCAGCACCAGCTGCCGTAACTACCGTTGCAGCTTTAGAAGGTTTAGGCTTAACAATATCAGATACATGTACTACGGATGCTAACTTAACAGTAACTAGTAGTGATTCAAGTACAGGTACTTGTCCGATTGTAATCACAAGAACCTATACCATTACTGATGAGTGTGGAAATGCAGAGACAGCAACTCACACGATAAATATTGATGATACAACAGCACCAAGTGTAACCGGAAGTATCACTGCTACTACGGTAGAGGGATGTGATGTAAGTGCAGCACCAGCTGCCGTAACTACCGTTGCAGCTTTAGAAGGTTTAGGCTTAACAATATCAGATACATGTACTACGGATGCTAACTTAACAGTAACAAGTAGTGATTCAAGTACAGGTACTTGTCCGATTGTAATCACAAGAACCTATACCATTACTGATGAGTGTGGAAATGCAGAGACAGCAACTCACACGATAAATATTGATGATACAACAGCACCAAGTGTAACCGGAAGTATCACTGCTACTACGGTAGAGGGATGTGATGTAAGTGCAGCACCAGCTGCCGTAACTACCGTTGCAGCTTTAGAAGGTTTAGGCTTAACAATATCAGATACATGTACTACGGATGCTAACTTAACAGTAACTAGTAGTGATTCAAGTACAGGTACTTGTCCGATTGTAATCACAAGAACCTATACCATTACTGATGAGTGTGGAAATGCAGAGACAGCAACTCACACGATAAATATTGATGATACAACAGCACCAAGTGTAACCGGAAGTATCACTGCTACTACGGTAGAGGGATGTGATGTAAGTGCAGCACCAGCTGCCGTAACTACCGTTGCAGCTTTAGAAGGTTTAGGCTTAACAATATCAGATACATGTACTACGGATGCTAACTTAACAGTAACAAGTAGTGATTCAAGTACAGGTACTTGTCCGATTGTAATCACAAGAACCTATACTATTACTGATGAGTGTGGAAATGCAGAGACAGCAACTCACACAATAAATATTGATGATACAACAGCACCAAGTGTAACCGGAAGTATCACTGCTACTACGGTAGAGGGATGTGATGTAAGTGCAGCACCAGCTGCGGTAACTACCGTTGCAGCTTTAGAAGGTTTAGGCTTAACAATATCAGATACATGTACTACGGATGCTAACTTAACAGTAACTAGTAGTGATTCAAGTACAGGTACTTGTCCGATTGTAATCACAAGAACCTATACTATTACTGATGAGTGTGGAAATGCAGAGACAGCAACTCACACAATAAATATTGATGATACAACAGCACCAAGTGTAACCGGAAGTATCACTGCTACTACGGTAGAGGGATGTGATGTAAGTGCAGCACCAGCTGCGGTAACTACCGTTGCAGCTTTAGAAGGTTTAGGCTTAACAATATCAGATACATGTACTACGGATGCTAACTTAACAGTAACAAGTAGTGATTCAAGTACAGGTACTTGTCCGATTGTAATCACAAGAACCTATACCATTACTGATGAGTGTGGAAATGCAGAGACAGCAACTCACACAATAAATATTGATGATACAACAGCACCAAGTGTAACCGGAAGTATCACTGCTACTACGGTAGAGGGATGTGATGTAAGTGCAGCACCAGCTGCCGTAACTACCGTTGCAGCTTTAGAAGGTTTAGGCTTAACAATATCAGATACATGTACTACGGATGCTAACTTAACAGTAACTAGTAGTGATTCAAGTACAGGTACTTGTCCGATTGTAATCACAAGAACCTATACCATTACTGATGAGTGTGGAAATGCAGAGACAGCAACTCACACAATAAATATTGATGATACAACAGCACCAAGTGTAACCGGAAGTATCACTGCTACTACGGTAGAGGGATGTGATGTAAGTGCAGCACCAGCTGCCGTAACTACCGTTGCAGCTTTAGAAGGTTTAGGCTTAACAATATCAGATACATGTACTACGGATGCTAACTTAACAGTAACTAGTAGTGATTCAAGTACAGGTACTTGTCCGATTGTAATCACAAGAACCTATACCATTACTGATGAGTGTGGAAATGCAGAGACAGCAACTCACACAATAAATATTGATGATACAACAGCACCAAGTGTAACCGGAAGTATCACTGCTACTACGGTAGAGGGATGTGATGTAAGTGCAGCACCAGCTGCCGTAACTACCGTTGCAGCTTTAGAAGGTTTAGGCTTAACAATATCAGATACATGTACTACGGATGCTAACTTAACAGTAACAAGTAGTGATTCAAGTACAGGTACTTGTCCGATTGTAATCACAAGAACCTATACTATTACTGATGAGTGTGGAAATGCAGAGACAGCAACTCACACAATAAATATTGATGATACAACAGCACCAAGTGTAACCGGAAGTATCACTGCTACTACGGTAGAGGGATGTGATGTAAGTGCAGCACCAGCTGCCGTAACTACCGTTGCAGCTTTAGAAGGTTTAGGCTTAACAATATCAGATACATGTACTACGGATGCTAACTTAACAGTAACTAGTAGTGATTCAAGTACAGGTACTTGTCCGATTGTAATCACAAGAACCTATACTATTACTGATGAGTGTGGAAATGCAGAGACAGCAACTCACACAATAAATATTGATGATACAACAGCACCAAGTGTAACCGGAAGTATCACTGCTACTACGGTAGAGGGATGTGATGTAAGTGCAGCACCAGCTGCGGTAACTACCGTTGCAGCTTTAGAAGGTTTAGGCTTAACAATATCAGATACATGTACTACGGATGCTAACTTAACAGTAACAAGTAGTGATTCAAGTACAGGTACTTGTCCGATTGTAATCACAAGAACCTATACCATTACTGATGAGTGTGGAAATGCAGAGACAGCAACTCACACAATAAATATTGATGATACAACAGCACCAAGTGTAACCGGAAGTATCACTGCTACTACGGTAGAGGGATGTGATGTAAGTGCAGCACCAGCTGCCGTAACTACCGTTGCAGCTTTAGAAGGTTTAGGCTTAACAATATCAGATACATGTACTACGGATGCTAACTTAACAGTAACTAGTAGTGATTCAAGTGTAGCAGGAACTTTACCTAACCTTGTAGTCATCACAAGAACCTATACTATTACTGATGAGTGTGGAAATGCAGAGACAACTACTCATACAATTAACATAGCAGATACAACTGCACCAGTAGTACCTACTTTATCAGCTGTTACAGTGGGATGTAATGTAGCTTTAATTGCTCCAACAACTACCGATGCTTGTGGAGGAACTATAACTGGAACTACAACAGATACCCTGAATTTTGTAGATGGAGGAAGTACTACAATTACTTGGACGTTTGATGATGGAAATGGAAATACTAGTACTGCTACTCAAGTTTATAATTATGATAGTAATCTACTACCAACAGTAAATAGTCAAGTTACTAACGACACTACACCAGTAATCACAGGTACTGCAGATTCAGCAGATACGATTACAGTAACAGTAAACGGAGTAACGTATACGGAAGGAGATGGTAACTTAGTAGATAATGGAGATGGAACATGGACATTAAACATTCCAGCAGGAAATGAGATTCCAGAAGGAACGTATGATGTTTCAGTAAATGATGATTCTTGTCCTGATTCAACTACAGATGAATTAATCATTGATACTACTGCACCAACAGTACCAACAGTAAACAGTCAAGTTACTAACGATACTACACCAGTAATCACAGGTACTGCAGATTCAGCAGATACGATTACCGTAACAGTAAACGGAGTAACGTATACAGAAGGAGATGGTAACTTAGTAGATAATGGAGATGGAACATGGACATTAAACATTCCAGCAGGAAATGAGATTCCAGAAGGAACGTATGATGTAACAGTAGAAGCTACAGATGCAGCAGGAAATACAAGTTCAGATGTAACAACAGATGAATTAATCATTGATACTACTGCACCAACAGTACCAACAGTAAACAGTCAAGTTACTAACGACACTACACCAGTAATCACAGGTACTGCAGATTCAGCAGATACGATTACCGTAACAGTAAACGGAGTAACGTATACAGAAGGAGATGGTAACTTAGTAGATAATGGAGATGGAACATGGACATTAAACATTCCAGCAGGAAATGAGATTCCAGAAGGAACGTATGATGTAACAGTAGAAGCTACAGATGCAGCAGGAAATACAAGTTCAGATGTAACAACAGATGAATTAATCATTGATACTACTGCACCAACAGTACCAACAGTAAACAGTCAAGTTACTAACGATACTACACCAGTAATCACAGGTACTGCAGATTCAGCAGATACGATTACCGTAACAGTAAACGGAGTAACGTATACAGAAGGAGATGGTAACTTAGTAGATAATGGAGATGGAACATGGACATTAAACATTCCAGCAGGAAATGAGATTCCAGAAGGAACGTATGATGTAACAGTAGAAGCTACAGATGCAGCAGGAAATACAAGTTCAGATGTAACAACAGATGAATTAATCATTGATACTACTGCACCAACAGTACCAACAGTAAACAGTCAAGTTACTAACGACACTACACCAGTAATCACAGGTACTGCAGATTCAGCAGATACGATTACCGTAACAGTAAACGGAGTAACGTATACAGAAGGAGATGGTAACTTAGTAGATAATGGAGATGGAACATGGACATTAAACATTCCAGCAGGAAATGAGATTCCAGAAGGAACGTATGATGTAACAGTAGAAGCTACAGATGCAGCAGGAAATACAAGTTCAGATGTAACAACAGATGAATTAATCATTGATACTACTGCACCAACAGTACCAACAGTAAACAGTCAAGTTACTAACGACACTACACCAGTAATCACAGGTACTGCAGATTCGGCAGATACGATTACCGTAACAGTAAACGGAGTAACGTATACAGAAGGAGATGGTAACTTAGTAGATAATGGAGATGGAACATGGACATTAAACATTCCAGCAGGAAATGAGATTCCAGAAGGAACGTATGATGTAACAGTAGAAGCTACAGATGCAGCAGGAAATACAAGTTCAGATGTAACAACAGATGAATTAATCATTGATACTACTGCACCAACAGTACCAACAGTAAACAGTCAAGTTACTAATGATACTACACCAGTAATCACAGGTACTGCAGATTCGGCAGATACGATTACCGTAACAGTAAACGGAGTAACGTATACAGAAGGAGATGGTAACTTAGTAGATAATGGAGATGGAACATGGACATTAAACATTCCAGCAGGAAATGAGATTCCAGAAGGAACGTATGATGTAACAGTAGAAGCTACAGATGCAGCAGGAAATACAAGTTCAGATGTAACAACAGATGAATTAATCATTGATACTACTGCACCAACAGTACCAACAGTAAACAGTCAAGTTACTAATGATACTACACCAGTAATCACAGGTACTGCAGATTCGGCAGATACGATTACCGTAACAGTAAACGGAGTAACGTATACAGAAGGAGATGGTAACTTAGTAGATAATGGAGATGGAACATGGACATTAAACATTCCAGCAGGAAATGAGATTCCAGAAGGAACGTATGATGTAACAGTAGAAGCTACAGATGCAGCAGGAAATACAAGTTCAGATGTAACAACAGATGAATTAATCATTGATACTACTGCACCAACAGTACCAACAGTAAACAGTCAAGTTACTAATGATACTACACCAGTAATCACAGGTACTGCAGATTCGGCAGATACGATTACCGTAACAGTAAACGGAGTAACGTATACAGAAGGAGATGGTAACTTAGTAGATAATGGAGATGGAACATGGACATTAAACATTCCAGCAGGAAATGAGATTCCAGAAGGAACGTATGATGTAACAGTAGAAGCTACAGATGCTGCAGGAAATACAAGTTCAGATGTAACTACGGATGAATTAACTATAGCTACTGATACAGATGGAGATGGAATACCAGATGTTGATGATGTAGATGACGATAATGATGGAATTCCAGATGTTGCAGAAGGAAATGGTGATACAGATGGTGACGGAGTACCAGATAGTTTAGACTTAGATAGTGATAATGATGGTATTTTAGATGTTGATGAAGGAGGAAATGGAGTATTAGATACTAATAATGATGGAGTTATTGACGCGAACGATTCAGGTTTTGCAGATACTAATAATGACGGACAAGCAGATGGATCTGTAGATGTAAATGAAGAGCCAGATACAGATGGAGATGGAGTACCGGATTACCAGGATTTAGATAGTGATAACGATGGAATCAATGATGTTATTGAGAACGGAAATGGTTCATCTGATACTAACAATGATGGAGTTATAGATGCTAATGATACTGGAGGTGCAGATACCGATGGAGATGGTATTGCAGATAGTATTGATGGTGATACATCAGGATTTGGAGAAGGAGACTCAGGAACGGAAGATGTTGTTGATAGTGATGGAGATGGAGTGTCAGATTATCAAGATTTAGATAGTGATAATGACGGAGTAAATGATGTTGAAGAAGGTGGTAATGATGATACTGATGGAGATGGTCAAGTAGATAATCCAGATGTAGATTCTGATGGAGATGGAATTGCTGATAGTGTTGATGGATTAGATGGACATGGAGATGCAAATGATCCTGATAATGATTCTGACCCAATTGATCCAAATAGTGGAGGTAATGGAGTTCTTTCTGGTGGAGATTCAGATGGAGATGGTATTCTTGACCCTGTTGATGGATTAGATGGATTTGGAGATGCTATTGATACCGATGGAGATGGAATTGCAGATATTGATGATGTTGATGATGATAATGATGGTATTCCAGATATTGATGAAGGAAATGACGATACTGATGGAGATGGTATTCCAGATAGCTTAGATCTAGATAGTGATAATGATGGTATTTTAGATGTTGATGAAGGAGGAAACGGAGCTTTAGATACTAATGGAGATGGCGTTATTGATGCGAATGATTCTGACTTTGCAGATGCTAATAATGACGGACAAGCAGATGGATCTGTAGATGCAAATGAGGAGCCAGATACAGATGGAGATGGAGTTCCTGACTACAAAGATTTAGATAGTGATAACGATGGTATTAACGACGTAATTGAAGATGAAAACGTAGATGTTAATAACGATGGTATTGCAGATGGTGTAGATGCAGATGGAGATGGAATTGTAGATAGCGTTGATGCTGATGATAGTGTATTTGGTGAGGGATCAAATGGAGAACCTGATAATACAGATAGTGACGGAGATGGAATTCCTGATTACCAAGATTTAGATAGTGATGATGATGGAGTTAATGATGTTGAAGAAGGAGGTAACGATGACGCAGATGGAAATGGTGTTATTGACGGTATTGATACGGATGGTGACGGAATCTTAGATGAAGTTGACGATGACGTTCTGAACTTTGGAGATGATGGAAATACAGATGTAAATGATACAGATCCAACAGATCCTGTTAGTGGAGGAGTAGGAGTTGTAACAGATACTGGTACAGATGAAGATGGAGATGGAATTGCTGATAGTGTTGATGGTTTAGACGGATTTGGAGATGCTATTGATGATAGTTGTATCAAAGATGAAAATTATATCATTAGTCCAAATGGAGATGATACCAACCAATATTTACACATTCCTTGTATTGATAATCCAGAGTATAGAAACAATACTATAGAAATTGTTAACCGTTGGGGTAACACAGTATTTAAGATGAAGGGATATTCTAATATTGAAGCCGACAAGAGGTTTGAAGGAATATCAAATGGAAGAGTAAATATTAATGTAGATGATAAATTGCCGGTTGGAACATATTTCTATATCTTAGATTTAGGAAATGGTTCTAAAGTAAGAAAAGGTTGGATTTATATTAACAGGTAAAAATGATTATGAAAAAAAGTTCAATTAGAATGAAATCATTATTAGGTATATTCTTATTAAGTGTCATGGGTATTTGTGTTGTATCAAATACCTATGCACAACAAGATCCACAGTATACACAGTACATGTTTAATACAATGTCGGTTAACCCTGCATATGCTGGATCTAGAGGACATACGGTAATTTCAGCTTTAGGAAGAACGCAATGGGTTGGTTTTGATGGTGCTCCAGATACTCAAAATTTAAGTTACGATACTCCTTTAGGTTATACAGGTTTAGGACTAGGAGTTAACTTAGTTAATGATAAAATCGGACCTTCTCATGAAATTTATTTGGATGCTAATGTTTCTTATACAATTGAAACTGGTCAACAAGGTAATTTGGCATTTGGTTTACGTTTAGGAGGTAGATGGTTGAATATTGATTGGTCTAAAGGAACAACAACAACGGCTGAAACATTTCCTCCGGTTAACAGAATATTACCAACAATTGGTGCTGGGTTATATTACCATGAGCCACAATGGTATGTTGGATTATCGGTTCCGAATATTATCAGAACAGAGCATTATGATAATGATTTACCAAGTGGAGAAGTTGCTTTAGAAAGAATGCACTTTTTCTTCATTACAGGATATGTTTTTGATTTGAATGAAGATTTAAAATTTAAACCAGCTCTTTTATTAAAAGGAGTTTCAGGAGCACCGTTATCGTTAGATGTTTCTGCAAATTTACTATTTAGTGAGAGATTTAGAGTTGGTGTAGGTTGGAGATGGGATGACTCTATTAGTGCTCTATTAGGGTTTCAAATCTCAGACTCTTTAATGATTGGGTATGCCTATGATTTAACAACGTCTAATTATAATGTAGTTAATTCAGGAACCCATGAAATTATGTTACGTTACGAAGTATTTAAAGAAATAAAATATAGATCTCCTCGATTCTTCTAAAAGAAGAAAGAATAATTTAATCCCCCCCATCTTATTGTATAATTTATATTAAAAGAATATGAATGTTAGGTTATTACCTATACTATTTTTTATAGTAGGGGGAAATTTATTTAGTCAAAGTTTAAAAGTAGCAGATCGTTATTTCGACGAGTTTTCGTTTATGGAATCTGCTAAGATTTATGAAGCTCTAGTACTTCAAAAAGGAGACAGTTCGCAACATGTTTTATCTAGGTTAGCTGATTCGTATTATAATAATGCAGATACAGAACAGGCCGAAAAATGGTATCAAAAGCTTTTAAAGAATTATCAAGAGATTGATAATAAGTACTTGTTTAAGTATGCTCAGGTATTAAGAAGTATTGGAAAATATAAAGAGTCGGACTCGATACTTCATGTATATGCTTCAAAAGGAGCGCATTCTGGTTTAACAAATGAGCTTGAGAATGAAGATTATTTACTTGATTTTTCTAAAAATGATGATAAAAGAATTAGTATACGAAACCTAGGAGTTAATTCTCCTTTATCGGATTTTGGAGGTTTCTTGTTGAATGGAAAAGTATATTTTACATCTGCTCTTCCTAAGAATACGAAACGAGAACGAATTTATAAATGGAATAACCAACCATTTTTAAATATTTATAAATCTGATGAAGAAATTACAACTTTAGAGGAAAGTAAAAAAGATACCATTTTGCGTTTGGTAAATCAGGAGCTTTTTGAAGCTCCTATAACAACGGATGTACATGAATCTACACCTATTTTTTCAAAAGACGGTAAGACGATTTACTTTACAAGAAACAATTCTAATGGTAAAAAGGTTGGAAAGGATAAAAAGAATACGTCCAATCTAAAAATATACAAAGCTTCTTTGGTAAACGGATATTGGATTAACGTTACTGAATTACCTTTTAATAGTGATGAATACTCAGTAGGACATCCTGCTTTGAGTCCTGACGAAAAAACATTGTATTTTGTTTCTAATATGCCTGATGGTTATGGCGGAACAGATATTTACAAAGTTTCAGTCAATGATGAAGGTGAGTATGGAGAACCTGAAAATTTAGGAGAAAAAATAAACACCCCTGGAAGAGAGATGTTTCCCTTTATTGGAGAAGATAATACATTGTATTTTTCATCTGATGGACACTTAGGTTTAGGTTTGCTTGATATTTTTCAAGCTAAAATTAAATCAGATAATAGCTTTTCTAGTGCAAAAAATTTAGGATATCCATTCAATAGTAAAAGAGATGATTTTTCATTTTTCTTGAATGAAAATGGTAAAAAAGGTTTTTTCTCCTCTAATAGAAGAGGAGGAAAAGGAGATGATGATATTTATAGCTTTTTTATCTATTCAGATCCTCCTGTATGCTACCAAACAGTGACAGGAGTTATTTCAAATGCTAAAACCAATGGTTTTATTGATGGAGCCGTAGTTAAATTAGTTGGAACAAACGGTCGAGTAATAAGTGAAACACTCTCTGATGTAAATGGAGGTTATTCTTTTACAAATGTTTTATGTAGTACTAAATTTATAGTACAAGTGAGTAAGTTTGACCATAGGTCGAATGCAACTACCATTACAACAAGAGAAAAAAGAGGTGAGGAAATACGAAAGGATATAACTTTAACTCCGTTAATTGTTGGAAACCAAATTGTAATAAATCCGATTTATTTTGACTATAACAGAGCTTTAATTAGAGAAGATGCTGAATACGAATTAGAGAATATTGTTACGGTAATGACGAATCACCCTGAAGTAGTAATCAAGATTGAATCACATACGGATAGTAGAGGAGGTAAGGATTATAATAGAAAGTTATCAGATAGAAGAGCTAAAGCTACTCGAGATTATATTATTTCTAGAGGTATTTCAAAAAACAGAATAGAAAGTGCTATTGGGTATGGAGAAGATCAATTATTGAATAATTGTGATGATAGCAATAAGAAGTGTTCAGATGTAGATCATCAAAAGAATAGACGATCTTATTTTTACATTGTAAAAGGAGGAGAAAATATAAAAGCTCGTCAGGAAGCTGAAAAAATAAAGGTTCAAAAGAAAATATCAAGAAGGAATAATTTTCTACAATTTTTAAGAAAGAACTTTAAAAAGTCTGATTCAAAAGGAAATGACAAATGTTTAAAAGAAGACGATAATTGTGAAGACAATATTAAATCAGCAAAGCAGCTGAAATTATAGATTTAAGTTTCCCCTTAAATTGAAGCCGTAGAAATACGCACCATGAAGCTCTGTTTTTTAACAGAGCTTTTTGATTTTAGATATAATAAAAGCCAATAGATGAAGTTATAAGAGTAAATGTAAATAGTAATAAACATATCATGAAAAAAGTAATTTTCCCTTTAGCAGTACTTGCTGTATTAACAACTTCATGTGTTTCAAAAAAGAAATATGTAGAGTTAGAACAGCGTTATAATGACACAAGAGGTAATTTGCAAAAAACAACTCTTGAGAAGGAACAATTGGAAGCGAAATTCGCTAAAATAGAAGCGAGAGTGAGTGATTATAACAATAAAATTAACTCTCTTAAAAATGTAAATGCATCTTTAGAAGAAGAAAATAATGTAAAGTTAGATATGGTTGAGAATACCGTGATATCTAATTCATTAAAGAAAAAGATGAGAGCTACTTTATCAAAGGTAGATCCTTCAGAGTTAGAAGGAGTAAAAACTTTAAAAGATTCTATGAATGTTGCGATAGCTCATAACTTGAAGAAATCTATTAATACGAATGACTTAGAGAATTCTGATGATATTAATATTGATATTGACCAAACAGTTGTGATGATTTCTGTTTCAGATAAAATGCTATTTAATACAGCAAGCTATAGAGTCAAAAAGAGTGCTTATAAGCTCATTAAAAAATTAGCTGAAGTAATTAACTCAGAACCAAGTATGGATGTAATGATAGAGGGACATACAGACTCTAGAAGCATTAATACAGCTGTATTACAAGATAACTGGGATTTAAGTGTAAAAAGAGCAACATCAATTGTAAGAATCCTAGAGAAGAAATATGGGGTTGATGCTAGTAGACTTATTGCATCTGGAAGAGGAAGTTCAGTACCTTTAGTAGAGAATAATACTCGAGCTAATAGAGCTCGAAATAGAAGGACTAGAATCGTGATACTACCGAATTTGGATAAGTTTTTTGGTTTGTTAGCAGAAGAGGAGAAAATAACACCTTAACACAACAAAAGCAATTGCTATTATAAATTAAAAGTTTGTTTATAAATAAAAAGCCCAAAGTATATACTTTGGGCTTTTTTTATTGTTGTAAGAATTTATTAAATTCCTAAATCTTCAAACATATTAATTAGTTTTTCACCTTGAGATGGTGCAGGAGCATTTGAGCTAACAATATTTCCATCAGGATCAACTAAAATAAACTTTGGTAAACCTTTAATTAAGAAGTTTTGCGCCCAAGGTAAACGTAGATGACTTTGTCCACTAAATAATTGTACACCAGTCATTTCTCTATTAACAATAGTTTCTTTCCATTTTTCAAGTTTATCTTGTGTATCAACATTAATACTTACAAACTCAATGTTTTTACCATGATATTCTTGCTCTAATCTTTTTAATAAAGGAATTTCTCTTTTACAGAAACCACACCACGTTGCCCAAACATCAATATAAAGATATTTTCCATGTCCTAATAAATCATCTAATGAAGTAGTACCTCCATTATAGTTTACATAATCTTTAAACTTAGGAGCAGGTTTACCTTTTGCAACTGTTTTTAATAAGTCGTAATCTTTAGTAACTTCTTCTTTGTGACCTTTATTGGTAGAGTACCCCATAAATTTATTATAGTACTCTTTTAAGTTTTCAGTATATGTAATATCACCTTTAACTCTCTTATATAACAAGTCGTTTTTAATTAAACTATCAGTTACTTCAGTCTGAATTGTTTCTAAATGTGTTAAATAAAAATCTTCACCTTCTTTATTATTTTCTTTAGCTTTTTTCTCAAGCTCTTCAGAAACTAACTTAGAATAAGAAAATGAGTCCATATAATTATTAGCTTCATTAAAAGATAAATCTTCTAATACATTAGGGAAGTTTTCAGATACAACATATTCGTTATCTCCTGAAAGTAATCTGTAATTCTTTTGATATAAACTTAAGTTTCTTAAACACTCACTTTCTATATTTTGAACTTCTCTTTTTAAGAAATCAGCAGGTAAATTACTGCTAATAGTCAAGTCAGTTAAAGCTTCTTTATATTCGTCTACTTTATCAACAAATTCACTTTCTTCTAATGAATATAATTTACGAGCGCTTCCAAAAATTTCTGGATATTTTTTAGCTCTTTCTACGAAGTATGCATTGATATTTGCATTTTTTCCTTCAAAATTAATTAAGTCTGCTTTTTTCGAATCAAACAAAACTCCAGTATCATCTGTTTTTGAAAGATAAAGCGTTAAAGCTTTGTTTTTATCGTAGATAAGGGTGTAATAACCATCTCTGTCAATTCTAAGAGTATCAACAAAAGAACTAGTTTTTCTATCAAATTTTATTCTTTTCTCAAAGTTAAAACCAGATAGTGTTAGATTTCTCTTTTTTAAGTTTTCTATTTTACCCGAAAGAACTAAATAATCTTTAGCAGGTTTATCGTCCTTACAAGATACAATAGCTAATCCTAAGAGAGTTAGAAATGCTAATTTTTTCATTTTTTTGTAGGTTTTTAGGGTGTTCATATTAAATATAATAAAATATCTAATACAGGGGTATTAATTCTTTAAATAAGAGCCGAAAATACTTTTTTTACTGTTCTTTTCAAAGAATTTAACAAATTATTTGAGTTTTATGCATGGTAAGGTAACCTTTTGATTTAAAGGTTGCAAAGATTTTTCACGCAGTAAAGAAACTAATTTAGAAATAAAAAATAAAACCGAAGTAGCAGCTTCGGTTTTTAGTTTTTCTTTTTTCATAACAACTCTCCCACAAAATGTAAACGTGATAGTAGATAGTTTATCATAGTATAGATGTTTTTGTTAAGACTATGTTAAAACAATTATCGTGCCGAAAATTGTAACTTTTTAACATATTTATTGCGAAGGTTAGAAAAAAAAGAAAATTAATTTGTTAAATATTTAATAATTAGGAAACTATTAAGAAATAAAAATATTTTTAAAGGAGCAGTTTATTAATTTTTTCAAAAAAATGCTTCTTATAAGTATCTCCAATAGGTAAGTTTTTTCCATTACTTAGGTAAACAGAAAGAGAATCTGTTTTAGAAATATGCTGAATAGCTACAATAAATGACTTATGAATCTTGACGAAATTTTTAGATGACAATTCATTTTCAAAATGTTTTAAGGTACTGTAAGTAATAATTTGCTTATTCTTTAAATGAAGAGAAACATAATTTTTCAAACTTTCTATATATAGTATTTCGTTTGTATATACTTTTTCAAAATTATTTTTTCCATCGGTTTTTATAAAAATATATGTATCACTATTAGTTATTGGTTTGATATCTTTTGTTGGCTTTACCTTTAAAATCGCATTATAAAAACGTTCAAATTCGAAAGGTTTGAGAAGATAATCAATAGCATTTAACTCATAACTTTCTAAGGCAAATTGAGGATACGCAGTTGTAAAAATAATATTGATTTTGTCCTTTATAATTTTAGATAGCTGAATACCTGTAATTGTGGGCATTTGAATGTCTAAGAAAACTAAATCGAGGGTTTCAGATTCTATAATACTAATAGCTTCAATTGGATTAGTTGTAGACCCAACAAGTTCTAAAAAAGGAACTTTTTTTACATAGGATTCCAATAATCTTATTGCAGGTGCTTCATCATCAACAATTAAACATTTTAAAATTTTCATGGTTAGCTATTTTTTATAGGTATTTTTAAATATGAAGTAAACATATTGTTTGTTTCTTTATGTTCAAAAATGAAGTTGTTAGAAAATAATAACTCTAAACGTTTCTTTAGATTTTCTCGTCCTATTCCTTTACTACTATAATTCTTAACATTAGATACTTTGTTGTTAGTTCTAAGTTCTAAAGAGTCTGAATGTACGGTAATAGATATTTCAGCTGGATTATCGGAATCATTGATAATGCCATGCTTGCAAATATTTTCAATAAAATGTACTAGTACTAATGAAGGAATTTCTTGCTCTTTTACTTCACCTTTTATAGATAGATTTAGAAACAAATTGTTCTCAAATCTTTTTTCATAAAAATAAATATAGTCTTTGATAAATTTAAGTTCCTTTGTCAAAGGCATATAGTCTTTTTGAGCTTCATAAGTAAGATATCGTAATAACTCGGAGAGTTTATGAATGCCCTTGGCAGTTTCTGGCTGTTTTTCTGCCAATTCAGAATAAAAAACATTTAAGGTATTAAATAGGAAATGAGGCTCTAATTGTGTTTTTAATGCATCTAATTCTGCTTTCTGGTGCTCTAATTTTAGTTCATGAATTTTGTTTTTATTTTCTAAAAAACGAAATAGTAAATAAATAAATGTACTAAATAAAATGATTTTTAAACTGTAATAAGAATTGTCAAAAATATAATACCAAAAAGTACGTGAGCTATCAGAGTAATTGTGAAAGCCTCCAATAGAATACACCACAATTTCTTCTAAAAAAAAACGAATACCAGCAAAAATGAAAAACAATGAAATTTGACCAAGAACAAAATAGATAAGATTTTTCTTAGCTAAAGTTCTCGGACAAATAATTCCAACATTAATTGCATATACACTAAAGAATGTAATATAGAAAGTTGTTTTATATAATAGTCCTAGTTGAAGGTTTGAGAAGAAACGTTCGTGACCACCCGTTACATAACTTCGAAATAAGTCCATTCCTACAATTATGAGCCCTAAAACTAAGTGGTATTTATATGTGTTTTTTAATTCCATAGTTCAAAAGTAGCCATAAAGGTAACTTTCTTTTTCTTTTTAAGATGTAGTTTCTGTTTTTTAGGACAAACAGGTAAAACCATACAATGAAATAGATGATGTAATGTTTTGTAGGATTGATACGATGTATTTGAGTGTTGGTTGAAATTGAGGTTTTAAAGGAGACTAAGTACATACTTTTGGAGTATCGAAATCAAAAACTTAGAACCATGAAATCAAGAATTTTACTAATCATTTTGTTTATTACAACTTCAATATTTGCTCAAAAAGCTCAAATAGATGAACATTTTAAAAATGTCAAGTCATCAGATTTATTAATCTTAGGATCATTCCATTTTGCAAATCCACAATTAGATAGTTATAAACCAAAGCATACGGTAGATATCTTTTCAGAAAAGCGTCAAAAAGAATTAAGAGAATTACTAAATGTTATTAAAAAATACGCACCTACAAAAATAGGAGTAGAGTGGAAGGCAAGCAGACAGAAGAAACTAGACTCTCTATATACTGCTTATTTAGATGGAAAGTTCACATTAAAGTCAAACGAAATTTTTCAAGTAGCATTTAAGTTAGGTAAAGAATTAGGACATAAAAAGTTGTATGCAGTAGATGCTCCTTCAAGAAATTTTAAGAGTGATTTAACTCAAAAAGAATATAAAGCAAAGAAGAACTATTATGTTCAAAAGGCAGGTCCAGCAATGTTTAAAAGAGAAATGGATATTAACGACACCTATTTTAGTTTATATGAAAAAGGAGATAAGTTAAAAACGGAAATGTCTTTGATAGAGTATTTTAAAATCATGAATAATCTAGATGTTGTTAGCCATAATCACGGGCATTACTTAATTGGTGAGTTTAAAATGGGAGAGGCAGAAAAAGGAGATTATTTTGGAGCAGACAATTCAATTTGGTGGTATAGCAGAAACCTAAGAATTTTTCAAAATATTTTAAATATGAATAATGCTGGAGAGGATAAAGTATTTGTGTTAATGGGAGCAGGACACTTATCAATTTTAAATTTCTTGGCAAAATCATCTGTAGATTTCAATTTGAAAAGCTTTGAAGAGATTACTAAACTTTAATAAAATTAATATGAAAAAAATATACTTACTATTGGCAACTGCAGTTTTGTTACTTACTGCATGTGCAAAACAAAAATCGGACGAAAAAACAAAAGAAAAAGAACAAATAGTTCAGCAAGAAGCAACGAGTGATTTAAAGAAAATTCCGGTACTAAATTTTGGAACCTTTCATATGGGAGAAACTTCAGATGCGACCAAAACAGAGTTTGATGAACATGATAAAAAAAATCAAGAAGAAGTTCATAAAGTGGCAGCAATGTTAGCTCAGTTTAAGCCTACTGTTATTATTGTGGAAACAACTGCATCGTATAATGAAAAGTTACAATCGCTGTATAAGGCGTATGTGGATAACCCAAATATGAAGTTTGAAAGGCCAGATGAAGTGGAGTTACTAGCGTATGAATTGGGAAGGTTGTCAAATACAAAACGAATTTATGGTATCGATCATAAAATGAGTTATAATTATAATATTGGAGCAGAGATAAAAAATGAAGTAGATGCTGAATGGTATGAAAAGTATTATAAAAACCCTTTAAAATATTATCCTGAAGTTAACTATGATGAAACTCAATTAAACCTTTTAGAAAAGTTAAAACAAACCAACCACGATCGTTTTCTAGATTTTTTAATCACAGTTAACGCAGATATGTTAACACATGCTGCCACAAAAGATAATTTTGAAGGAGCTGATGAGGCAGCAAAATATTATCAACGAAACTTAAGAATGTACACCAATTTAAACAGAATAGAACTTAACGAAGATGACCGAGTGTTTATATTAATGGGAGCAAGTCATACTGCTTTTTTTAGAGACTTTATAAGTAGAAGTCCAAAGTATAAAATGGTCAATACATTTGATTATTTGAAATAGTATAGATAGAACTTTTACATATAAAAAAGCCTCGCAATTTGCGAGGCTTTTTTATATCTATTCTCTTGTTTCTAAAAATCTAAAGGTTTTGATTTTTTATTATAAATGAATTACTTCATCATAAGCATCAGCAACTGCTTCCATTACTGCTTCACTCATTGTTGGGTGAGGGTGAATTGCTTTTAATACTTCATGTCCAGTAGTTTCTAATTTACGAGCAACAACCGCTTCAGCAATCATATCCGTAACACCAGCACCAATCATATGGCATCCTAACCATTCACCATATTTAGCATCAAAAATTACTTTTACAAATCCATCAGGAGTTCCAGCTGCTTTTGCTTTACCAGAAGCAGAGAATGGGAATTTACCAACTTTTAATTCATATCCAGCTTCTTTAGCTTTTTCTTCAGTTAAACCAACAGAAGCGATTTCTGGAGTTGCGTATGTACACCCAGGAATATTTCCATAATCGATAACTTCAGTGTGTACACCTGCAATCTTTTCAACACAAGTAATTCCTTCCGCAGAAGCAACGTGCGCTAAAGCAGGACCAGGAGTAACATCACCAATAGCATAATAACCTGGAATGTTTGTTTGGTACCAATCGTTTACTAAGATTTTATCTCTATCAGTAATAATTCCAACATCTTCTAATCCGATGTTTTCAATGTTTGTTTTAATTCCAACTGCCGATAAAACAACGTCAGCTTCTAAAACTTGCTCACCTTTCTTTGTTTTAACAGTAGCTTTTACTCCGTCACCAGAAGTATCAACAGACTCAACAGAAGAGCTCGTCATTACTTTAATACCAGCTTTTTTGAAAGAACGTTCCATTTGCTTAGAAACATCTTTATCTTCAACAGGAACAATGTTTGGCATAAACTCAACAATAGTAACCTCAGTACCCATTGAGTTATAGAAATGAGCAAACTCAACTCCAATAGCACCAGAACCTACAACAATCATCGATTTTGGTTGTGTTGGTAAACTCATTGCCTCACGGTATCCAATTACTTTTTTACCATCCTGTGGTAAGTTTGGTAACACACGAGAGCGTGCTCCAGTAGCAATAATAATATGGTCAGCACTGTATTCAGTAACTTTTCCATCTGCATCAGTAACATCTACTTTCTTTCCAGGTTTTACCTTTCCAAATCCGTCGATGATATCAATTTTATTTTTCTTCATTAAGAATTGAACACCTTTGCTCATTCCTTCAGCAACACCACGACTACGTTTAATAACAGCTTCAAAATCTTTATCAATTGCCTCTGCTTTTAATCCGTACTCATCAACATGTTTTAAATAATCATATACTTGAGCAGATTTTAATAATGCTTTTGTTGGAATACATCCCCAGTTTAAGCAAATACCACCTAAGTTTTCCTTTTCAACTACGGCAGTTTTAAATCCTAATTGTGATGCTCTAATAGCGGTTACATAACCTCCAGGACCACTTCCAATTACTAATACGTCGTATTTCATGATGTTTAATTTTCTTGTTGTTTGTTTTAATATTGTTTTGGGCGTTCGAGCGGGCTTTCATTACTCGCTATTGTTTTCTTAAACGAGCTCAAACAAACCATTCAATCCCTAACGCGAAATTACATTCTTTCAGGAACCTGAATTCCTAATAATTCGAATGCAGATTTTATAGTATCAGCTACCTTTTTAGATAACTGAATTCTAAATACTTTTTTATCTTGATTCTCTTCTCCTAAAATCGATACGTTTTGGTAAAAAGAATTGAACTCTTTTACCAAATCATAGGTATAATTAGCAATAACAGCTGGCGAATAATTCTTAGCTGCTTGCTGAATTACTTCAGGATATAATTCTAATTGTTTGATTAACTCCTTTTCTTTTTCGTGTAACTCAACACTTACTTGAGCTGAATAGTCAAATGTAGCCTTACGTAAGATTGACTGAATTCTTGCATAGGTATACTGTACAAAAGGACCTGTATTTCCTTGGAAATCTACAGATGCTTGAGGGTCAAACAAAATTCTCTTTTTAGGATCTACCTTTAAAATAAAATATTTTAAAGCACCTAAACCAATCACTTTGTATAAAGCCTCTTTTTCTTCATCAGAATATCCTTCTAATTTTCCTAATTCTTGAGAAATTTCGCGAGCAGTTCCCGTCATTTCATCCATTAAATCATCCGCATCTACTACGGTACCTTCACGAGATTTCATTTTACCAGAAGGTAAATCAACCATACCATAACTTAGGTGGTATAACTGGTCTGCCCAAGAATAACCTAATTTCTTTAAGATTAAGAACAATACTTTAAAGTGGTAATCTTGTTCGTTTCCTACCGTATATACCATACCGTTTAAATCCGTAAAGTCTTTTGCACGTTGAATTGCTGTACCAATATCTTGTGTCATATATACTGCAGTACCGTCAGAACGTAAAACTAACTTTTCGTCTAAACCATCTTCCGTTAGGTCACACCAAACAGAACCGTCTTCCTTTTGGATAAAAACTTTGTCTTTTAACCCTTGCTCAATAATATCTTTCCCTAAAAGGTAGGTGTTACTTTCATAGTATAATTTGTCAAAATCAACACCAATGTTTTTGTAGGTAACATCGAATCCGTCGTATACCCAACCATTCATCATTTCCCATAAAGAAACAGTTTCAGTATCTCCAGATTCCCATTTAGAAAGCATATCTTTTACTTCTGAACCAATTTTACTAAATTTATTGAAATATTCATTCTTGAAGTTAGATTTAAACATTTTCTTTTGACCTTCATCGCTAAAATCAAACTCAAACAAATCCTTATCAGTTGGATGTGGAGAAGCAATAATATGATTTTCCCCATCTTCATTAGTTAGCTTTTCAGCTAAATTTTTATTTTGATCGATTAAAAATTGTTTTTTAAACTCGTCAGTTTTCTCAAATTCTGAATATTCTTTCTGAAATTCCTGCTCAAATTTTACATAATAATTACCAACTAATTTATCTCCTTTTAATCCTGTAGATTCAGGAGTTTCACCGTTTCCAAAACGCTTCCAAGCTAACATAGACTTGCAAATGTGAATACCACGGTCGTTGATAATTTGTGTTTTATATACCTTATGCCCAGCAGCTTTTAAAATTTCTGCAACAGAATATCCTAATAATACATTACGAACATGTCCTAAGTGTAAAGGCTTGTTAGTATTAGGAGAAGAATATTCTACCATACGGCTATCTACTGAATCTGCCTTTGCAAAACCGTAGCGTTCATCTGTAGAAATTTGATTAAAAAAGTTGGTGTAAAAACTATCCGCAACTACTAAGTTTAAAAAACCTTTTACTACGTTATAACTAGTAATATCTTCAATATTTTCAACTAAGTAGGTTCCTAAATCTTCACCAATTTGAACTGGATTTCCTTTTTTGTACCGTAATAATGGGAAAACCACTACTGTGATATCTCCTTCAAAATCTTTACGGGTTGCTTGAAATTCCACACTTGGAATTTCTACATCATACAAGGCTAAAAATCCTTCTTTTACTTTAGTTTCTAGTAATGTTTGAATACTCATTAGTTAATTAAAATTGAAGTGCAAAATTACATAATTTATTTGGATGATATTTAAACTCATTCTAACAATTTATATGGGTATTTTTGTAGGGTGTTTTATCCAAAAAGAATGTTTAAAAATCTCATAAAGTCATGTTCCCTTTTTTTATTATTAGGTTGTTTTAGAAGTGAGAAAAACAGCATGAAAATACCTTCAACAGAATTACCTGAAACTATTGAAGATACTGTTTTGGAAAGGAACAATCCAAGATTTTTAGATTTAACGAAACACCAAATATTTATTGATACTACTGGAAATTCAAAGAATTATAAAAGTATCATTTCGTGGAAGGAATCGGATTTAGATAAGGCATTGATAAGTGCTTCTCTAAAAGAGTTAGGAGTAGAAATAAAGGATAAGAATATTGATACTTATAATTTTCCGATTCATTACATTTCTTTGAGAAAGTTAAATAATGAGTTTGTATTGTTAGACCCATGTGATGGTATAGACCCTCGGTTTGCGATAAAGAAAAATGCTTTTGTTTTTTATGGGCCTTTAGAGTCCTATGTGGAGGTTATTACAAAGTTGGTTAGGATTTCTAAGAATAAGATAAAGTTAGAATTGAAAACTCATAAATCATTATCATCTGATCAAAGGTCTATTCTAGAAATAGAAAGAATAAAAGACTTCTTATATGTAATGACGTATCAGAATGAAAAAAATAAAAAAGAATATTATTTAACCACTGTAGATTATGCTAAAGATTTTGATGTGGTTGTAAATCATTGCCCAACAATGAAGATGCCTGCCATAATTGATAGGCTTGACAATTTTAAAGGGAATGAAATAATCGAAGTAGTAGAGTAATAAAAGATGTATCAATGGACAAAGACTTAGAAAATTTAAAAAAGTTATCGGCAGATAAGTTAGAAGAGAATAAAAAATACTTTCAACGTTTAAAAAAAAGAACACCTAAACGATTAGATTTAGTGGTTCAAGAAATTCATGAAGAAGAGTTTGAACGTACCGATTGTTTAGACTGTGGAAACTGCTGTAAAACTACCAGTCCGATGTTTACCTATAAAGACATTGAAAGAATTGCAAAGCATTTGAAAATGAAGGTAGCCGATTTCAAAGAACAATATTTAGAAATTGACTCTGATGATTTTCATGTGTTGAAGTCTGCACCTTGTCCGTTTTTAGATTTAAACGATAATTCTTGTTTTATTTATGATGTGCGTCCCAAAGCATGCTCTGAGTATCCACATACCAATAGAAGGAAGTTTATTCAGTTAACAAACTTAACAATTAAAAACACAGAAGTTTGTCCAGCAACGTATAGAATCGTAGAAGAATTGAAGAAGAGATTACCTATGTCGGGAAGTAAGAAGCGCTAAATATTAATTGCTATGAATAAGAAGCGACTAATTGAACATCATTTATGCTTTTTAAAGCAAAATAGAGGAATACATCAGTGTTTTAAAAATATTGAAACAATTGTTAGTCAAAGAAGAGAGTTTAATATAAGTATCATATTGGATCAAAAATTTGATTTAGAAATAGAAAGTGAATTTTTATACATTCCAGATGATACTAATATTATACCGGAAACTAACTATTCTTTAGTTAATAATATCACTTATATGACGGCTTCTTCTGAGGTAATTTCAAGTTGGAATGAAAATATTGCGATAACAGTAAAAAAAGTTACAACTCCTACAGATTTAGAAGTTTTTAGCGAAGTTCAAGTACGTGGATTTAATGAAACTGATGAAGCTTATTCAGATTGGTATCCTTGGTTAAGAACACAGAATGTTGAAGGTTTTACATATGAAAATCAGCATTATTATATAGCTTATATAAATGAAGTGCCCGTTGGAGTATGTTTAATTGTAGAAGATAAAAAGATTTATGGTCTTTATGCTATAGCTACAAATCCGAAGTACAGAAAACAAGGAGTAGCAACTACCATAATGAAGAAGTCATTAGAAGCGTGTCAACTTCCAAAAGATAGTATATTAGCGCTTCAAGTATTGTCTAGTTCAGGTGCAGAACGACTTTATAAAAACTTAGGTTTTGTAAAAGAGTTCTCATTGAACATGTATCAGAAACAAGATTAAATATACCTTTTTATAAAGGGAAGTTATAAGGCAATTAAATAGTAGTAAGTGCGATTCATCAGAAATTACTATTTTTAGAAAAAATATATCATATTGGAAACCCTTGTAAACTATTTCGAAACGATCCCATCAACCCACAGAGCATTAATATTAACAGGAGGAATTACTTTTTTCTGGTTGCTTGAAAGTGCGGTACCTTTATTTAAGTTTGACTATAAAAAATGGAAGCATGCTTGGCCTAATTTATTTTTTACCGGAACAACGGTAATCATCAATTTTGTATTGGCCTTCTTGTTATTAAAAACTTCAGATTGGGTAGTTGCGAATGATTTTGGATTGATTAATTGGTTGCCAGAAATGCCTTTGTGGTTATATGTATTATTAGGCGTATTATTTTTAGATTTCTTTGGAGCCTATTTAGCACATTTAGTAGAGCACAAAGTAAGACCTTTGTGGATGGTGCACTTGGTACATCATTCAGATCATAAAGTAGATACCACTACAGCTAATAGACATCATCCTATAGAAAGTGTGATTCGATTTGCATTTACCTTAATGGGAGTATTTTTAGTAGGTACACCAATAGCTATTGTAATGTTGTATCAATCGTGTTCTTTGGTATTAACACAATTCAATCATGCTAATATTAAACTGCCAAGAAAACTAGATAAGGCGTTGAGTTATATTATCTGTTCTCCAGATATGCACAAAGTACATCATCATAATTTGCTACCATACACCGATTCTAATTATGGAAACATTTTTTCTGTATGGGATCGCTTATTAGGTACGTACATGGAATTAGATAGAGAGAAAATAGTGTATGGAGTTGATACTTTTCCAGATGAAGAAAAGAATTCAAGTTTAAAAGAGCTATTAAAGCAACCTTTTCAAGGATACCGAAAGCCAACCAACTTAGAAGAATTATAATAAAAAGCGAACCATTTAGGTTCGCTTTTTTAATACCTCTTAATATACTAAAGGAAAAATTTACAAATTTAATTAAGAGTATTTCTTTCTAACTTATGCAGGATAACAGTCGTATCCGTTTAATAGAGTATTACTCATATAGTAAGTTCCTCCAGTTTGGTAATTTTTTGGATAGCATCTGTATTTCCAAGTAGGAACATAATCGTCTGGTTCACTATAAATTGGAGTAGAATTACCTTCGTTAGTACCTCCAGTCCAATAGTTACTCCAACCTACAATAACTCCACCTTGTACGTTTTTTAAATCTTCTTTTGATAATTCTTTTACCTCTTTTAGGTTTAAAATGTTTCGTTTCATAATATTTTAAATTAGTATTTTTCACTAATTTAGGTTGAAGCAAAGTATTGTACAGCGTTAACTTTCCGAATGCAAAGTTTTTCTTTTCAAATAGCTTTAGTTTAATAAAGATAAATTAAACTCTGTTCGAATTTTTCGTTTATTCTCTTTTTTTAGAAATCGAATTTTTTGTTTTAAGATAAAATAATCTTTTAAATCTAAGTTTGGATTGATGCTAATAAGAAGGTTTTTCTTTTCTATTGACGTATTTAAGAAATGAAAATCTTCTTTGGTGTTTATTGTAATTATTTTGGGAGAATATTTTTTCAGGTAAAATTCCATACTTTCATTATATGATGGATAAGGAGGGAGCAATGTATTTTTAAACTGCTCTAATTGTTTGTGTGAAAATTGGAAATAATCGAAAAAAAAGGCATATGAATTTTCTTTGAAGTTATAATCTGTAATTAATACTACGTTTTGCCAATTTACCTCCCACGTTTCTATATAACATTCTACTAAATCTTTTAGTAGGATTCCTTTTCCTATATAAATTACAGCAACAGGTGGTCTTTCAAAACTTCGGTGATTAATAAATAGAAAGTTTTTGATGTTTGTTTTATCGGATAAGATTTTATCATTGATTTTTAATTTAACAGAATCTTTATCAGTTTTGAATAGATGGAACCCTGAGTCGAATCCGCTTATAGAATCTTTAATAATATTACTTTTTATTCCAATCAAATCATAATTTGTACAATCATTTTTACCATAATAATTCTTCCAAAAATTGTATTTATGATTGTCAATATATAAAGTTGAGTCTTTAGTATTAAATCTTAATTTCTGCATTAACGTATCTTTTTTGAAAAAGAAGGTTATCTTATTTTGTTGATTTTGATACCGAGCTTTAGTAGTATAAGAGTACATATCAGAAAAATAAGCAGAATCATTTTTAAAGATGATAGAAGGTAAATTAGAGAAACTACCATCGTTGTTCATATTAAATCAAACTCCATTGAATTTATGAGGTTCAAATTTTTTCTGACAATTGATAAAACTTAAAGTAATAAAAAGTAAAGCAATTTTTTTCATACCCATAAATATAAAAAATATGAAATAAAATAAAAAAGCACCAATCGGCAGATTGATGCTTTTTTGAAACAATTAATTAGTTTTTAAACTATTGGTTTTTTGTTGGCTTTAATGTTAGAAACATCATAACCCCCAAAATTCTTCATATAGGTTTCAATAGAAGTACCAAATGCATCTTTAAATTTATGATGCCCATTTGATCTTAAATACTTCTTAACATTACCGGCTCCACTTAAATGTGCTGCCGCTAAAATACCTGATTCAGTAATTTTAATTCCGTTTATAGTTTTACCAACACTTCTTCTAATGTCTTTACGTAAAATCCATTTATTTACTTTACAGTAAGCAATAAAAACTTTCTCTTGTAATTCTGGATTTGTTAAAAACTGTTGTGTGTTATAAACTCTAAAACGTTTTAAAGTTTCTCTACCAAATTGATATTTTCCTAAATAACCTAATTTGTTAACAATTCTATACTTTCCTTGTGATTCTTTAAAAGCAACTGCTTCTTTAAAACCTACGAAGTCATTTTGTAAAAAAGGAATGTTTACTTTTTCATTTGTAGTGATAAAAGTAACCGTAGCAGTAGTCGTTGTTGTTTTCCCCTTTTTGTTTGTTGTTGGATTTGTAAAACTACTTAGTAAGACAAACCCTAATATTATTAATACTAAATTTCTAATAATTAATTTCTTTCTGTTTAGCGGTACAAAGGTATGTTAAATAAGTGTAATAAACTAAAAATCAGAAATTTACGGTGTTTTTCATTTTGTCAAAATAGGAAAAAAACCCTGTGTTTTTTATGAGGATAAAAATAGAAATCAAGAATAATTATCAACTTGATAAAATTTAACAAATACTTTTGAAAATAAATTTTTGTTAAAATTATCTTTTAATTCCTTGTTTGCTAATCCATCTTTGGTATTTCGCTGCATTTCTATTATGTTGTGCTAAAGAGTTTGTAAAATCATGATAACCGATTTTATCAATACTTGCACACATAAAGTAATAATTGTGCTTTTGAGGGTTTAAAACCGCGTCGATAGCAGAAATATCAGGCATCGCAATTAAAGTAGGAGGTAAGCCCCTATTTTTATAGGTGTTATAAGGAGAGTCTTTGGTTTCGTCAATATACTTAAAGAGAACACGCTTAATAACAATATTTTTATCCTGCTGTTGTTTTGCATAAATAATTGTAGGGTCAGCTTCTAAAGGCCATCCATCTCTTAAACGATTTAAATACAATCCAGCAACCGTAGGTCTCTCGCTTTTTTGTACCGTCTCTTTATGAACTATAGAGGCCAATGTAATGGCTTCTTGAGGTGTCAAATTTTGTTTTTTTGCTTTTTCTAATCGAGTAGTATTCCAAAAACGTTTGTACTCTCGAAGCATTTTATCTCTAAATTTTTCTGCTGAGGTGTTCCAATACAATTCATAGCTATTCGGAATATACATTCCTAATGCCGATTTTTTACTAAAATCATTTTTCTTTAAAAAACTAGTATCTGTAAAAGCATTTATTAGTGAAGTAGAATCAGCTTCAATTTGTTGGGCTATTCTTCCGGCTAATTTTTCCAAAGTATCTTGATTATTAAAGGCTACTTTAATAGGAGTTTGATTTCCACTTCTTAATAAATTGACCACATCATTCATACTCATCCCTTTCTTCAGTAAATATTTACCACCTTTGGGTTTGGTAAATTTTTTCTTTTCAGCAACCCAAACAAAGTTTTCAGGTTTATTAATATACTCGGTTAATAGCTTTTTAACATCCATTAAATGATAGTTAGATCCTATATAAATGGCTCCATCTTTTTTTACCGCATTACCGAATATTTTCTGATAAAAATTAAATCCGACAATTCCTCCAATAATAAGTAGAGCTAAAACCGATATGTAAATAATTTTTTTATTCATTGATTAACTGAAAAAGTATTTCGTCTTTAAAAGTTTTATTACTAAAAATCCAATCTTTTTTTATACCAACTTGTTGAAATCCATGTTTTTTAAATAATTCCAAACTATTTAAATTGATCGCTGTAATATTAGCGTATAATTGGTGTAAATTCAAATGATTGAAACAATATTTTATCAAACATTGCAAAGCATCTGAAGCAAACCCTTGTTTTTGAAAGCTGGGATGAATCAAAATACCAATACCAGCTCTTTTGTGTTGCGGATTAAAATCAAATAAATCAATCATTCCAACAGATTGTCCACTTTCATTTTCAATTACTAAACGTAACTGTTTAGCTTCATAAATATCTAAATGAGCATTTTCTAAATATTGTCTTAAAAGAAACTTAGAAAAGGGTGCTTGTGTATGACTAACTTCCCAAAACTCTTCGTTATTTTCTATTTCAAAAAGAAACTGAAGATCTTCAGGTTCTATAGCACGAAGTATTGTATGTTGTCCTTCTAAGGTATTCATTTAAATAGAAATTTGTCCTTTAAAAACAAAAGTTGCTGGGCCGCTTAGGTAGATATTAGAATATGAACCATTGTGTTCATTAAAACTAACAGAAAGTGTCCCTCCTTCAACTGGAAGTGTAAGATTGTTTTCGGTAGTTTTTTTTGTAGCATGCATTGCCAATGCAACAGCAGTTACTCCGGTACCACAAGCTAATGTTTCATCTTCTACACCTTTTTCATACGTTCTTACTCGAAAAGTTTTGTTGTCAATTTGCTGAACAAAATTCACATTGCTTCCAGGTACTCCATAAACATCATATCTAATTTTTTTACCTTGTTCATAAACTGGGTAGTCTGTTAAATCATTTACCATTTGAACATGATGCTGTGTGCCTGTATCTGCAAAAACGTAGTGATTATTTACTTTTACTTCATCTACATCAATCATATGCAGTGATACAATACCATCAGAAATTTCAGCATAATGTTCTCCGTCATGAGCCATGAAATTGGTTTTAGAATCGATTATGCCTAAATATTTAGCAAAAGCAACAATACATCTAGCACCATTACCGCACATGGTTTGGGTTCCATCGGCATTGTAATAAATCATTCTAAAATCAGCAGTTTCATGTGTTTCCAATAACATAACTCCATCTGCTCCAATTCCAAAATGACGATCACATAATTTACTTATTAAAGCGATGTTGTTTTTTGGAAAGGTTTTTGTACGGTTATCGACTATAATAAAGTCATTACCCGTTCCTTGATATTTGTAAAAATCTAAAATCATTGCGTTAGCAAAGATACATATTTATGGAGGAAAAGAGGTGTGTTAAATAGCGGTTAAAATGCGTTAAAATGAAGTTAAACACATTTTGTTAAAATGTTAAAAATGTATATTTGAATCATAAATTATTTGTAAGCATATGAAGAAAATTTTTGGAATCTTAGGAGTAGCGTTTATCGGTGGCGCAGTTGCGCTTACAGGCTACAAAGTGTTAATTGAAAAACCACAAGTTGTTGTAGAGCAAACAGAGCCTACTTTACAAACAGTAAAAGCAGGTTATACACCTACAGTTATTAATTCATCATCAAAGCCCACAGATTTTACTGAAGCGGCAGAAAAAACAGTCAATGCAGTAGTGCATGTTAAAAACACTTCTGTAAGAACCAAACAAGATCCGTATAGTTTCTTTTTTGGTGGGGATGGAACTCGTGAATACAAGCAAGTGGGTACAGGAAGTGGTGTGATTATTTCACCTGATGGATATATTGTTACTAATAACCATGTAATTGCGAATGCTACAGACATTGAAATTACTTTGAATAATAGAAAGAAAATAAAAGCAGAATTGATTGGAGCAGATGAAGCAAATGATATTGCTTTATTAAAAGTAGATTTTGAAGGTGACTTACCAAATTTACCGTTTGCAAATTCAGACAATGTAAAAGTAGGTGAATGGGTACTGGCTGTTGGAAATCCATATAACTTAACCTCTACTGTAACTGCAGGAATAGTGAGTGCAAAAGGGCGTGATTTAGAAGGGAATGGAAATAAAATAGAATCTTTTATTCAAACAGATGCAGCTGTGAATCCTGGGAATAGTGGAGGTGCTTTGGTTAATACAAGAGGAGAATTAGTTGGTATAAATACAGCTATTACTTCAAGAACAGGTTCGTTTATTGGGTATTCATTTGCAGTTCCTTCAAACATTACTAAGAAGATTGTTGATGATTTATTAGAATTCGGTTCTGTACAGCAGGCTTTAATTGGTTTTAGACCCCATCAAGATGTTGAGGGTGTAATTGAAGGAGTTAAAATTGATAAAGTTTTTGAAGAAGGAGGAGCGAAAAAAGCAGGATTAAGAGATGGAGATGTTATTACCAAAGTAAATGATGTGAAAATTTCTAAATTTTCTGACTTAAAAGGACAGTTAACAGCAAAAAGGCCTGGTGAGTATATTAACGTAACAGTAGATAGAGATGGAGAAGAGCTAACAAAGGTGGTGAAGTTAACCAAATTAATAGAAGTACCAGTTAGTAGAGTTTTACAAACAGAATTCGAAGATGTTTCTAAGAAAGACCTGCAAAAGTATAATATAGAAGGAGGAGCTAAGATTAAAAGTACTCAAAACGCTGCATTCAAGGAATTTGAGGTTGGGAAAGGATATATTTTAACCAAAATTAACGGAAAGCAAGTAACTTCGGCTAAAGAGGCTGTTCAAATGTTAGATGCTAACTATAGTAGAACAAGAAGACTTTTACTAGAAATGGTAAGTCCGTCTGGACAAGTGGAAAGATTTAGATACTAAGAAGTTTATTAAAATATAAAAGAAAAAATCTCATCAAAATTTGATGAGATTTTTTCTTTTATAAAAGGTTTACGAAATCGATTGAAATAACTACTTTTGCAGCAAATTTTTTAAATTTAGTTAACACACAACTATGTCAACAATAACAAATTACGAAAAAGAAGTAGTAAATCAAGCACAAGTAAGAAGAGCTACAGTTGAGTTTATCAATATCGTGAATGAT
Source organism: Tenacibaculum sp. 190130A14a (assembly GCF_964048965.1). Lineage (NCBI taxonomy): Bacteria > Pseudomonadati > Bacteroidota > Flavobacteriia > Flavobacteriales > Flavobacteriaceae > Tenacibaculum > Tenacibaculum polynesiense. The sequence goes on along the minus strand of NZ_OZ040189.1, from coordinate 2,784,880 downwards.
TTATGGTATGATAAATCTATTGAATTAGTATTATTTAGAAACCCATTAGTAGATAAAAGAGCTAGTGAGGTTTTAAATTTAATCAACTATGCAAAAGAGTTTGTTGCAAAGCCAATTACCATTGAAGACGCTTTAGCTATTGCCAAAGCAATTCAATCAATAGACTTACCTGCTTCAAAATTAGATATAGGGAAATTAGCTTACGAATATCATTTAGCAGAAGATAGCGCTATTGATACAGTTGATTTCGTAAAGGATCAATTAGCGGATGCTACTGGAGCAGCTGATATTCAACCAAAAGATGTTGTATTATACGGTTTTGGTCGTATTGGACGTTTATTGGCTCGTGAATTAAGCAGTAAAATGGGTAAAGGTTCTCAATTACGTTTAAGAGCAGTAGTTACTCGTGGAGAAATTAATGAGGCAGTTTTAGAAAAAAGAGCTTCTTTATTAAGTATTGATTCTGTTCACGGAGATTTTTTAGGAACGGTTCAAGTAGATGTTGAAAACAATGCATTAATCATTAACGGGACTACAGTATATATGATTTCTGCTGCAAAGCCAGAAGATATCGATTATACTGAATATGGAATTAACGATGCTTTAATTATTGATAATACTGGAGCATTTAGAGATAAAGAAGCTTTAAGTCGTCACTTAGTTCCAAATGGAGCAAGCAAGGTATTATTAACTGCCCCTGGAAAAGGAATTCCTAATATCGTTCATGGAGTAAATCACTTAGAAAATAACCCAGATACTATTGATATTTTCTCGGCAGCTTCTTGTACTACCAATGCAATTACACCGGTATTAAAAGTATTAGAAGATAACTTCGGAATTAAAAAAGGACACTTAGAAACGATCCATGCCTATACCAATGATCAAAACTTGGTAGATAATATGCATAAAAAATATCGTAGAGGTAGAGCAGCAGCTTTAAACATGGTAATTACTGAAACAGGAGCAGGAAAAGCGGTATCAAAAGCGTTGCCAGCTTTAGAAGGGAAATTAACTTCTAGTGCTATTCGTGTACCAGTACCAAATGGATCTTTAGCGATATTAAACTTACAGTTAAACTCTACTGCAACTGTTGAGTCTGTAAATGCAATTATGAAACAAAACGCTTTAGAAGGTAACTTAGTAGAGCAAATTCAATACTCTTTAAGTAATGAATTAGTTTCTTCTGATATTGTTGGAACTACGGCGCCTTCTATTTTTGATAGCAAAGCTACAATAGCTGATGGAGATACAATTGTAATTTATGTATGGTATGATAATGAGTATGGATACTCTCATCAAGTAATGCGTTTAGCAAAGCATATTGCTAAAGTACGTCGTTATACTTACTATTAACATAAGTTAAGAAATAAATAAAATTAGAACCGAAACATTTGAATGTTTCGGTTTTTTTGTTATTTTTGAAAAGATAAACCCCTAAAATATCCCCTTATTATGAAAAAAGTACTTACACTTTTTGTGAAAGTATTCTCTATTTTCACATTTCTTATAGTTATTTCAACATTTTCGTATGCTCAAGAAATTAATGAACTTGACTTTTTAACCGCTGGTAAATGGTCTTTAAGTTCTGTTCAAATTGGTGAACAAAAGCAAGATTTTACTCAGCAAGATAGTTGGATGCGTTTTCATGCAGATGGAAAGTATCAAATCAAAATGAGTAATGATCAAAAAGAAGGTCTATGGAAATTTGATGAAGAAGAGAAAGCTGTTACTTTTGAAGATGATAAAGCATTAGCAGCTGGCTTCAAAATAGAAAAGTTAAACGAGAAAGAACTATTATTTTCTGCAACTGAAGGAGACATTGTATATACAATGACCTTAAGAAGATAGTGTTATATAATGTTAGAATAGTTAAAAACCGAAGTAGAAATACTTCGGTTTTTTTGTTGATAAGAGAAAGGTTTCGGCATGAAATTACTCAAAAGTTTTCTTTAACTTAGCCCATAAAACATAGAAATGAAATCAATCTTTACATCTTTTTTATTAATACTATTTTGTACTGCTATGAATGCACAAGAACTACCTTATTATGAAATACCAGAAGCACCAAAAAAATATACAGAAGGCACAGTTGCTGGAAGGTTAGTTGATGGTCTTGGGTTTAGATATTATTGGGCAACAGAAGGTTTACAGGATAAAGATTTGAAATTTAAACCGAGTGAAGATGGAAGAAGTTTATTTGATACAGTAGATCATATTCTAGTACTGTCTATTATGACATTAAGTGCAGTAGAAGGTGTTGAGATGACATTTCCAAAAGAAGGTTCCTTAACCTTTGCTGAAATGAGAAAATTAACACTTGAAAATTTTAAGAAGGCTAGTGATATTTTAAAAGCTTCAGACGATTTATCAAAGTTTGTAATGAAAATACCAAGAAGAAATGGAAACGTAGCTGAGTATCCATTTTGGAATCAGTTAAACGGACCAATAGCGGATGCAATTTGGCATTGCGGTCAAATAGTTTCTTTTAGACGTTCTGCGGGAAATCCTTTGCCTAAAGGACCAAGTTTTTTAACTGGAACGGTAAGGAAATAAAATGAGACAATTAATAGTACTCTTACTAATATGTATAGTAGCTTGTAAGAATACAGAAACGAAGAAAAAGGTTCAGTATTCTTCCAAGAATAGTAGCCCAACATTTTTTGTAAAAGGCAACTGTATATTGTTTTTAAAGCCTTCGGAGAAGTACTTTGAAGAACATTTGAAAGGTAGTGAGGGAATTGAAGAGGTGGCTGGAGATTTTAACTATTATGCAAATCAGTTTTACAAAGAACACAAAGACGAATACAAGATATATTTTGCAGAACAACCTAATGTAGCTATAATTAATTCCCAAAGTGATACTACTTATATTGATAGAAGAGAAAAAGAATTGGATTATGGTGTAGTACTTCAACAAAAAGATTCATTACAAATTTTAGAGGGAGTACATACGGATATAGATATTAAAATGGCTTTAGGGATTTTTAATCCTGAAGGATAAAAGCTAATTATTAGAATGACAATCGAACAAAAAATACAGCAATTACGAGAAGAATTACGTCAACACAATCATAATTATTATGTGTTAGACAATGCTACAATATCAGATTATGAGTTTGATATTATGTTGAAAGAATTAGAAAAATTAGAAGAAGATAATCCACAGTTTTTTGATCCTAATTCACCGACTCAGAGAGTAGGAGGAGATGTAACTAAGAACTTTGAAACCATTGTTCATAAAAACAGAATGTACTCTTTAGATAACTCGTATTCTAAAGATGATTTATTAGATTGGGAAAAGAGAATTCAAAAAATACTAGGAACAACAGAAATAGCATATACCTGTGAACTTAAATATGACGGTGCTTCTATAAATTTGACTTATGAAAATGGAGCATTTGTAAGAGCCGTTACTAGAGGAGATGGATTTCAAGGAGATGAGGTAACAACCAATATACGTACTATAAAATCCATTCCATTGGTGCCAAATGGCGATTTTGTTTCTGACTTTGAAATGAGAGGTGAAATAATTTTACCGATTGCTGGCTTTGATAAGATGAACGAAGAAAGAGTAGCGAATGGAGAAGACCCTTATAGAAACCCAAGAAATACTGCAAGTGGTAGTTTAAAGCTACAAGATAGTGCAGAGGTTGCAAAACGACCATTAGATTGTTTGCTATATCAAGTTGTAACGAATGAACGTAAGTATGCTTCACATTATGAAAGTTTAGAAGCGGCCCGTAAAGTTGGATTTAAAGTTCCGGAAACTATTGAGTTGAAAAACTCAATAGAAGAAGTGTTAGCTTTTGTAAATGAATGGGATGAAAAACGCCATGATTTACCCTATGAAACAGATGGTGTAGTAATTAAGGTGAACTCTTTTCAACAACAGGATGAACTTGGGTATACCTCAAAAGCACCACGTTGGGCAATTGCCTATAAATTTAAAGCAGAGCAAGTTTCAACAGTGTTAAATGAAATTACCTATCAAGTAGGAAGAACAGGAGCAATTACACCTGTAGCTAATTTAGAGCCAGTTCATTTGGCAGGAACAATTGTAAAGAGAGCTTCCTTGCATAATGCCGATCAGATTGAAAAATTAGATATTCGAGTTGGAGATACTGTGTTTGTAGAAAAAGGAGGAGAAATTATTCCGAAAATAATTAAAGTAGATCTTACCAAAAGAAATCAAGATTCACAGCCTACAGTATATGCTGCGCATTGTCCTGAATGTAATACAGAATTAATAAGAACAGCAGGAGATGCTAAACATTATTGTCCGAATGAATTTGGATGTGCTCCTCAAATAACGGGAAGGATTCAACATTTCATTAGTAGAAAAGCAATGGATATAGATGGGTTAGGAGGAGAGACTGTTGATTTATTAAGAAAAGAAGGTTTGATTCAAAACTATGCGGATTTGTATGAGTTGAAAGTTGAACAAGTAATTCCGTTAGAGAGAATGGCGGAAAAATCAGCACAAAATATGATCAATGGAATAGAAAAATCTAAAGAAATTCCATTTGAAAAAGTATTGTATGCATTAGGGATTCGATTTGTTGGAGAAACTGTAGCTAAGAAATTGGCGAAACATTTTAAGTCGATTGATAATTTAATGGCTGCTGATTTTGAAACCTTAGTGGCGGTTGATGAAATTGGAGATAGAATCGCTCAAAGTATTATTGATTTTTCAAACGATTTAGGGAATATTCAATTGGTAGATAGATTAAAATTGTATGGAGTACAGTTAGAAATTTCTGCTGAGAGTTTAGAAGGGCAAACAGATAAATTGTCTGGAAAAGTATTTGTGGTTTCAGGAGTGTTTCACCAGATGAGTAGAAATGAATTAAAAAAGGCTATTGAAGATAATGGAGGAAAGGTAAGTTCTTCTATTTCTAAAAAGACAAGTTATGTTATAGCTGGAGATAATATGGGGCCAAGTAAACTGGAAAAAGCACAAAACCTTGAAATACCAATCATTTCAGAACAAGATTTTATTGATATGATAGGGTAATTCTTTATGCAAAAATCAAATAAAGATTTTTTAAAGAAAAAAATAAAACTTTTAGAAGTTGATTTTGGATGTAATCAAGGTTGTTTTGAATTTGAGTTTAGTGAAGGAGAGCCCTTTGATTCAGGTGTAATGGGAGTAATAGAAAGGAAGTTGATTAAACAAACTCAAAATACATTACTTTCTTTAGATGAAATTAGTGAAGTTCTAATAACGCAAAGAAATAAGATGCCTCTTTGGATTAAAGTACAAATGAATGAAAATCGTATACTGTTTATAGTTAATCCAAGATTTAGAAAATTAAAGGTAGTTGAACATTGGCATGGAGAAAATAAGTATGCTCCTTTTATAATAAATAAGAATAATGACCAAACAAACTAGAATAACCATTGTAAGCCTGCTGTTTTTAGGTGTTGCAATTACTGATGTATATGCAGTAATTACGCAAAACAAAACATTAGAAATGATATTTAAACCTTTACTAATGACAACACTGGCAGTGGTGTATTTGGTTTCGGTTAAAAAACCAAGCTTTTGGGTATTATCAGCATTGTTCTTTTCGTTTTGGGGAGATGTGTTTTTATTAGATAAAGAGAAGTTTTTTGTATTTGGTTTAGCATTATTTTTGTTAGCTCATGTTATTTATATAAAAATCACTACCGATCTGTTGCAGAAAGAGTTAACGTCGAAAATGATAACATCAGCAATTCCCTTTGTAGTGTTGTTTATTGGTTTGTTAAGTTTGATTTATGCGAATCTTGGGGATATGTTAGTGCCTGTAATTGTGTACGGAGTAACTATTTCAACTTTTGGTACAGCAGCATTGTTGCATTATCGACAAGATAAAACAACTGCAAGTACCTGGTTGTTGTTAGGGGCCGTGTTGTTTATAGCTTCTGATAGTTTAATTGCATTGAATAACTTTTATACACCTAAAAGACTTTTTGATGTTTCAATTATAGCTTTATATATTGTATCTCAATTTCTTATAGTAAAAGCACTAATAGCAAAAAGGAGTTAACTTGAAATAATAATGGAAAAACCTAGACTTACCAGGTTAACACAAATGGTTACTTTATTGCAGTCGAAAAGATTGCTGACAGCAAGGGAGCTAGCAGAAAAATTCAGTGTAAGTATTAGAACAATTTACAGAGATATAAGAACGCTAGAAGATGCTGGGGTACCTGTAGTAACTGAAGAAGGAAAGGGATATTTTTTACAAGAAGGTTTTCAATTACCTCCTGTAATGTTTTCTGAAGAAGAGGCAAATGCATTGATAACGGCTGAACAATTAATATTAAAAAACAAGGATGCTTCTTTTGTAGATAATTACAGTAATGCAATTACAAAAATTAAAGCTGTTTTAAAATATTCTCAAAAAGATAAAGCAGATTTACTGTCAAAACGAATTGTATTTCGATTGAATCAAGATAATGAAAGATCCAGTAATTATTTGATGCAATTGCAAACGGCAATAACAAACTTTCAATTGGTAGAAATCGCTTATCTATCTCTTCAAAATCAAGCTACCAAAAGAGTGGTAGAACCTTTTGCAATGTACAGTACGAACTTAAATTGGTTGTTAATAGCATTCTGTCGATTACGTAATGAGTTTAGAGCCTTTAGAATAGATTGTATTAAGAATATACAATTAACTGGAGGCAATTTTGAACCTCATAATTTAACTTTGGAAGAGTATTTTAAAATTTGTGAAGAAAAATACAATACCCCCTGACAAACTGTTGTCATCACCCACTTTTATTTTTGTGTAAACATTAAAAAATAAGAAAATGGACACAATAAAAAAAGAAGCGTTTTACGTTGCAGGAATCTCTGTTAGAACAACTAATGAGAATGGAAAAGCAATGCAAGATATACCGGCATTATGGCAACAATTTATGGTTGAAAATGTAGGCGAGAAACTTTTGAATAAATTAGGTTCAGAAAGTTATGCAGTATATACTGATTATGAAAAAGATCATACAAAGCCATATACAATGATATTAGGTTATCGAGTGGAAAATTTGGAAAACCTTCCAGAAAACATGGTTGGAACAAAAATAGAGGCTTCAAATTACGAGAAGTACATTGCTAAAGGAGATTTAACAAAAGACGCAGTGGTAAACGAGTGGATGAAAATTTGGAATTCTGATAGTAAAAGAACCTATACAGCAGATTTTGAAGTGTATGGAGAAAAAGCACAAGACCCTAAAAATGGAGAAGCAGAAATTTTTATCGCCATAGAATAAGAATAACTTTTGATTATTAAAATAAACAAGCGGTTTTAGAGAAAATTCTAAAACCGCTTGTTGTAGTTAACAAATTAAATCGGAAAAATTATAATTTACTTCCTATAAAAGGAATGTGCTTTCTATTTAGTATGAGTAAGATTGCCCCAGCAACTAAAGTTATAATAGCGCAAATAAATAATCCACCTCCATCTCCATTATGTTCAATACCAATCTTGGTTAAATGTCCCATTATTGCACCTCCCATTAATCCTACAGTTAGTATTGCGCCTAACCAAGTTTTATTCGGAATAAATAGTAAAATCGATGCTATCAATTCTAAAACTCCAGTTCCAATTCTCATGGACGCTTCATTTTCTCCAGCTAGTTTTGTAAATAAATCGATACTTTCTTGAGCGCCTGTGAACTTAAAAAATAATGTTTGTAACATTATTACAGCTGCCACAAGTTTTAAAATAATAGGCAAATATTTATTCATTATGTATTGGTTTTATAATTTAGACGAAGTGGTTTTTAATCCTTACAGGAACTAATTAAATAGTATTTTTGTTTTATGAAAAAAATAACATTTACTACCCTAATGATGGTAGTTGTATTCTTAGGTTGTCAGAAGAAAAAAATGACCCTAACTTTTTTAGATGAACTTGTTGTAAAAGACTCTCTTCAGTTTGGTACTACAGTAATAGGTGGGTTATCAGGAATTGATAGATATAAGGACCAATATTATATGGTAGTCGATGATGCAAGAAATCCACGAATTTTACAGGCGGATATTCTAATTGATGAAGATCAAATTCAAGCAGTAAATTTTAACAATATTATCAAATTAAAAGATACTACAAGCTCATTTTACAATAGTAATGCTTTAGATTTAGAATCAGTTTTTATAGACGCTGGAGGAAAGCTAAATTTAGTTTCTGAAGGATCAATTAGAAAAGGAAAAGACCCACTTGTTTTTACGATTGATATCAATTCAAGAGCTGTTACAGAGTTTATAGTTCCTGATTATTTTAAAGCAAGTTCAAAAGAAAAACCCAAACATAATGGTGTTTTTGAAGGTTCAAGTAGAGGCTTTAGTACTGATGGATTTTGGGTTGCTATGGAAGCGCCGTTACGTGCAGATGGAGAAGAACCAACTTTTCATAAAACACAATCACCAGTTAGAATTACTTATTTTAATAATAAGACCAAATTAGCTGAAAAGCAATATGCCTATGAATTAGAAAAGATTGATAAACCTGCAAAAGGTAAAATAAACCTGAATGGTGTCACTGCTATTTTAGAGTATCAAGAGGGGAAGTTTCTCGTAGTAGAAAGAATTTATCAAAGTGGATATGGAAGTCATGGGAATGTTGTGAGAATTTTCAATGCATTTGCAGATAAAGAAACAACAAACACTCTAGCCTTAAGATCTTTGAAGAAAGAAGCGTATATTCCATTAAAGAAAGAATTATTATTAGATTTTGATTCAATTCAAAAAGAGTTAACAGAAGGAATAATAGATAATATTGAAGGAATAACCTTCGGACCAACGTTGTCTAATGGAAATCAATCGGTCATTTTAATTTCTGATGATAATTTTCAAGTGTATGGAAAGCAATTGAATCAATTTATTCTTTTAGAAATTCACAATAAATAATGTATTTTTAGCGTCCGCAATTTTTTACAATGATATCCAAATTTAAACAAAAATCTATTCAAAAGGCGTTTGACAAACTAGTTCGAAAGTCAATAAGTAAACGTCAAGATTCTAATAAAATTAAGAAAGTAGCTATTGTATTAGATAATGAATCACTTATAAACATTGTATTAGCTAACTTAACAAATAAGCTTCCTTTTACAAAGGAACAAATAACTGTTTTTACACTTAGAGAATATTCTAAAAAACAAGAGGAATCTCCAGAATTCTTTACAGAGAATGATTTTGGATTCAAAGCAAGTTTAAAATCAGACAATCTAAAAAACTTCGTTAAAAATGAATATGATTTACTGATTAACTACACTAAATCGTCTAATATTTTTACAAATATGGTAACTTTGTTATCGCAAGCAAAATTAAAGGCTGGGTTTGCAAATATCGATGATAGATTGTTTGATATTGTAGTATCTGATGAAGCTTTTAATGAGGCAATTTTGAATCAAGAATTAAAAAAGTATTTAACCATATTAAATAAAATATAATGCAACAGTTTTATGGACTTGGTGTAGCATTGGTAACTCCATTTAAAGAAGATTTAAGTGTCGATTACGATGCGTTAGAAAGATTAGTAACCTATAACATAGAAAACGGAACTAATTATTTAGTAATTAATGGAACCACCGGTGAAAGTGCAACTATCACAAAAGAAGAGAAAACAGAAATTATAAAAGTTGTTGCAGCCGTAAACAAGAAACGTTTACCACTTGTTTTAGGTGTTGGAGGTAACAATACACAAACTGTAGTTGAAGAGCTACAAACGTTAGATTTAACTGAAATAGATGCAATATTATCTGTAGCACCATATTACAGTAAACCTACACAAGAAGGGTTTTATCAACACTTTAAAGCGGTAGCAGAAGCAAGCCCTAAACCAGTTATTTTATATAATGTTCCAGGGAGAACGGCGAAAAATATGGAACCTGCTACAACTTTACGTTTAGCAAAAGACTTTGATAACGTAATCGGAGTCAAAGAAGCAGGAAACAATCAGCAACAATACTATAGTTTATTAAAAGATAAACCAGAAGATTTTCTAATTATTTCAGGTGATGATGATTTAGCTTTAGGAATTGTCTTAGCTGGAGGAGCGGGAGTTATTTCAGTAATAGGACAGGGTTTACCTAAAGAGTTTTCTCAAATGATTCAACTAGGTTTAGAAGGAAAGAACAAAGAGGCATTTAATATTCATTTTGAATTAATGGATATTGTAGATTATATTTTCGAAGAGAATAATCCCGCAGGAATAAAAGCCGTTTTAAAGAAATTGAACATTACTTCTGATAATGTTCGTTTGCCATTAGTAGTAGCGAGTAAAGAATTACAGGGAAAAATTGGTGACTTTTTAGATAATTTATAAAAAGACTACACCGAAACATAAATAAAAGACCATAGTGTACACTATGGTCTTTTTTGCATCTTATATATAAGATGACAATCTGCTAAGATTTAATAAAATAACTGTTTAAATATTACTTGAACAGTTTGCTAATTAATTCAATTGAAAAACAACTACTATTAATGTTAGGGATACGTAGAATAGTTGGAAGTTTAACAATTGATGTTACTACAATTACCTTTAGGTTCATGGTTTTTAAAAATGTTATCCTAATATTAGTTATTAAATGAGAGTGCTTAGTTGCGTGAAATCTTTTATATTTCTAATTGATAATAAATCTTCTTTTGCGCTTTTTTTAAGATATTTGTATTTCAAAATTAGAAGCAATTATGTTATCAAAGAAAATAGAAGACGCATTAAATAAACAAATTAAATTAGAAGCCGAGTCATCTCAAGTATATTTATCAATGGCTTGTTGGGCAGAAACTCAAGGTTTTGAAGGAGTAGCTCAATTTATGTATGCACACTCAGATGAAGAACGTATGCATATGTTGAAATTGGTAAAGTTTGTAAATGAAAGAGGAGGACACGCTAAGATCTCTGAATTAGCAGCACCTCCAACTGAGTTTGGATCGTTTAAAGATATGTTTCAAGAATTGTTTGATCATGAAGTAATGGTGTCTCAATCAATTAACGATTTAGTTCATATAACATTAGAAGAAAGAGATTATGCTACGCATAACTTTTTACAATGGTATGTTTCTGAGCAGATAGAAGAGGAAGCGTTAGCACGAAACATCCTAGATAAGATCAATTTGATTGGAGATGATAAGGGAGGTTTATATTTGTTTGATAATGATGTAAAGCAACTGGTAGGAGCAGATGCTGGAGGAGAAGCACCTCAATAATTAAGATTAACAAACATTTAGGGTTTCTTTACCTTTTTACTAACATAAATTATAGTTTATTGCGGTACACAATTTGAAGTGTAAAAAATCGTTTTAATAATCCATAATTAATCATTAATTTTGCCGAATGCAAAAAATTAAAAATTTAGCGTATTTATTAGTAGTTACTTTATTGTTAACTTCTTGTGGAGAATATCAAAAAGTATTGAATAAAGGAACAGTAGAAGAGCAATATAAAATGGCTACGAAGATGTACGAAGCTCAAAAGTACAATAAAGCCATTCGTTTGTTTGAAAAAATAGTTCCTTCTTACAGAGGAAAACCACAAATGGAGCGTATTCAATACATGGTGGCACAGTCTAATTTTAATGTGAAAAACTACAGCTTAGCAGGATATTATTTTGAGCGTTTTTCTAAGAACTATCCTAAAAGTTCTAAGAGTGAGGAAGCTGCATTTTTATCAGCATTAGGATATTACAAAGCAGCACCAAGATTTAGTTTAGATCCAACAGATACTAATAAAGCGTTAGAAAAGTTTCAAGCATTTATAGACGCTTATCCAAATTCTGATAAGATAGACGAAGCAAATAAGTATTATGCTGAATTAAGATATAAGTTAGAGAAAAAAGCTTTTGAAATAGCTAAAACTTATTACAGAACAGCAGAAACTTATCCAAGAAATTATAGAGCGGCAATTGTAGCGTTCGATAATTTATTATCTGATTATTTAGGAACTTCTTTTAAGGAAGAAGCCTTGTATTACAGATTAAAGGCTGCGCACGATTTTGTATTGAAGAGTACAGAAAGAAGAAAGGCAGAAAGAATTAAAGAAGCAATTAAAGCTTACGATAAATTAAAAAGAAATTTTCCTGAGTCTAAATTCATGGAAGATTCTAATAAGATGCTAACAGCATTACAAAAGGAACAAGAACAATTAGTTAAAAGTTAAGTGATGGATTATAAAGAAACGAAGGCACCTGTATCTACAGTAACTTACAACAAAGAGGTAATAGAAACTCCTACAGACAACATCTATGAAGCTATTTCGATTATAGCGAAAAGAGCTACACAAATTAATTCTGATCTTAAGAAAGAATTAATAGATAAATTAGATGAGTTTGCTACGTATAACGATAGCTTAGAAGAAGTATTTGAAAACAAAGAGCAAATAGAAGTTTCAAAATTCTACGAACGCTTACCTAAGCCACATGCAATTGCAGTGGAAGAGTGGTTAGAAGAGAAAATTTATTTTAGAAATTCAGACAAGAAGTAAGAATGTCTGTACTTAACGGGAAAAAAGTTTTATTAGGAGTAACTGCGGGAATTGCAGCATATAAAACAGCAAATTTAGTCCGTTTATTTATAAAATCAGGCGCAGAAGTCAAAGTAGTAATGACTCCTGCGTCTAAAGATTTTGTAACACCACTTACTTTATCTACCTTATCTAAAAATCCAGTTAATTCAACTTTTTATGATTCTGAAGACGAAAATGAGCTTTGGAATAATCATGTTGAATTAGGATTATGGGCAGATCTAATGATTATTGCCCCAGCAACTGCTAATACCTTATCTAAAATGACCAATGGTACTTGCAATAATTTATTATTAGCAACGTATTTATCGGCAAAATGTCCAGTATATTTTGCTCCTGCAATGGATTTAGATATGTATAAGCATCCTTCAACAAAAACAAGTTTTGATAAACTTCAAAGTTTTGGAAACATAATGATTCCTTCTACTTCTGGCGAACTAGCGAGTGGTTTGGTTGGTGAAGGAAGAATGGCTGAACCAGAAGATATTATAGATTTTATTGAAAAAGATATAGTATCAAAGTTACCCTTAAGAGGTAAAAAGGTATTAATAACAGCTGGACCTACATATGAAGCAATAGATCCAGTAAGATTTATTGGTAACCATTCTTCTGGAAAAATGGGCTTTGAAATAGCCAAAACAGCTGCAAATTTAGGAGCTGAGGTATTTTTAGTTTCAGGACCATCTCACCAATCAGTAAAACATTCTTTTATTAAAAGAATAGATGTAAAATCGGCGCAAGAAATGTATGAAGCTTGTCATAAATACTATAATGATGTTGATGTAGCTATACTTTCTGCTGCAGTTGCCGATTACAGACCAAAAAATGTAGCTTCTCAAAAAATAAAAAAGAAAGAAGCAGCGTTAAGTATAGAGTTAGAACCTACCCAAGACATTCTAAAATCGTTAGGTGAAATTAAGAAAAACCAATTACTAGTTGGTTTTGCTTTAGAAACAAATAACGAAGAAGAGAATGCGAAAAGTAAAATCAAACGAAAGAATTTAGATATGATAGTTCTAAATTCCTTAAGAGATAAGGGAGCAGGTTTTGCAACAGATACAAATAAAATCACTATTATTGATGTAGATTTTAGCAAAAAAGAATTTGCGTTAAAATCTAAAAAAGAAGTATCTAAAGATATAATTAACGAAATCATTCAAAAATTAAATGCGTAAGTTTTTATTAGGAGTAGTCTTACTTGTTTCTTCGTTTGTTCAAGCGCAAGAAATAAATGCTTTGGTAACCATTAATGCTGATAAAGTTCAAAGTTCAAATAAGCAAGTTTATCAAACGTTACAAAAGGCGTTGACAGAGTTTATAAACCAAACAAAATGGACTAATAGAAATTTTAAACCGCAAGAACGTATTAATTGTGCATTTACAATTATAGTAAGTGAACAAAATAATAATCAGTTTTTAGGAAGCTTGCAAATTCAATCGACAAGACCGGTGTATGGTTCTTCATATGCAACACCTCTTTTAAATATCAATGATACAGGATTTAATTTTGAATATAATGAGTTTGATCCGTTGTTATTTAATCCCACAAGATTTGATTCTAATTTAGTATCTACCATTGTTTTTTATGTGTACACCATTTTAGGAGTAGATGCAGATACATTTGCATTAAAAGGAGGACAAGAGTATTTGAAAAAAGCGGAGAACGTAATGTTACAGGCACAACAAAGTGGTGATACAAACTGGCAAAACCAAGTAGGAAAGCAAAATAGATTTGCTTTGATTGATGGTTTGTTATCTTCAAAATTTGAGACCTTACGAAATATATATTATAACTATCATAGACAAGGATTTGATTACTTTTCAGAAGACGAAAATAAAGCAAAACAAGCTATTGAAAAGGCGGTAATAGATTTGGATAAGATGTTCAATATAACCGTTGGTAACTACATGATTCGTGTATTTTTAGATGCAAAATCAGATGAAATTGTAAATGTTTTTTCAGATGGTCGACCTACTAGTAATCAAGCAAAAATGGTACAAACGTTAAGAGATATTTCTCCAACTTACTCAGACAAGTGGAAGAGAATTAATTAAACGTTGATACATAAATAAAATATTAGTAACCTATTAAATTCAATTTTTAATAGGTTATTTTTTTTGAAGAGTAATCTGTAATCAAGGTCAAAAGTATATGAAGTTTTTGCTGATCTTCTTTGTTTAAAGATAGGTGAAATTTGAGTAACACCTATTTTAATTTATCTCTGAATGGATATAGTTTTAGTTTAAAACTTCTCTTTTTAGTTTGTTAAAAATCCGTACTTTTATTCTTTTTTAAAGAGTAAAATTTGTTAGCACATTTAACTATACAAAACTATGCATTAATCAATCAGTTATCTATTGATTTAAGCAGTGGACTATCTATTATAACAGGAGAAACAGGAGCAGGTAAATCTATTTTATTAGGAGCTTTAGGTTTGGTTACTGGGAATAGAGCTGATTTATCTTCTTTAAAAAATACAGAAAAAAAATGTGTAATAGAAGCACAATTTTCTGTAGCAGATTATAATCTTCAAGAATTATTTGATGAATTGGATGTAGATTATGAGAATGAAACTATCATTAGAAGAGAAATTCTTCCTTCAGGAAAATCAAGAGCATTTGTAAATGACACTCCAGTAACATTATCCGTTTTACAATCTTTAAAAACAAAGTTACTTGATATTCATTCACAGCATCAAACGATGGAGTTGTCAGACACTAATTTTCAATTTCATGTTATTGATGTTTTAGCAAGAAATCATACAAAAATAGCTTCTTATAAAAGAGGTTTGAAAAAGTATAATGGCTTACAGAAAGAATTAAAAACGTTATTGCTTTCTCAAGAAGAAGCGAAACAACAATATGAGTATAACTTGCATTTATTTAAAGAGTTAGAAGAAGCTGAGTTACAGATTGGAGAACAAAAAAGTATAGAAGAGAAATTAGATAAGCTGAATAATGTTGAGGAAATTAAGTTAAACTTATCTGAAGCACTAGAAAAGACAATCAATGAAGAAGTTGGTATTCAAACGATGTTGTACTCTCTAGAGAATAATTTGCAAAAAATCAGTTCCTTTTCTAAAGAATACGAGGAGTTAAGTAACCGAGTTTCTAGCCTGAAAATTGAGTTAGATGATGTAGCAAAAGAAATAGAAAATGCAAATGAGTTGATTGAATACAATCCTTCAGAAATTGAAGAGCTGAATGATCGTTTACAATTGATTTATAATTTACAAAAGAAACATTTTGTAAGTTCTATTGAAGAGTTACAAAAGATTCATGAATCTTTGGCAGATAAGGTAGCTCAAGTAGAAGATGCTGGTAGTATTATAGCTAATAAAGAAAAAGAGATTGCTCATGTTGCTGAAAAGCTGGACGCGCTGGCACAAACAATTTCAAGTGCTAGGAATAAAGTGATTCCAAAGTTAAAAAAGGAATTAGAGGTATTATTAGCAGATTTAGGAATGCCGAATGCTAGATTTGCTATTGATGTGAACTTATCTGATAACTATTTTTCAAATGGAAAGGATGAATTATCATTTTTATTTTCTGCAAATAAAGGTGGGAATTTCGGAGAACTGAAAAAAGTAGCTTCTGGAGGAGAACTTTCTAGAATTATGCTATCAATTAAAAAGATATTATCTGAAAATAGTAAACTTCCAACCATAATTTTTGATGAGATAGACACTGGAGTTTCCGGAGAGGTTTCAAATAAAATAGCTGCAATTATGCAACAAATGAGTAGTCATATGCAAGTAATAACTATTACGCATTTACCACAAATTGCAGCCAAAGGTGTTCAACACTACAAAGTATATAAATCTGAAGTAGAAGGAATAACAGAGTCTAATTTAAAATTACTTTCAACACAAGAAAGAGTAGAAGAAATAGCAGAAATGCTAAGTGGAAAAGACTTCTCTGAAAGTGCTTTAACTCATGCAAAAGAATTATTAAATTAAACTATATTTGCTTAACAAAACTAAAGACTAAAACAAACAGTATGTATAATTTATTAAAAGGAAAAAAAGGAATTATTTTTGGAGCTTTAGATGAAAATTCTATCGCTTGGAAAGTAGCTGAACGTGCTCATGAAGAAGGAGCAGAGTTTGTGTTAACGAACGCTCCAATAGCTATGCGTATGGGGCAAATTAAGGAGTTAGCAGCTAAAACTAATTCTGAGATTATTCCTGCCGATGCAACTTCAATGGACGACTTAACAAACTTAGTAGAAAAGTCTATGGAGATATTAGGAGGTAAAATTGATTTTGTTTTACACTCTATCGGTATGTCAGTTAATGTACGTAAAGGACGTCATTACACAGATTCTAAATACGACTTTACAACAAAAGGATGGGATGTTTCTGCTGTTTCTTTTCATAAAACGATGAATGTTTTATATAACAAACAAGCAATGAATGAATGGGGAAGTATTGTAGCCTTAACTTATATGGCTGCACAAAGAGTATTTCCAGATTATAACGATATGGCAGATAATAAGGCTTATTTAGAGTCTATTGCTCGTAGTTTTGGATATTTCTTCGGAAGAGACCATAAAGTACGTGTAAATACAATTTCTCAATCTCCAACACCTACAACAGCAGGTCAAGGGGTTAAAGGTTTTGATGGATTTATTTCTTATGCAGAAAAAATGTCTCCATTAGGAAATGCTACAGCATTAGAATGTGCGGATTATACAATTTCATTATTCTCTGATTTGACAAAGAAAGTAACTTTACAAAACTTATTCCATGACGGAGGGTTCTCTAATATGGGAGTAAGTGATGCAGTAATGGAAAGATTTACTGAAGAGTAATGAGTTATAAAGTAAGATAATCAAAATGCAAATCGTTAGATTTGCATTTTTTATTGATAGATATTTATGAATAGAATTTCTTTTGTAGAAAACGAGTTAGAAGCTTTAAGAAAAGAGTTAAGAGAACATCAATTATACAATGCGTTAAATAGCATAAAGGATGTTAAGGTTTTCATGGAATCGCATGTCTTTGCAGTTTGGGATTTTATGTCGCTTTTAAAGTCATTACAGCAAAGCTTAACATGTGTTACATTACCCTGGATTCCTACTCCAAATGCAAAAACAGCAAGATTTATAAATGAGATAGTTTTAGGAGAAGAAACAGATGTGAATGAGTTAGGAGAACCTAAAAGTCACTTTGAAATGTATATAGATGCTATGAAACAAACAGGAGCAAGCATTGAACATATTTCGAACTTTATTTCAGATATTTATGATGGAAAATCGATAGTTGATGCTTTGCAAAATAACATCGTAAGTAAAGAGGTGGAGGAATTTGTATCTTTTACATTTGAGGTAATACAAACTCAGCAACCACATATTATCGCTTCTTGTTTTACGTTTGGTAGAGAGGATTTGATACCAGATATGTTTTTAGAAATAGTTAAAAATACAGAAGAAGAGAATAATATTGATTATGGGAAGTTAACCTACTATTTAAAGAGGCATATTGAGCTAGATGGGGATGAGCATGGACCATTATCATTGCAAATGATAGAAGAGTTATGCGGTGATGATCAGCAAAAATGGGATGATGTATTATTTTATGCAAAAGAGTCTTTAAAGAAGAGAGTTAATCTTTGGAATGGTATTACCAAAGAAATTAATACAGCAGTTTTAGTATGAATCAAGTAAAATTATCTCTGATAATTCCGGTTTATAATAGACCAGATGAAATTGATGAACTTTTAGAAAGTTTAACTAAACAAGACTTTCAAAAAGATTATGAAGTGGTTATTATTGAAGATGGGTCGACAGAATCATCTGAGAAAATAATAG
Source organism: Tenacibaculum sp. 190130A14a (assembly GCF_964048965.1). Classification (NCBI taxonomy): domain Bacteria; kingdom Pseudomonadati; phylum Bacteroidota; class Flavobacteriia; order Flavobacteriales; family Flavobacteriaceae; genus Tenacibaculum; species Tenacibaculum polynesiense. Next base: position 2,766,553 of record NZ_OZ040189.1, on the reverse strand, counting down.
AGAAATATAATTCAGAGATAAACATTACCTATTTTTATAAAGAAAATAGTGGACCAGGAGATTCTAGAAACTATGGAATGAAAAGAGCTGCTGGTAATTATTTTATTGTGCTAGATTCGGATGTAATACTACCAAGTCATTATTTATCAACGATTTACACTTTTTTAAGTAAAAGTTATGTAGACTGTTTTGGAGGAGCTGATGCTGCTCATGATAGTTTTACAGATTTACAAAAAGCAATTAATTATACCATGACTTCTTTTTTTACTACTGGGGGTATAAGAGGAGGGAAGGTTAAGGTGCAAAAATTTGAACCTAGAAGTTTTAATATGGGAATTTCAAAAGAAGCTTTTGAAGCTACTCAAGGTTTTTCTAAGATTCATCCAGGAGAAGACCCAGATTTGTCTCAAAGAATAGTAAATAAAGGATTTACAACAGGTTTTTTACCAGATGCGTATGTATATCATAAAAGAAGAATTTCTTGGAAAAAATTTCATACACAAGTAAAAAAGTTTGGTATGGTAAGACCTATATTAACAAAATGGCACCCAACTACAGCTAAAATTACATTTTGGCTACCAAGCGTTTTTGTGTTTTTTACTTTAATGTCTATTCTTGGAGGAATAGTATACTCCCCTATAGTTTTAATTCCATTAGTGGGGTATTTAATATTATTATTGGTACATTCAACTTTATTAAATAAGAGTATTAAAGTAGGTTTTTTATCTGTTTATGCAGTATTTATTCAATTTTTTGGATATGGATTGGCTTTTTTAAAATCTACTTTTTACATTCGCTTACTAAATAGAGATCCACAGAAACAATTTCCAAAATTATTTTTTAAATAGGTGAAAAGAATATTAGTAACAGGAGGAGCAGGTTTTATAGGTTCGCATTTATGTGAACGATTATTAAAAGAAGGTAATGAAGTAATTTCATTAGATAATTATTTTACAGGTAGTAAGAAAAATATCATTCACCTTTTAGATAACCCGTATTTTGAAGTGGTAAGGCACGATATTACAGAGCCTTATTATGCCGAAGTAGATGAGGTTTATAATTTGGCCTGTCCGGCTTCACCAATTCACTATCAACATGACCCTATTAAAACGATTAAAACCTCTGTTGTAGGTGCTACCAATATGTTGGGCTTAGCGAAACGTATTGATGCAAAAATTTTACAGGCATCTACAAGTGAAGTATATGGGGATCCACATGTACATCCACAACCAGAAACCTATTGGGGAAATGTAAATCCGATTGGATTAAGATCTTGTTATGATGAAGGGAAACGTTGTGCAGAATCTTTGTTTATCAACTATCATAAGCAAAATGATGTACGTATTAAGATTATAAGAATTTTTAATACGTATGGAACAAGAATGAACACTAATGACGGAAGAGTAATTTCTAACTTTATTGTGCAAGCTTTAAAAGGAAAGAATATTACAATTTATGGAGAAGGAAAGCAGACAAGAAGTTTTCAATATGTAGATGATTTAGTCGAAGGAATGATTCGTATGATGAATACTTCAGACCATGTAACAGGACCGATAAATATAGGTAACCCAGGAGAGTTTTCGATTTTGGAATTGGCAGAAAAGATAATAGCAATGACAAATTCTTCGTCAAAAATTATATTTGAACCATTACCAGAAGATGACCCTATGCAACGTAAACCAGATATTTCTTTAGCTAAAAAGACACTTAATAATTGGGAACCTAAAGTAAGTTTAGATGAAGGTCTTAAAAAGGTAATTACTTATTTTGATGAAGTATTAAGAAACGAATAGTATTTATCTGTAAAGTTTAGAAAAAATAAAAGCTCTCAATATTAATTTGAGAGCTTTTTTATCTTATAGAAATTTAGTTAAAACTATTTTTCTGGATTTAAGATTCCTAAAATGTAACCTTTCGTTAAAAACTTTTTAGCTACTTTTTGAATATCTTTTTGAGTCATTTTATTAACGTTCTCTTCAAAAGACCCTAAATCTTTAGCATCATTTTTTAAATAATCTAAGTTCTTAATGGTTCTTAACCAATATCTGTTTTTCTTAAGATCTTCTTTATGATCTAAAACCATTGCTTTTTTAGTCTTTTCTAAGTCTTCAGAAGTTGGACCATTTTTTACAATATTGGCTACTTCATTCACCGCAATTGTTTTTAATTTTTCAACATTTTCTGGAGCACAAGGGAAACTAATTGTTAAGTTAAAACTTCCATAAGGCACTTTGCTCATACTTCCTCTAGCACCGGCTGAATAAACTCCACCTTCTTGCTCTCTTAATTTCTCTGTAAGTTTAATCTTAACAGCTTCTGCAAGCATATTAAAAGCTAAAGCATCATGTTTATCATATTTAGTTTCACCTCTGTAAACAATTCTTACATTACTTTTAGGATCTTTCCCTTTAGCAACTACTTTTTTATGAGAACCAGAAAGAGGTCTGAAATCTGAAACTTTGTACATTTCATTAGAATTTTTACCAGGTAAACTAGCAATATACTTAGTAGCAAAATTTGCTAATTTTTTCTCATCAATATTTCCAACAAAGTAGAAATTAAAATCTCCAGCATCAGCAAAACGCTCTAAGTATTTCTGATAAGCAAGGTTATAATCAGCAGCATCGTATTTCTCTGGAGTTGGAAATCCTGTATATCTTGGGTTTTTACCATACATAAATTTCCCCATTTCATTTTGAAAATAGAAATTTGGACTAGCCATTAAGTTCCCTAAAAATCCTTTTTGCTTATTTACAAATGATTTAAATGCACTTTCATCTTTATTTAAAGCTGTAAAATATAAGTGCACCATTTCAAATAAAGTTTCTAAGTCTTTAGGAGAAGCCATTCCTCTAAAACCTTCACTATAAGTAGCAATAAAAGGATTTACACGTACTACTTTACCCATCATCATTTTAGACAGGTCGTTTAATTTAAAATTGTTAACTCCTGCTTGACTTAACGCTCCATTTGCGAAAGAAGTTGCTTTAGCTTCAGCATCGGTATACAATGATGTTCCTCCAAAACTAAATGCTTCAAACAGGATTTCATCATTTTTAAAATCTGTTTTCTTATAGGTTACTTTAGCTCCGTTGCTTAAAACAAAAGTCTTAGTACCTAATTTACTATTCTCAGAAGTACTTACAATACTTCCAGCTTTAGGCATTTTGGTAATTAATGAAGTTGCTACAGCTTTGTCTTCATAAGGCTTTAATTCTTTTGTTTTTACACTGTTTAAAGCATCTACTACTTGTTTTTCAGTAACTACTTTTTTAGGACCTGTAATTACAACAACTCTGTTGTCATCATGTAAAAAATTTTGAATAATATCATTTACTTCACTTAGTTTAATTGTTGGAAGTAATCGTTGGTGTGCTCTAAACTCCCATTCAATACCTGGAATTGGTTCGTCTTCAAGGAAGTTATTTACATATTCGCTCGTAATTCTATTAGACTCAGTTTTATCTTTATCATTAAAAGATTTTTCTAGACGAGAAATAACGTTCTTTTTTGCTCTTTCTAATTCACCTTGTGTAAATCCATGACGCTTTACACGCTCATTTTCATCTAATAAAGCTTGTAAACCAACTAGTTGTCCATCGGCACTGGTAGTAGCTCTAGATTGATAAGCACTTTTACCTCTTGCCCAAGTACCACCATGATAACTAAATCCAAAAACAAATGGCGGTTTTTCAGCATTTCTTAATTCACTTAAACGATTATTAATCATTTGAGTAAATAAAGATTTTACCATGCTACTTCTGTAATCGAAAATAGTTTTATCTTCTTTAGAAGCTCCTTTGTCTTTATACATCAATTGAACGCTTGAAAAAGGAGATTCTTTATCAGCTTCTATAGCAATAAAAGTTTCTTTATGATTTTTTAAGGGGGCTACTTCTCTTTTTCTAGCATTTTTGGCAGCTGGAATTTTTTCAAAATGCGATTTTATTTTCTTTTCTAATGTAGCAACATCAACATCTCCAACAGCAATTACGGCCATTAAATCTGGTCGATACCAATCTTTATAAAAACGTCTAATACTTTCATATTTAAAAGTTTCAATACTTTTTTTAGTTCCAATTGGTAAACGATCGGCATATTTAGAACCGTGCATTACTTTAGGTAAATACTGTTCCAACATACGACTGCTAGCATCTCTTCGAGATCTATACTCTTCTAAAACAACACCTCTTTCTTCGTCGATGTCTTTGTCTTCTAACAAAGCACCATGAGCCCAATCTTCAAGAATTTGAAATCCTTTGTCTAATTTGGCTTCATCGTCACTTGGAATAGGTAAGATATATACAGTTTCATCAAATCCTGTATATGCATTTAAATGTGCACCAAATTTAACTCCAATAGATTGTAGATAGTCTACCAATTCATTTTTCTTGAAGTTTTTAGTACCATTAAAGTTCATGTGCTCCATAAAGTGAGCTAATCCTAATTGATCTTCATCTTCTAATATAGATCCAGCGTTTACTACTAAACGAAGCTCCACCTTGTTTTCAGGTTTTGGATTTTGTTTAATGTAATACGTTAAACCATTAGAGAGTTTTCCAATTTTTACTGAAGGGTCTACTGGGATTTTCATAGACTTCAGTGTTCCTTTTCCTTTAGCTTCTTTCAAGGCTTGCCCATAGGTAGGAATCGATAGTAAAGCCGCTAAGGAAATGGAATACAGTAATTTTTTCATAGTTATTGAGTTAAAATTGAGCTACTAAGATACACCATAGTTTTTTAAAACTAAAACTTTAGTTGTTAATTACTGTTAAAAAGAAAAGGCATCCGTAAAAGGATGCCTTGTTTCTTAGATAATCTCTAATATTTTTTCTGTTGGACGACCAATGACTGCCTTATTGCCATTTATAATAATTGGACGTTCAATAAGTTTAGGATTTTCAATCATTGCTGTGATAATATCACTGTCTGATAAATCTTTTCCTTTAAAGTTTTCTTTCCAGATTTTTTCATTTTTTCGAATCAAATCAAGAGGAGTGATTCCTAACATTTTAATAATTTCAGAAAGTTCCTCTTTAGAAGGAATATTTTCTAAATATTTTACGATTTCAAATTCTTTTCCTGATTCTTCTAATAATTGTACTCCATTACGAGATTTGCTACAACGGTTGTTATGGTATATTTTAATCATGATAGTTTCATTTAATTTGAAGTTTCTTTTTGCCCCATCATCATAAGATAGGCTTTTAAAAATGGATTAATATTTCCGTCCATTACAGCATCCACATTACCTGTTTCATGAGCCGTACGAACATCTTTTACTAATTTATAAGGATGCATTACATAATTTCTTATTTGACTTCCCCATTCATTTTTCATTTTATTAGCTTCTATTTCTTCTCTTGCTGCCAAACGTTTTTGTAGCTCTATTTCATATAATTGAGATTTTAACATTTGTAAGGCAGTGGCTCTGTTATCATGCTGAGAACGTGAATTGGAACATTGAATTTGTATTCCAGTAGGCTTGTGTAATAATTGAACCTTTGTTTCTACTTTATTTACATTTTGCCCTCCAGCTCCACTTGAACGAGCAGTGGTGATTTCAATGTCAGCTGGATTAACATCAATTTCTATAGAGTCATCCGCTACAGGATATACATACACAGAAGAAAAGGATGTGTGACGTTTGGCATTGCTATCAAAAGGAGAAATTCGTACCAAACGGTGTACTCCATTTTCACCTTTTAACCATCCAAAGGCATAATCTCCATCTATTTCTATGGTTACTGTTTTAATTCCTGCCGTATCTCCAGCTTGATAGTTTAATGTTTTTAACTTAAAACCATGTTTTTCTGCCCACATGGTATACATTCGTGTCAACATTTCTGTCCAGTCACAACTTTCTGTTCCTCCAGCACCGGCAGTTATTTGAATTACTGCGCTTAAATTATCACCTTCATCAGAAAGCATGTTTTTAAACTCAATATCTTCTAAAAAAGTACTTGTTTTATTATACTGCTCAACAACTTCTTGTTCATCTACATCACCCTCTTTATAAAAGTCATACAAAACAATAAGATCATCTTGCATTGTTACAACTTCGTCATAATCGTTTACCCATTTCTTTTTTAAACGTAACGATTTCATTAAAACTTCTGCCTCTTTTGGGTTGTTCCAAAAATTAGGGTCAGCAGTTTTTTCTTCTTCATTAGTAATTTCAATTAACTTCTTGTCAATGTCTAAATATCCTCTTAACTTGCCAATTCGTTCAGAAATATTTTTTAATTGTTCGTGTGTTATCATACTGCAAAAATACACTTTAAAATTATAGATAGAAATGGAAATAAACTTAATAAGTGATACAGTTACCAAACCAACAAAAGGAATGCTTGATGCGATGATGAATGCCAAAGTTGGAGATGATGTTTTTAAGGCAGACCCTACGGTAAATTTGTTACAAGAAAAAGTAGCGGCGATGTTTGGCATGGAGGATGCTTTGTTTTTTCCGTCAGGTACTATGGCTAACCAAGCAGCTATAAAATTACACACACAGCCAGGAGATCGTATGTTTTGCGATAAATGGGCACATGTATATAATTATGAAGGAGGAGGGGCAGCGTTTAATTCTGGAGTAACTTCTCATTTGATTGATGGAAATAGAGGAATGTTTACGGCAGAACAATTGAAAGTAGCTGTTTCGGGAAGAGCAGATATTCATGTACCATTTAACAGGTTAGTATGTATTGAAAATACGACGAACAAAGGAGGAGGAGCTTGTTGGGATTTTGAAGAGTTGATAAAGATTCAAGAAGTTGCGAAATCAAATAATTTAGCATACCATTTAGACGGTGCTCGTTTATTTAATGCTTTGGTAGCAAAAAACGAAACACCTCAACAATATGGAGCGTTGTTTGATACAATTTCTATTTGTTTATCCAAAGGTTTGGGAGCACCAGTAGGTTCTGTCTTAATAGGATCTAAAGAACATATAGCGCAAGCTCTTCGCGTTAGGAAACTATTTGGTGGAGGAATGCGACAAGCAGGTTTTTTAGCGGAAGCAGCAATATATGCATTAGATCATCAAGTAGAGCGTTTAGCAGAGGATCATAAGAAAGCAATAGAAATAGGGGAAGTTTTAAAGCAATGTTCTTATGTAAAAAATATAGAACCTATTGAAACAAACATTGTAATATTTTATGTAGACGATAGCATAGATTCTATGAACTTTATAAAAAGATTAGAAGAAAAAGGAATTCTTTTAATTTCAATGGGAGAAGGAAAAATACGTATTGTGACTCATTTAGATTATACAGCCAAAATGCATGAGATTTTGTTAGAGGAGCTAACAAAATTTGAATAATAAAAAAAGAGCAGTTAAAAACTGCTCTTTTTTTATTTTAATTCATCTAATTTGGCCAATTCCTTATAATTCTTATTTAATTTTCTCAGTAATATACCGTATAATAACTGATAGAATAACCATATTATTCCAAGCATGATTAGACCAAAAATGATGGCTGTAATTACAACGGCAAGCATTTTAGAAGAATCATATTCTGGATGAGTTCTTAATGTAGCAACCGTAACAGAAACAATTACTACGAGAACATATGCTAAATTAAAAAGAACATAATGTCTAACAGTTTTTCTAGTTTTTAGAATCTTAGTCATTAAGGTTTTAGTAGACTCTACAACAGATATACTTTTATAGTTTAAATAAAATCTTATTAAAAAATAAAATAAAACGGCATAAGCAATCACTTGTGAGTAAAAAACAAATCCTTTTAAACCTAATCTATCATATTCTTCATTCGCTTTATCCATATCAACAAAGAAGTAAAGAGAATTTAAAAGTATAAACTCTAAAATTCCTATGATAAAAATCCATTTCACTATAGAGGAAGATTTGGCGTGCGCCATCTTATAAATATCTACTTTAGAAATAGTATTTTCTTCTTTTGGTTGATTGTCCCAAGCCTTTTTGTATTTGTCTAATGCATCCATTTATGGGTTCAATATTTTTTTAAGTTTGTCCTTAGCTCTGTTCATCTTTACTCTTGCATTTACTTGACTGATACCTAAGGTTTCAGAAATTTCTTTGTAGGGTTTGTCTTCTAAGTACAAGAATATTAGAGCTTTGTCAATATCGTTTAATTTATGTATTGCTTTATACAAAGCTTTTAATTGTTGTTCTTCTGTATCATCATATTCTTCAGCTTTAATTTTAAAGGAATAATCTGTAAAGTCTTGTGTTTTAACAGATCGAGTTGACTTTCGGTATAAAGAAATAGCCGTGTTTAAAGCAACTCTATACATCCATGTACTAAATTTAGCATCACCTCTAAATTTGCTGAAGTTTTTCCACAACTGTATGGTTATCTCTTGAAACAAATCGTTATGGGCATCTTGGTTAGTCGTATAAATTCTACATACCTTATGCACAATGTTTTGATTGGCTTCAAATTCAGATAAAAACTTATTTTCTAAATCCTTTTTCACTAAGTTCTGTTACAGTTGGTTTAATATTGATGTTGTATAAGTAGCTCAAAAATATAAAAAGTTACAACTCATCCTAAAAAAAATACAGTTCAGTTATATTTTGTTTTTAAAATCGGCTTTCTGAATCATATTTGTAGTGTAATTAACCACAAAAAACAAATACAATGAAAATCGTAACACACATTTTAATAATAGCATTTCTATTTGTTATAGAAGTTGTAAATGCACAAGAGTATCGTATAACAGCGACAGTTATTAATGTTACTTCAGATAACGGGAAAGTTAGCTATGCGCTATATGATAAAGAGAATTATATGAAACAACCTATTCAAGCTAAAAAATCTAGTATTGAAAATGGTAAGAGTACTGTAGTTTTTGAAAATGTACCATTAGGGGAGTATGCAGTAATTTGCTTTCACGATAAAAATGATAATAACAAAATGGATTTTGAGCCGAGTGGTATGCCAATGGAAGATTATGGAGCTTCAAATAATGTAATGAGAATGGGACCACCGATGTATGAAGACTCAAAATTTTCGGTAACAGATAAAGATGTATCTTTAGAAATCAAATTTTAAATAAGACATGAAATTACCGTTGCCAAACTATATGAAAACATTGAAAAATGATGCTTGGATTTGTTTTAAACTTACCCTCGTTTTTGGAATCGTTTTTACGATATTAAATCAAGCATTTAGTTTAAAAGAAGCAGGTTTAGTGTTTTTTATTTCAGCAATGTATTCATTCACCTTAGGTTTGGGTAATGGTATTATTAACGACTATTTGAATACAAAATGGGATTGGATTGAACAAACAAATCAAAGAGTTTGGGCAGGAGTTATAACAACAATACTTTATACAGTTATTGCAGTTTTAGTCATTCACTATATTCAATATATTGTAATTTTTGAAAAAAGTACAGACGCTTTTTTTACAGGAAAATTGATCTGGGCACACTTTTTTGCAATTATACTTTCATTAGGAGTTGCTACTTTTTTTCATGCAAGAGGCTTTATGATTAATTGGAAAGCTTCTGTTAAAAAAGAAAAAACACAACATGAAATTGTAGCAAAAACAGAAACGGCAAAGTTCGAAACATTAAAGAGTCAAATAGATCCTCATTTTTTATTTAACAGTTTAAACGTATTAACCTCTTTAATTGGAGAAAATCCTAGGCAAGCAGAAAAGTTTACAACGAAACTTTCAAAGGTATATAGATATGTTTTAGAGCAACGAAATAAAGAATTAGTTCCTATAGAAGAAGAGTTATTATTTGCAAAAACATACATGGAACTATTACAAATGCGTTTTGAAGATGCAATTCAGTTTTCAATTCCCAATAATGTGAATAACTCTGAGTTAAAAATAGTTCCGCTTTCTTTACAGTTATTGTTAGAAAATGCAGTTAAACACAATGTGGTTTCTACGGCAAAGCCACTAGAAATAAAGATTTTCGAAGAAAAAGGGTATTTACAAGTACAAAATAATATCAATCCTAAAGAGGCTATTGGAAAAAGTACAAAAGTCGGATTGAGAAATATAGCAGATCGTTACGGTTTGATAACGGACAAAAACGTTGAGATATTAAATAATAAAAAAACATTTACAGTGAGTTTACCACTGTTAACACACACAAAAGATATGGTCATGGACACAAATAATTTAGAAAACAGTAAATATGTAAAAGCGGTAGAACGAGTAGAGAAACTTAAGGAGTTTTATCAAAATTTAGTTTCATACTGTTTAGTAATTCCATTTTTGATTTTTATAAATATGAAAACATACTCAGGTTTCCAATGGTTCTGGTTTCCAATGATTGGATGGGGAATAGGGTTAGTTTTTCATTATTTAGAGGTTAATAATTATACGTTGTTTTTAGGTAAAAATTGGGAAGAACGTAAGATTAAAGAGTTAATGAAAGAAGATGAAAAAAATAGATAACATGGAAAATCTGTCGGAAGAATATAGATACGCAAGAGCTAAAAAAAGGGTTGAAAAAATAAAGGGATTATACATTCATCTTATTGTAACCATACTTGTAATACCATTTCTAATTTTTATCAATTTAAAATTTGTTCCTCATTTTCATTGGTTTTATTATGCTGGAGGAGGAATGTTGATAGGTCTGTTTTTTCATTGGTTCGGTATTTATGGATTGGAAAGAATGGGTTTAGGAAAAGATTGGGAACAAAAAAAGATTAATGAATACTTAAAAGAAAGAGAGTAACAATGGAAAACAAATTTATAGAAGAAAAAAAATACTTAGCAGCAAAGAAGAGAATCAAGCAGATAAAAGGCTTTTATGCACACGCTTTCGTTAATGTAATTTCAATAATTATTATCGTAACGGTAAACCTAGTATTCTCACCATGGTTCCATTGGTTTTGGTTTGCAGTAGCAGGAATTGTAATAGTAACTTTTATTCATTGGATGTTAGTGTTTGGTCAGAATGTGTTTGGTTTTGGAGAAGATTGGGAAGAGAAAAAAATTAAAGAGTATTTAAATAAAAAGGAGTAAGATGGAGAGAAATTATACAGAAGAACACAAATATTTACTTGCAAAGAAAAGAGTTGAGAAAATAAAAGGGTTTTACTGGCATTTAGTAGCTTATGTTGGTGTGAACTTTTTTATATCGGGAGTAATTGTATTTGGATTAATGCATGATGAAGGAGACACTTTTACAGATGCAATTTCGAACTTTGGAGTGTATGCAACTTGGATTTTTTGGGGAATTGGTGTTTTCTTTCATTGGTTAGGAACATTTGGAACTAATATCTTTTTCAGTAAAGATTGGGAACAAAAGAAAATTAAAGAGTATTTAGACGAAATGAAAAAATAAAAAAATGAAATCAACAGAGAATTTAGATCAAAGATATGTGAGAGCTCAAAGAAGGGTAGAAGAGATAAAGCAATTTTATAAACATTTGCTAGTGTATGTTGGAATTAATCTTTTAGTTATTGGAAGAAGAATTTATAAAGACATTGTACATTATGATGTGTCGGTTTCTGATGCTTTTCTAGATATTAGTAATTATAATATTTTCTTTTGGTGGGGAATTATTGTAGTATTACACGGAATTAATGTTTTTGGAAAACAAAGGGTATTTTCAAAAAAATGGGAGGAGCGTAAGATTAAAGAGTATATGAACGAATAACTGTGTAAAAGTTAACCAAACTATGAATGTAATTATTATTGAAGATGAAAAACCAGCGGCTAGACGCTTAGGAAGAATGTTAGCAGAACTAGATATTGAAGTTCAACAAATGCTACATTCCGTAGAAGAATCAATTAACTGGTTTCAAAACAACCCACATCCTGATTTAATTTTTTTAGACATTCAACTTTCTGATGGTTTGTCATTTGAAATATTTGAAGAAGTTACCGTTAAATCAGCAATAATTTTTACTACGGCCTATGATGAATATGCTTTAAAGGCTTTCAAATTGAACTCTATAGATTATTTATTGAAACCTATTGATGATGATGAATTAAAGGTAGCGGTAGATAAGTTTAAAGCAAATCAACCAAAACAATCTAATCTTCAAGTAAATATTGATGATATTCGAAAGTTATTAATCAATCCGATTGATAGAAAATATAAAAAGCGTTTTACAATCAAAGTTGGTCAACATTTAAAGATTATTAATGTTGATGAGATAGAATGTTTTTATTCCGAAAATAAATCAACATATATTCATACTTCAGGAAATAGAAACTATTTATTAGATCATTCTTTAGAACATTGGAATGAAGAGTTAGATCCAGAAAAATTCTTTAGAGTTAATAGAACTTTTATAGTACATATCAACTCGATTAACGATATCGTTTCTTATACAAATTCAAGATTACAGTTAAAACTAAACTCCTTCAAAGAACAGGAAATTATTGTTAGTAGAGAGCGCGTAAAACAGTTTAAAGAGTTTATTCAATAATTAATCAACGTAATAGAACCTAGAGTTTTATAAGATTAATTAATTCAAAGGTTTGTAATAAAAATGATTTTCAAAATTTTCTGTAACAAAATATTCAGAAGGTTTTAAGTCTGAAAAATGTTTGAACTCTTTTATAAAATGGCTTTGATCGTAAAAACCAGAATCTAAAGCGATATGTAAATAGTGTTTGTTTTTACTAAGCAACACATTTTTAACTGTTTTTTGTAATCGAGCAATACGCTGAAATTTTTTAGGAGTAATTCCAAAGTGTTGTTTAAAATTTCTTTCGAACTGTCGATAGCTTAAATTACAATGATTGGCTAACTCAGGTAAGGTAATCGTATTGTAGTTTTTGTATAAAGTTTTTATAATTGTATTCCAATTAACAGATTCGTAGTTTAAATTTTTAGTGAGTTGTTTGCACAAAAAAACATCTATTAGTTGTATTTTTTTATGAACTGTACTCACATCATTTAATCTGTTTAAAAACTCCGTACCTTCAGTACCCCAAATGTCTTCAACGGTTAAGTAATGGTTAACAATATATTTATGAGGGATATTGGTAAAGTGCCTAAAAGCACCGCTATGAAAACGCACAGAAATATAGTTTACATTATTGGTAGTATCAAATAGTAATCGTTCTCTTGGACAAATGGTATGCGCTGTACTTAGTTTTTCATTAGCTATTGATAATGAATCCTTTAAATGAAATAGTAACTCTAACCCAGTACCAGGTAAAATTAAAGGAAGTCCTTTATTTTGTGAACAAACAAAATATCTATCTATGTAGTTAGATAAATATTTTGATGGTTTATAGTGGATTCTACTCATTAATTAGTACATGTTAATAATTGGAGCTTGGGTTAAAAGGGGAGTAATAGCATTAATAAAATTACTGAAATGAGTTGAGTTATTATGATGATTAACCGCTTCTTCATTTATATATTCTTCGTAAAATAAAAAGCTATTAGAATCAAATACATCGTTATGTAGTTGATATGTAATGCACCCTTCTTCAGAATTACTAGTTTTTACCATATTTTCAGAAAGAGTTAAAAATTGCGTTTTATACGCTTCTTTTATACTTAATCGGGCTATAATTATTTTTTTCATACAGATTTATGTTTATAGACTCAAAAGTAATTTGATAAAAGAACCTTTAATTGTAAAAAAACGACATTCTCTTTTAGTTTATCTAAGCGTTTTTAGCTTTTATAAAATCAGAAATTAAATAAGAAATAAACTTTCCTACTTGTCCATTGGCAATTACATCTTTCATTACTGCTGGAGCACCTTCACAAATATGTAAATAAGAAGCATTATTGTTTTTTCCAAGACAATAAACAAACCTACGAGCTTGTTGAGGTTGAAAACCACTTGGAGTCATAGCACTGCTTGGAAAATGTTGAATACAATCTAGATCTACTTCTATTCCAAAAGGTTTTTCTTGAATAAAGTTTTCTGCACGTTGTAGTTCATTTTCAAAAGAAGCTGTTTTGTAAACTTCCAATTCTTCATATAAATTATAATCGATATTTATATTGCTATGAATTTCATCAAAAATGTATTGCGGTGTATAGTTTTCATGCAAACCAAACATAAAGTATTTATCAACGTATGTATGTTCAATAGCATAAGAAAAACCATTACCACTATGACGTTCTTCTAAACGGCGTAAATCCGTATGAGCATCTAAATTAATCACATTTATAGGTTGATTTTTTCCTTCGGAAAGTCCTTTTAAATTTCCATAAGCATTGTTGTGTCCTCCACCTATAATTATTGGAGTCTTACCAGATGCTACAATGATTTTGATAACTTCAGATAGCTTTTTATCAATAGCTTTTACTAAATAATCACCTTTTTCACGATCAGATCCATCAAATTTAGCAACCTCTTCAGCATAATCTAAATAACCAAGTATCAGAATATCCTTTCCATCGATAAATTGATTTTGTTGTGTGTTTAAAAAAGATTTTAAAGTAGGCGTAAAAGCTGTTTGTGCGCCTCTATTTCCATAATTCATTTTTACACCAATATCTTCAGGAACACCAAGTATAACATAGCTAGCTGAGGTATTATTCAAGTCATCAATACTTGAAATGGTTTGTACCATTTCACCTAATTTTGTTTCTCCTTCTCTTGGACTTACAAACTCTTGAATTTCTGTCTTAGAAAAAATACGTAACATATTAAATCGCTTTTCCGTTAATGAAAACTGAATCAATCAATACAGAACCAAAGTTATACGGAATAGCTCCATAGCTTAAAATCTCTTTGGTAAGAATAAAATTTGCTTTTTTTCCTTTAGTTATACTTCCAACTTCTTCAGAAAGATTCATGGCATAAGCTCCGTTAATAGTAGCAGCATTGATAGCTTCTTCAGGAGTCATTTTCATTTTAATACAAGCCGTGGCAACTACAAAATTCATGTTACCAGATGGAGTAGAACCAGGGTTAAAATCTGTAGCTAATGCCAAAGGTAAACCAGCATTCATAATCTCTCTAGCAGGAGTATAAGGAATACTTAAAAAGTATGAGCAAGACGGTAATGCTACCGGCATGGTTTTCGTTCCTTTTAAAGCTTCAATATCTTCAGCGTTCATTACTTCTAAATGGTCTACAGATAATGCATCATGCTTTATACTCACTTGTACACCTCCAATAGTGGTAAATTGATTCACATGTACCTTTGGCGTTAATCCATATTTTTTACCAGCCTCTAAGATTTTATCCGTATCTTCTACAGAGAAATATCCTGTTTCACAAAATGCATCGATAAACTCGGCTAAATTTTCTTTAGCAATTTTAGGTAGCATTGCGTTAATGATTAAATCAATATAACCTTCTTTATTGTTTTTATATTCTGTAGGAAAAGCATGGGCTCCTAAAAAGGTAGCTTTAATAGGTAGCTTATAGTTTTCTCTTAACTTCTTTATAACACGAAGCATTTTTAATTCAGCTTCTACCGTAAGTCCGTATCCTGATTTAATTTCAACGGCTCCAGTACCTAATTGCATTACTTCTTCTAAACGTTTAGAAGATTGTTCGTACAAATCATCTTCTGAAGTTTCTTGTAATTTTTTAGCGGAATTTAAAATTCCACCTCCTTTATTAGCGATCTCTTCATAGGTAAGCCCGTTAATTCTATCAACAAATTCTTGTTCACGGTTTCCAGCATATACAATATGTGTATGAGAGTCACACCAAGTTGGTAAAATCATTTTGCCAGTACAATCAATCGTTGTATCTGCTGAAGAAGGCACATTCTCCATACTTCCATAATCAATAATTGTATCATCTTCTAAAAGTAAAAAAGCATTTTTGATTGTTGGTAAAACTTTCATATCTGCTCCAGATACCTTTTTAATATTGTTTTCTCTAACTTGTATTAATTCCTTGATATTTATCAATAAAGTTGTCATGTGTTGTTCTTAGTTTTGTAAGACAAACTTACATTAAAAACTACAATTATGATTTATTTTTTAGGTGTGATTAGTGTTTTAATTCTCTTTTTTATTTCGGGGGTTCATTTTTATTGGGCATTTGGTGGAAAGTGGGGAGTAGCCGATGTTTTACCAACAAAAAACAAAGATCAAAAGGTATTGAGTCCGCCAATGATAGCTACTTTATTAGTTGCTCTGGTAATGATGGTTTTTGCAATTGTATACTCAGAAAAAGTAGGATTGGTTAGCCTAACTGTTTTTCCAAATTGGTTACAGATTTATGGAATTTATATCATAGCCAGTATATTCATTATAAGAGCAATCGGTGAGTTTAAGTACGTCGGTTTTTTTAAAAGAATTAGAGATACCCGATTTGCTAAGAACGATACTCAATATTTTTCTCCGTTGTGTTTGTTTTTAGGAATTATTGGACTATTACTTTCTACACTTTAGGAATTTATTGGATTTCAATATTTTCAATTTTCACAGCGTTGTCATTTGGTAAAATTTGAAAACCGAGTTTAGTACTTAAAGTTTGAACAAAGGAAGCTCCTAAAAAAATAATTTGAGATGTATAGTATACCCAAAGCATTATAAGAGCTAATACACTTGCGGAGCCAAAGGTAGAAGAAATATGACTTTTTCCTATATAAAGTCCAATAGCAACTTTTCCAATCATAAACAAAAATGCTGTAAATAAACCTCCAAACAGGGAAGCTTTCCAATGTACCTTAGCATCTCCTAGAAATTTAAACATCATTCCAAATACTAGACTAAACACTATAAAAGATAAGATATGTTCATAGATATATGAAAACTCTAATTGATAATGACCTTTGTGAGTTAAACCAACTAAAAAAGTGTTAATTGTAGTACTAATAAGTATTATAAAGAAAAGAACGATTAATAAGATAAATGAAGCAAGGTGTTTAGTGAAATAACTTAGAATACTACTTTTAGGTTTGGCTTTTATATTCCAAATGTTATTGAAAGCATTATGAATTTGAATAAACATTCCAGAAGCACTAAGTGCTAGTGTAAGAAATCCTATACTCGTAGTTAGCACATTATTATGATGTGCGTGTTGATTTTTAATAATGTTTTGTATTTGGTTGGCTGCGTCACTACCTAAAGTATCTTTAAGTTGATGGTATATTTCTCCTGAAACGGCTTGCTCTCCAAAGAATACCCCTAAAAGAGAGGTGATGATAATGATAATGGGCAATAAGGAAAACACTGCATAATATGCTAAAGAGGCTCCTTTTTGAAAAGTATTACTATTAAAGAAATGCGAAAATACTTCTTTGATAAATTGAATCATTAGGACGTTTTTTTTCGGTCTTCTAATTTTTTATAAACGAATTCAATTACAAAACTAAATACAATAATTCCAATAGCAATAAAAACGTCTGTTTTACTTACTGAGTAATGTTGTATTAATAAAGCTAACATGGCAAAGAAGCATAGTATGGCTCCAATTAAAGGAATGAGTTTATTACTTCCAGTATCTTTGGCAAGTTTGAATCCGACAAAATTAACAATAGAAAAAATCAATAAAAAGCCTACACTTCCTGCCGTAGAAATGCTTTCTAACTGTAAAGTATTCACTAAAACAAGTGTTACAATAGCAGTGATAAATAATCCAATAGGTTGATTCCATAATTGACACGTAAATTGCTTCGGAAGTTCATCATCTTCTGCAATTTCATAGTTCACTCTACTACCTCCATACAAAGAGGCATTGATAGCAGAGAAGGTTGATATTAATGCAGCAATCGTAATAATTGTAAAGCCCATTTTACCTAACATAGGTTTGGCAGCTTCGGCTAATACATAATCCTGAGCGGTAGCAATGTCTGTAAAATTTAAAGAACCAACTGTAATCGCTGCAATAATGATATATAGAAAGATTACAAAAATAACTGACCAAAAATAAGCTCTTGGAATATTTTTCGTTGGATTTTCAATATCTGGAGCGGCATTGGCAATTAATTCAAAGCCTTCATAAGCAACAAAAATGACCATTCCAGCGGTTAATAACTTAAACGAAGATTCCCAATGTTGTGGAGATAATTGTTCTAAGTGTGGATTTCCAACTAATCCATATAAACCAAAACCAACAAAGGCTAACAAAATTACCAATTTAATAACCACCGCATACGATTCTATTTTTCCTACTACTGTAATGCTATAATAATTAATCACTGTAGCCAAAACAACAATTGCGGATGCATAAATATGTGTGTCTAAAACTTTATTGCTGGTGATTTCAAATAGGTTGGGAGCATACGAACCAAATGCAGAAGCGTATAAGGCAAGCATGATGATATAACTTATCCATAATAAATTATTAATAGCTCCACTAAAAATAGTAATACCAAAACCTTGATTGATAAACTTCACTGTACCACCTCTATCTGGGTACTTAAGTGATAGTTTTACATAACTATACGAGGTAATTAATGCAATTAAACCAGCAATTAAAAAAGAAACAGGTGTACCACCTTTTGCTAGTGCTACAGCTAGTCCAAGTACCGCAAAGATACCACCACCAACCATTCCGCCAATTCCAATAGAGATGGCTTCCTTTAGTCCAATTTTTTTATTCATTATAAGTGAAGTTTAGGGTAGTTTATGTTTAAAGGTACTAAATTTTTCCATCATGAAATCCGGCTCTTTTCCAGTTTCCATTTTGGATTACCCAAACATTGGTTACTCTGTATTCTTTTGTTGTTACCTCATTATTTTCCTTGTTGGTGGTTGTTATTTTAGCAGAAACAATAGCTGTTGATCCGAAGAGTTCTATTTGTACTTCATCCATTTTATATGCTAGCACCTCAATGTTTCCATAGGCTATTTGTTTTTGCCTTTTGCTTAAGTAGCCTAACCAGTCTTCTTTCTTTATAGGCTGAGAACTCCCATTTGTATGTATATAATTATCAGTAATCATTGTTTTTAAGGTAGCCACATCACCTTTTTGAAAAGCAGTATTGAATTGTTGGATTGTTTCCAATAGTTCTTCCTTAAGATTTTGAGGTTTTTGATTTTCTGTATTGAGAGTATTACAAGAAAATAAGAACAAAATTGCAATACTAGTCAATACTATTTTAAAATTTTTAAAATCCATCGATTACATTCTTAGAGTTAATGGTTAAAGTTAACTTTTTAATTTATTGAGAGAATCTTAAGATTCCAATTTTTCTTTATATAATGAGTTTACAAAGGAGTATTTTTTTTATTTACCCATAAATATATTAGCAGTCCAAAACCGATAGTACCCATGTTAATTAGTGCAAATTTTAAACCTAAAATGGGATGATCGATAAACTGTTTTTTAAATAAACCTAAGGTTAATGAAAATATTTTAGTTGGTAAAAAGGCTAAACTAATGGTGATTGCAAGATATTTTGGATTCGAATACTTTGTTATTGTAGAACTAATTATCGGAGTAATGTGAATTTCCGAAATGTTTAAAAATAAAATAGATATTATATATAATATCGTATACTGTTCTGTTGCAGTTTGAGGAATAACTAATAATAATATCAAATGCAATAAACCGAACAGGAATCCCATTGTCAGTTTGAAGAATTGCGAGCTATAGTATCGACTCCATAATACAAAAGCTAGAATGCTTATTGGAAAGCTAAACCAAGCATCTAAAGAATGCCAAAACTCTTTTAGAATTTGTATTGAAGAGACTTCTTTAAATTGGAATTGTAAATCATTTAGGCGAATAGTTGCTATTTCATCAATGGTCCAATAAATACCAGCAAGAATAATTGCTATTAATATATAGGAAACCCTTCTGTTTATATTAAGACTACTGTTTGGGCAATTATTTTGTTCTAGTTCTTTAGAATATAATATTGGGATTAACGAAAAAATCATTGTAATTCCACAAAGAATAAATCCGATTCTATAGCCTAACTTTTCTTCTAAATAACCGATTAGCAAAATACCTAAAAAGGTACCTAAATTTACAAATAAATAAAGGAGTGTAAACCCAGCGTCTAATAGTGTTGTTTTTTTTAAATAAAGTTTCCCGAAATTAGCAGTCAAATTAGGTGAAAATAGACCATTTCCTAATATCATTAGAAAGACTCCTATATATACGCCGGTAGTTGTGGGAATGAATAAGCTAAAAATTCCCATTACTTGAAGAACTCCTCCAATTAGAATTGTTCTTCGATTGCCTAATATCAAATCACCTAAAAGAGCTCCAATTATCTTAGAAAGAACAATTGATCCCGTAAGCAGACCAATTATAGTTAGAACTAACATTCGATCCATTGCTATAGTTTCTCCTAATAAGTAGATTATTAGTAAAGCACGAAAACCATAATAAGCTCCCCTTTCTAACATACAAGACAAGGCATAATTGAAGGCTCCTTTTGGATGTGTATTCTTTCGTATTCTTTTTAATATCATTATTGGAAAAAGATTATGATTTAATTACTTTTTTTGTGTAGAGTAACAACAACGATTCCAGCACAAACTTTGTCAGTGTATTTTTTAATTTCATCCTTAGATTTGAAAACGCTAATTTCTTTTATTGAATTTGGATCTATTTTTTTCAAGTCATTTTCAGAAATCTCTTTTTCTCCGATAAAAAACAGTACATCTCCACCTGGTTTAGAGGTGTTGTATTGCGTGTTTGACTGAATAAAAACTACACCATTAATAGCCTTTGAACCATAAATTTGAACAATTTCTTTATTGCCCTTATTAATCAACTTAATCTCACTTAAAAATTTTTGCTTGGGACCTATTTCTTTAAGGTTTAAAATGATTTTCTCATCTAATACGATAATATGGTTCTTGTTAATTTTACCTTCTTTTCTAGATTGTGCTATAAATTCAATTAAGTCTTTTTTAGTAATTGATGTTTTTTCAAAGTTTTGAGAAAAGGCTACAAAAGACATGATTAAAAACAAAAAAGAAACAATACTTTTTTTCATAAGCACTATGTTTATTGATATAATTAGCAATTTTTGAGACACTAAAAGTAATAAAAAATATATAGTTTTATTTAAAAGATACTTCTTGAGTCAGCTAGTTTATTTCTAATGAAAAAGCATAATATCTCATGCTCTAAAATTCCGTTGTTATACTTAAAACTATCACACTCATACCATTTTTTTAAAATCTTTGATAAAAAAAATGGAAATTTGAGTAATCAAACTTAAAAACTAACATAATGAAACTAACCAAAACAATCCCTCTAGTTATTATAACTAGTTTATTGGCTTTTTATGCATGTAAAAAGAAAGAAAAGTCAACCACAAAAGAAGAAATTAAAGAAGAAGTTTTAGCTACTTATAACAAAGTTATTGATACTTCTTTATGTGAGTCATCTTGGTTTCCGCATAGTCAAACACCAGCACCAGAAGAAGGAAAAGGAAGTCCATTTGATGTATCTAGTACCACTAATGGTATTTTCCATCAATGGTCATGGCAAAAGTTTTTGTGGCTTACAAAACCAGATGGGGAAGCTAATTTACCGTTGTTTTTAAATTCAACAGAAGCGTATCAGGTAGATTCACATTTAGGAAAGATAGCGCCAATTTCTGGAGCCTCAGTGGTTTTAGAAGATACAGCGCAAGCTGGTTCTTCAGGTATTTTAAGAACAAATCCAGCTTACAATCCTGAGAACAATCAAGAGGAAACAGTATTTTATTCTATTCATGTTTCACCAACATTATTTGATGCAGCACAAAAGTTTAAAGATTCTATTATAGGAGGTACTTTGGCAAAAAACAATTTATCATCATTTCCAGTAGGTTCACTAGAACTAAAAGTTTCTTGGGTAACCGTAGATGCAATTCCAGAAAACAAGAGAGTAAATTACTTTACTACAACTGGAGCCATTAATGACGGTAATGGTAATTTTACCAATACAGAAGTAGCTTTATTAGGAATGCATGTAGTTGGAGTAGTAGAAAATCATCCAGAGTTTATTTGGGCAACTTTTGAACATGATGATTTGGCACCGAATTATAATTGGAAAGAAGACAAAGCTACTTCAGATACAGATAAACTATTGTTTGCTAAAGGAACCACGACTGGAATCAAAGGTATTTATTGGGATACAATTACTAAGCAAGCATTAGAGCTTTATAAAAATTACGATTTATTTAAGTATGGTGTACCTCTAGATAATAAAGGTGATTTTATGAAAACCTGTCAACAAGAACCAATTAATTTTGATAATATTAAAAACATCAATGCTTGTGTAAAAGAGAATTTAGATAAAGAAGAAGGACCATGGAAGCATTATTTTTATAACGGATCTATTTGGGTAGATACAGATGGATTAACCACAGAAGAACAGGCAAAACTATTAGTAAATGCTGGTTCTAAATTAGATAAAGCAACATCAGGGTCACCAGCAAGAGGTTCGTTAAACAATGCAAACGTAACTATGGAAACATATACACAAACATTCAAAAGTGAATTGTCTGATATCAACGTTAATAATTTAGCAAATTGTTTTAGTTGTCATAATGCTGTGAGTTATACAGGAGATACGTCTCCAATATATTTAAGTCATATTTTTGATGCATTTATTAAAGGAGCTGAAGGAAAAACTAAATCAGAAGTTGAAAAGCTGAAAGCTAAGCAAGAAGTTGAAGACTTTATGAGAAAAAAATTAAACTAGAAGTTTAATATTAATTTTCGGGATGACCTCTTAACTAAATTTATTTAGTTGAGAGGTTTTACTATTTAATAAAAGGATGTTAAGATTTTCAACTTCTGATTAAGCTTGTTGTCTTCTAGTCCAAAATGGAGCATCTTTCCATCTCTTTTCAACATTGTAAAAGATGTTTTTATGTTTTAAGTAATGCTTCCATATAGAACTTATTTGTTGCTTGTATTCTCTAGTAAAAGCATCGTTTAGTTCAGGACTTTTTTGTTTGATGAAATCAAATTTATCCAGTAATATTTTTACCTGCATCGCGCAAGCCATGGCATTGAACATACCTTGGGAGGATAAAGGATCAAAACTAATAGCTGCGTCTCCCAAAGCAATCCATTGCTTACCTGCAACAGTTTGTAAACGAGTTGAGTTTGCACTAACTGTACCATGAAAATTTATAGATTCTAAAGGAACAGATGGAATAAGTTGTTTGATTATTGAATTAGTCTTAATGAGCTGTAAGAAATTCTCTTTATTCTTAAAAGTAGTACGATTTACTAAATCTGGATCCGTTTGAAAAGAAACAATTCTTTTTTTATGAGGAGTTACTGCACTATACCACCATCCTAACTTTTCAGAAACAATGGTACTCATGTTGTTAACTTCATTATTTGGTAAACTAATCCAACAAGAAATCAATTTATCAAAGTGAACTCGCTTTATACCAAGAGAACGTGCAAAATGACTGTTTCTTCCTGTGGCGTCAATAACAAATTTTGCAGAAACGGTTTGGGTATGTTGAGTAGTTTTATCATCAGATTTTATTGTAACTTCCCAAGAGTTTTCATTGTAAACACTATGATGTAATTTATAACCCCAGAAAGATTTTACTTTACGCTCTGCCGTTAATTTTCGAAGATAACTTTCAAAGTTTTTTCTATGTAAACTTTTGGAAGGCCCATCGGGATTTCTTAGATGGTCTACAAATTGTACATTGTCACTTCCCCAATAAGATTGCATTCCTAAGTTATGAGTATATAATTGTTGCGTAACTTCTTCTGGTTCATTTTGTAAAATGCGTAGTTTTTTAAGTATCCTTTGGCACGCTGGAGCTAAAGACTCGCCAACACGATCTATAGGATGGTAAAGTTTATCAACTATAGTTACCTGATATTTTTCAGCTAAAGAAATGGCAGCAATGCAACCTGCAATGCCACCACCAATAATTAGTATTTCTGTTTTTTGTAACATGTAAGAATATCAAAAAGCAATTTTATTTTGGAGTGTATCTTGAGAAACGCGTCATTTTCTCAGGAATACCAACTTCAATTTTAGGAGCTGGAGTTTCTTGATGCGATTTTGATTTATTTATTTGATGCAATTTAGAAGCTATTAAATGAATAGTTTTGGTAATATTTGGTGTTGCATCAAAATCTTTAATCAATTCATTTTCTACTAAGCTTAACAATTCATTTTGCGTGTTTTCCAATAAGAATTGTTCATTCAGTAGATGCTTGTCTGATAACTTCTCAACAGCAGTATGTACAATCTTTTGTATTTCACCACTTAATTTTTTACTCTTTAAAACATTATCTAAATCACCTAAAGTAGCTTTTAGTAAGGCAGCTTCTTGTTCTGGAGTTGGTGTAATTCCAACTTGCATTTCATTTGGAAAGTTAGGATCGTTATATACTCCAGGTCGTTTTTGAACTACCGCTAGCTTATCAAAATATTTAATCATACTATTAATTTGATTGGTATAAGTAGGTGATTGTCCATCTAACGGAAGGTTGTCTAACCAATCTGCTCTAAAAGCAAATGCTTCCATTCTGGTTTCTTCTGCCAAATTAGAATTTATTGTCTGTTGGTAACGTTCTTCATTTAAAATGTTGTTCGGAACTCTTGCAGGCCAGAAAGTAGGTAAGTAAGGATCATACTCGCTTGTATAACCATCTCTACAACTAGCGGTATCTGTTTGCCAAGGAATGGCCATCCATCTTGTAATCCCACCAGCTACTTGACCTCCTAATATAGGCCCTTTGGCTAAAGGTAATACGTCATTATTCATGAGAGGTCCATAATAATGTGTGTTTACCGGAGGTGTTTTGGGAGCATGTTTAATCCTGAAAGGAGCCATATACATTCCAGAAGAACGCATTGGCCAAGTCATTTCACATCCAGGGTGAAAAGCATCAGCCAAACAAAATTCCATGGCAGCTTTGGTTAACATATCTGGTTGTTCAGTAATAGGTAGTTCATCTATGGTTGGTGTTTTTGGAGTATGCGGACATCCAGTCATGTCAACATAATCAGCATCAAAATCTCCTTTAACCCATTGGTCTAAAAATTCTAACTGTAAATTGGATAGTGTTGCATGCTGACGAACAGATCCTGTTGAAGGAATACTAATAGCATCTCCATATAACCAAGGCCATAACTGTGGAGCTTCTGCTCCAGAAACATCAAATCTTCTGAAATTGTTAGAAATAGTTCTACGCATTTCCATAAAGGCAGGTGATGGGTTTCCTAATTTTTTAATCCATTGGTTTGTGGTGTAGTTAAACTGACCTCCAAAACCGAAAGCTCCTGCAAATCCTGCATTTACCCATTGTAAATCAGTCATACGTTGGAAAATAGGTAGAATATCTTTGGTAAATGATGGTCGGGTAGGGCGAATTAGCATTTTTGACTGAACAGCTACATCTCTCATTAAATCCCACATCGTTCTTACCGATTTTTGCATTGGAGCATAATCTGGTGGAGCACAAACAACCCAAGCCGGATCAACTTTTAATTTTGTTCCGTTGTATTCAACTTCTGCTGTAATTGGTCCATCAGAGGTATCATCATACCAACCTTCATTGTTGGCAAAAGTAATGGCAATATCTCCATTGATGTTTTCAGATTTTCCATGTCCACCTAACATTAGTAAACGTCCTTTTTCATCAGTACGCATTTCTCCTAAGTATACTTTTTTCGATAAAAACTCTCCTTCAAAGAATGGTCCATCACTAATATTGGTTCCTGAAATAGTTTGTGCTCCGCCGTCAATCAATAAATCGTTTCGATCTTTTACATCAATATTTCTTAGCATAGATGGAGGTGCATCCGCTGCTTCTGGAATGTCTAAAGCTATATTAAATTGATACCAAGAAGCTTTTTGATTTGCTAAATGACAATGCCATTTTATTGTTGCATTTTCAGCTGTTAATTCTTTAACTGCTTTTCCTGCAGCATTGAATCCGTAGATTCTAAATTGAGCAGCTTGTCTTTTTAAAGCACCGGTTTGGTCTCTGTAAGCATATGGATCGGTTTGTGGGACTGGATTATCAATTAACGGTCCTACATAGTATTCATCTTTACTATTTCCAACTCTCATGATACCAATAGGAGGATATATTCCTGCTTTTACAATACAATCACTATCCTCATCGGTATTTCCTTCAAACTTAGGATTGATGTCTTTAGGTTCTTGCATTTGCTGGCCGTTGGCTTGATGTCTGGCCTCTGCACTTGCGGCATATACTACTTTTCTTACCTGGGCAATAGAACCTAAAGGCTCATGTTCTGGTAAGGTTCTCCATATGTTAAAAGAAAGATTACTTCCAAATTCAGCTTGCCCAATACTGCATACATCCTGTTGAGGTAAATGTAGTTTAGCAATACATATATATGGACTCTCTTCAGTACTCCATACTTTTTGAGCATCATCTAAAGGCATGGTAGCCTCATTAGTTCTTAACTGAATTTCAAAACGGAAGGTGGCTGAGCCTTGTAATAAACGTTTTTGTAAATCTAGAGCAAGGTAATTGTTGTCATTAAAAGGAGCGCCTTCGTAAGTGTCTTCAGGAACTAAACGATATTTAACAATTTGAGAATTGCCTAGCTTAAAAGGTAAAATAGCCCAATAACTAGCGCTTAAAACGCTGGCTTCTTCCTTGGTCATTGCTTTTAAAATTTCTGCTAGTTCAGGGTGTTTTTCTATGTAAGAGCTATAATCTCTATCAATAACACCTGCAGTAGTAAACGAGCACATTTGTTGAGCATCGCGAGCAAAGAAACGATCAATGTTTTGAAAAATAAAATCAGCATTTGTTCCGTCTCCTAGTAATTTAGGGCCTTCTACTCCAAAAAGTTTAAGTCCAACTCCTAAAGTAGAATGTAAGTCAGGTGATGTAGGAGAGGTGTCACTTGAAAAGCGTACAGCACATTCATATCTATCTCCTGCAAAAATTCCAATTTTGAATTTTTCATCAATGTCTTCATTTACGATAAAATGTCCATATGTAATTCCGTGTTGCTTTCTAAAAACAGCTCTTTCAGCTGGTTGTTGTCCGTTTTCAATTCGAGTTTTTTGCCCCATTTCAACGAACATTTCTTTTAAACGTTGTGTAACAACACCAATGTCTCCATCACAATTCCAGCATGATGAAGACCTTTCATTTGAAGGTTTAGTCATAGTTAGTTAATTTTTTGAGTTTGGTTATCTATAAATCTACAACTAAAATTATGAATTCAGGAATAAGCTATTGTAAAAGAATCCTTAAGAGTATGGTATTTGGGTATGGGTGAAAAAAAAGCCTCTGCAAGAAAATGCAAAGGCTTTTAATTTTATGTATTCAAATTGAATTAGTATTCAATTTTATCATCTTTTTCAGACCATTTTTGAAAAGGTTCTAAAGCTATTTCACGTCCTACTTGTTCAAACGGAATACTTCTTTTCTCATATGGCAATGGAATTTCTTTGTAAATGAATTCATCATCAAAGCCAATATTAGCAGCATCTACTTGATTACTTCCGTAGAAAACTTTGTCTGGTCTTGCCCAATAGATTGCACCTAAACACATAGGACAAGGTTCGCATGAGGTATATACAACACAGCCATCTAATTGAAATGAGCCTAAGTTTTTACAGGCGTCTCTAATTGCTGTTACTTCTGCATGTGCTGTAGGGTCATTGGTTGAGGTAACTTTGTTATTACCTCGTCCAACAATTTCTCCATCTTTTACTATAATACAACCGAAAGGACCTCCTTCGTTGTTCTGCATTCCACGTAAAGCTGCTTTTACAGCTTCACTCATATATTCTTCGTGTTTGTTCATCTTCATTATCTTATATGGTTAATTTTCTAGCTAAAAAAAGCCGCAAAAATTTGCAGCTTTTAAGTTCTTTACAAAAGTAATAATTTATTTTAAACTACCTGTCATGTCTTCTGGTTTTACCCATTCGTCATATTGTTCAGCCGTTACATACCCTAAATTGATAGCTTCTTCTTTTAAAGTAGTTCCGTTGGCGTGTGCAGTATTTGCGATTTCTGCTGCTTTATAATAACCAATTTTAGTATTTAAAGCAGTTACTAACATTAATGAGTTGTTTACCAATTCTGTAATTCTACCGTGGTTTGGTTCAATACCTGCTGCACAGTTTACATCAAATGAAACACAAGCATCACCAATCAATTGAGCTGATTGTAATACGTTAGCTGCCATCATTGGTTTAAATACATTCAATTCATAGTGTCCTTGAGTTCCACCAACAGTTACAGCAACATCGTTCCCCATTACTTGTGCACAAACCATTGTAATAGCTTCAGCTTGTGTAGGGTTTACTTTACCTGGCATAATAGAAGATCCTGGTTCATTTGCAGGAATGATTAACTCTCCAATTCCAGAACGAGGTCCTGATGCCATTAAACGAATATCGTTTGCTATTTTATTTAAAGAAACAGCTAATTGCTTTAAAGCTCCGTGCGTTTCTACTAAAGCGTCGTGTGCAGCTAAAGCTTCAAATTTATTTTCAGCAGTAACAAATGGTAATCCTGTAAACTCTGCAATATATTTTGCTACTAATACATCGTATCCTGCTGGAGTATTTAAACCAGTACCTACAGCTGTACCTCCTAAAGCTAATTGAGCTAGGTGTGCTAATGAATTTTTTAACGCTTTTAAACCAAAGTTTAACTGTGCTACATAGCCAGAGAATTCTTGTCCTAAGGTTAACGGAGTTGCATCCATTAAGTGTGTACGTCCAATTTTTACAACATCTTTAAAAGCTTCAGATTTAGCTTGTAAAGTATCACGTAATTGTTCTACACCAGGAATAGTTACTTCTACAATTTTCTTGTAAGCAGCAATGTGCATCCCAGTAGGGAAGGTATCATTCGATGATTGCGATTTGTTTACATCATCATTTGGTTGAATTGTTTTTTCTCCTTCACCAATTACTTTACCAGCAATTTCATGAGCTCTATTGGCAATTACTTCGTTTACATTCATGTTAGATTGTGTACCCGAACCAGTTTGCCAGATTACTAAAGGAAATTGATTGTCGTGCTTTCCTGCTAAAATTTCATCACAAACCTGACCAATTAAATCACGTTTTTCCTCTGCTAAAACACCCAATTCGCAGTTGGTAAAAGCAGCAGCTTTTTTTAAGTAAGCAAATCCGTATACTACTTCTAATGGCATAGAAGCAGGAGCTCCAATTTTAAAATTGTTACGAGAACGTTCTGTTTGCGCTCCCCAATATTTATCTGCAGGTACTTCTACCTGTCCCATGGTATCTTTTTCAATTCTATATTTAGTCATGTTGAATTGTTTAAATTGCTTAAAATTAACGAAGTCCAAAATTACAAATTCTTATAGTTTTAGATGTTGATTTTTACGAGATTTTATTGGTTGTAAAAAAAAATAGTTTTAATTTTGTCGCGTAACAAATTATTAAGAAGAGACAAATGTTAGATTTTTCAGAATTTTCAGGATTAGTATTATTCATGTTTATTTTTACAGCTGGATTTTGGTTGTTAATTTTCTTATTAACATTTGTAGTACCTTACTGGATTGGTGGAACAATTTGGGAGAACTGGAAACTAAAAAAAGAAGCAAAGAAAGCTGCTGAAGGTAAGTAAGCATCTTACGCAAGATATTAAGAAAGCTCGTTCATTTGAACGAGCTTTTTTTATTTTCTTAAAAAAAGAGGAAGTATAATTACTCCCTCTAATTTTTATTATCCACCAAATTCTTCACCACCACCATCGAATTCTCTACGAGATCGTTCGCGTTTTTTCTTTTGATTGAATCGATACGTAAAACTTAATGATATTTGACGTTCTCTCCACTGAAACTCTCCTGTAGAAAGGGTTGTAGGATTTTCTCTACTACCAAAATACGTAGTACTTTGACGTTTACGAGAATTGAATACATCACTAACGTTTAATACCAATGAAGCTTTATCTTTAAAAATGTCTTTGCTAAATGATAAGTTCGTAACAAATATTCCATCTCTATCGGATTGTGCATTGGCCTGAGGTCCACGATACATAATACGTGTTTGCCATTGAATTTTAGCAGGCAATGTAATTCTTGAATTGAAACGTGTAAACCAGCTACTTTCATTAACTTCATCTAAAATGGTAGTTATTTGATCTCCATTAGAAGCGGTATATACATAAGTAAAAGGATCTGTATTAAACTTAAAGTAATTAAAAGATGCAGAGAATCTTGCCCATTTAGCGGGAGTATAGTTGGTTGTAAATTCAAAACCATATCTTTTTTCGTCATTCAGATTAATTGGTTGTCGAATAAATACATTTGTTCCATTTCTCACTTCTGTAATTGAAACAG
This sequence comes from Tenacibaculum sp. 190130A14a, assembly GCF_964048965.1. Taxonomy (NCBI): domain Bacteria; kingdom Pseudomonadati; phylum Bacteroidota; class Flavobacteriia; order Flavobacteriales; family Flavobacteriaceae; genus Tenacibaculum; species Tenacibaculum polynesiense. The sequence continues at coordinate 2,736,451 of NZ_OZ040189.1, read as the reverse complement.
GTCGTATTAAATCTGTAGAAATTTGATAATATACAGATGCACCTAAATTAAATTTATTAATTTTTGTGTTGTATCCTAAATCAAATGAACTTGTAAATGTTGGAGTCAAATCAGGATTTCCTCTAAAAATATTGGTAGCAGAGCTTCTGCTTTCAAAAGGATTTAAAAACCAATGACGAGGTCTTCTTAACCTTCTGCTATACCCAAGTGTAATATTTTCATTATCGTTTAACTCATATCCAAGGTTTACTGTAGGAAACCATTCAGTGAAATTTTTATCAGAAGTTTGATTGGTTGTAATTACATCTAAGTCGATATCTGTAATTTCAGTTCTTAACCCTAATAAGTATGAAAACTTGTTTATTTTACTTCCAAATTGGGTGTAAAATGCATAAATATTTTGTTTAAAGTTAATGGCATTTGAAGGATCAAAACTGTTGTTAGGATCTAAAATACGTACTCTAAAATCTGAATTTAAATCTTGTAAAGTAGTCTTGTGACCAATTTCAAACTGACTTTTTTCACCTAGTGGTAAAACATAATCTATTTGTAAAAGTTTATCTGTAGAACTTGTGATTTGAGAGTTATTCTCTGTAAGAACTCCATTGGTGGTAATTGGAGCATTTTCTGTTTCATCACTTTCACCATATTGTAGATCAATAGTTAGTTTTTGTCCTTTACCGTCAAAGTTATTCGTGTAATTTAAAGAATATTGTTTGTCGGTACCATCTTCCTCCTCATTTTCTATACGTGTTTCATTGAGTAATGCTTGATTAGGATCTTCAAATAGATATCTGTCTGTAATATTTGTAGCAATGTCATCTCCATTAGAATCACGGTAAAAGAAAGACCCTGTAATAGAGCTGTTCTTAGTTAAATAGTATTCTAATCCTAAAGAAGCATTAAAGTTCTTGTTTTTTCTGTTAAAGGTTCTGTCTTCTGTTTGAGTACTATCAACAATAGCGTCATCTCCTAAGTAAGAAAATTTAGAAAAAGAATTTCCTGGACCTTTTCTATAAGAGTACCCAAAGTTTGAAAATAGGTTAATCTTTTTAGTACGATAGTTTAAATTAGGAGCTATAGCCAGTTGGTCTGGATTACCAACGGTAAGATTTACCGAACCATTAAATCCAGTAATTTTTCCTTTTCTAAGAATAATATTTAAAATACCCGCAGTACCTTCGGCATCATATCGGGCAGAAGGAGAGGTGATTACTTCTACTTTTTCAATAGCTTCTGCAGGAAGGTTTCTTAAAGCATCGGTACCATTTAAGCCAACAAGCGCTGATGGTTTTCCATCGATTAAAATACGTACGTTCTCATTTCCGCGTAGACTAACAGCTCCTTCAGCATCAACATTTACAGAGGGTACATTGTCTAAAACGTCAGAAGCATTTCCTCCTTTTACAGTCATGTCTTTACCTACATTATAGATTTTCTTATCTAAACGTATTTCAACAGTTGATTTTTCTGCAATGATTTCTACTTCGTCTAAAGTTTCGGTGTCCTCAGAAAGTGTTACGGTTCCTAAATTGGTGTTTTCTGAAAAGACCCTTGGGGTTAAGTTTTTTGTTTTAAAACCAATAAACTCTACTTTGATATTGTATTTTCCCTTTGGAATTTCTATTGAAAAATTTCCTTGAATATCCGTTACACCTCCGGTTACTCTTTTGCTTTTTACATGCGTTAAAACTATCGTAGCATATTCTAAAGCTTGTTTCGAATTGGTCTCTACCACTTTACCAGTTAGTGTAATTTTTGGTATGTTTTTTCCTTTGAAATTTGGTCTTTGTGCAAAGGTTACACTACAAATTAAAAGTAGCAGTATAGTTAGATGTTTCATTAAAATTGTTAATTGTTCGATTAAACTAGTAGGACTGCAAATTTCCGTAGAGGTTTAAACCTTCTTTGTTAAAAGAGTGTTAAATAAAACGTTAACTTTTTGACTTGAAAAAAGCATAAATACCCTTTTTGTGATTTTTATCAAGAGGTTGCAGTTTTTTTCTAGTCTCTAAAGATATTTTGTGGAACGTTTTGTTGGGAATAATAACCTTGAAAGAATCTTCATTCTGTTGAATTGTTTGTTCTAATTTAGGAATGGAAATACTTTCTATATTACCTTTTGAATAAAATTGACTTGAATAACTTTTGGATTTTAAATGGAATAGTTTTCCCTTTATTGGTGAACTATTAAAAATTAAATATTTGTCTGTTGGAGCAAAGTATTTTGTGCAACCAAGAAAGTTAGCAGGTACGATTATAAATAGCGAGAGTATTGGAAAAACTAGCGCTATATTAATAAGTGTTTTTTTACGGTTAAAAGAACTAAACCAATGGGTTATTAATAGAGCAATAGGAACCATTACTGGCAGAATATATGGATGTATTAGACTTTTTGAAAAGGTAAAAAAGAAAGGAGTCCAAAGTAACCAAAGGAGTAAAAAGCTTATCCATGGGTGTTTTTTTATAGTTTTTCGTTTTTGCCAAACTTTATACAGTACTACTTGAATCCATTTTAAAGCAAAAAACAGTAAAAATATCCAAACCATTCCTAATGGTTGTGATTTAGGAAATCCATATTTGTCTCCAGACCAACTAGAGTCAAAGAAACGTTTAAAATGTTCCCCTACGATAAAATAATCTATAAAACCAGGAGTATTCTTTTCAGCTAATAAATACCAAGGTAGAGCAATACACAAGATGATTAATATGCCTAGGATAATTGGGGTTTTTTTAAGTGCAAATAAAAGTTTTTTATGTAAAGCCAACCAGATGATAATAGGAGGAAGAGTAAGAATGCCAACAATAGGACCTTTGGCCAAAAGACCAAACCCTAATCCTACAAAAATGAGATATTTCCAATACCACTTGGCATTTTCTTGGATAGCTTCCCAAAAGCTAAGCATGGTTAAGGCTACACAAAAGGCTAAAGCAGTATCTGTAGATACTACACCAGCATGCAATAAGAACTCAGGAATTGTTAGTAAGATAAAAGCAGGAAAGAAATAAGAAAGTTGAGCTCTCTTACCGTATTTTCCAACTAATAGGATTATGGCTAAAGCTAATATTAAATAAGGAAGTCTTACAGAAAATTCATTATCTCCAAATAAAGATATACTCAATGCAGATAGCCAAGTAGATAGAGGAGGTTTGGCCCAAAAAGGGATGCCGTAATCTATTTGTGGAGTAATCCAGTTATTTGTCTCAGCCATTATTCTAGCTATTTCGGCATAACGAGCTTCGGTTTTATCCATTAATGGAAGTACGGCATTTAAATAAGACCTTAACAATAGTAAACCAAGAACAGCATACCCAAAGAATGTTTTTTTATTCAAGAATTGTTTCATGTGGTAAAGTAGATTGAGAGTTTGAGCGCTTATAGGTACTTCCTATATTTCTTAAATCTGTCCAAAGCTTAAAGAAATAGCTAAATGGAACTTTTGAATCATCTGTGTCACACCAAGATTGTAGAGGAATTTCTTTGGCAATGGTTTTTAAATTCTTCCTTCCATAAATTGCGATTAAGCGATGAAAAAGTTCAACATCAAATAACCACTTAGAAATAAATCTCTCTTGAAATAAGAGCATACCTAAGGATTGTTTGAAAATTTTGCAGCCACATTGAGTGTCATATATTTTTAATTGTAACTGCCGAGAGATTAATGTAGCAATACATCGTCCTATTAAAAACCTGTATTGTTTCCTGTTTATAGTACTGTCTAGTTTTGCAATTCGAGATCCAAAAACAAAATAAGTAGTAGAGGATAGGTTTGTACTCATATGATAGCATTCTTCTAAGGAAGTGGATAAATCGGCATCCAAATAACCTATTTTTTCAGCATAAAACTCTTTGCCGCAATGTAAAACTCCAGCTCTTACAGCTTCTGCTTTACCGAGATTTTTGGGTTGATTTAAAACTGATACTTGGGATGGGTATTCAGTTCTAATACTTTCTAGGACGGTATAGGTGTCATCGGTACTTCCATCATTTACAAAACAAATAACGGTATTGGAGTATTTTTTTAGGAAGCTCTTATATTTTGCTACTCTAAGTCTTTGTGCTTCATTGTAACAAGGAATTACAATTGCCAAATTAAAAGTTGTATTCATTTTATTGTTTTTAGAGTAATTATGTTCACGTATTTTTAAAAGGAATTAAAGTTGATTTAAACAAAATGTTCTCTAGAATTTGAAAAATATAGAAGAACTTTAAATCAAAAGTAAAGGGAGTGTAAACTGTTTAAAAATAAAGTAGGTTCAGAATACGTTTTATACACTGATTTGAGTCTAGCGAGTGTTAATTTGCTGTTTTTTAATTGTTTGTGAAAATGTATTTTGAAATAAAAACCGTTCAGAATTCGAATTCTGAACGGTTTTTATAGGTGTAGATGTATTGTTTTAAGATAATTTAAGAAAGCATTAATTCCTTTTTATACTGGCTAGGAGTGATACCTGTTAGTTTTTTAAACGTAGTATTAAAAGATGATTTAGAACTAAATCCAACTTCATTGGCAATAGCCAAAAGAGTATAACTTTTATAAGTTTCATTTTGAAGGCATATTATAAATTCTTCAACGCGATATTTGTTTAGAAAATCTTGGAATCCGGTTTGCATATGCACATTCAAAACTTCTGATATTTGTTGTCTAGGTACACCTAATTCTTTCGCTACTTCATTAACGGTCAACTTTTGATTTCGATACCATTTTTTTTCAACAATTAAATGATGAATTGCCGTTTTCAAATGAGTAATTGAAAGTTCATTCAAATTTGAAGATTTGTATTTACAGCCTCCAACTTGTGGTAATACATCTTTAGGAGTTATAATGAGTTTATAAAGTACCAAGTAAAATAGGAATATAGAAGTAAGTATAAGCCCGTAGCTTTCTAAAAAGTAAGGTGTATCGTGTGAATTAGTAATGAAATAGGTGAATTCTCCAATTATAAACACAAAGGCCAAAGGAGCTATAAAAAACAAGAGCCAGCTTTCCTTTTTTCTTTTTACAATATCATACAAAGTATATAAAATCATTCCCATAAAAACAAACTCTAGCAATCCATCAAATATTAGTATAATCATATGGTCTGCAAGTATTGGAACCTCTTCTGAAAAATTTAAAAGTAAGTTTAATATGTATGGAAGGAAAAAAAGAAAATCATTATTAGCAAAACTATCTTTATCGGATTTGTAATAACGAACTAATAAAAAGAAAAAAGTTATGATTAGGGGTTCGTGAAACAAAAACCAATTAGAATTCTTTACAAATAAGTTATAATCATCATCTCCGATAACAAACAATATAACCGAACTAATAGCAGCAAAAAGGAGCCAAAAGTTTACTTTTTTATATACTTTTTTACGTTGAGATAGAATGAAAAGTAAAAAGATTCCTTGTAGTATAGCCACTATTTGGATAGTTCTAAGCATATGAAGTGTTTAGTACTTCCAAACGTTGAAATAGTTATTATATTTTGTAATTTATACGTTAAAAAAATCCCAAATCAATTAAGATTTGGGATTCGATATAGAATATCTATTATAGCTTATTTTTTATTTTTAGTCTTAGCTTTTTGTTGAGCAGCTTGTTGTTCTTGAGCTTGTTTCATTGCAGCATCTAAACGCTCTCTAAATTTACTCTTCTTTACAGGTTTCTTTTTGTTTTCTTCAATTTTAGCATGAATTTTAGCCTCATCGATTACATAATTCTTAATTACAAACATAATTGTGATGGTAAGTAAGTTAGAGATGAAATAATATAAACTTAATCCACTTGCATAGTTGTTAAAGAAGAATAACATCATGATAGGAGAGAAGTAAATCATATACTTCATCATTTTACTCATATCTGGCATACCTTCTTGTGGAGGGGCTTGCATATTTGCTTGTTGACTCTGGTTCATCTTCATATAAAAGAAAATAGCAACAGAAGCTAAAATTGGAAATAAACTTACGTGATCTCCATAGAAAGGAATCTTGAATGGAAGTTTAGCAACAATATCGTAAGAAGATAAATCATTAGCCCATAAGAAACTCTTTTGACGTAAATCGAAATTCGTTGGGAAGAACTTAAATAAAGCAAAGAATACCGGCATTTGTAATAGTGCTGGGATACAACCAGACATCATACTAACACCTGCTTTTCGTTGCACCGCCATGATTTCTTGTTGACGTTTCATTGCATTCTCATTTCCAGGATACTTTTTGTTAATCGCTTCCATTTCTGGACGAATAACTTTCATCTTAGCACTAGAAACATACGATTTATATAAAACTGGAGACATGATAATACGAACTACAATTGTCATTAAAATAATGATGAGTCCAAAGTTTCCAATGAATCCTTTTAACATGTTAAATACAGGGTAGAAAATAGTTCGGTTTAAGAAACCAAAAATTCCCCAACCTAAATCACTAATTTCTGCTAAATCGGTTCCTTTATATGTTTTTAATAAATTATAGTTAGAAGGTCCGTAGAACCATTCCATGTTATAATTTAATTCTCCATTCATTAATTGTAAAGGAGTTTTTAAAGCAAAAGTTTTCATGTAAACAGAGTCTACATCTTCTCCTTTAAAATCAGTAGAAGTAACAGTTGCTCCATTAAAAGGAGTATCACTCATTAAAACAGAACTAAAGAAATGTTGTTTGTAAGCAACCCAATCAACATCACTCACAACTTCAGAGTCATTTGGATTTAAATACTCTACTTCATCATCTGTTTTATAGTAGTAATAGGTATACATGTTTTCAGTCTTTTGACTTTTTTCATGTCTATACCCTTTTAAGTTCCAGTCTAAGTTGATTTGTTGTGAACTATTAATAACAGTACTTAATCCTTGTGAACGAACTGCAAATCCAACTCTATAATCGTTAGGTTTCATTTCATAACGATACTCCAAAAATTGACTGTCAGATACTTTTAACTTCATAGAAAGTATCTTGTTTTCTCCATTTTCAGTATAAGAAGGTTCAAATAGTAAATCTTTCGTATTTAAAATTCTGTTATCAGTAGTTCCAAAATTAATATTAAAAGAGGCGTTTTTGTCTTTAATTAAATATAAAGGCAAAGAGTCATAAGTTTGTTGATTTTTAATCAAAGCTTCAACAATTTGTCCTCCTTTTGTATCAATAGTAAGTTTTAAAACGTCGTTTTCTAAAACTTTTGTTTCTTGTTTTGTTTGTAAAGCACTAAAAGCAAAAGCTCCTAATTTATTTTTTAAAGCAATAGCACGTAAAGAATCATTTTCGATGAATGCTTCACTTGCTGTTGTTTCTGTAGTCGTTGGTGCTGATGTTACCTGTTCGGTAGTAGTTTCTTCGGTAGGTACTTCTTCTTTAGAGTTATTGGTCCACCAAAAAAAGACTAGACCAATTAATAACATTCCTATAAAGGATTTAAAATCAAAATTTTTTTGTTCCATTGATATATTTTATAAATGTCAACTTGTCAGTATGCGTTTTCTTTTATTGAGAAAACCCGACAAAGGTAGTAAAACAAGCTATAAATTAATGGGTTTTACTACGATTAATTTAACTGATAGGATATAGTTCAAAGGGTGTTCCGTTTTTCTTGGAAAAACAAAAAATCCTGCAAAAGGCAGGATTTGTTTTTATTTTTTTGAGTGCTTTAATGAAGCCTTTACAAAATTAACAAATAAAGGATGTGGATTTAGCACTGTACTTTTATATTCAGGGTGGTACTGAACTCCAACAAACCATGGGTGAGAAGGTATTTCTACAATCTCAACCAATCCAGTATCTGGATTAATACCTGTTGTTTTCATACCAGCTTCTTCAATTTGTTCTTTATATACATTGTTAAATTCATAACGATGGCGGTGACGCTCGCTAATTAACTCCGATTTATATGCTTCAAAAACTTTAGAATCTTGAGTTATTTGACAATCCCAAGCACCTAAACGCATTGTTCCACCTTTATCGGTAATATCTTTTTGTTCTTCCATTAAGTTAATAACGGGGTGCTTAACTTTAGGATTCATTTCTGTAGAATTGGCGTCCTTCAATCCAAGAATGTTACGTGAATATTCAATAACAGCCATTTGCATTCCTAAACAAATCCCTAAGAACGGAATGTTGTTTTCACGAACATATTGTACTGCAGCAATTTTACCTTCAATACCTCTGTCTCCAAAACCAGGAGCAACCAAAACTCCGTTTAAACCTTCTAACATTGATGCAGCATTATCTGGCGTTAATTCTTCAGAATGTATCCAACGAACATTTACTTTTGTTTTGTTGGCAGCACCAGCATGAATGAAGGCTTCTGTTATTGATTTATAAGAATCGTGTAATTCTACATATTTACCAACTAAACCGATTTCTATCGTAGAAGTTGGATTTTTATGCTTTTCTAAAAATTTATTCCAAGCGGTTAACTTAGGTTGTTTTCTAGTTGATAAGTTCAATTTATCTAAAACCACATAATCTAATCCTTCTTTGAACATCAAATTAGGAACATCATAAATGGTTTCAGCATCTAAAGACTGTACAACGTTTTCTTTTTTAACATTACAAAACAATGCTAGTTTACGCTTAATGTCGTCAGATATTTCATGTTCAGATCTACACACTAAAATATTAGGACTAACACCACTTTGCATTAACATTTTTACGGAGTGCTGTGTAGGTTTTGTTTTCAATTCACCTGCAGCAGCTAAATAAGGAACTAAAGTTAAATGAATAACGATAGCATTGTGTTCTCCTAACTCCCATTGTAATTGACGTACAGATTCTATGTAAGGAAGTGATTCAATATCACCTACAGTTCCTCCAATTTCTGTAATTACAATATCATAATCACCTGTATTACCAAGAATTTGAATTCTGTGTTTAATTTCATCAGTAATATGCGGAATTACTTGCACCGTTTTACCTAAAAACTCTCCTTTACGCTCTTTGTTAATTACCGATTGATAAATCCTACCAGTAGTTACATTATTAGCCTGAGAAGTAGGAATATTTAAAAAACGTTCGTAATGACCTAAATCTAAATCAGTTTCAGCACCATCGTCAGTAACATAACATTCTCCATGTTCATAAGGATTTAATGTTCCTGGGTCTATGTTAATATATGGGTCTAATTTTTGAATGGTTACTGAGTAGCCTCTTTGTTGTAATAATTTAGCTAAAGATGCTGCTATAATTCCTTTTCCTAAGGATGAAGTTACGCCTCCAGTTACAAAGACATATTTAGTGTTGTTCATGGTGTTGTTAGGTTTGGGCAAAAGTAAGAAGTCTGCCAATACGAACAAATAAAAAAAATAAAAAATAGAGTATATTGCAGCGATTTTCTTTCATGAAAAAAAATAATGAAAAAAAATAAAAAATGGATTTGTCAGACTAAAAAACTGTTGTATATTTGCCCACGCTTTTAGCAGACGGAATTTCACGAAAGCAGTTAAATTAATAAACAAGACATTTAAAAAATTTAGAAATGCCAAAAAGAACGTACCAACCATCGAAACGTAAGAGAAGAAACAAACATGGTTTCAGAGAAAGAATGGCTTCTGCTAATGGTCGTAAAGTATTAGCAAGAAGAAGAGCAAAAGGAAGAAAGAAAATATCTGTTTCTTCTGAAACAAGACATAAAAGATAATGATGTTAGTCATTAAATAAAGGTGTTACTTTTTTATAGTAACACCTTTTTTTATACCTATTCAATTTATATTTTTACAAAAAACACACAACACACTATTAAAAATGCCTAAAAGACAAGACCTTAAATCAATTTTAATTATTGGATCTGGACCTATCGTAATTGGTCAAGCATGTGAATTTGACTACTCAGGATCACAAGCATTACGTTCATTAAGAGAAGATGGAATCGAAACAATTTTAATTAATTCGAATCCAGCAACGATTATGACCGACCCTTCGATGGCAGATCATGTGTATTTATTGCCTTTAAATACAAAATCGATTATTCAAATTTTAAAAGAACATCCGCAAATTGATGCAGTTTTACCTACTATGGGAGGACAAACAGCATTAAACTTGTGTATTGAAGCAGATGAGAAAGGAATTTGGAAAGATTTTGGAGTAGAAATTATTGGGGTAGATATTGATGCAATTAACATTACGGAAGATAGAGATAAGTTCCGTTTGTTAATGGAAGAAATAGATGTGCCGATGGCTCCTCAAGCTACTGCTACTTCGTTCTTAAAAGGTAAAGAAATTGCACAAGAGTTTGGTTTTCCATTATGTATTAGAGCATCCTTTACTTTAGGTGGTGCCGGTGCCTCAATTGTATATGATGAAGCTGAATTTGAAAAATCATTATCGAGAGGATTAGAAATTTCTCCTATTCATGAAGTAATGATTGATAAGGCTATGATGGGATGGAAAGAGTATGAGTTAGAATTATTACGAGATGATAACGATAACGTTGTAATTATCTGTTCTATCGAAAATATGGATCCTATGGGAATCCATACTGGAGATTCAATTACAGTTGCTCCAGCAATGACACTTTCTGATAAAACCTATCAGAAAATGCGTGATATGGCAATTAAAATGATGCGTTCTATTGGTGAATTTGCAGGAGGATGTAATGTTCAGTTCGCAGTTTCTCCAGATGAGAAAGAAGATATTATTGCAATTGAAATTAACCCACGTGTATCTCGTTCATCAGCATTAGCATCTAAAGCAACTGGATATCCAATTGCTAAGATTGCTGCAAAATTAGCTATCGGATATACTTTAGATGAATTAGATAATCAAATTACGAAATCTACTTCGGCATTATTTGAGCCAACATTAGATTATGTTATTGTAAAAATTCCACGTTGGAACTTTGATAAATTTGAAGGCTCTGATAGAACTTTAGGATTACAAATGAAGGCGGTGGGTGAAGTAATGGGAATTGGACGTTCTTTTCAAGAAGCGTTACACAAAGCTACGCAATCGTTAGAAATTAAACGTAATGGTTTAGGAGCTGACGGAAAAGGATATAAAGATTATAACCAAATTATTGAAAAGTTAACCTATGCAAGTTGGGATCGTGTTTTTGCAATCTACGATGCTATTGCAATGGGAATTCCTTTAAGTAAGATTTATGATATCACAAAGATTGATATGTGGTATTTAAAACAATACGAGGAGTTGTTCCAGTTAGAGAAAGAAATCTCTACGTATACTATTGATACTTTAGATAGAGAGTTATTATTAGAAGCTAAGCAAAAAGGATATGGAGATCGTCAGATTGCACATATGTTAGGGTGTTTAGAGAGTGAAGTATATAAAAAGCGTGAAGAGTTAAAGATAAAGCGTGTTTACAAGTTAGTAGATACTTGTGCAGCTGAGTTTAAGGCACAAACGCCATATTATTATTCAACTTTTGAAAATGAGGTTGAAACTGCTGATGGAGAGAAGTTACCAGCAAATGAGAGTGTTGTAACCGATAAAAAGAAAATTATAGTACTTGGTTCTGGACCTAACCGTATTGGGCAAGGAATAGAATTTGATTATTGTTGTGTACATGGGGTATATGCCGCTAAAGAGTCAGGTTATGAAACTATTATGATTAACTGTAATCCAGAAACAGTTTCTACTGATTTTGATACTGCGGATAAATTATACTTTGAACCAGTATTCTGGGAACATATCTACGATATTATCAAGCATGAAAAACCAGAAGGAGTTATTGTACAGTTAGGAGGGCAAACGGCTTTAAAATTAGCTGAGAAATTAGACCGTTATGGAATTCCTATTATCGGAACAAGTTATGAGGCCTTAGATTTAGCAGAAGATAGAGGAAGTTTCTCAACCTTATTAAAAGATAATAATATTCCTTATCCAGAGTTTGGTGTAGCATCTACAGCAGATGAAGCATTGAAATTAGCAGATGAGCTAGATTTCCCAATATTAGTGCGTCCATCATATGTGTTAGGAGGGCAAGGAATGAAGATTGTAATCAATAAAGAAGAGTTATTAGAGCACGTAGTAGATTTGTTACGTAAGATTCCAAATAACAAGTTATTGTTAGATCATTACTTAGAAGGAGCAATTGAAGCAGAGGCAGATGCTATTTGTGACGGAGAAAATGTATATATCATAGGAATCATGGAGCATATTGAACCATGTGGAGTACACTCAGGAGATTCAAACGCAACATTGCCAGCCTTTAACTTAGGAGAATTGGTTTTAGAGCAAATTAGAGAGTATACAAAAACAATTGCGTTGGCATTAAAAACAAAAGGATTGATAAATATCCAGTTTGCTATTAAAGATGATAAAGTATACATTATTGAAGCAAACCCAAGAGCCTCTCGTACAGTACCATTTATTGCAAAGGCATACAAAGAGCCTTATGTAAACTATGCTACGAAAGTAATGCTAGGAGAGAAGAAAGTAACTGATTTTGATTTCAATCCTCAATTAGAAGGGTTTGCAATTAAGCAACCAGTATTCTCGTTTAACAAGTTCCCGAATGTGAATAAGAAACTAGGACCAGAGATGAAGTCTACAGGAGAAAGTATTTTATTTATTGATTCGTTAAGAGATGATACGTTCTATGATCTATATTCAAGACGTAAAATGTACTTGAGTAAATAGAAAGATTATTATAAAACAGATAATCCCCAAAGGAAACCCCTTTGGGGATTTTTATTGGGAACAATTTAACTAGTTGAAAACGCAATTTTTTTAGTTTTATATCCGTTAATGTAATTCCCAAACTTAACCAATGAAAATAAAGCAATTTGTCAATATTCCCTTCCAGTTATGCAACTCTAAAAAAGAAAAATGGCAATATGTAATTAGTTGTACGTTGTTCTTTATTCTTTTCTTACTGATTTATCGTCCTTTTGGTATTTTAAATGGAGCTAAGGAACATAATCACTCTCTAGTACATTATGTATTGGTTGTATTCATTTTTGCCACTATTATTTTCGTGGTGCTATCATTGAGTCAATTTATCATTAGAAATAAGTATTCTAAAAAGAAGTACACGATTAAGTATCTTTTAAAATGGTTTTTTATAGATGTATCGTTAATAGTTACAATTATAACTTTTGTAGATGTTATTGTTCTAGAAGAAGATATTAAAAATTGGCAAGATTTTTTTGATGAAGTGATATTACAGTCATTAGAGATTTTTTTTAGTTTGTCAATCGTTTTACTTTATCCAGTAATGGGAACACTGATTTATAATTATATAAAGCAATTGCAAGAAAATAAAAAAGAAATAGAGAGTGATTTAAGAACGGTTGAAAATCATTATAAAATAGCATCGGGAAATGAAGCTCTTGTAAAATTTTTAGATGAAAAGAATGAGTGTAAGTTAACTGTTCCAATGAATGCAATTTATGCTATTGAATCGCAGAACCAGTATATATCTATCCAGTATCTAAAAAATGAACGATTACTTGAACAAAGTGTCAGAACACGATTTTCAAAAGCATTGAAAGAGTTGGAAGATTTTCCTTCGATAATTAAATGTCATCGTTCTTATGCTGTAAATATGTTAAATATTGTAAGCTTACGATACATTAATCAAAAGCCAATTTTGATTTTGGGAACAGAAAAATTAATCAAAATTCCAGTTTCAAAAACTTATTTAAAAGATATTAAAACAAAGCTGTCGTTGTATTAATATTATTCTTGTTACTTTCCATTCTCTTAAAGAAAAGTTAATCTAAAGCTTTTCGCACCTAAAAAGGTTTTTTCGCACCAACCCCAGTAAACATAACCAATACGAAGAGGGGCTTCTCGTTAGTTTTGAAGAAAAATTAATTAAAAACCAATTTAAAACTTATGAAGAAATTCATTCTATATGTTTTGCTTTTGGGGTCTTTCTATGGGTTCTCTCAAGAAAAAATTACCATTAGTGGAATATTAAAGGACAAAACAAATGGGGAAACTTTGTCTGGAGCAACTATTCTCATCAAAGGAACTAATTTAGGGGTATCAACAAACGAATATGGTTTCTATTCATTAACTGTTGTAAAAGGAGATTATACACTCTTGATATCTTATTTAGGCTATTCAACAATTGAGAAAGAAGTGTCTTTAATGGAAAATGTAAAGTTAAATTTTGAACTTAAAGAAGATACTTCCCAATTGGAAGAAGTTATAATTACAACGGATGGTTCAAAAAAGACAAATCTACGAACGCCACAAATGAGTGTTACAAAACTATCTACTAAAACAATAAAACAGATACCCGCTGTAATGGGGGAAGTAGATATTATAAAATCCATACAACTTCTTCCTGGGGTAACAAATTCGGGAGAAGGAGCATCTGGATTTAATGTTAGAGGAGGAGCAGAGGATCAAAATTTAGTACTTCTAGATGAAGCAATTATTTATAACTCATCACATTTATTTGGTTTTTTTTCCGTTTTTAACAGTGATGCTATTAAAGATATTAAATTATATAAAGGTGGTATTCCTGCGCAATTTGGAGGACGAGTTTCTTCGGTTTTGGATATTCGACAAAAAGAAGGAAATAGTAAAGAATTAGCATTTACAGGAGGTGTTGGGGCCATTTCTAGTAGATTAACAGTTGAAGGCCCTGCATTTAATGATAAAGGTTCTTTTTTATTGGCTGGGAGAGCCTTCTATGCTCATTTATTTTTAAAGTTAACCGATAATAAAAATAGTGCCAATTTTTATGATGTTAATTTTAAAACTAATTATAAAATCAACGATAAAAATAGATTGTTTTTATCGGGGTATTTAGGACAAGATAATTTTAGTTTATCTAAAAGATTTTCAAACTCTTATGGAAACTTGACTGGAAACTTGAGATGGAATCATATTTTCAATGAAAAATTATTTGCAAACTTATCATTGATATATAGCAGGTATAATTATGGCTTACAATTAGATATAACAGGGTTAGATTGGAAATCTGACATCAGTAATTATAATGTAAAATATGATATTGGTTATTATCTTAATGATAAAATGAAATTCAATTTTGGAGCAAGTGGAATTTACTATCGCTTCAATCCAGGAGAGTTGAATCCTTTAAATGAAAGTTCTGGAATCAACCCTAGAAAACTAGATCAAAAGTTTGCTTTGGAAGGAGGAGTTTATACGAGTTTAGAGCACAAAGTATCAGATAAGTTAACAGCAATGTATGGAGTACGTTTTAGCACGTTTCATCGTTTAGGAAGTCAAACACTCAATGAGTATGAGAATGATTTACCTGTAGTATATAATACCCAGCTAGGAATATATGAAAGAGCAGTAGCTATAGGAGAAACTGCTTACGCAAGTGGTGAAACGATAGCTTCTTTTGGGAATTTTGAACCTAGATTTGCACTTTCTTATCAATTAAATGACAAATCATCTATTAAAACTAGCTATAACAGAACAGCGCAATATTTACATTTAATATCAAATACAACTTCAGCAACTCCTCTAGATGTATGGGCTCCAAGTGGAAAATTTGTAAAACCTCAATTAGCAGATCAATATGCGATAGGATACTTTAGGAATTTTCGAGAGAATATGTATTCTTTCGAAATAGAGGGGTACTATAAAACGGTAAACAATCGTATAGATTATGTTGATGGGGCAGATTTAATAGCACAGAATAACATAGAGAGAGAAATTCTAATTGGGGAAATGAGATCCTATGGGGCGGAGCTTTTACTCAGAAAAAACAAAGGAGATTTTACCGGATGGATTTCATATACATTATCTAAAGCACAACAAAGAACACCAGGGAATAATTCAGGAGGTCTTGGTATAAACAATGGAAATTGGTACAATACAGCCTATGATCGTACACATGATTTTTCATTTACAGGAAGTTATAAGTTAAATGAAAAGTGGAGTTTTGGAGGAAATTTTGCCTTCCAAACAGGGAGGCCAGTAACGTATCCAAATGGTCAATTCCAATATCAAGGGTTGTCTGTACCAACTTATGGAGAAAGAAATGCGAGTAGATTACCGGCGTATCATCGTTTAGATATTTCGGCTACTTTAACACCAAGAAAGAATAAAAATAGAAAATGGAAAGGAGAGTGGGTTTTTAGTATTTATAACGTATACAACAGGCAAAATGCAGCATCTATAAGCTTCGGTCAGAATTCAACATCGGGATTAAATGAAGCTACACAAACCTCAATATTCGGAATTGTTCCTTCAGTGAGTTATAATTTTAAGTTCTAAAATCCCTAGAGTGTTTATATAAAATATCAAGTAATTAAACTAAAAATAGATTATGTTTAAAACCGCAATAAAATCAATAGTAATACTAGTTGTTATAGGTGTTTTTACGTCTTGCACAAAAGTAGTAGATGTAACTGTTCCAAACGCTGGAGAGAGATTAGTAGTAGAAGCCTCAATCTTATGGGAAAAGGGTACTTCAGGAACAAATCAAACGATTAAGCTTAGTACATCTTCAGAGTATTTTTCTAATAATTCAAACGAACCAGTTACTGCTGCGGCAGTAACTATTACCAATAGTACTACTGGAGAAGTTTTTTCATTTGTACATCAGAATAATGGAGAATATAGCACAAACTCCTTTAATCCAGTTTTAAATGATACATATGATTTAGAAATAGTATATGAAGGTCGTACATATAATGCTTCAGAGACACTCGTTTCTGTTGTTGAAATAGTAAATATAGAGCAAGAAGTAGTTTCTTCGTTTGGTGGAGATGAGGAGATTCGATTAAAGGTATATTTTGATGATCCTGTTAATATTGCTAATTATTATTTAGGGGTATTTAAAGCATCTAATATAGCCATTCCTGATTTTGAAACTTTAAAGGATGAATTTACAGATGGGAATCAAAACTTTATGGAGTATCAAGATGATAATTTGCAAAAAGGGACAAATGTTATCCTTAGTTTTCAGGGAATTTCACAGCGTTATTATAATTATTTAGACTTGTTGATAGAACAACTAGGAGAAGGTGGACCTTTTCAGACAACTCCTGCGCGCTTAAAAGGGAATTGTTTTAATGTAAGTGATCCAGGTGAAGAGGTATTGGGGTACTTCAGATTAAGTGAGACTGTAAATACTGAATATGAGATTAATTAAAAGATATAGTTGACCGAAGTGTTATTACACTTCGGTTTTTATTCAAAAATAGCCACAGCTCTTACAGGAGAGCCAGTACCTCCTCTTATTTTTAAAGGCAAAGCAATAAATCTAAAACGTCCTCTGCCAATTAATTTGTCAAGGTTAATCATATTTTCGTAATGTGTAAATCCCATATCCCCACAGATATGATGCACTTCCTTATTGGAAATTTTAGGAACTCCGGGCGACATTGTTTCCACTCCAAAAGCTGCTATTTCTTGCTCACCAAGCCACTGAGCACATTCAATAGTTATTCCAGGTCCTTTTCCCCAGTTTTTAGTATTGAAATGCTTGTTATAATGATTGGTATACAGCAGTACGGTGTCTCCCTTGTTAATAGTTAAGTTTTCTTTGGTTAAAGCGTCTTTAACTTCTTCAGAGCTAATCAATTCTTGTAACCTTTTATGAGAAAAATCTAAGCAAATCCCTTCTGTATAGAACATAGATAGCGGCATGGTGTCTATAGATTTTCCTTTGTGCTTAGCCGCCATGTGGTTAATAGCATCTACATGAGTACCGGTATGTTCTCCTAGTTCTAATTTATAAACAGCGGGAGTTTGCGTTGTTGGGTTTTCAATACCGTCCCATTCTTCATGGGTGTTATGTACGCTCATTTTTACTTGAGGAAGACTTTTGTAAACAGGCATTCCATCAAAAATTTCCTGACTTAAATCAATAATTTCGGGCATGAACTACAAAGCAATTTTTACGTTGTAATTTTCCAATTCTTTCATGTGGTCTTTTGGAGAGAAATTCTCGCTATCAAAATCTATAAGGCGATTCTTTTTAGTTTCATTTCTATGAATAGCTTCTAGAAACCTTCGCATTTCATTGTCGTTACTAATAATAATTCCAGGTACTTTAGAATTGTTTCCAAGTCCATCTTTAGCAACCATCGTAAAATAAGAAGAATTGCAATGTTTTACTTTTCCAGTTTGAATGTTTTGAGATTCAACACGAATTCCAACGACCATAGAAGTATTACCGACATAATTAATAGAAGCCCGCATGGTAACAAGTTCACCAACTTCTATAGGGTTGATAAAATTTACGGTATCCACTGAGGCAGTAACACAATAGGTTCCAGAGTGTTTGGACGCACAAGCAAAAGCAATTTGATCCATTAAATTTAAAATGTAACCTCCATGAATTTTTCCACTAAAGTTAGCATGTGATGGAAGCATTAATTCAGAAATGGTAATGCGAGTGTCTTTTATACTTTTAAAGTTATTCATCATCATCTTTCGTAACACCTCTGAAATGAGGAGATTGTTCTTTTTCTACTTTGGTAATAAAATATTTGGTATCACCTAACCAAAAAAACGTTCCAAAGCGTTCTTTGTAATGTACTTTTACATACCTTCCTTGAAACTTTTGTAAATCGTTAATCACTTGTTCTTCTTTATCTTCTACAGAAAAAGAAAAGATTTGTGCACCAGAAATACCTTGGCTAATTTCTCCTTCCCAAGTTTTTACAAGAACTCCCTTATAACTAATCTTAATCAATTCTCCAGATCGAACTCCTTCACTATAAGGAATAAAATAGATAAAAGAATAGTACAGCGCGGCAATCAAGGTAATAACTACAAGTATTAACGCTAAAATTTTCTTCATAAAACAATATTTATTTTAAGCTTAAACAAATGTAAGATTAATATTTTGACTTGTAAAATGAATGGAAATTGGTAAGTTTGCTATACTAGAAAATAGAAACTATGAATTATATCTTATTTGATGGTGATGTACGTAACGCATTATTACCATTTACCTATACAAAACCCGTAGCTGACATAAGAATTGGAATTTTAACGATTCGTGAAAAATGGGAGCGATTTTTAGGATATACAACCACTACAGTTACCGAAGAGTACTTAGAGGAAAAGTATCCAATGGTTGAGATGGAGGAAAATGTATTATTAAATGCGTCTTTTTTACCAACAAAGTCATTAATTGAGGCTGTTAAGAATTTAGGACCAAATCAAGCTATTTTTAAAGGAGAAGATGTAATTGCCTTTTATACAACAGATACACAAGAAGAGGTCGATTTTACAACGTATGAAGAAATTGAGTTTGAAGATGATATCTTACAAGTAAAAAATACATGGGATATTTTTTCAATGAATGATAAAGTAATTCGTGCTGACTTCGATTTAATTACAGAAGGAAGAAAATCGGCACCAATACCTGAAACAGTAAACTGTATCAATAGAGAAGATATTTTTGTTGAGGAAGGAGCTAAACTTACCTTTGCAACATTAAACGCATCTACAGGGCCAATTTATATAGGAAAAGGAGCAGAGATTATGGAAGGTGTTGTAGTAAGAGGAGCGTTGGCAATGTGCGAAAATTCAGTGTTGAAGCTGGGAGCAAAAATATACGGAGCAACCACGCTAGGGCCTTATTGTAAAGTAGGAGGAGAGGTGAATAATTCGGTCTTAATGGGGTATTCTAACAAAGGGCACGACGGATTCTTAGGAAACTCAGTTCTGGGGGAATGGTGTAATTTAGGAGCAGATACCAATAATTCAAATTTAAAGAATAATTACGCAGAGGTTCGTTTATGGGATTATCAATCAGGACGTTTTGCAAAAACTGGATTACAATTCTGCGGATTAATGATGGGAGACCATTCTAAATGTGGAATTAATACCATGTTTAATACAGGTACGGTAGTTGGAGTGTCAGCTAATATTTTTGGTAGTGGATTCCCAAGAAACTTTGTTCCTTCATTTAGTTGGGGAGGAGCTTCTGGATTTACCGAGTATAAAACCAATAAAGTATTTGAAGTAGCTGAGGTTGTAATGAGACGTCGAAATATAGAATTTGATGAAAAGGAACAACGAATTTTGGAACATGTTTTTGAAGAGACAAAACAATATAGAAACTATTAAAAAAAGCCTCATGTGAATGAGGCTTTTTTTAATAGTTTACTTTATAAATAGGTAGTTTCATATGAGCTTTTTCATAATGAGGTGTTTGCTGATATATCCAATATAATTGAGCTCTTGGATTGCTAGCAAAATCTTCTTGGGTCTTTATTTTCTCTTGAAATTCTTCTTTGATTTTTAGATTATTGTTTAAGAAGTCTTCAGCAATATCTTCAAAAACATAGGCAGAATATCCTTCTTTTTGCTGTAAAATAGTATCAAAGAAATTCCAATTAAAAAACGAATCAGTGGCTTCAGCTTCTAAGGTTTCAATAATATATCGTATTCCAGATTGATTAGTTGGAATGTAAAGATCACCCTTTTTAAAGCTTACCATTTTTTCAGAAGACCTGATTACAGTGTTGTAATGTAAATAATGTCCTTCGTAAGGAGATTTTCTTGTTTCGAAATGCACTATGTGATTTTCCGTTACTGTCAAAGTGGTGTCTTTTTCAAAACGCGTAAATTCAATTTTGTTGTTAACAAGTCTGTCAACAATTTTATGCCATCCTTGTTGTAAAATATAAGCACTAGGAACCTTTATTTCTTTAGTAGTAATATAATTATTATAATAGTTTACTTCTTTGATGTAAGGTTTAGTTCGATCATAAAACAAGCGTTTTCCATTGGTAACTTTACTATCTATAATTTCACCTTCATATCCTTTGAAATTAAATGTAGAAGGGTTATTTCTATCTGCTTTAAACTGTAAAGGGTAGTTACCCTTATCAACAATGTTTTGCAATGCTTCACTTCGCAGTTTTTTTATTTTTGAAGTATGTAGTTGCGAAATATCGAATACAGATAGCATTAGCTCATAGGTTTGCTCTACGCGTTGTTTATAGGGTTTTAACATATGTGTTTCCACCATTAACCCTAAACAGTTAAAAAGTGTAGTGTATCCAGTAGAATATCTTGGAGAATCATAAAACTGATTCCAACCACTTTCAGGAGTGGTCCCCCAAACATTTACATAAGGAGTAATAGGAATGTTTTTATTGGATAGATTTTTTTCTATTTCTGGTCGCATAGTGTTTTCTAAAAACATGCCTAAATTACCTCCTAGTTTATTATGTTGAGTAAATAAATGAGTTAAAGTGTATTGATAATCAGCACCATTGCTAACATGATTGTCAATAAAAACATCAGGGTTGACTAAATGAAAAATTTCCGCAAAAGCAGCAGCATTTTTAGTATCTTGTTTAATAAAATCTCTGTTTAAATCATAGTTTCTTGTATTCCCACGAAAACCATATTCTTTAGGCCCGTTTTGATTGGCTCTTGTATGTGAATTTCTGTTCAAAGCGCCTCCGATATTATAAACGGGAATAACACAAATTAACGAGTTTTGGTATTGTTTTTTTAGAGTGTCATTTTGAACAAGATTTCTTAAAAGAAGCATAGAAGCATCAATACCATCAGATTCTCCAGGATGAATTCCGTTATTAATCAAAATTCGGTTTTTAGAAGAAGATGTTAATTGTGATTGTTCTATAGCACCTTGTGCATTGAAAACTACTAAATGTAATGGTTTTCTTGCGTCAGTTTCTCCTATTTCAAAAAGAGAAATTTCAGGATGGGTATTGGCTAAATTTTTATAAAAAGTAATGACTTCTTGGTAGGTAGGAGTCTCAAGACCCTTAGATTTTTCAAAGGTTGTTGTAAAATCAAAAGAAGTTTCTTTTTTAGATTGACATGATAATAGAAAAACGAAACTACTAATGATAAAAAATATCTTACGCATGTGATTCAATATTATGGGTTATTGAGAATGGGTATAACTCAAGTATTTTATTCCTTTTTTGAAGAGGAGAATTAAACTCTAACTGCATCTGGAACCAGACCTGTATAATCACCATTATTTCTAATAACATCCCTTACAATTGAAGAGGAGATATAACTTTTACCTGAAGAAGTCAGTAAGAAAACAGTTTCTATTTCTGAAAGTTTACGATTGGTATGGGCAATGGCTTTTTCAAATTCAAAATCGGCAGGATTTCTTAGACCTCTTAAAATAAATTGAGCTTCTTGTTCTTTGCAAAAGTTAACGGTAAGTCCGCTGTAGGTTACTACTTTTATTTTAGGTTCATGTTTAAATGTTTCTTCAATAAACTGCTTTCGTTCTTCTAAAGAAAACATATATTTTTTATCGGCATTAACACCAATGGCAATAATTAATTCGTCAAATAAGGTTACACCACGTTCAATAATATCAACATGACCTAGGGTGATTGGATCAAATGATCCAGGAAAAATAGCTCTTTTCATAAGTTAGTTGTTTAAAGCTGTTTCAATTGCATTTCCAAAAAGTTGAGATAAACTGATACCTGCTTTGTTTGCTTGTTGAGGTAAAATACTTGCTTCGGTTAAACCAGGAACTGTATTCATTTCTAAAAAATGAGGAACGTCGTTTACAAAAATATACTCAGAACGAGAAAATCCACTCATGTTTAAAATTTCATACACTCGCTTAGCCATGACAACCACATTGTTTTCTTGTGTTTTAGTAAGTCTGGCAGGGGTAATTTCTTGTGATTTACCTTCGTATTTTGCTTC
Source organism: Tenacibaculum sp. 190130A14a (assembly GCF_964048965.1). Lineage (NCBI taxonomy): Bacteria > Pseudomonadati > Bacteroidota > Flavobacteriia > Flavobacteriales > Flavobacteriaceae > Tenacibaculum > Tenacibaculum polynesiense. Next base: position 2,713,902 of record NZ_OZ040189.1, on the reverse strand, counting down.
GTAATCAAAAAAGTCATTTTCTGAAACAATTTCAGTAATCGGTAAAACTTTAGTTTCGTTTTTATAATCAATAACTCCAACAGACACTTCTGTACCATCTAAAAAGCTCTCAATCAATATTTCAGAATCTTCTTTAAAAGCTTTTTCAATGGCAGCTGTTAATTCTTCTTTTTTATTCACTTTAGAAATACCAAAACTAGAACCTGCATTGTTTGGTTTTACAAAACAAGGTAGTCCTACTTTGGCTATTATTTCTTCATTAGAAACCGCATCTCCTTGATCAAAATAAATAGAAGTAGCCGTTGGAATTCCGTATTGTTTTAAAACACTTAAAGTATCTCGTTTATTAAAGGTAAGAGCCATTTGGTAAAATGGAGCAGAGGTGTGTTTTAAATGAATTAAATCAAAGTAGGCTAAAATAACTCCATTTTCGCCTGGTGTACCATGAATGGCATTAAAAACACAGTCGAACGTAATTTTTGTACCGTTAACTTCAGCAGAAAAATCATGTTTGTTAATTGGGTATTCGTTATTGTTTTCGTCTATTAATACCCACTTTTCTTTTAAAATATGAACTTTAAATGCGTTGTATTTTTCTTTGTCTAGATGTTTGTATACTACATTTCCACTCTTTAAGGATATTGCTACTTCCGAAGAATATCCTCCCATGATAATGGCTATATTTTTCTTCACTTGTTTAGTCTCTTTTGTAGAAGTTTTTAAAAAACGATTTAGCTTCTATTTGAAAGCTCATATACAAACTTACCAAAAAAAGTCGTTTAATTGTTTAGTATTTAAAAATACTAATATTTTTATGGTAAATTTGTCCGACCTTTTAAAGAAAAACTATGAGTAATTTTGCTGAGAACCTTAAAGGATTATTTCAATTTTTAAAAAGTAAATCATTTTTAAAACAAATCATTTTTGCCGTGGTGGGTATTTTGGTTTTTGTGTTTTTGTTACAGTGGTGGTTAGGGGTAACTACAAACCATGGTCAGAAAATACAGGTGCCGAACTTGCATAAAATGTCTTTGGCTGATGTACAAACAAAATTGAATGAATTGGATTTAGACTATGTAGTAATTGATAGTGCTAGTTACAATCCGAATTATCCAAATAAATCAGTATTAGAGCAAAATCCTGAACCAGGAGATTTTGTAAAGGAAAAGAGAAAAATATACTTAACCCTAAATCCATCTAAGTACCGAGATGTGTTAATTCCTGATTTAAATGGACGTACGCAAAGACAAGCGACGACACATTTACGCTCTATTGGATTTAAAGTAGGAACCAATATAACTTATGTGAGAGATATAGGTAAGAATGTAGTAAGAGGATTGAAGTATAAAGGAGAAAAATTAGAACCAGGAACAAGTTTACCAAAGCAATCAACAATCGACCTAATTTTAGGTGATGGTAATGCTAATTAATGAAGAAATGTAGATTGATTTTTTGATGAAAGAGCACGAGAATAAAGAAATAGATAACGACGAATTATACGAACATTATCGCTTTGTAGCAACTGATGGACAAGAGCCATTGCGAGTAGATAAGTTTTTAATGAACTTTATTGAAAATGCTACACGTAACAAAATACAACAAGCAGCAAAGGCTGGAAATGTGTTAGTAAATGATATTGCAGTAAAGTCAAACTACAAAGTAAAGCCAAAAGATGTGGTGAGAGTGGTATTAGCGTACCCACCACATGAAAACTTATTAGTTGCAGAAGATATTCCGTTGAATATAGTGTATGAAGATGATGAGGTGATTGTAGTAAACAAAGAGCCAGGAATGGTAGTACACCCAGGACATGGAAACTATTCTGGGACCTTGGTGAATGGATTGATTCATCATATCGAAAATTTACCAAACAATAGTAGCGATCGACCTGGATTAGTACATCGAATAGATAAAGATACGAGTGGACTGTTAGTTGTGGCAAAAACAGAATTTGCTATGGCACATTTGTCTAAGCAGTTTTTTGACCGTACAACAGAACGTTTGTACTATGCTTTAGTTTGGGGGAATATTGATGAAGATAGCGGTACTATTGAAGGACATATTGGAAGAAGTTTTACCAATAGAATGCAAATGGATGTCTTTCCAGATGGAGAGCATGGAAAACCAGCTATTACACACTTTAAAGTAATAGAAAGATATACTTATGTAACGTTGGTGCAATGTAAATTAGAAACAGGTAGAACACATCAAATTAGAGCACACTTTAAACATATAGGTCATACACTTTTTAATGATGAACGTTATGGTGGGGATCGAATTTTGAAAGGAACCACTTTTACAAAATACAAGCAGTTTGTAGATAATTGTTTTAAGGTGTTGCCAAGACAGGCCTTACATGCAAAAACCTTAGGATTTACGCATCCAACTACGGGTGAGTTTTTACAATTTAATTCAGAAATACCTAAAGATATCACCGATTGTTTAGAGAAATGGAAGCGTTATTCTGAAAACTCAACACTAGAGTTAGAGGATGAGTAAAATAAGATGAGATAACATAAAAAAAGCAGTGAATTTTTCACTGCTTTTTTTATGTTGTTAAATTGATTTATATCTTATCATTTACCAAGCGCATAATACGTTCGAACTGCTCTTCAAGTCCCATGTCTGAATTATCAAACTCAATGGCGTCTGCTGCTTTTACTAAAGGAGAGTCTTCACGGGTAGAATCAATTCTGTCACGTTCTTGTACATTATGTAAAATTTCTTCGTAATTTACATTGTCACCTCTATCCAGTAACTCTTTATAACGTCGTTTTGCACGTTTATCAGCAGAAGCGGTCATAAATAACTTTAACTCTGCATCTGGAAAAACTACCGTACCAATATCGCGCCCATCCATTACAATTCCCTTGTTTTTCCCCATTTCTTGCTGCTCGCTTACTAATTTTTTTCTAACTTCAGAAACAGCAGCTACTTTACTTACCAATCTAGAAACTTCGATAGTTCTAATTGGTTGTTCCACATTATGTCCGTTCAAAAACATTTCAGCAAAACCTAAAGAATCATTAAATGAAAAAGAAAGAGAAATTTTGGGTAAATCTCCAATTAATTTATGCTCGTCAAAATGATTATCTGAAACATAATTTTGTTGCATAGCATATAGCGTAACTGCTCTATACATTGCACCGGTATCTACATAAATATACCCAAGTTGTTTAGCAAGTTGTTTTGCAATGGTACTTTTTCCTGTAGAAGAAAATCCGTCTATAGCTATGGTAATTTTTGAAGTCATATATGGTAAAATAGGCAACAAATATACGGGAGATTTCTAAAAAAAAAGACAAGATAAATAGATTAAGATATCAACAAAAAAACAAGGAAGAGTTAACTTCCTTGTTTACATGGTAAATATGCTTTGTAAAATTTATATTAAAGTTTAAATTTTCACAAATGTTTTAGAGAATGTTCCCGTACCATTCGTGCTATATACCTTTAAAATATAGGTTCCTGGTAACAAATCAGTACAATCTATTAAAGCAGAATTAGGGTCTCCAAGAGGTCTAGTAGTTCCACCAGGAGAAGAGCCCCTAGTTGGATTTACAGAAAAACCATCTTCAAAAGTTAAGGCTATTCTTTTCGCTAATGCTCCTGTGCTGGCATTGTATATGTCTGCAGATTGTACAATGGTGCTAGCATCTCTTCTTGTTAAATACATAGTGCCATTTGTTGGAATGGGACCTAAAACAAATAGAGAATCAAAAGAAGGAGTGCTGGTACTTAAACTACAATCAGTGGTTACAGTGCATCCAGGATATATGCCTGTGATGTAATTTTTTATATCATTAAAAAATGAAACATTGTTAACACAAATAAAACTTAAGTTAGGACAGTTAGAGATGTTCACGCCTGATGTTGATCCACTTGTAGGTGGTAAGAAATCTGAAAAACTATTATAAATTGTATGGTCTCCAGTTAAAAATGCTTTTTTTAATGAAGGATTATCACTAACATCAAGAGTTTTTATTTTACAGTTTCTAATATCAATTTCTGATAGTTTGTTATTTGAAATTTGAAATCTTTCCAGACTTGTGTTTGTACCCAAGTTAACTGAAGTTATTTGATTATCCCAAATTTGTACCCAATTTAAAGAGCTGCAATTATCAGTGTTAAAAGAAGTGATTTGGTTGTTAATAGCTAATACAGTAATTAAATTAGGCTTGTTACTGACATCCAATTGACTAAGTTGGTTACTGTTTATAGAAACACTTATTAGTTTTGTATTATTACTAAGGTCAATTTCTGATAATTGATTTGAAGATAGATAAAAATTTTCTAAAATAACATTTTGTGTAAAGTTTACATTGTTAATGTTGTTGTTAGAGGCTTGAACATCAATTAATTTAGGGTTTTGACTAAAGTCTAATGAAGTTATATTATTGTTAGAAACACCAATCGTTTCTAAATTTTTAAAATATTCTATTCCACCAATATCATTAATGTTTTCGTTAGTTAATCCATATAAATTTTTGACTTTTTCCGCTTCATCGATGCAAATCTCTCCATCTCCATCTAAATCATAACTAGGAAAATTCTTTAAAATAGCATTTTTAAAGTTGATGTCAGCAAAATTGATAATTGGGCAAGTAGGGGGTGCTTGGATTGTACAATCACCAATATGCAAGGCACTACCTAAACTATCCCAGAAATATTTGTGATCTACACCATTATCTTGTACTCCGTATTGAGCAGCGCTAATACATACGTATTCAATCTTGTCTTTCGAAAAACTTACTCCGAAGATACTCTCGATTTGAAAGGTGCTTGGTCCTGTTAAATAGGCATGCACTAAAGGGTTTCCTGATAAACGTAGGGTCCAAAGAGTATTGGTTCGTACATCAATGGTTTTTATAGAGTTGTTTTCAGCAATTAAAAATTTAAGTTTGGTTAAAGGGCTAGTATCAATTTCTTCAATGTTATTATTACTACAATCAAGTACTTCAATATTTATAAAATGTTCAAGACCATCTAAATCTGATATGCTTTTATTTGTTATAGTAAGGTTGGTTACAGCAGCTGCTTCGGCAAAACTAATTGCCCCATCACCATTGGTGTTGATAGCTGGATTACTTAATAGTGCGTTTTTAAAATTAGTGTCGGTAAAAGTAATCTGAGCAAAGGAGTTCAAACTAAGGCATAGCAATAGCCCTAAAAAAAGAGTAATGTTTTTTTTCATAATACAAGGTTTTAGAAGTCTTTTTTGTAGTCAAAGACATCTGTGTGAATAAATTAATTTTAAATGGGTTGTACAATTTTTGTAGATACGTTCATAGCATATTTACAGTTACAAATAAACGAAATAAAATTGAAGTAAATCTTTTTTTAAGTTTTTTTATGAAGTTCTAAACTAGAAATTAAAAGACAAATGTTGAGTGATTCTAAAAAAATGGATAAGATATCAACAAAAAAACAAGGAAGCGTTAACTTCCTTGTTTACATGGTAAATATGCTTTGTAAAATTTACATTAAGGTTTAAATTTTTACAAATGTTTTAGAGAATGTTCCCGTACCATTCGTACTATATACCTTTAAAATATAGGTTCCTGGTAACAGGTCAGTACAATCTATTAAAGCAGAATTAGGATCTCCAAGAGGTTTAGTAGTTCCACCAGGAGAAGAGCCTCTAGTTGGATTTACAGCAAAACCATCTTCAAAAGTTAAGGCTATTCTTTTCGCTAATGCTCCTGTACTTGCATTGTATATGTCTGCAGATTGTACAATGGTGCTAGCATCTCTTCTTGTTAAATACATAGTGCCAATTGTTGGAACGGGTCCTAAAACAAATAGAGAATCAAAAGAAGGAGTGCTGGTACTTAAACTACAATCAGTGGTTACAGTACAATCAGGATTTCCCCAAGTTATTGTAATTAATTCTTTTATAGTGTTGAAAAACGAAACATTGTTAACACATACGAATTTTAGGTTTGGACAATTTACAGTATCAGCAAAAGATGCATAGGAACCAGAAGAATCATAAAAGGTATGATTACCTGTAAGGAAGGCTTTTTCTAAAAGAGGGTTGTCAGCAATTCCAATAGTATTTACAGAAGTGCAATTTCTAATATCGATTTCTTTTATTTGGTTAAAGTACAAAATAATAGATTTTAAACCACTATTGTTAGGTGTAATATTAAAGTTACTTAATTTGTTTTTTTGTAAATTAATGTCTGTTAAACTTGAGTTGTTACTAATATCTATTTCTGTTAATTCATTTTGTGAAGCATCTAATGTTTTTAAGTTTATGTTGTTGGTGATATCAAGTGAAGTTAAACCACAGTTAAAAGCTTGTACACTTTCCAGTAAAAGATTATTGGAAATATCAAGATTGGTAATAGGTTGATTTCTTAATATAAGATTTTTTAACTTAGTATTGTTGTTTAGGTGTATATTGGTTGTTGGGTTATTGTCAGAATAATAGAGGGTTTCAATATTAATAAAATGATTTAAACCTGTAAGGTTAGAAATATTTTTAGCGTATAAGAATAAACCAGTAGCAGCTTCAGCTTCATCGATACAAATTTCACCATCACCATCAGTATCAATTACCGGAGAATGATTTAATAATGCGTTTTTAAAGTTAATATCAGCAAAATTGATAATTGGACAAGTAGGGGGTGCTTGGATTGTACAATCACCAATATGCAAGGCACTACCTAAACTATCCCAGAAATATTTGTGATCTACACCATTATCTTGTACTCCGTATTGGGCAGCGCTAATACACACGTATTCAATCTTGTCTTTTGAAAAACTTACTCCGAAGATACTCTCTATTTGAAAGGTGCTTGGTCCTGTTAAATAGGCATGCACTAAAGGGTTTCCTGATAAACGTAAGGTCCAAAGAGTATTAGTTCGTACATCAATGGTTTTTATAGAGTTGTTTTCAGCAATTAAAAATTTAAGTTTGGTTAAAGGGCTAGTATCAATTTCTTCAATGTTATTATTACTACAATCAAGTACTTCAACATTTATAAAATGTTCAAGACCATCTAAATCTGATATGCTTTTATTTGTTATAGTAAGGTTGGTTACAGCAGCTGCTTCGGCAAAACTAATTGCCCCATCACCATTGGTATTGATAGCTGGATTACTTAATAGTGCGTTTTTAAAATTAGTGTCGGTAAAAGTAACCTGAGCAAAGGAGTTCAAACTAAGGCATAGCAATAGCCCTAAAAAAAGAGTAATGTTTTTTTTCATAATACAAGGGTTTAGAAGTCTTTTTTTAAGTCAAAGACATCTGAGTGAATAAATTAATTTTAAATGGGTTGTACAATTTTTGTAGATACGTTCATAGCATATTTACAGTTACAAATAAACGGAATTAAACTGAATTATGTCTTTGTTTAATTTTTTTTAACAAATTCTAAAAGGTAAAATCTTTAAAAGAAGAGTCCGTATACTTTTAAGTTTTTTTTAACGTTATATAGAATTAGTTGCACATGTAAAGTGCATTTTATATTTTTAAATGTTAATATTTGTTCAAAATTTGAGTAAATACTAATAATAAAAGTGTAATTTTGATATCCCCTAAAAGAACCCTCAGATGTATAAACATATTAAGGAGCTTACTTTTTGTTTACTAACCATATGCTTACTGTGTACTAGCAGTACTGTTGGGCAAACACTATTAAAACCTGATTTAAAGTTTGGTACAAGTGCTTGTGATGATACGAATGTCAAAAAAGATTTTATAGTAGAGATAAATTTTTCAGGAACTGCTTTTGCCAGTGATAATAAATTTATTTTGGAACTTTCAGATGCGAGTGGAAGTTTTGCCTCGCCTACAGAGGTGAAGGAAGTTCAAGATGCAAGTTTGAATGCTGCATTTAAATTTGATTTAGGATTTCAATTACCAAACGGTACATATGGAACAGGTTATAAAATTAGAGTGAAATCAAGTAACCCTGAATCAACAAGTCCAGAATCAGATGTGTTTGCAGCCTATGATATGATAGGAGATGGTCCTATTTTAACATTAGTTGATGCTAATGAAGTATTATGTGGAAGTGATACTTTTACAATTGAAATAGCAAATTTAGATGGAGAAACTGGAGTTTTTCAATGGTTTAAAGACGGAGCGTTAACACCATTTACAACTACAAATGAACCTCGATTAACCGTTTCAGAAGCGGGGAGATATCAAGCTAGAATAGATTATGGAGCTTGTGGAAATAGACAAACTATTATTGCTATTGTTACAGGTCTTACACCAGCAGATGCTCAAATCCTAGGGCCAAGTGAAGTAGAGATATGTGGAGATCAAACCCATACTTTTGAGGCTACCACGCAAGATACTGTGTTGTATGATTATCAATGGTTCAAAGATGGTTCTGCAATCAGCGGAGCAACAGCACCTACCTACACAACCCCAAATGCAGGTCAGTTTGGAAACTATAAAGTTCAAATTATAGCAAAAGATGGAAGCTGTTCGGTAGAGTCTGCTGCTGAAGTAGAATTGAAGCAACAAACTACAGCAGGTTTTACTATTACCACAGTAGATGCAGGTAAAAATGTGATTTTACCATGTGAAACGATAGGACTTAAAATAGAGGGGGTTCCAGCTTCAGCCACCATACAATGGTATAAAGACAATGTTCCATTACCTTCTAGAACACAACCTGAAATGAATGCTAGAGATCCGGGAGAGTATTTTGCTAGGGTTACTGAAGTAGGAAGCTCTACCTGTAATGCGATTGTAGATTCTGAAGTTTATGAATTATTCGGTTTAAAAGAATTTAGTACAGAAATAAGAGCAGAAGATTATGAAGAATGTAATACTAATTCAACTATTTTAAAAGTAGTTGGTATTAAAGCGATTGGAACTGATGATAATGAATATGAACTAAGTCAAGATAGATTAACAAGTTTAACATACCAATGGTATAAAGATGGAGCAATGGTTCCTTCTGCAACCACTGTTGAATATAGGGTAGATTCATATGTAGATAATGGAGCATATGTGTTAGAAGTTGCTTCTTGCCCAGCAGGAAATATAAAGACCAACTCTATCAATACCTTGGATATTAAGTTGATAGCTCCCGATCCGTTAATTAATTCAAGCCAAACATCAAACTCACTTTGTCCAGGAGGAAATATTAGCTACACAATTGATGAACTTGATGCAGGGTATACATATGAATGGTACAAAGATGATGAAACAACTCCATTTGCAGTGAATGAACAAACCATCACCGTAACAGAAGTTGGGGTGTATACCTTAAAATTTTTTGATGCCAATTGTTCAAAAGACATGGGTCCAATTGAGGTAGTGCCTTTTGATGATTCTGTTATTGAAGTAACTCCTTCAGATAAGGTAGTTTTGCAACAAGGTCAAACAGTAACAGTTACTGCGAGTGGTGCAGAGTCCTATGTATGGTATGAAGGAGCAGATACAACAGGAGCTGTTTTATCTACCAATGAAACTTTAGATGTAAGTGCTTTAGGTTTTTATACAATAGTGGCTACAGTAGGTACTTGTAGTGTTGTAAAAACAATTGAAGCTGTAGAACAAGATGATCAAGAAATAGTACCAAATATTGTATCACCTAATGGAGATGGTATTAATGATACGTGGCAAATAACAAATAGACTGGCATTTCAACCAACAGTTAGTATTGTTATATACAATGCAAATGGTAAAGAAGTGTTTAAAACGACGGATTATCAAAACAATTGGCCAGTTGAAAATTTAGGAATTCAAAAAGTATTTTATTATAAAATAATAAGAGAAGATGTACTCATCAAAGCGGGTACAATTTCTGTTTTAGATTAAAAAGTATGGTAAAAAAGTACGCAATTTATACTGTATTGTTTAGTGTATTGAGTGGAGCATTGCTTCAAGCTCAAACATCTGGTAGTGGGCAAGAGTATAATACGTTTAACTCTCGTAGTTTTATGAAGTTTAATCGTTTCTTAACGGTACCGACTTTTTCTGCTTTACGAGAAAATAAAACTTCATTAACAGCCATAGTTCGTAATGGTAATATAGAATTTGAAGATAATCCAAGAGTGTATATAGGAGCATATTCTGGTAAAATGCGTGAAAATGTAGGAGCGGGTATTGCGGTATATCAACAAGAAGTTGGTGTGTTTAAAGATTTTGGAGCTATTGCCAACTATGCACATAGATTGCGTTTGAATGAAACCATGGATTTAACTTTTGGTTTTAACTTATTATATAGTAGAAGAAGTGCAGATGGATTGAAAGTAAACTCAACTGTTCCAGATCCGCAAGTAGCGAATTTTCAAGATGTCCCAGTAGTAATGTTTCAACCAGCCGTTACAGTTTCTTTTGGAAGATTTGATGTAGGAGTGTTTTTTGAGAATTTATTAGATTTTAATTTGAAAAGCAGTGAGTTAGCAACTGATTTTGGAGAAAAAACAATTTCTGCGCATGCAATGTACTCTCATGAATTCACCTACGCAACAGGTTTGATGGAAGGAGCAGATTTACGTTTTTTAGGAATAGCAAGGAAGCCTGGTGAAGGAGATTTTGGTTATGCTGGAAATGTAATATTTGATTTGCCAAAAGCAGGATGGGTAAAGGTAGGATATGATAAAGATTTTGGAGTTTCAGCTGGAGTTGGTGTGAATATATCGGATCAATTAGCCATTGGATTTAGTTACGAAAAGTCTGATTTTGCATCTACCAATGAAGTAGGTATCATTTATAACTTCGGAAAGAAAACTATTAAAAGAAGAAGAATTCCAACTAGAAGAACTGGAAAGGTGAATGTGTCTTTACCAGAACGTACCAATCCACAACCTAAAAATGAATACAACAATCCGGAACATAATGATTTATCGGATGAAATACAACGTGCTCAGGATTCAATAGATATCTTAAATAAGAAGGTTGATGAGATTTTAAAATTATTAAAGAATCAACCGCAAAATACAACTACAATTATTCAACAACCAGCGGAACAAGCTGCCAATAAAGATACTTCTTTAAAGAGAAGAAGTGATAAGCCTTGGAGAAAGAGTTATGTAGAAAGAGCTGGTGGCGGAGGTACTATGTACTATATTGTGTTAGATCAATTTAGAAACAAAGATAATGCAGATGCTTTAATTAATAAGTTTAAAAGTAGAAATAAAGATTCTGATATTGTTAAATATGTATTTGAACCTAAGAAGAAAATATATTATGTATATGTAGATAGGTTTGCAAAGGAAGAGGATGCCGATGAAATGTTAGAAGATTTTAATGATAGTACACGTCAGTTTGAAAATGAAGATGAAGATGATGTGGTAATTAAAGTTAAGAAAGAGGTAAAAGATCCTGTATATAAAGTGAAAATAACTTTAGGTGGTGAATCAGGGTCTTATAGAGAACAAAAGTCGCAACCACCTGCGAGAGTAAGAACATTATCGAAGTCTGACGGTATAGCGCCTGGGTATTATTTACAAGTATATGTAAATGGTTTAAAGTCGTATGCCGATAGAAACGTAGACGAGTTAAGAAGTGATGGTATAGATGCTGGATATTTCATAAATCCTGCAACAGGTTATTACCATACCTATATATTTAAAACGGATAGTAGAGAAGAAGCTATACGTATGTATAATAATAATTTAGACGGTTCATTTTATGACCGAAAATCTATTATTCATATAAAATAAATTACATTTGTATACAAAACATTAGTTGAAGAATTCAATTCCCCTTGAATATGATGAAAAAATTACTGTTGTTACTATTTGTGTCATTGTCTTTAGGCGTAATGGCACAAAAAACACAAATTACGGAAAGTACAGTTCAAAAGAGTAGCCGACCAGATACACCTTTTTCCAATCGTTTGGGTGCAGGAGGTGTCAATGTAAGAGGTGACATTACCTTTATAGGTAATAATGTAATGAGTAGAAATACTGATACAGAAAGTCCTAACGATCCATATGATGGTTTTTCTCAGAATGGAGGGTTAGACATGAAGTATATAGATGTAGACAGTGATCTTTCTACAGTTTCATCATCATCTTCAACATTAAATTTACCAAACTGTTCTAGAGTTGTATTTGCTGGATTGTACTGGGGAGGAGTTTATACCTTTGAAACATGGGAAAATGCTCAGCCTAGAGCACATGATTTTAATCAAATCAAATTAAAATTACCAGGAGAGACTACCTATAGAGATATTACAGGTACCACAATCTACGATGACGGGGAGAATACATTATTACCTTATGTGTCGTTTAGTGATGTTACCAGTTTGGTGAGCTCCTTAGCAGATCCAACAGGAACCTATACGGCCGCAAATATAAGAGGGACAAGAGGTAGAGATTCTTATCAAGGAGTTGGTGGTTCTGCAGGGTGGACAATGGTAGTGATTTATGAAAATGAATCTTTATCAAGTAAAAATATTTCTGTTTTTGATGGGTTCTCTACTATTAACCCAGGTTCAAATCCTTTTACAGACTTATCATATTCAGGGTTTACCACGATTCCTGTGGGGCCTGTAAGAGCAAAAATTTTAGTAGGTGCTTTAGAAGGTGATAGAGGTATACCAGGAGATAGTTTTCAAATTCAAGATACTGGAGGTACCTATGTAGATCAAACAACTCCAAATATCAATCCATCAACTTTTGGTTGGGTTTGGGATCCCTCTATTGGATGGTGGGTCTGGGATAGAATTTACAACTTCTTTAATGGTTCCATTAGTGAAAATGATGCGTTTTTAACAGGACCAGGACGGAATCCCGATAGTGAAAACACCCTTGGGTTTGATGTAGATTTGTTTGAAATAGAAAATACTGGTAATGCTGTAATAGCGAATAATCAAACGAGTGCCAACGTTAGATTCACAACTGATGGAGATGTGTATTGGGCATTTTTAAATGCCTTGGCAGTAGAGGTAATTGAGCCAAAATTACGATTGGTAAAAACCATAGATGACGGTGCAGGAAATGATTTAGCCGGAACAGCACTTAATTTAGGTGATTATTTATGGTATGAAGTAAGTTTTCAAAATATAGGAACAGACGATGCATTAGATACGGAGTTAATTGATAGATTGCCTAAAAATGTAGATTTAATTGAAGCAGATTTAGATTTATCACAAGCTCCTGGAGTAACTTATACATATACGCCACCATCATTGGCAAATGGATTTAGAGGAGAGTTAAACTTTGATATTCCTGACAATTTAGTAGAAGAAAATGACCCAGTTTATAGAATCAGATTTAGAACTCGGGTTGTAACAGATTGTAGTCAGTTACGTGATGTATGTTCTAATCGAATAGAAAATCAGGCATTTGCTAATTATACAAGAGATGAATCAGCAACAGGAGACCCTGCGTATGATAGAATTATAAATGAACCAAGTTTCGCAGGTATTGATGCCTGTGATTTTGGAGTTGTAGGAACATCTAATTTCTTAGTAGATACAAGTGGGTGTGTTTTTGAAAGAGATCAGGTAATTTGTGGTGGAGATGTTACTTTAACAGCAGGAGCAGGGTTTGACACCTATGTATGGACAGATGCTTCAGGAACAGTTATTGGAAATTCTCAATCAGTAACAGTTACAGCACCAGGAACGTATACAGTAAATACTACAGCACCAGTAGGATGTGTGAGCACAACGGAAGTGGTCAATGTGATTTCTTTTAGTTCTGAACCAAATCCAATTGAACCATTCGCAGATAGGTTGTTAACTACTTGTCCGAGTAATAGTTTTGATTTAGCAGAGATTTATTTATGTGGAGACGGAAGTTCAAGAACCATTAACTTACCATTTGATCCGGCATCGGCAACCACAGTGCGTTGGTTCCAGTTAGATGAAACATCGTGTCCAGATGAAACCGTAACAGGATGTGCCAATGTAAATACGGCATGTACATGGAATGAAATTGGAGCAGGAGAATTATCACAAACATTTACAGATGCAGGTGAATTTAGATTAGACGTTTTATATGATGGTCAATGTCCAAGAAGTTTTTATTTCAATGTATTTAAAGCAACATTAGATCCGAGTATTGTAGTAAATGATATTATTTGTGGTTCACCAGGAGAAATTATTGTAAACAATATTCCTGTTGATTATGAATATAGTTTAAGTGGAGTAGCAGGTACAGCTACAGATGGATATTTTGTAGACTATCAAACAAGTAACACATTTGCAGTAACGCAAGCTGGAGATTATAATTTATCAATCAGATTAGATAATCCTACAGCAGCTTCTTGTGTATATTCATTCCCATTAATAAATGTACGTAGTTTAGATATTGATTTAGATGTGATTTCATCTAATATGGCTTGTGCTAATGCACCAGCATCTATTCAGGTACAAGTAAACAATGTACCAGGAGCATATACCTATACCTTATCTCAAGGAGGAAGCGTTATTGGTACACAAGGACCAATTACTGATAATAATTTTGTGTTCAATGTGACCGATGGAGGAACCTATACGGTTACAGTAAATACACCTGACTGTACTGCAACAGAAACTGTAGTAATTACAGAACCAGATGAGTTAACACTTTCAGCAGTAAAATTAAAAGATATTACTTGTTTAAATGGAACATCAAATGGAATTATTGAATTGACCGGAGGTGGAGGTACTATTGATCCTTCTACAGGATCATCTTATTCTTTTGTTATTTGGTCAAGTCCTGTAATTGGAACACCATATACAGATATAACAGATGTTCCTGCTTCTGAGTTTATTAGTAGTGCAACCAATGTGTTTACATTTGATGTGCCTAATGGAAATGAAGGAACATATCAATTTGCTATTGTTGATGATAACAACTGTTATTTGGTTTCTCAACCTGTGGAAATAGAAGTAGAGGCACCGTTAACATTCAATAATACCATAACACCAGCGTCTTGTAATGGAGCAACAGATGGTGTAATTAATGTAAGTGTTAATGGAAGTTCTTTAGGATATACTGTAGAATATAGTATCGATGGAGGAACCAATTGGAATACTACAGGAGTGTTTAACAGTTTGGCAGCGAATACGTATACAATTGATATAAGAACTTCAAGAAATACTTATCAATGTGATTATTCAATTCCAGATTTAGTAGTTACACAGCCTGATGCTATCAGTGCAACAGCGAGTATTACACAAACCTATACTTGTACTGAAACTGGAGAAATTACCATAGCTAATGTAACCGGAGGAACAGGACCATATGTTTATGAAATAAGTGATGGAACAAATACAAGTGCATCAAATAATCCTGTGAAAGGTGGTTTAACGGCGGGTACTTATACCTTAACTGTTCAAGATGCTAATGGATGTAGATTCACCATTACTCCAGATATTACAATTGATCCACTACCAGGAGCTCCTGCATTGGCAAGTGCGGTAGCGTATAATTGTGATGGTACAGGTAATATTACGATTACACCTACACCAGCTGGAACTTATACTTATAGTTTAGATGGCGGAGCTGCACAAGCTAGTAATGTATTTAATAGCGTAGCCGTAGGTGGACACACAATTACTGTCGATTATGGAAGTAATTGTACAGAAGATATTAACGTAACAGTAGAACCGAACAATGAGTTTTCGGCTTCTGTTACTGGAACAACAAATAGTACTTGTAATAGTTCAGCAGATGGAACCATTACTATAACGGCTACAAATTTTATTGGAGCGAGTTATCAATACTCAATTGATGGAGGAACAACTTGGCATGATGCAGTAGATAACCCATATAGAATTGTTGGATTAGCATCAGGAGTTTACGATGTTAGTGTAAGAGAGAATGATGGGTTGGCTAATTGTAACATCTCTTTAGGTCAAGTAACAATAACAGAACCAACTCCTATGACTGTTACAGCCTCTGTAACAGATGAGGCAACATGTTCTGGAGCTGGAGCAACTATAACAGTAATAGCAAATGGAGGAACACCTCCTTATACATATTCAATTGATGGAGGAACAACTTGGCAAACATCAAATGTATTTACTAATGTAGCACCAAGTGCAACAGATTACACAATTGATGTTCGTGATAGTAGAAACTGTACTTTATGTGGATGTACTACAGATGCATTCCAAAATGGAAGTTTTGAAGATGTACCTTCTGCATTTACCGGTTTTAGATTTATAAATGAAAATGATATTCCGGGATGGGATTCAACATCGGCAGATAGCAGTATTCCTTCGAATAACATCATAGAAGTTTGGAGGTCTGGATTTAATGGAGTTCCTGCATCAGATGGAGATTATTTTGTTGAGTTAAATGCATCTCAAGAAGCTTTATTATATCAAGAATATTGTACAAGACCTGGAGATGTGATTTCTTGGTCCGTAGATCATAGAGGTAGAGCAGGTACGGATGTAGCTTCAGTTAGAATTGGTTCAGATTTAGTTAGTGCTGGGGTAGTAGAAACAATGTCGGATGGAACAAGTGCTTGGGGATCATACTCAGGAACTTATACAGTACCAGCTGGTCAAACTACTACAGTTTTAATATTTGAAGCAGTTTCGGCAGCAGGAAGTATCACTGTAGGGAACTTTATAGATAATGTAAACATAGCAATAGCTTCTACTACTTGTGTACCAGTAAATGTTACTGTAGATGCACCGGAAATAGTAGCATTTGATGTAGTACCAGAAGCATGTTATGATGGTACTAACGGAAGTTTAGCGGTAACAGTTACAACAGGAAACGGAGAATATCAATTTAGTCTTGATGGAGGAACAACCTGGCAAACACCAACACCAACAACATCTAATACATATACTTTTACAGGATTAACAGACGGAAGTTATGATGTAACAGTTCAAGATAGATTTGGATGTACAGCAACTGTGACAGATAATGTAATTAATGCACAATTAACCGCTACTATAGCAACTACCAATGAGACATGTAATACAGGAGAAATAACAATTACAGCAGCAGGAGGTGATGGGAATTATGTTTATGCAGCAGTGACTACAGGAATTGGAGTAACGACTGGGGATTTCGGAGTGTCAAATTCAATTAATGTAGCAGCAGGAGATTATGATGTTTATGTTAGAGACAATAGTGGAAATACAGGATATTGTGAGTTTGTTCAAACAGTAACGATTACAAGAATTACAGACCCAACGATTGCAGCGACAGCCGTTCAACCAAACTGTAATGGAGAAACAGGAACGATTAACGTAACAATTTCAGACGGAACATCACCATATTCAACAACAGTAACAGGAACAGCAGCAACAGGTTATAACAGTACCTCAGGTCCATCAACAGATACAACAGTATCGTTTACAGGATTAGCATCAGATACTTATACAGTCGTTACTACTGATGTAAATGGATGTGCTACATCTACTGCAACCATAGTAATAGCAGCACCAAATGCATTGAGTGCAACGGCGCGTATTACACAAGATTATACTTGTAATCAAGCAGGAGAGATTACTATAGAAAATGTAACAGGAGGAACACCACCATATTTCTATAGTATCAATGACGGAACAACAACAACTGGATCAAACAATCCAGTAAAAGGAGGATTAGTAGATGGTACTTATACTTTAACAGTAGAAGATGCAAATGGATGTACATTTACAATTACACCAGATATTACAATTGATCCATTACCAACAGCACCAGCTTTAGCAAGTGCAGTAGTTTATAATTGTGATGGGACAGGAAATATTACTATTACACCAACACCAGCAGGAGCTTATACTTATAGTTTAGATGGAGGAACGGCACAGGCAGGAAATGTATTTAATAATGTAGCTGTTGGAGGTCATACAATAACTGTAGACTATGGAAGAGACTGTACGGTAGATATTAATGTAACTGTAGAGCCAAATAATGAATTTACAGCAAGTGTAACAGGAAGTACGGATGTAACATGTAATGGAGATAGTGATGGGACGATCACAGTGAGTGCAAGTAACTTCGGAGCATCATTTGAATACTCATTAGACAATGGAGGAACTTGGAGTGCAGCAATAGCAACAAGTCCATTTACAATTACCAATGTAGCAGTAGGAACATATAATGATATTTTAATAAGACCAAGCGTAGGTTTACCAACGTGTACTTTAAACTTGGCAGATATTACTATAGGTCAACCAACAGTTGTAGTAGCAGGAGCAAGTATTACTAAAGAAGTAACTTGTGTACCAGCAACAGGAGCAACAATTACACCTACAGGTTCTGGAGGAAACGGAGCAGCATATACTTTTGAGTTATTTGATAATACAAATACATCAGTATCAACGGTAAGTCCATTTACAAATGTAGCAGCAGGATCATATACAGTAGTAGCAACGGATGTAAGAGGATGTCAATCGGCACCATTTGCAATAACAGTAAACCCTACAGTAACAGTAGCATTTGATGTAGTACCAGAAGCATGTTATGACGGTACCAACGGAAGTTTAGCGGTAACAGTTACAGCAGGGAATGGAGAATATCAATTTAGTCTTGATGGTGGAACAACATGGCAAACGCCAACACCAACAACGTCTAATACATATACTTTTACAGGATTAACAGACGGAAGTTATGATGTAACAGTTCAAGATAGATTTGGATGTTCAACAACTACAACAGGTCATGTAATCAACCCACAATTAACCGCTACTATAGCAACTACCAATGAGACATGTAATACAGGAGAAATAACAATTACAGCAGCAGGAGGTGATGGGAATTATGTTTATGCAGCAGTAACTACAGGAATTGGAGTAACGATTGGAGATTTCGGAGTGTCAAATTCAATTAATGTAGCAGCAGGAGATTATGATGTTTATGTTAGAGACAATAGTGGAAATACAGGATATTGTGAGTTTGTTCAAACAGTAACGATTACAAGAATTACAGACCCAACGATTGCAGCGACAGCCGTTCAACCAAACTGTAATGGAGAAACAGGAACGATTAACGTAACAATTTCAGACGGAACATCACCATATTCAACAACAGTAACAGGAACAGCAGCAACAGGTTATAACAGTACCTCAGGTCCATCAACAGATACAACAGTATCGTTTACAGGATTAGCATCAGATACTTATACAGTCGTTACTACTGATGTAAATGGATGTGCTACATCTACTGCAACCATAGTAATAGCAGCACCAAATGCATTGAGTGCAACGGCGCGTATTACACAAGATTATACTTGTAATCAAGCAGGAGAGATTACTATAGAAAATGTAACAGGAGGAACACCACCATATTTCTATAGTATCAATGACGGAACAACAACAACTGGATCAAACAATCCAGTAAAAGGAGGATTAGTAGATGGTACTTATACTTTAACAGTAGAAGATGCAAATGGATGTACATTTACAATTACACCAGATATTACAATTGATCCATTACCAACAGCACCAGCTTTAGCAAGTGCAGTAGTTTATAATTGTGATGGGACAGGAAATATTACTATTACACCAACACCAGCAGGAGCTTATACTTATAGTTTAGATGGAGGAACGGCACAGGCAGGAAATGTATTTAATAATGTAGCTGTTGGAGGTCATACAATAACTGTAGACTATGGAAGAGACTGTACGGTAGATATTAATGTAACTGTAGAGCCAAATAATGAATTTACAGCAAGTGTAACAGGAAGTACGGATGTAACATGTAATGGAGATAGTGATGGGACGATCACAGTGAGTGCAAGTAACTTCGGAGCATCATTTGAATACTCATTAGACAATGGAGGAACTTGGAGTGCAGCAATAGCAACAAGTCCATTTACAATTACCAATGTAGCAGTAGGAACATATAATGATATTTTAATAAGACCAAGCGTAGGTTTACCAACGTGTACTTTAAACTTGGCAGATATTACTATAGGTCAACCAACAGTTGTAGTAGCAGGAGCAAGTATTACTAAAGAAGTAACTTGTGTACCAGCAACAGGAGCAACAATTACACCTACAGGTTCTGGAGGAAACGGAGCAGCATATACTTTTGAGTTATTTGATAATACAAATACATCAGTATCAACGGTAAGTCCATTTACAAATGTAGCAGCAGGATCATATACAGTAGTAGCAACGGATGTAAGAGGATGTCAATCGGCACCATTTGCAATAACAGTAAACCCTACAGTAACAGTAGCATTTGATGTAGTACCAGAAGCATGTTATGACGGTACCAACGGAAGTTTAGCGGTAACAGTTACAGCAGGGAATGGAGAATATCAATTTAGTCTTGATGGTGGAACAACATGGCAAACGCCAACACCAACAACGTCTAATACATATACTTTTACAGGATTAACAGACGGAAGTTATGATGTAACAGTTCAAGATAGATTTGGATGTTCAACAACTACAACAGGTCATGTAATCAACCCACAATTAACCGCTACTATAGCAACTACCAATGAGACATGTAATACAGGAGAAATAACAATTACAGCAGCAGGAGGTGATGGGAATTATGTTTATGCAGCAGTAACTACAGGAATTGGAGTAACGATTGGAGATTTCGGAGTGTCAAATTCAATTAATGTAGCAGCAGGAGATTATGATGTTTATGTTAGAGACAATAGTGGAAATACAGGATATTGTGAGTTTGTTCAAACAGTAACGATTACAAGAATTACAGACCCAACGATTGCAGCGACAGCCGTTCAACCAAACTGTAATGGAGAAACAGGAACGATTAACGTAACAATTTCAGACGGAACATCACCATATTCAACAACAGTAACAGGAACAGCAGCAACAGGTTATAATAGTACCTCAGGTCCATCGACAGATACAACAGTATCGTTTACAGGATTAGCAGCAGATACTTATACGGTAGTTACTACTGATGTAAATGGATGTGCTACAGCTACAGCAACTATTGTAATTACTGAGCCTGCAGCATTGAGTGCAACGGCGCGTATTACACAAGATTATACTTGTAACCAAACAGGAGAAATTACTATAGAAAATGTAACAGGAGGAACACCACCATATTTCTACAGTATCAATGACGGAACAACAACAACTGGATCAAACAACCCAGTAAAAGGAGGATTAGTAGATGGCACTTATACTTTAACAGTAGAAGATGCAAATGGATGTACATTTACAATTACACCAGATATTACAATTGATCCATTACCAACAGCACCAGCTTTAGCAAGTGCAGTAGTTTATAATTGTGATGGAACAGGAAATATTACTATTACACCAACACCAGCAGGAGCTTATACTTATAGTTTAGATGGAGGAACGGCACAGGCAGGAAATGTATTTAATAATGTAGCTGTTGGAGGTCATACAATAACTGTAGACTATGGAAGAGACTGTACGGTAGATATTAATGTAACTGTAGAGCCAAATAATGAATTTACAGCAAGTGTAACAGGAAGTACGGATGTAACATGTAATGGAGATAGTGATGGGACGATCACAGTGAGTGCAAGTAACTTCGGAGCATCATTTGAATACTCATTAGACAATGGAGGAACTTGGAGTGCAGCAATAGCAACAAGTCCATTTACAATTACCAATGTAGCAGTAGGAACATATAATGATATTTTAATAAGACCAAGCGTAGGTTTACCAACGTGTACTTTAAACTTGGCAGATATTACTATAGGTCAACCAACAGTTGTAGTAGCAGGAGCAAGTATTACCAAAGAAGTAACTTGTGTACCAGCAACAGGAGCAACAATTACACCTACAGGTTCTGGAGGAAATGGAGGGCCATATACTTTTGAGTTATTTGATAATACAAATACATCAGTATCAACAGTAAGTCCATTTACAAATGTAGCAGCAGGATCATATACAGTAGTAGCAACAGATGTAAGAGGATGTCAATCGGCACCATTTGCAATTACTGTAGATCCAGCAGATAGTGTAACTTTTACTCCAACGACAGTATGTTATGATGGTAGTAACGGAACAATTAACGTTACGATTAATACAGGTAATGGAAATTATCAATATAGTTTAGATGGTACAACATGGCAAACACCAACAGCTGTACCAACGTTCAGCATTACAGGGTTGTCAGCAGGTAATTATAATGTAACTATTAGAGACGGAGCAGGATGTAGTGCTACGGAAGCGGTAACAATTAACCCGCAATTATTAGCAAGTGCAGATCCTACTAATGCGAGTTGTTCTGCAGGACAAATTTTAGTGAATCCAACAGGAGGATCTGGAGCAGGATATGAGTTTTCTGTAGTGCCAGATGGTAACGCTGCGGGAACTTTTGATACTACAAATCCAATTATAGGTTTAGCAGCTAATACATACGATGTTTATGTTAGAGATGATGCAGGATGTGAGTATATTATTCAGGATGTTGTGATAGCAACAGTTCCAGATGTAGCAATTTCACTTTCTGTAAATGAACCAACTTGTAATGGAGACGCAGGAAGCATCGATGGAACAATTACTGCAGGAACTGGAGAAGGACCTCATACTATTGTTATTAGAGATAGTTCAAGTACTGTGGTAGAAACGATAAGTAGTTTTACAGGAACAAATTTCAGTTTTAATAATTTACCAGTAGATAGTTATACAGTTACAATAACAGATGCTTTAGGATGTTCAGATGTAGAAAACGTAACCTTAACAAATCCACCAGCTATAACAGCTACATTCACTCCAATATTGCCAACGTGTGGAACTCCATTTGTAGGAAACGAGTCATTATTTGGTTTTGAATTTACAGGATATCCAAGTTTCGCTCCTTACACAATTGAATTTAGTGCTGATAATGGAGCTACTTGGCAAACTTCTCCTACATTTACAGGAATTAATCAAGGAATCACAGTTTTCCCTGTTATAAGAATTTTAGACACGGATGGTGTAACAGTAAGATGTTTAAGAACATTTGATCCATATGAAATACCTTTTGATGTTTCTGGTTTGATTGTTGATCCAGTTGCAAATCCAGGTTCTTGTGTTGGTGGATTTAGTGTAACGGTAGAAGCAATTAACGGTATAGCTCCTTTTGAATTTGCAATTGATGATCCTAATGGTACTTGGTTCCCAGCGGATGCTATTGGACCTGGAGCTTTAGATCCAACAAGAACTAGAACATTTACAGGGTTAACACCAGGACAGAATTATACCTTCTATGTAAGAGATGGTAATGGTTGTATCGAGCAAAATAATGAAGATTTATACGCTGACTTTAGTCCTACAGTACCAATTACTGCCACATTAAATAATAATCAATGTAATGGAGCTAGTAATGGACAAATAACTTATTCTATTGATAATACTAGTGGAGATTTAAATAATAACTTTACTTGGACATTATTTGAAAGAGACCCAGTAACAGGTATTGGTGCTGTAGTAGGTCCAGCATATACTAATATAGCGCAAACAGGTTTTGCTGATATCGTAGTTACAGGATTATCTTCGGGTACATATTATATTGTATTGTCAAATACAACAGGAGGACCTCCTGTATGTCAATTTGGTAGTTTAGATTCCGTAATTCTTGAAGGTACAGCAATATCTGGAATAATGACTAAGGTTGACGATATAACCTGTAGTTTAGATGGAACCATTAGAGTTGATAATGTTGTTGGAGGTTTCCCTGGATATACTTATACGGTTACATCGGCGACTAACACAACAGGTCTTACATTCCCAATTACTTTAACTGGAAATACATTTGATGTTGCATATGCTAATGTCTCTAATACTACATTACCAGTTAATGTAACTGTTCAAGTAACGGATACAAATGGTTGTACCGGAACACTTGGTCCAATTGCATTAAACGTTAGTCAATCACCAACAATTGACTCTGTAGTAGCAGATAGCTGTGGAACTAATAATACAATAACAATCAATGCTTCAGGAGGAGTTGGACCATATCAGTTCTCAACAGATAATGGAACGTCATTTAGTACTCCAACAACCAGTCCGTTTGTTGCGAATGGTTTAGCGCCAGGTAGTTATGATATCATTATAAGAGATACAAATGGTTGTACAGATTCTCAGGCGGCTGTCATAATCTATGACGATGTAGACTTCAATTTACAAGTAACTACCAATGCAATTTGTACAGCAAATGGGGAGGTTACTTTAAATGTAACTTCAGGATCACACTTAACAGGTGGTGTAACTGCAGATTATAGTTATAGTGTAAATGGAGCACCTACAGTTGCATTAGGAGCAGGAAACACTTCAGTAGGGATTTCTTTAGCACCAGGAACTTATAATATTTCTGTAACAGATAACAATACATCTTGTTCAGCAGGAACGAAATCTATTACAGTACAAGACCCAATAGACCCTAACTTTACTGCTGTTGCAAGTATAAATGATATTTGTGATGGAGCAACAAATGGTCAAATTACGGTAACAACAATTGATAATGGAATAACACCTTTAGATTATATAATAACTCCAGATCCAAATGGAGTAGGAACGATCAATTCTAATGGAGCTTTTACATTTGATAATTTACCTGCAGGAGCTTATACAATTAGAGGTACGTCTCCAACGAATAACTGTTTTACAGAAGTTAATGTAACTATTGATGATTTAGCACCGATAGTATTAACAACACCAAATGTAACTCAGTTTGGATGTACCACAGGAAATACTCCTGGAAATGCTACAGTAACGTTACCAGCAGGTATTACTGGTGGAACAGGAAATTATACAAGAGTAGTATTTAATTATACTCCAGCATCAGGAGCTGCAGAATTACAAGATAGTAATAGCTTTAGCTTTACAACTTCCAATATTTCTGGAGGTACGGTGGCTATTACAGTATATGATGATCAAGGATGTTCTGTAACAACTAATGCAACAATCAATGCTTTAGATGTTTTATCTAATGCTACAGTAACAGTTGATAATACAATTACTTGTAATACGAATGAAGATATAACGGTTGGTTTCTCATCTATTTCAGGAACGAATGCAGATATTACAATTGAAGGAATTAATGGTCATACTTATGGACCAGTTACCCAAAATGCAACTTCAGGTGATTTTGATGACTTACCTACAGGAGAGTATCAAATAACAATTACACACCCAATTACAAGTTGTGAGTTAGTAACGTACCATACGGTATTAGCGGCACCAACATTTGATTTAGTTATCTCTAATATACAAGATGAAACTTGTAGATCTGCAGATGATGGTAGTGTTGAGTTAAGCTTTAGCCCAACTACACCATATACAAATCAATACGACTATGTAGTTTATGATGCGGGTACAAATACGCCAGTGGTACCAGCAATTGATGGAAGTGGTGTTGTGAACAGTACAACAATTGCAAACATTCCAGCAGGTACTTATTATGTTGTGGCTACATTAACAGCAACGGCAGTTACAGGGCCACCAGCAGTAGCTGCTTGTACATCACAATCGGCTAACTTTACGATTGAACAACCAGCAGTTGAATTACAAATTTCAGCTAGTTTAACAGCACCAGTAAGTTGTAATGGATCTTCAGATGCAACGATTACAGCTACAGCAGAGCATGGATGGGGTAGTTATGAATACCAATTAGAAGATTTAATAGGTACTGTATTAGTAGCATATAGTAATAATAATGTATTTACAGGTTTAGCAGCTGGAGATTATCGTGTACGTGTAATTGATGGTAACGGGTGTCCTCGTTCTACAACGATTAATGTACCAGATCCAGTAATTGTATCATTTACAACCGTAGAGAATGACAATAGTTGTGATACTAGTACAGGAGGAAGTATAGCAGTAACAGCAGCAGGAGGAACAGGTACTTATACTTATACATTATCAAATGGAGGCGGAGTTGTATCGAGTCAAATCTTGACAGCAACTACGTATACGTTTACAAATTTAGCTGCGGATACTTATACCGTAACTGTTGCAGATTCAAATGGATGTAGTCCAGGAGCATCAGCACCAATTACGATTGATCCAGCGTTAGACTTCTCATTAGTTCAGACTAAAGATTTAACATGTTCAGCACCAACGGCAGCCGATGTAAGTTTAGAGCTTACCAATTGGCCAGGGTCAGGAACATATACTTATACAGTTGTAGGAGCAGTAAGTGGAGTATTAGTACCAGCAGGAACAGCCATAGGTACTAATCCAATAACATTTAATCCAACTGTAGCTGATACGTATACAGTAACAGTAAGTGACGCAGGAGCAACACCAAATTGTGATGTTGTAAAACAAATAGTAATTCAACCAGCTACTCAACCAGTATTTGCAGTATCTGCTACTGTTGATAATATTTGTAATGGAAGTGCGACAGGAGAAGTTACTGTAACAGAGACAGATAATGGAATATCACCATTAACTTATCAAATAGATAATGTAGCAGGAACGTTTACAGCAGCACCAACAGGGTTAGTATTTACAAACTTACCAGCAGATGATTATATCATAACAGGAACAGGAACTAATGGATGTACAAGTACACAGAACATTACTATTAGTGAGAATGGACCAGTAGATATTTCAGGAGCGATAACTGTAACTCAGTTTGGTTGTACTACAGGAAATACGACAAATAATGCAACAGTTTCTTTAGACAATACAGCGATAGTTGGAGGAACAGGAAACTATACACGAGTAGTATTTGTATTTACACCAAATGGAGGAGGAGCAGTAGTTACTCAAGATAGTTCAGTATTTGATTTTACTGTAACAGAAGAATTAGGCGGTTCAGTAGAGATTACAGTTTACGATGATCGCGGATGTACAGATGTAGAAACTGTAACGATTAATGCTTTTGAAGGAATAGATGATTTAGTATTCGTACAAACAAAAGCAATTGATTGTGCAACAGGAGAAGATATTACAGTAAAAACTACGCCAGATATAGCTAACATCACTTATACAATTGTGAGTGCACCAGCAGGATTTACGATTCCAGCACCTCAAACAGTTGCTTTAGGAACAGATTCGGCTACTTTTACAGGTTTAGCTACCGGAACATATTCAATATCAGCAACACACCCAGTAACAGGTTGTGTTTATACAGAAGACTATGTAGTAGGTTCAGCGCCAACGTTTACTTTAGTAACAGATAACTTACAGAGTACATGTTTTGGAGCTTCAGGCGGAAGTGTAGATGTAAGTTTTGATGCAAGTACACCATATGGAGATGTTTATACGTATGAGGTATTTGAGGTTGGAAATCCAGTAGCAGTTTTAACAGGAGGTCCAGTAAATGGAGGAGTAACAACTACGATTGGAGGTTTATCAGCCGGAGATTACTATGTAGTAGCTACAATGCCAAACACACCATTCTGTAACGTTCAATCATCGAACTTTACGATAAATGAACCAGCAGCAGCTATCTCAGTAACAGGAGTAGTTGATCCACCAGTAAGTTGTAATGGATCTTCAGATGCAACAATTACAGCAACTGGAGCAGGTGGATGGAGTAGTTATGAGTACCAGTTAGAAGATTTAGTAGGTACTGTATTAGTTGCTTATAGTAATAATAATGTATTTACAGGCTTATCTGCAGGAGATTATAGAATAAGAATTCAAGATCCAGTAGGATGTACAAACTTCGTAGATGTTAATGTACCAGATCCAGTAATTGTATCATTTACAACCGTAGAGAATGACAATAGTTGTGATACTAGTACAGGAGGAAGTATAGCAGTAACAGCAGCAGGAGGAACAGGTACTTATACTTATACATTATCAAATGGAGGCGGAGTTGTATCGAGTCAAATCTTGACAGCAACTACGTATACGTTTACAAATTTAGCTGCGGATACTTATACCGTAACTGTTGCAGATTCAAATGGATGTAGTCCAGGAGCATCAGCACCAATTACGATTGATCCAGCGTTAGACTTCTCATTAGTTCAGACTAAAGATTTAACATGTTCAGCACCAACGGCAGCCGATGTAAGTTTAGAGCTTACCAATTGGCCAGGGTCAGGAACATATACTTATACAGTTGTAGGAGCAGTAAGTGGAGTATTAGTACCAGCAGGAACAGCCATAGGTACTAATCCAATAACATTTAATCCAACTGTAGCTGATACGTATACAGTAACAGTAAGTGACGCAGGAGCAACACCAAATTGTGATGTTGTAAAACAAATAGTAATTCAACCAGCTACTCAACCAGTATTTGCAGTATCTGCTACTGTTGATAATATTTGTAATGGAAGTGCGACAGGAGAAGTTACTGTAACAGAGACAGATAATGGAATATCACCATTAACTTATCAAATAGATAATGTAGCAGGAACGTTTACAGCAGCACCAACAGGGTTAGTATTTACAAACTTACCAGCAGATGATTATATCATAACAGGAACAGGAACTAATGGATGTACAAGTACACAGAACATTACTATTAGTGAGAATGGACCAGTAGATATTTCAGGAGCGATAACTGTAACTCAGTTTGGTTGTACTACAGGAAATACGACAAATAATGCAACAGTTTCTTTAGACAATACAGCGATAGTTGGAGGAACAGGAAACTATACACGAGTAGTATTTGTATTTACACCAAATGGAGGAGGAGCAGTAGTTACTCAAGATAGTTCAGTATTTGATTTTACTGTAACAGAAGAATTAGGCGGTTCAGTAGAGATTACAGTTTACGATGATCGCGGATGTACAGATGTAGAAACTGTAACGATTAATGCTTTTGAAGGAATAGATGATTTAGTATTCGTACAAACAAAAGCAATTGATTGTGCAACAGGAGAAGATATTACAGTAAAAACTACGCCAGATATAGCTAACATCACTTATACAATTGTGAGTGCACCAGCAGGATTTACGATTCCAGCACCTCAAACAGTTGCTTTAGGAACAGATTCGGCTACTTTTACAGGTTTAGCTACCGGAACATATTCAATATCAGCAACACACCCAGTAACAGGTTGTGTTTATACAGAAGACTATGTAGTAGGTTCAGCGCCAACGTTTACTTTAGTAACAGATAACTTACAGAGTACATGTTTTGGAGCTTCAGGCGGAAGTGTAGATGTAAGTTTTGATGCAAGTACACCATATGGAGATGTTTATACGTATGAGGTATTTGAGGTTGGAAATCCAGTAGCAGTTTTAACAGGAGGTCCAGTAAATGGAGGAGTAACAACTACGATTGGAGGTTTATCAGCCGGAGATTACTATGTAGTAGCTACAATGCCAAACACACCATTCTGTAACGTTCAATCATCGAACTTTACGATAAATGAACCAGCAGCAGCTATCTCAGTAACAGGAGTAGTTGATCCACCAGTAAGTTGTAATGGATCTTCAGATGCAACAATTACAGCAACTGGAGCAGGTGGATGGAGTAGTTATGAGTACCAGTTAGAAGATTTAGTAGGTACTGTATTAGTTGCTTATAGTAATAATAATGTATTTACAGGCTTATCTGCAGGAGATTATAGAATAAGAATTCAAGATCCAGTAGGATGTACAAACTTCGTAGATGTTAATGTACCAGATCCAGTAATTGTATCATTTACAACCGTAGAGAATGACAATAGTTGTGATACTAGTACAGGAGGAAGTATAGCAGTAACAGCAGCAGGAGGAACAGGTACTTATACTTATACATTATCAAATGGAGGCGGAGTTGTATCGAGTCAAATCTTGACAGCAACTACGTATACGTTTACAAATTTAGCTGCGGATACTTATACCGTAACTGTTGCAGATTCAAATGGATGTAGTCCAGGAGCATCAGCACCAATTACGATTGATCCAGCGTTAGACTTCTCATTAGTTCAGACTAAAGATTTAACATGTTCAGCACCAACGGCAGCCGATGTAAGTTTAGAGCTTACCAATTGGCCAGGGTCAGGAACATATACTTATACAGTTGTAGGAGCAGTAAGTGGAGTATTAGTACCAGCAGGAACAGCCATAGGTACTAATCCAATAACATTTAATCCAACTGTAGCTGATACGTATACAGTAACAGTAAGTGACGCAGGAGCAACACCAAATTGTGATGTTGTAAAACAAATAGTAATTCAACCAGCTACTCAACCAGTATTTGCAGTATCTGCTACTGTTGATAATATTTGTAATGGAAGTGCGACAGGAGAAGTTACTGTAACAGAGACAGATAATGGAATATCACCATTAACTTATCAAATAGATAATGTAGCAGGAACGTTTACAGCAGCACCAACAGGGTTAGTATTTACAAACTTACCAGCAGATGATTATATCATAACAGGAACAGGAACTAATGGATGTACAAGTACACAGAACATTACTATTAGTGAGAATGGACCAGTAGATATTTCAGGAGCGATAACTGTAACTCAGTTTGGTTGTACTACAGGAAATACGACAAATAATGCAACAGTTTCTTTAGACAATACAGCGATAGTTGGAGGAACAGGAAACTATACACGAGTAGTATTTGTATTTACACCAAATGGAGGAGGAGCAGTAGTTACTCAAGATAGTTCAGTATTTGATTTTACTGTAACAGAAGAATTAGGCGGTTCAGTAGAGATTACAGTTTACGATGATCGCGGATGTACAGATGTAGAAACTGTAACGATTAATGCTTTTGAAGGAATAGATGATTTAGTATTCGTACAAACAAAAGCAATTGATTGTGCAACAGGAGAAGATATTACAGTAAAAACTACGCCAGATATAGCTAACATCACTTATACAATTGTGAGTGCACCAGCAGGATTTACGATTCCAGCACCTCAAACAGTTGCTTTAGGAACAGATTCGGCTACTTTTACAGGTTTAGCTACCGGAACATATTCAATATCAGCAACACACCCAGTAACAGGTTGTGTTTATACAGAAGACTATGTAGTAGGTTCAGCGCCAACGTTTACTTTAGTAACAGATAACTTACAGAGTACATGTTTTGGAGCTTCAGGCGGAAGTGTAGATGTAAGTTTTGATGCTAGTACACCATATGGAGATGTTTATACGTATGAGGTATTTGAGGTTGGAAATCCAGTAGCAGTTTTAACAGGAGGTCCAGTAAATGGAGGAGTAACAACTACGATTGGAGGTTTATCAGCCGGAGATTACTATGTAGTAGCTACAATGCCAAACACACCATTCTGTAACGTTCAATCATCGAACTTTACTATTGTACAACCAACAGCTGATTTAACATTAAATAATCAATTAACTTATGTAAGCTGTAATCCAACAGATTCAGGAGAAGTAGTATTATCTGCAGCTGGAGGTTGGGGAGCTTATCAATATGAGTTGGTAAACAATACAACTGGAACAACAATTCAAAGCTATAATGCTAATGCGACGATAACAGGATTAACAGCAGGTGATTATACTGCTACTGTTAGAGATGCAGAAGGTTGTACAGAGACAATAAACTTTACATTAGATGCACCTTTAGCTATTACTGGAGCCTTTACAATTACACCAAATGTATGTAATGGAGAGGTTACTGCAACAATAGAGGCGATTAATGTAGTAGGAGGACAAGTGCAAGGAGGAACACCAAACTATACATATAGTTTAGTATATCCTGATGGAACTAGAACTGCATCTCAAACTTCACCAATTTTTACAAACTTACCAGAAGGTAATGGGTATCAAATTGTGGTTGAAGATGGATTTAGTTGTCAAGGAATAATTCAGCCTATAGATATTGTAGATCCTACAAAAGTGAATGTTACAGCACAAATAACTGCAGACATTACATGTAATCGTCCACAAGCAGTTGTAGAAGTAACTGGAGCTGGAGGAACAGGAACTTATATGTATAGTACGGATGGAGTTAACTTTGTAGCTTCGAACATATTCAATGTAGATGCAGGTGTGCACCAATTCTATGTAAGAGATAATGCATTGTGTATTTCTGATCCATTTACTATTACCGTAGATGCTTATGAAGCGTTAGTGCCGACATTAAGTGTTATTGAAGGTTTTGTAACATGTAATGGAGATGCAAATGGAGTACTTTCAGCAGATGCAGTAGGAGGATTTGGTAATTATGAATTCTTATTAATTGATGGTACCGGTACCCCAGTAACAGGTGTATGGCAAACATCAAATATGTTTGTTGACTTACCTGTAGGATCTTATGGAGTAAGAGTAAGAAGTACGAATCCAGCTGGAGAGATTTGTGAGGCAGATACTGGACTACACGAAATTAGAGAGCCAGATGCATTAGTATTAGCAGAAACTCATACAGATGTTTCTTGTTTTGGAGGAGACGACGGTACAATTACAGTAACTCCAACAGGAGGAAATGTTTCAGGAGGATATGAGTACAATATTAGTACTGAACCAGTTGATAAATTTGTAAGAACGAACGTATTTGAACATTTAGCGGCAGGAGTTTATACAATTACGGTAAAAGACACTAAAGGATGTGTTGAAGTAATTCAAGTAGAAATAGAAGAGCCAGAAGAATTAACTGTTCAAATAGTAAGTACAGTTGAGCAAACATGTGTTAGTGATCCAGGAGCTTCGATTACAATTGATGTTCAAGGAGGTACACAACCATATTTTGTAAGTATCAATAATGTAGAATTAGCTACTCCATATAATGTAAATACAATTACGTTAGGTGCAGCAGAAGGTATTCAAGCTGGTAACCCTTACTTTATTAGTGTAAGAGATAGTGGAGGTGGATGCCCATCTGCGTCAGTTACACATACCTTTGATACACCAATTGATTTAGATTTAGCTATTGATTTTGAATATTCATGTCCATCAGGAAATATTCTATTAGCTTCAGTAGATACAGCTTATGAAAATGATGTTGAGTACATTTTATATAATGGAGCTGGGGTTGAAGTTGATAGAAATAGAAATGGTGAATTTATAGATGTACCTGGAGGAACGGGATATACAGTAACAGTTAATCATTTAACAAATGGATGTTCTGATAATTCAAATGCAACTCCATTAGATATTATAGATTATCAACCAATACAGTTTACTGTAGACCATTCAGTGAAGAATCACTTAATAATCCGAGCAACTGGAGGTAATGGAGATTACTTATTTAGTTACGATGGAAGCGATTTTGAAACAAGTAATGTGTCTGAATATCCAGATTTAGGGCTTATTGGAGATGATATTTATGTAATTCAAATTTTACAAACTAAAGAGTATAATATTGTAGTAAGAGATACTAGAAATATTACAGGCTGTCCTACAGCACAAACGGTAGAAGGAGTTTATGTTACGATTAACGTACCTAACTTATTCTCACCTGATGGAGATGGAGACGCTGATTATTGGTATCCTGAAGAAGTAGAAGATTATCATGAAATAGAAGTATTTATTTATGATAGATATGCTCGACAAATAACTACATTCAAAGGAGTTCAACAAGGATGGGATGGTAATTATGAAGGTAAGCCTTTACCATCAGGAGATTACTGGTATACAATTTATTACAAAGAGTTATCAGGTCAGAGAAGAAAAATAATGGGACACTTTACGCTTTATAGATAGAAAGAAATAGAATGAAAAAAAGAATAATAGCAATACTAAGTATCATTTTGTGCAGCGTTAATTTAAATGCACAAGACATGAATTTACCACAATATGTGAGTCATTTAGCAGATAATCCGTTTTTGATATCTCCAACATATGCAGGTATTGGTTCTGGACTTAAGATTAGGTTAAATGGGGTAAGCCAATGGATAGGAGTAAAAGATGCCCCAGATACGCAGTCTTTAACTGTTGAAGCTAGATTAGCAGATACTTTTGGAGGAGGGATAACAATTTTTAATGATAAAAATGGATTTACCTCACAATTAGGAGCAAAAGTTTCATTTGCAAGTCACTTAACATTAAGTGACTTACATGATAGCTTTTTATCGTTTGCATTGAGTTATAATTTTTTACAATTTCGCCAAGACACTTCACAAGATAATACAGGAAGTGGAAAACCTACGAGAAACGTACACCAATCAAATTTTGATGTGGGGATGTTGTATCGTTATGAGCGTTTTGCTATCAGTGTGAATGCATCTAACATTCTTAATAAAAAGATAGAAGAAACCTTTGGTCCAAATGAACCAGATGTATTAAGAAGGTATAGTGTTTTTACTTCATATACTTTTGCAAGAATGGGTAGAAAAATTGAAATAGAACCATCGATGCTTGTTGAATATAGAGAATTTGATAAGCGTTCAAGAACAGACATGAATGTTAAGGTACGAAAAGGAATTAGCGATGGTTATGTTTGGGCAGGTGTAAGTTATACTTTCTTAAATGATCAATTCTTTCAACCAAACGCTATAGCGCCATTATTTGGATTAAAAAAGGGAAGCCTTTATATGTCTTATGGTTTTAGTATTAATGTAAACAAAACACAAGACTTTAATTATGGTACACATATGATAACTTTAGGTTTTGATTATGAAAGAAGACCTAGTTTAGCACGTTGTACACAAAAAATGATTATTTTTTAGAAATAATAAACAATAAATCGAGAAAAATCCTCAAGTAAAACTTGAGGATTTTCTTTTCTTTGTAGTAATGGAAAAATCAAACGAAACGTCAACAAACCTTAATAAATATATCAGTAGTACGGGGATTTGCTCTCGTAGGGAAGCAGAAAGATTTATTAAAGAAGGAAGAGTAACAATTAATGGAAAGCCTACACAATTAGGAAACCGTGTGTTTGAAGGAGATGTTGTGAAGATAGATGGTAGACCTTTAAAATCTAAACCTAGAACAATTTATATTGCTCTTAATAAGCCTGTAGGTATTGTATGTACTACAGATAGTAAAGAGAAAAAGAATATAGTTAGATTTATTGGACATCCACAAAGATTATTTCCTATTGGTAGATTAGATAAACCATCAGAAGGGTTAATTTTTCTTACAAATGATGGAGATATTGTAAACAAAATTTTACGTGCAGGAAACAATCATGAAAAAGAATATATAGTAACTGTAAACAAAAGTTTTGATGATCGTTTTTTACAGAGAATGAGTAATGGAATTCCTATTTTAGGAACGGTTACAAAAAAGTGTAAAACGGAAAGAATTAATGAGAAAACATTCAAAATAACACTAGTACAAGGCTTAAATAGGCAAATTAGAAGAATGTGTGAATATTTGGGATATGAAGTCAAGAAATTGAAAAGAACCCGCATTATGAATGTTAATTTAGGAAATTTAAAGGTGGGAGAATGGCGCGAATTAACATCTCATGAAATGGAAGTAATCAAT
Source organism: Tenacibaculum sp. 190130A14a (assembly GCF_964048965.1). Taxonomy (NCBI): domain Bacteria; kingdom Pseudomonadati; phylum Bacteroidota; class Flavobacteriia; order Flavobacteriales; family Flavobacteriaceae; genus Tenacibaculum; species Tenacibaculum polynesiense. Next base: position 2,678,833 of record NZ_OZ040189.1, on the reverse strand, counting down.
AAACTAGTAGCTACTTCTTCTAAAACAGAGGAAGCTTCCAAGACAGAATCAAAGCCTAAAAAGAACGTGAAGACGAATCATAAATCTAATTTTCAATCCAAATTTGGAAGAAAAAGGAAAAAGTAGATTTAAGAAGCTTTTAAGTTATACAATTTAACCAAATACGTATCTTTGCCAACTATGCAATTTGAATTAAAAACTACTGACCCTAAAAGTAAAGCCCGTGCAGGTGTTGTAACCACTGATCACGGAACTATCGAAACTCCTATTTTCATGCCTGTAGGTACAGTTGCTACTGTAAAAGGAGTACATCAATCTGAGTTAAAAGACGAAATTAATCCTGATATAATATTAGGGAATACCTATCATTTATATTTACGTCCAAAAACGGATATTTTAGAACAAGCAGGAGGATTGCATAAATTTATGAATTGGGACCGAAGTATTTTAACTGATAGTGGTGGTTACCAAGTTTATTCGTTATCAGGACGAAGAAAAATTAACGAAGAGGGTGTGAAGTTTAAGAGTCATATAGATGGTTCTACACACTTTTTTACTCCAGAAAATGTAATGGAAATTCAGCGTTCAATTGGAGCTGATATTATCATGGCTTTTGATGAGTGTACTCCATATCCGTGTGATTATGGTTACGCAAAACAATCGATGCATATGACACATCGTTGGTTAAAACGATGTATAAACCATTTAGATAAAGTACCACCTAAATATGGATATAATCAAACACTTTTCCCTATAGTTCAAGGAAGTACTTATACCGATTTACGAAAGCAATCAGCCGAGTTTATAGCATCAGTTGAAGCAGAAGGGAATGCCATAGGAGGGCTTTCAGTAGGAGAACCAGCAGAGGAAATGTATGCAATGACAGATGTGGTATGTAGTATTTTACCAGAAGATAAACCAAGATATTTAATGGGAGTTGGTACTCCAATTAATATTTTAGAGAATATCGCTTTGGGAGTTGATATGTTTGATTGCGTAATGCCAACAAGAAACGCTCGTAACGGAATGTTGTTTACAGCTCATGGTACAATAAATATAAAAAACAAAAAATGGGAGAATGACTTTTCTCCAATAGATGAAATGGGTATTACCTATGTAGATACAATGTATTCTAAAGCGTATTTACGTCACTTATTTTCTGCAAGAGAAATGTTAGGTAAACAAATAGCATCTATTCATAATTTAGGATTCTATTTATGGTTGGTTCGTGAAGCACGTAAGCATATTTTAGCTGGTGATTTTACCGAATGGAAAGATAGAATGGTAAAACAAATGAATAAACGTTTATAAAACTGTATTCGTTGAAAAAGCTAGATTGGTACATATTAAAACGTTATTTAACAACCTTTTTGTTTACGCTGTTAATTTTAATACCTATTGCGGTAGCTATTGATATTGCAGAAAAAATAGATAAGTTTCTTAGACATGAGAACTTAACATTTATTGAGGTTGTTAATGACTATTATATCAATTTTATTATTTATTATGCCAATACTTTCATGCCTTTGGCTTTGTTCATTTCTGTGATATTATTCACATCTAAACTGGCTAACAATTCTGAAATTGTAGCTATAAATAGTTCACAAATATCATTTACACGATTTTTATATCCTTATTTAGTAGGAGCAACCATTGTAGCAAGTGTCGCATTTGTTATGAATCATTTTGTAGTTCCCTCTAGTAGTAAGGTGAAAAAAGGATTTGAGAAAAAGTACTTGAAAAAGAAGAAATATTCAGATAAATCGGTAAAAAACTTTAGTTTACAAATAAATGATAGCACTTATGTTTTTGTTCAAAATTATGATTTGGAAAGGAACTCGGGATATAATTTTTCCACAGAAACCTATGATGGAATAAAACTGAAGTATAAGTTAACAGCAGACAATATAAATTGGAATAAAGAAGATAGTTTATATACATTATACTCTTGGAAAGAAAGAAAGATATTTAAAGAGCGAGATAGTATTTTTAGCGGTAATAGTTTAGATACTCTATTTGCTTTTACACCAAAAGATTTGAATTATAAATCCATTGTACCTCAAGAAATGGAATCTCCAGAATTGAGAAAATTTATAGAAATATCTCAAGAAAGAGGAGTAAAGAATTTAAATGCTTATTGGGTTGAATTGTATAAAAGAACCAGTTTACCTGTGGCTTGCTATATTTTAACATTAATTGCGGTAGTGCTTGCTCATAAGAAAAGAAGAGGAGGTATGGGAGTTAACTTAGCATTAGGAATTACCATAATGTTCATCTACGTATTCTTTTTGAAAGTAGCAGAAGTTTTAGGAGCTGTGGCAGGAGCTAATTCATTGTTAAACGTTTGGGTTCCTAATATGGTGTTTGGAACTTATGCTATTTACTTATATTTCAATGCAAGGAAGTAAACTTAAAAATTACCTACACTTACATTTAATTGTTTTTATCTGGGGCTTCACTGCAATTTTAGGAGCCTTGATTTCCATTGACGCCATACCTTTGGTTTGGTATAGAATGCTATTAGCAGTAATTTTTATAGCTTTTTACTTTATTTTTAAAAAGAAATCTTTCAAAGTAGATAAAAAAGGACTTGTAAATTTCGCTTTTACAGGGGTTGTAATAGCACTACACTGGATTACTTTTTTTAAAGCAATTAAGGTGTCTAATGTATCTGTAGCCTTAGTAACTATGAGTACAGGAGCTTTTTTTGCTTCTTTAATTGAGCCATTTTTTTTTAAAAGAAAGGTGAAGCCGATTGAAATTTTGTTAGGTTTACTGGTTATCGGTGGACTGTATATCATTTTTAATTTTGAGAGCCAATATACCTTAGGAATTATTTATGCTTTGATCTCTGCTTTTTTATCAGCATTATTTGCTGTGTTAAATGGATTATACGTAAAGAAATATGAGGCAGATGTTATTTCATTTTATCAATTATTATTTGGTGTACTTGGAGTAACTATTTACTTACTAGTAATAGGCGGTTTTTCTCTAGAATTTTTTCAATTACCAACTAGTGATTGGTTGTATTTATTTGTACTAAGTAGTATTTGTACGGCATATGCTTTTATAGCATCAGTTCATGTAATGAGGTACTTAACTCCATATACAGTAATGCTTACCATTAACTTAGAGCCTATATATGCAATTGTATTAGCTTTGATAATTTTTGGAGAAAAAGAACAAATGAATATAGAGTTTTACTACGGAGCAATTATCGTGTTATGCGTAGTTCTATTGAATGGTATATTAAAGAATACAAGTCGAATTAAAAAGAAAATAAAAGGCAAATAGAGTGTAAACTAAACGTTAAACTGTATAATATTTTTAGTATGTTTGCCTTTACAAACGACTAACTATTTTAAGAAATCAAACAAAACACAATGGAATATTTAGATTTTGAAATGCCAATAAAAGAATTAAAAGATCAATTGGCAAAATGTTTTGAAATAGGAGAAGAGAGTGATGTTGATGTTACTGAAACATGTAAAAAAATAGAAGATAAATTAGCGAAAGCTAAAAAAGATATCTATAAAAACTTAACACCATGGCAACGTGTACAATTATCACGTCATCCAAATCGTCCATATACTTTAGATTATATCAAAGCTTTATGTGGAGATACTTTTATGGAACTACATGGAGATCGTAGCGTAAAAGATGACAAGGCTATGATTGGTGGCTTAGGTAAAATAGGAGATCAATCTTTTATGTTTATAGGTCAGCAGAAAGGATACAACACTAAAACACGTCAATACCGTAATTTTGGTATGGCAAACCCTGAAGGATACCGTAAGGCATTACGTTTAATGCGTATGGCTGAGAAATTTGGAATTCCTGTAGTAACATTATTAGATACACCAGGTGCATATCCAGGTTTAGAGGCGGAAGAAAGAGGTCAAGGAGAAGCTATTGCTCGTAATATCTTTGAAATGACACGTTTAAAAACTCCAATAATTACAATAGTAATTGGAGAAGGAGCTTCAGGTGGTGCTTTAGGAATTGGTGTGGGTGATAGAGTTTATATGATGGAGAATACTTGGTATACAGTAATTTCACCAGAATCATGTTCTTCAATTTTATGGCGTAGCTGGGAATATAAAGAACTAGCAGCAGAAGCGTTAAAGTTAACGGCTGATGATATGAAGAAGTTGGCTTTAGTAGATGAAATTATAGAAGAACCATTAGGAGGAGCTCATTCAGATAGAGATGGAGCATTTACAGCAGTAAAAAATCAGATCTTAAAAGCATATGATGAATTAAAAGATTTATCAGAAGCAGATTTGGTAGAACAACGTATGGATAAATACGCAAACATGGGAGTCTACAAAGAGTAAGCTTTCTTTTCAAATAAACAATTAAAACTCGCTACAGTAATGTAACGAGTTTTTTTATGCTTACATTTATACTACTTCAACTTCATTATATTATGTACAATGGAAGATAAAGAAAAACCTCGATTGTCTAGATTAACTGCAATCATTACTCAATTGCAATCTAAAAGAATTGTGACTGCTACATATTTGGCTGAAAAACATGGGGTGAGTGTACGTACAATTTATAGAGATATTAGAGCTTTAGAGAAGTCTGGGATTCCAATTGTAACTGAAGAAGGAAAAGGATATTCTATAATGGAAGGCTATCATTTACCTCCAGTTTTGTTTACAGAAGAAGAAGCCAATGCTTTAATAACAGTAGAGCAATTAATACTTAAAAATAAAGACAAATCTTTTAGTGAGAATATTTCTAGTGTTATAGAGAAAGTAAAATCTATTCTAAGATATTCTCAAAAAGGAAACGTAGAATTATTAGCAGAGAGGGTTTATTTTGGAGGAAATAATAACTATACTAAAACAAGTGATAACTTAATGAAGATTCAATCTGCAATCATACATTTTGAAGTGGTAAGTATGAGATATAATTCTTCAAAAGGAGAGAAAACAGAAAGAGAGATTGAGCCATTTGCTGTATATAGTACCAATGGGAATTTTTTGTTAGTTGCATTTTGTAGATTAAGAAATGATTTTAGAAACTTTAGAATTGATTTTATTGAAAAATTTGTTCAAAAAGGAGAAAAATTTGAACCTCATAAAATGACCATTCAGCAATATTTTGATAACTATATTAAGGATCAAATGCACCCCTGACATACCGCTGTCATAGTAGCATTTTAATATTGCGGTATAATTAATTAAAAGCAATATAAAATGGAAATTGTAAAGACGATTATTTTATTATTATCAGGCTTAATGCTACTTTTTGTTGGACTAATGAGGTTAACAAATCCGATAAAAACTTATTTAAAGAGTTCAGGAATAAAATTGAGTAACAATGTTGATTTATTAAATGAAGTAAGAGGTGTAAGTGCTGTAATGTTTTGTGCAGGAATTATCATTTTATTGGGAATTCTTATTCCTAAAATGTCTTTAACTTCTTTTACTGTTGGAACCTTAATTTTTAGTGGTTTTGCTTTAGGAAGAGTGGTTAGTTTGTTAATAGATGGAAAACCTAATAAACAGATTATGCAAGGAATTATGTTTGAAATAGTTTTAGGAGGAGCTAATTTATTTGGAATATTTAGTGTCTTAGCATAAGAAGCTAGTTTAAGCTAAAATAAAAAAGCAACCATTTTTGGTTGCTTTTTTATTATGGTATATTTAAATATTTATGAGTTTGAAGTGAGATACGCCATTTAGGATGTTTCATAACATAATCAATAATCATTGGAGTCATTTTTTCTTTTTTACTCCATTCTGGTTGTAAGAAAAGATTACATTTATCTCCTACTTTAGCGGCTTGTTCTTCTGCAAATTGAAAATCACTTTTATTATGAATAATCATTTTCAATTCATCTGCCTCTTGATAAGCTCTTTCTAATGGTAACTTTGTTTTTTTGGGAGATAAACAAAACCAATCCCATTTTCCTGAAAAGTCATAAGCTCCAGAGGTTTCAATATGGGTTTTAATATTGTTGTTTTGTAACTGAGCAGTTATATAATTTAAATCCCACATTAAAGGTTCACCTCCTGTTATAACCACAGTTTCTGCATATTTTTTTGCATTTTCAACAATAATATCGGTATGTGTAGGAGGATGTAAATTAGCATCCCAACTTTCTTTCACATCGCACCAATGACAACCAACATCACAACCTCCAATTCGTATAAAATACGCCGCAGTACCTGTATGGGCGCCTTCACCTTGAATTGTATAAAACTCTTCCATTAATGGAAGCATTTCTCCTTTATTAATTAACTCTTGCGTCTTTAAATCCATCTGCTTTTACTGCTATTACATCTATTTCGATTTTAGCACCTACTAATAAATCGGCTGCAAAGGTAGTTCTTGCAGGCTTATTTTTAGGGAAATATTTACGAAAAATTGTATTAAAAGCTTTAAAATCGTTTACATCGGCTAAAATAACTGTGCATTTTACAACATGTTCAAGGTCAGATCCGTGATGTTCTAAGACTTCTTTAATGTTTTCTAAAGCTTGTACCGTTTGACCTTCAATTTCATCGCTTGCTAATTTTTTAGTGTTAGGGTTGATACCTACTTGACCTGCTAAATATAAGATGTTGCCAACTTCTACAGCATCCGAAAATGGAGCATTCTTTTTACGTTCTAATTTGGATTTGTGAAAAACTAATGAAGGTTTTTCAACAGTATTACACGATAAGAAACAAAGAAGAAAAATAAAGGAAATAAAAAGCTTAGTTTTCATAATATGTATGTTTTGAGTAGTTTGTCATTTCCACAGGAAGATATTTACGAGTAAATTTAAGAAATAAAATGTAGCGAGTTTTTGAAATGCTAATATTAATAGTATTTTTATCAAAAATTTCATTAGGAATGAGCAATACAGAAGCTTTTTTTAATCATATAACAGAAGGATATGCTTGTAAGGGTGATTTTATAACCTTAGGCGCAGGTATGTTAGGTGAAGATACAGTAACAAATGCATTGGTAAATGTGCCTCTTAAAACATTGAATCGTCATGGTTTAATTGCTGGAGCTACTGGTACTGGTAAAACAAAAACATTGCAGGTTATTGCTGAAAATTTATCAGAGAAAGGAGTTCCGGTATTGTTAATGGATATTAAAGGTGATTTAAGTGGATTGGCGCAAGCTAGTCCAGGACACCCAAAAATTGATGAGCGTCATGAGAAAATTGGAATCCCATTTGATGCTAAAAAATTCCCTATTGAAATTTTATCTATTTCAGAGCAAGACGGAGTTCGTTTAAGAGCAACAGTTTCTGAATTTGGACCAGTACTTTTGTCAAGAATTTTAGACTTAACAGAAACACAATCGGGTATTGTTGCTATTATTTTTAAATATTGCGATGATAATCAATTGCCGTTGTTAGATTTAAAGGATTTTAAAAAAATACTTCAATTCATAACTAACGAAGGTAAAGAAGAAATTCAAGCAGAATATGGAAGAATTTCAACTGCAAGTACAGGTGCAATTCTTCGTAAAATAGTTGAGATAGAGCAGCAAGGAGGTGATTTGTTTTTTGGAGAAAAATCATTTGACGTAGATGATTTAACACGTATTGATGAAAATGGGAGAGGGGTGATATCTGTTTTACGATTAACAGATATTCAAGACAAACCCAAACTGTTTTCAACCTTTATGTTACAATTGTTGGCAGAAGTATATGAAACATTCCCAGAGCAAGGAGATAGTGGAAGACCAGAACTTATAATTTTTATAGATGAAGCTCATTTAGTATTTGATGAAGCATCAAAGGCATTAATGAGTCAAATAGAAAGTATTGTTAAGTTAATTCGTTCAAAGGGAATTGGACTTTATTTCGTAACTCAAAATCCAAAAGATGTACCTGAAGATGTACTTGCTCAATTAGGATTAAAAGTACAGCATGCGTTAAGAGCTTTCACAGCGAAAGATAGAAAGGCTATTAAATTAGCAGCAGAAAACTATCCGGATTCAGAATATTATGATACAAAAGAGGTTTTAACCCAATTAGGAATTGGAGAAGCATTGGTTTCTGTTTTGAATGAAAAAGGAATTCCAACACCACTGGCAAGAACAATGTTGCGAGCGCCGATGAGTAGAATGGATGTGCTTACAGATAAAGAAATAAAAGAAGTACTAGATAATTCTAATTTAATTACCAAGTATAACAAAGAAGTTGATAGAGAAAGTGCATATGAGATTTTAACCGATAAAATTACTAGAATAAATAAAGAAAAATCAGAAGAAGAAGCACGTAAAGAAAAAGAAAAGACAAGTAGAAGGTCATCTTCAACAAGAAGTAGAAGTACTCGAATGAACCCAGTGGTAAAAGTATTAACCAGTGCAACGTTTATTAGAGCTGCTTTTGGAATATTGAAGAAGGTATTGAAATAATAGAAAACAAAAAACAACGTTATCTTTAAAAACTATAATTAATGAAAAACATAGTCAAAGTTTTAGTAGTAGCAGTAGGAATGATTACTTTTTATCAATGTAGCAATAGCAAGTTTGATATAGCTAAAGGTAAAGTAGGAGATTTAACTACAAAAACAACTATTAAACAATTAGATAGAATTTTTGAAAATGATTCTCTAGTCAAAATATTAAGTGAAGGCGCAAAAGGAGATAATTATTTTCAAGAAGATGATAAGTACCATGTATATGAAAAAGGAGGAAAACATTTATTAACCATAGTACCAAAAGAGCAATTAGATTCAACTTCTACAATTAGAAGTATTGAAATTTTTGACGATCGATATAAAACAAAGACAGGTTTAAATATTAGTTCTAATTTTCAAGAAATTAATAATAACAATAAGATTGATAAAGTAGAAACATCATTTACATCTGCAACACTTTTTATTGATGAATTAAATGCTACGATTGCTATTGATAAAGAAGAATTAGGATTAAAAGGATTCGGAAGTCAAAAAGTTAGTATTGAACAAATACCTGACTTGGCAAAGATTAAAACATTTACCATTTGGTTTAACTAATAAACAATATCCGAAATGAGAATTTCGGATTTTTTATTTAAAAAAGTATGAGTAAAAAATATACAATTCAAAAAACACCCTTTGTAGTTCCAACAACGGATGGGAAATTAATTGAAGAACATTTTGGAAATGCTACTAATCAAAACAGTAAAGTTAGTATAGCACATATGGTTGCACCAGCAGGATGGAGTGAACCATTTCAAACTCCAGAATTTGAGGAATATACTTATATTATAAAAGGAAAAAAACAATTCAATATTGATGGAGAAATAATTGTTTTAGAGTCTGGACAATCAATTAAAATAGAGAAAAATGTTCGTGTTCAATACTCTAATCCATTCGATGAACCATGTGAGTATATTGCTATTTGTTTACCTGCGTTTTCTATAGATTTGGTACATCGAGAAGCATAAATTTTTAAAATTGATACTTCTTATCAATAGCGTATTTTATTAATTCGTTACCACCACTTAGATTGAGTTTACGAATCATGTTTTTTCTATGGGTATCAACGGTAGTTTTAGCAATGAATAGTTCATCAGCAATTTCCTTCGAAGTTTTTCCATTTGCTATTAATTGTAAAATTTCCTTTTCTCTATTAGAAAGAGTAACTTTCTCAGACTTTCCAATAGTTACATTCTCTTGAATGTAGTCGTTCATAAAATTGAAAGCAACATTTGGATCGAAAAAGGTTTCTCCATTAGCTACTGTTACAATGGCTTTTGAAAGCATTTTTATACCAGAATTTTTTAGTAAATAACCAGAGGCTCCAACATCTAACATTTGCTTTATTGCTTCTGGTTGATCAAACATAGTCAGGGCCAATACCTTTATATGAGGAAACTGTTTTTTTATTTGTTTGGTGGCCTCTATACCATCCATTCTTGGCATACGAATATCTGTTATAACTAGTTTAGGTTGTTTTAAACTTACGAGTTTAACCAAATCTTCTCCGTTATTAACAGTTCCAATTATATCAATTTCTTCATCATATTCAAAAAAAGATTTTACACCATCAATGAGCATTTGATGGTCTTCAGCCATGGCTATTGTTATCATGTTTATGGGTAGTTTTTTGTTTGTTAGTTTTAAAGTTAGCTAATCGTTCTTTGAGTTGTAAAATACCTTCTACTTTTTGGGCAATTTCTTCAATGGTATTTTGAGTTTCATCAATTATAACGTCTAGTTCTGCATCTACTATTATTTGATGTTCATTCAATTCTGTATACACACCTTTTAGTTTGGCTTCTGCCAGTAGAAGTCGTTGTTTTATATTTTTTGTTCTGTTTATTTTTTTAGGAGAAACAATACCTAGTAGATATAAAAAGTAAAGTAAAAAAGTAATAAACACACAACTAATAATAATGAGAATTGCAAGAACAGCAACTGCAAAATCGTTGGTTCCAGTATCAAACTCCTCTCCAGCATCATTAAAATAAGCTTCCTTACAATGATTTTTTCCGTCGATAGGGTAGAAGGTAAAGTCGATTATATCTCTAAAGATGCGCCATTTTAAAGGAATTTTATTAGCAGGGTAATATTTTTCAGTATAATATCCTACTCGCGAAGAAATAGTATTATCTGGATTACCACCAGCAAGTACATTTCCGAGCTGATCAATAGCTACTAAAAAATTAACAAAGAAATTCATTTTATTAAGTTTGGAGTATTCCAAAGATACTAAAGAAAAATATTGGTATTGTACTTAGGTCTAGGTATTTACTATAGGTATATCCACTATAATAGAAGTTCCCTTACCTATAGTAGAATCTACTTCAAAAGTACCTTCTAAATACTGTATTCTTGTTTGAATAGAGTGGAGTCCCATTCCATTTTTTTGCTTTATTGAATGAATGTCAAATCCATTTCCATTATCTTCAATGATAATATTTAGATTTTGATCAAATTGAGAAATATTAATGGTTGCTTGAGTAGCATTGGCATGTTTGATAATGTTTGTTGTGAGTTCCTGTATGATTCTAAAAATGGAAATCTCAAGGCTATTCTCTAAACGTTTATCTAAACCAAAATCCAATACATCTATTTTTATTTTATTAGCAGCAGATATTTTCTCTGCCATAAGTTTTACCGCAATGAGTAAACCTTTATTGGCTATAACTCCGGCATTTTTTGCATGAGCTATACTTCTTACTTTTAAGTAAGTCTCATCAATAAGTTTTTCAGTTTTGTTATATAATTCTTCCTGATTAAAATGTTTCTTTTCTCTATTGAGTTTTAAATTTTCGAAATGAAGTTTTAATGTTGCTAATACACTACCAATATTATCATGTAAATCCTCTGCAATACGCACCCGTTCTTTTTCTTGACCATCAATCATTGCATTAATGGTGTTAATTTCTTGTTCTTTTAAAAGTGTAAGGTTTTTTTGTTTTACTAATTCTTTTTGTTGTTCTGCCAGTAAACGTTTTTTGCGGGAGTTTTTAAGGTTTAAATAGGCAATTATAGTACCTAAAAATATAATCGCTAAGGAGCCATATAAAAAGTTTTGGTTTTGTATTCGTTTGGCTTCACTAATTGCAATTTGTTCTTTTTGTTGAGCAATTGCTTTTTCCTTTTCTGCAGTTTTGTATTTGGCTTCTATGTCATTTAAATTTTTTAAAACGTCCAAAGTATGAATAGAATCTTTAAATTTCTCATATAGCTTCCTGTGAAAGATGGCTTTTTGATATTCTTTTTTATTAATATATATATTGAATAGATTCTCTTCGATAAACATCAAAAGCCTTATTCCTCCACTGTTTTGAGCGTATTTTTTTGAAATTTTATAATTTTTTACAGCATTATGAGTGTCTTTTCTTTTAATGTTTATAGAGGCTTTATTAAAATATAAACTTGCTAAACTATTAGGCGATAATTTATAGCTAAGAGCTTTATTAGTGAAATATAATGTGGAGTCATAATTTTTATAATGCTCAAGGTGAATAGCTGCTAGGTTTTGAAAAATAGTACCAGATATTTTATGGTTTAGTTGATAAGAAAGTCCTTCTCTGTAATAAAATGAGCTAGAGTCAATGTTAAAATAATTACTATTAGTATTACTATAGAATGTTCCTATGTTGTTTAAAGAGTATACTATGTTTTTAATGTCTGAAATTTTTTTATACGATTTAAGACGTTTTTTTAAATAATATATTTCTAAACTGTCTTTTTCCAGGTTAGAATATGCTCTTGATAAGAGTTTATAATTCATTGCAGTGAACTTGTCATAAATCTCATTGTTTTTTTGAAGTTTAGATAATGACTTTAGACTGTAAAAAATGACCGAATCATATCTTCTAGTATGAATTTGATGAATATGTGCTAAATAGTATGTTAATTTTGCTTTTTCTTTGGAGGTGAGTGCTTTGTATTTCTTTTTGGCATTTAGCAAAGTGTTATAAGCGGAATCCTTTTTTTTAAGCTTTAAATTAACCAAATATTCCTTAATGTAAATGTTGTTTCTAAAATTGAAATTAGATTTTTCATTTTTTAAATGTAGCTTAATCAGTTCAAGGCTAGATTGATAATTTTTTTTCTTTATTAAAGAATCTAAATTATTAAGAACATAGTTATCCTGAGCATTGCCTTTAAAAGGCAAAATACTCAGGATGATTATAAAAAATATTATAGATATAAAATTATTTGTTCTTTTTAATCTTTTTAGTGAATGCATTGAATAATGAAATTAGTCCGAAAAGAGATAGTAAACTTATTATTATTGCAAATAAGAAGTTAGGATCATCTTCTTCTTCATTGGTAGTAACAACCGTCCCAGATTTTTTAACGTCATTAAGTATTCTCGGTTTATTAAAACCACTTAATTTTATAGTTAAAACTCGTCCACTTTTATTTAAAAACTTTTCGAAGTTTTTTAAATCTCGATTAGAAAAACTTTTCTCACTTATAGTTAAAATTACTTTAGTTAAATGAGAGTCAATAGTATTAGGTTCTAATTTGAATGAATTTTTTATATTTAGAAAAAACTTCTTTCTTTCAAATATGGGAATAGTGGTTTTGTCTTCTATCTTTTCTGCAGAAATTTCTTTATCAATTATTTTTCCAGTTACATAAAAAGATACTTTTAAAACTCTCTCTTCTTTAACTAATGAAATTTTTAATGAATCAAGATGATTTAGAAGCTTTTTAGGAGTTACATTTTTGTAAAGAATGGTGTCAATTTCAATTTTTTCTTGCGCGTTTAGCGTTACATTAAAAAGGAATACAAAGAATAAAAATATACCTAAATAATTTGAAGATAGTTTCATGTTGGTTAATTTTAGATGTTTATACTTTTCCAAATTTCGGTTAAAAGCAATTGTTTATAGTTACCTACAACTAGGTATTTTAAACTACCTAAATATAGGTAAACAAATTATAAAGTAAAAACAGTCAGTAAAATACCTAATAAAATAGCAGTGAATTTTTGAAAATTGAATTTGTGATTTTCAGAACTTTCAAATAAGATAATCGTAGAGATGTGAAGAAAAATACCAATGGTCACCGCAATAATTTCAGAGTGGTATTCATGTAAAAACGATGCCTTTTCCGAAATATAGATACCTAAAGGGCTCATTAATGCGAAAAAACCTAAAAACAAAGCAATTGTTTTTTTGCTGTATTTCGCTTTAAGTAAAAAGGTGGTAAGTACAATAGCGATTGGAATTTTATGAATAAAAATGGCCCATAAAAGATTATGTTGGTGATCATCATGGTCATGAATAGGTAGTCCTTCAGTAAAAGCATGAATACTTAAACTAACAAAAAGTAGCCAAGGAAATTGATTTTTATCTGAATGAACGTGTACATGTCCATGTTCTGCTCCTTTTGAAAAGGATTCTAAAATAGATTGTATAAGAATTCCTAAAATGATAAGAATTCCTGTTTTTTTTGAATTTGAAGTTTCAATATATACTTCTGGTATCAAGTGTAGAATGGTTACAGATAATAAGTAAGCTCCACTAAAAGCCAATAGTAAGCGAACAAACTTTGTATTTGGCTTTAAATACAATACGATTAAAGCACCAATTAATACAGATATAATTAGAATCAAAGAACTCATTCAGCAACTAAAATTAAACGGTCAGAAGAAGCAGGATCGAAATCATTTAAAGCATAGTCTCCAAAGATGTTTTTAACTTGGAGTCCAACAACATCAAAATATCCTTTCATTTTGTCAAGGGTTAAAAATTTGACCTGCTCTGTAAAAGCATATGTTTTCTCATCTGCAGTAAATTTGATATGCTTTAAAATAAAACCATTTTTAATTTCACGATTGATATGAAAATCTATTCTATCTACCGTTTTAGTTTCTTCTTTTACCAAGTTTGCTTTTACTTTTTCAACATTTAAAAAGTCTAAAACAAATACACCATTTTCCTTTAGCCCGTTTTTAATGCTTTTTAAAATGGTAATATCCTCGTTATCATCTTCAAAATACCCAAAACTTGTAAATAAGTTAAAAACAGCATCGTATTTGTTTTCAAGAGGAGTACGCATATCCCAAACTTCAAATTGTAAGCTGTCATTTTCGAATTGTTTTGCATGTAAAATGCTATTTTCACTTAAATCACCTCCTGTAACCTGATACCCCAAGGAATTAAGATAAACGGAATGTCTTCCTTTACCACAAGGTAAATCAGCAATATGACTGCTTTTAGGAAGTGCTAAAAATTGTGTGATATTGCGCATAAAGAATTGAGCATCAGCATCATTTCTATGCTTGTACAAAATATGATAATATGGTGTATTAAACCATTCGCTAAACCAATCTGTTGTTTTCATATGCTATAAGGTCTGCAAAAATACGTAAATCTTACATTTTGAAAAGACTCTGTGTTTACAATTATTTAAAACAGTACTTTTGCAATTCAATTTTATAAGTTCTATGGAGCAAGATTTTAAAATGACTGCCATTACAATGGCTGGTTTAGAAGGAGTATTAGCAGATGAATTAAGGCTATTAGGTGCAAGAGAAGTAAAAGAAGGAATTCGAAATGTTTCTTTTAGAGGAGATAAAGGTTTTATGTATAAAGCAAATATTGCTCTGCGTACTGCTATTCGTATTTTAAAACCAATTAAGCGTAGTAAGATTTTTGATGAAGAAGATTTATACGAAGCAATTCAACGTGTAAAATGGGAACGTTTTTTAGATGCCGATGGAACTTTTGCTATAGGAGCTGTAGTAAATTCAAGAAATTTCACCTCAAATTCTCATTACATTAGTTTAAAATCGAAAGATGCAATTGCCGATTATTTTCGTCATAAACATGGTAAAAGACCTAATGTAGATTTAAAATACCCAGATGTAAAGATTCATATTCATATTCATAAAGAATGGTTAACCATTTCTTTAGATTCTTCTGGAGAATCATTGCACAAAAGAGGATATAGAAGTGCTACAAACATTGCACCAATTAATGAAGTATTGGCAGCTGGATTGATTTTACTTTCTGGATATAAAGGAGAAGAGAACTTTATAGATCCAATGTGTGGTTCAGGTACAATTTTGATTGAAGCCGCTATGATAGCGAATAAAATACCAGCAAACATTAATCGTAAGCATTTTGCTTTTGAAAATTGGAATGATTACGACGAGGATTTATACTTTACTATTCAAGATTCGTTATTAAAGAAAATTAGAAGTTCTCATTTTAAAATAATGGGGTTTGATAAAGCTCCTTCTGCAGTGAGAAAGGCACAGCAAAATATTGTTAACGCAAATTTAGAAGAGTTTGTAGGGGTGCATCACGTGAACTTTTTCAATTCTAAAAAGGAAGTTTTTGGTAAGACCACCATTTTATTCAACCCACCATATGGAGAAAGATTAAATATTGATGTGGAAGAATTTTACAGAAAAATAGGAGATACACTTAAGCATAATTATTCAAATTCTACAGCTTGGTTAATAACATCAGATATTCAAGCATTAAAACATGTCGGTTTAAGAACTTCTAGAAGAATTCCTTTAAAAAATGCTGACTTAGATTGTCGTTTTGTTAAGTATGAATTGTACGAAGGGAGTAAGAAGCTTAAAAAACAACGGATAACGGAAGATTAAAATTTGACTTTGACATATAACATAAAAAGAGGAAGGCCAAAGCATATTGCTTTGGCCTTCTAAACTAATAAAACCAAGTATTAGTGTCATTAGAGTTAGCTAACTAATGAACTAATGTTTTTAGTAGAAACTATATTTTAATGTAGACTTACAACTCTTGTTATTTTCCAGTGTTTATCTTCTTTTTTCCAGAGAACAATAAATTTGCTTGGTATTGATTTTTGATTGGGTTCTCTATTATTGAAAAATTTATGATATCCAATTTGAACAGCTCCGTAATCAGGTATTGGATATACTTCAACACTTCCTTCAACTAAAGTTCGCGTTACTTTATTACATATGTTTTGTTCGATAGCATCTAAAAGCTCTTTTTTTGAAGTAATTACCCCACCTTTATCATGATAAAACTCTAAGTTGTCATGGTATAAAGAAGCTTGTGTTTTCATGTCACATTGGTTGTACGCCGTGAAATAAATACTATCCATTTTTATTATCTCTTTATATAGTTTGTTGTCAGTTGGTTGGTATTTAGGAATTTCATTTACTTGTCCATTCATTACCCAAGAAAGAAGAAGTGCGTATAAGAAACCTAAAATTTTAAAGAAAAAGTTGCCTTTAAAAAAGAAATCAAATAATTCGTTCATAGTTTTTCAGTTTTCGATTACCAGGTTTTAAAGGCAAGGTTCCCTTCTTCATTATACAATCTTCTAAATCCTTTAGGAAGATCTTTTACAATGTTATTAGAGATATTTATGATACCTTCATATCCATCATTACAATTTATTTCTAATCGTAATCTCTTGATTTTGTCTTCAGCATCATATAGGGCATTTGTAACGTCAATATCAATATTCTTTTTGTACTTAAACCAATCAATCAATTTTTCAAGCTCTTTTTTGGTTGTACTACTGTTAATAATGAATTCAGCTTTAATGTCATTTATTGTACTGTCAAACATAAAACTAACTTCGTTATCATTATTACTGTCATTATCATCTTCATTAGTTGATTCTTCAGGTGAATCTGAATCACAGTCAGTACATTCCAATCCTTTAGAAGTCATTTTAAAGTGATGGTTGGCCATATCTCTATCATAAATTCCTTCAGTATTGTCAACTCCGTATAAGAAGTTTCTTGATGAACCTTCAAAGTAAAGGGAAGTACCTTCCGGAATAAAAATAGTAGCTTTTACTTCTTCTTCTTTCCATAAGTTTTGAATTTCACTTAAATAGAAAGCATCAAATACAATAGTATTGTTAGCAGATTTAAAGTTGTATACTATTTTTTTTGCATTGTCACCTGCTTTACTACGCCTTCTCCCTTCTGAAGTCTTTTTTATTTCGATATAAGCATTTCCAGTTTCACTTTTGGCTACATCAATCTTAACATTGTTAGAATATTTAGTTTCTTTATCATTTATGTTTACATCAATGCTATTTCCTCTTCTTCTTAAATTATGTAAATAATAAATGTTATCGTCGTTTACGACTCTAATCTTTAAAGGCTCTTCTTGATTGTATGTAATACTATGTTTACTTACATTGCTTCCATCATACGCTCTAGAGGTACCATATTCTACTGCTGAGAAACCTAACCCTAATACAGCTACAAACCAAACACCTAATAAGGTTAATGTGGTAGGTGTTCCAATCTTTTTTAAGTTAGGAGATAATATCCTTAAACCTAAAATGAAAAGTGCTACAAAAGGAATTCCTACAACCAAAAATATAAAGGTGGTTAATAACCATTTTGGTAAGGCAGAATCATAGAAAAATGGTGGATAATGAACTAAATCACCATCAAAGTTTAATACCTCCAAGCTACCAGCAAAAAACAATCCAAATAACAATGAAATCAACGTTATTCCAGCAATAAAAATTAAAAGTACGCCCATGAATTTACCAAACACCTTAAACACGGTTAGTAAAATTTTTCCTAAAGTATCTGCAAAATCTTGCGCGCCAGATTTAGTTTGGTTACGTAATTTTTGGTAATCGGCATTAGAGATTTTATCAGTTAATTCATGGGCGCCTTCCTTTACCTTTGAAGAAAGGTTGTCAAATTCGTTTCTAATTTTTTTTTCTATGTTGTCAATATTAACAGCTTCACCTTCCATTTGGAGTTTATCGGAAGTTGTTTTTGCTTCTGGGAGTAATACCCATAAAATGATATATCCAATTACTCCAAACCCAAATCCGGCTAAGGTTAATAACAAGAATGCTAAACGGATCCAAATAACATCAACATTGAAATAGTGACCTAATCCAGAAGCAACACCTGCTAAAAATTTATCTTCTCCATCTCTAAAAAGTTTCTTAGATGATTGATTTCTTCTGTTGTAATAAGAACCTGATTCAGTTGCATATTCTTCGTCTTCTGTATAATCTTCAGGTTGCCCCATAATAGCAATTACCTCATCAATGTCTCCTTCATTTATAACCTGACGAGCATCTGTAATTCTTTCAGATAAAAGTTCACTAATTCTCGTTTCAATATCGGCTATAATTTCTTCTTTGCCTTGAGGATCATCGCTAAGAGAACGCGAAATTGCATCTAGGTAGCGTTTTAATTTTTGATAAGCGATCTCATCTATATGGAAGAAGAACCCGCCTAAATTTATATTTATTGTCTTATTCATTTTTAGTTGATTTTGTACTTGTTACTTGGTTTACTGCTGATACTAAATTATTCCAGGTTTTGTCTAATTCTTTTAAAAACAATTGACCATTTTCTGTCAATACGTAATATTTACGTGGCGGTCCTGAGGTTGATTCTTCCCATCTATAGGTTAATAATCCTGCGTTTTTTAATCGAGTTAATAACGGATATATGGTACCTTCAACCACAATCATCTCTGCGCTTTTTAGGTTAGAAAGAATCTCAGAAGTATATGCATCTCCATTTTGTAATATTGATAAGATGCAATATTCTAATACTCCCTTACGCATTTGCGCTTTTGTGTTTTCTATCTTCATTGAGAGTGGTTTATATTATTACTTTATAAATTTTATAGTAAAAGGATACTTGTAATGTTCTCCTTTGTTTGCTTTCATTGCGGCAATGATAATTAAGGCTATTTTTATTAAGGTTACTACACTTACTAAAGAAGCGACTCCTATAAATCCAAAAAGGCCTCCATATCCATGACGACCGCCAAAATCAATATCGATCCCATTAAAAATGTCAAAGATGTTTCCGAATATAAATGAGAAAAAAGAAGCACTCAAAATCAAAATGTAAATTCCAAAACTTATATTGAAATTTACAGCTTCTTTACCATGATCATCTAAAAACAAACTTCTAGTTTTTAATGTTTGCCATAATATTAACGGTGTTATAATACTCCCTAAAGGAAATAAATAGCCGGCAAAGGCTGATATATGTATCAAAAAAGCATTGGTGTTTTCGTTATTGTGTTGCATAATAATATGGATTGTATAATACTTTACATTGCAAATATATATCTTTTAAAAGGTATTATGCAATACATAGTACTAAAATTTAACATTTTTTAACATATAGACTCATTTGAATTGTTTGGATAAAAAGCTGTACATTGCCTGTAAATACTGATAAAATGAAATTTACACCTAGAAAAATTAACTTTTTTACATTTTTTAAATTACCATCAGCATATATCTGCGGAATTAGAGTAAAGTCTATTTCTCAAGAGAATTCTTTAGTAACGGTAAAGCATAAATGGATCAATCAAAACCCGTTTAAATCCATGTTTTGGGCAGTTCAGGGTATGGCTGCGGAACTTTCGACAGGGATTTTGGTTATGCAAGCAATTGATGTATCGGGAAGAAAAGTATCTATGTTAGTTACAAATATGAATGCAACTTTTACAAAGAAGGCAACAGGTAGGATACGTTTTGAATGTAATGATGGTGATATAATAAAAAATGCGATTCAAAAGTCAGTTGAAACCGGAGAAGGACAAACAGTTATAGTAACTTCTGAAGGAATCAATGAGGATGAGATATCTGTTTCTAAATTTGAATTCGAGTGGAGTTTAAAAGTGAAATCGTAACAAAAGACAAAGATGAAAGTCTAATCTATAAAAACTAATATTATGAATGCACACGAAATTGATTATCGCATTTTTGGCGAAGAAATGCAATACGTAGAAATAGAGTTAGATCCACAAGAGGGAGTAGTAGCGGAATCGGGAAGTTTTATGATGATGGAATCTGATGTAGAAATGAATACCATTTTTGGAGACGGTTCTAATCAAGAAAAAGGAATTCTAGGAAAGATATTTTCAGCTGGTAAACGTTTATTAACTGGCGAAAACTTGTTTATGACGGTATTTACAAATGTAGGGCATGGAAAAAAGCAAGTATCTTTTGCTTCTCCATATCCAGGGAAAATTGTACCAATTGATTTAAGCGAATTTGGAGGGAAATTTATTTGTCAGAAGGATGCTTTTTTATGTGCGGCAAAAGGAGTATCAATTGGAATTGAATTTTCGAGAAGGTTAGGAAGAGGATTGTTTGGCGGAGAAGGTTTTATCATGCAAAAAATGGAAGGTGATGGTATGGGCTTTATTCATGCCGGAGGAACCATGTCTAAAAAAGTATTGCAAGCAGGTGAGGTTTTGAAAGTAGATACGGGTTGTATTGTTGGTTTTACAAAAGACATAGATTATGATATAGAGTTTGTAAAAGGAATTAAAAACACAATTTTTGGAGGTGAAGGTTTGTTTTTTGCTAGATTAGAAGGACCTGGAACCGTTTTTATTCAATCTTTACCGTTTAGTAGATTAGCTGGAAGAGTATTGGCTATGGCTCCTCAAACAGGAAAAGGAGATAGAGGAGAAGGGAGTATTTTGGGAGGAATTGGAGATATACTAGATGGAGATAATAGATTTTAAATAATAAGAGAAATTAGAATAATAAAATAAAAAGCGAGTTCAATTTGAACTCGCTTTTTTATATAAATAGGTTAAAAACAATTTCTATTCTTTTAACTGGAAGTTAATAGGTATGTAATACTCTACATTAGCTGTTTGACCATCGTGATTACCAGGAATGAATTTAGGTAATGTAGAAACCATTCTTTCAGCTTCTTTCTCTAATAATCTACCGTTTTTAGGTCCTTTAGATTTAATGTCTACAACATTACCAGTTTTGTCTATGATAAATCTTACCCAAACTTTTCCTTGAATATTTTGCTGAGCAGCAGCTTCAGGATAGTTAAAGTTTCTTTGGACATGACTAATCATTCTATCATTGAAACATTTAAGTTTTTGCATGTCAGATGCTTTTGAACAAGCTTTGAATTGTGGAATTCTTTGAACTTCAGCAAACTTAACAAAATTCGTGATAGTATTTTTCTTAGGTGCTCTTACTACTGCTTTTCTTACAGGAGCTTTAGCTGCTGTTTTTGTAGCAGATCTCTTACCAGTATTTGTTCTAGTTACTCCTTCTGGTAACTGGAATGTAATTGGTACACCATATTTAACTTTTACTGCCTTTCCATTATGCTTACCTGGAGTAAACTTTGGAAGTCTAGTAATAATTCTTTTAGCCTCTTTTTCTAAGATTTCTCCATTTTGAGGTCCTCTTAAAAGTATATCTTCTACCTCACCAGTTGGAGTAATTGTAAATTGTACAAGAACTCTTCCGCCGATACCTTTATTAATAGCCGATTCAGGATATTTAAAGTTACTAATAACATGTTTAGACATTTGATCACTGAAACATTTAGCTTGCTTAATTAAAGGTACATTATTACACTTTGGAAATAATGGAATTTCTTCTACAAGGTTAAATGGTACTTTTTCTAGTGTAGAAGAATTATCTTCTAACTCTAATTTACCAACAAGTAATGTGTTTTTTTTGATATCTGCAATTTTATTATTGCTAGACATCCCGATAGAGTTAACTGCTTCTTTATTTTTTCTTACAACTCTTTTACGCGTTGAGACTTCAATAGATAACGTTTTTTTAGAACCGTCAGTATCATCTACTGCACATTTTGTTATACTATTAGGGTCGGCAATTGATTCATCTGGAGTAGTACAATGCTCCTGCTGAGCAGCTGCTATCATCGTGAAGAACATAGCTGCAATTACTAAGGGGTTTTTAACCATAATTGTGCCTATTTAAGGGGTTAATATTTAATGTTTTAAATAGAATAGGTTGTAAATATATGGTAAAAAATAAAAAACCACAAACTTTTACTTGATTTTATGATTTTTTTAAAATCTTTTAAATCAAGTAGTTAAAAATAAATGTGATTTTTTTTGAAATTTTTGGGCTTAACTTTTAGGTAATTTAAAGGTAATAGGTAAACCATATTTTACCTTAACATTATTACCATTATGTTTTCCAGCAATAAATTTTGGTAATTTCGAAATTAACCTAACAGCTTCATTTTTTAAGATTTCTGTACCTTCAGGACCCTTTTTTCTTATGTCAACAACTTCACCTTCTTCATTGATTGTAAATTGAACTAAAATACGTCCCTCTATCTTATTACTCAGTGCTTCTTGAGGATAATTGAAATTGTTAATAATATGCTTAGACATTTGTTTTTCAAAGCATTTAGATTGCTTCATCAATGGTACATTTTCACAATTTTTAAATAATGGAATTTCTTCAACTAGGTGAAAAGGTATTTTGTGAACCGAAGATAGTACATCTTTTTTTAGTTCTATTTGACTAACCAATTGAGTGTTCTGTTGAGCCGAAACACTTTTAGTAGAGCTCATAGAGTTAGAGTTTACTCTGTTTCTTTTTTTTCTATACTTAACACTAACTTCTTTGTCATTAATGTCTTCAAGAGCCTTTTTCACATCTTCCACACTACATTTAGTAATACTATTTGGGTCAATAACCGTTTCATCTGGAGTAGTACATTGTTCTGTTTGAGAATAGCAAGCCAAGGATAGCATTACCGCAATTGCAGTAGAATAGAAGGGTTTCATATTTAAGGGGTTTTGTTGATTAAATTTTCGGGGTTTTTTCAACCAGAACGAAATTAGAAAAAAATAAAAACTCCAACTTTAAATTAATGTTAAGTTTAGAGGAAAAGAATACACTACATTAACAGGAAAACCTTGTTCTTTTCCAGGAGTAAATTGTGGCGATTTCTTAATGATTTCTGTTAATTTGTTGGTTATGAGTCTGTTGTTTGATTTGCTATTTATTTGTACTGAAGATACTTTACCGTCAATACCAATTACAAATTGAATTAAGATTTTTTCATTAATACTTTCATCAATAATTTCTTCTGGATGAAAGTATTTGGAGATGTGTTTATTTAATCTTGTTTTGAAACATTTGCTACTTTCTTCCTTTGTAGTTTTTTTACAACCACTAAACAAAGGAACTTCTTCAACTAAATTAAAAAGTATTGCTTTGTTATTTGTTGGAAGTTGTATAGCAGGTGATTGGTTGTTTACAGTTAATTGAACTCCAGTATTACTAGTTAGTTGATGTAATGTTTTCTTGGCTGAGTTTACTTTTCTGAAACGAGTAGTTGTTTTTTTAGTTTTGGTATTAATAACCCTTTTATTTTGAGTTTTGTGATTATTCTGTACCTCACATTTATTAATACCAAGATCATTTATATCGTTAATTTGACTTTCAGAAGTTTCACAAACTTTGGCTTGAGAGAAGGAGTTAAAAATCGATAAGATGGTTAAGCAGATAAAAGGTAGTAGTTTTTTCATTGTTATGTTTGTTATAGGTGCATAACAAAGATCAAAAAGAATCCGCTTTTATGTTTTAAGATAATTTGATGTGATATTTAAGTTTTAATATTCTTAATGTTAAGAACGTTAATTATTCGTAAACAAAAAGCTCATTGTTAAATGAGCTTTTATAGTATAATATATATGGTGTAAAATTACTTTACATTCATTAATTCTACATCAAAGATAAGGGTAGCATTTGGAGGAATTACACCACCAGCACCGCTCTCTCCGTAAGCTAAGTTAGAGGGGATTACTAAACGAGCTTTGTCACCAACTTGTAACAATTGAATACCTTCATCCCAACCAGGAATAACTTGTCCAACTCCAATAGCAAAGTCAATAGGTTGCTTGCGTTTATATGAAGAATCAAATACAGTACCGTCTAATAATTGACCTTTATAATGTACAGAAACCATAGCGCCTTTAGTAGCCTTTTTACCTTCTCCTTTTTGAACTATTTTATAACGTAATCCACTTGGAGTTTCATCATATCCAGCAGCAACTTGGTCTAATAATTCTTTTTGACGAGCTTTTTCTTCAGCTTCTCTCTTTTCGCGAGCACCTTCAAAAGTTCTAAAAGCTTCTACAGCATTCCACTTTTCAGCTTCTTCACCAACACGAATGATTTCTACATTCATTTCATCATCTTGCTCAACAGCATCCACAACATCTTGCCCTTCAATTACGCTTCCAAAAACAGTGTGTTTACCATCTAACCAAGGTGTGGCAACATGTGTAATAAAGAATTGTGAACCATTAGTTCCAGGCCCGGCATTAGCCATAGATAATTTACCTGGAGCATCATGCTTTAATTCTGGATGAATTTCATCATCAAATTTGTATCCTGGATTACCTGTTCCCGTTCCTTGTGGACATCCACCTTGGATCATGAAATCAGCAATTACACGGTGAAACTTTAATCCGTTATAGTATGGTTCTCCTTGTGGACGAGCATTGTTTTCTAAATTTCCTTCAGCTAAAGCAACAAAGTTACCTACTGTTCCAGGAGTTTTTTCATGTTCTAAGTTTACTAAAATATCTCCCTTAGGAGTAGTGAACTTTGCATAAATTCCGTTGTTCATTTTTTTTAATTTAAATCTATTTACACTTTATTTTTTACTAGTTAAACTTGCAAAATTGAAGTTTAAACCAATATTTACATTTGTTGAGTTTACATTACCAAAAGGAGCAATAAATTTACCTCCTGAAACGGATAATGAAAAATTGTTGGCTAGGTTATAATTTAAACCAGCTGTTGGTCTAACCACAATACCTTCATCAGTATCTACACCAGCACCACCAGCTGCACCACCAACTAGGTCGACAAAAGCGTTTAGTTTGTTGTTTAATATTGAAGGGGTCTTATACCCAATACCAGCTAGTCCATGTGCGTATCCTCCTGATTGACCATCATAAGCAAAACCAGCTTCACCTATTAAATAAAAACGATTTGAAATATCATAATTAAACTGAAGAGCCAATAATTGTAAATCTACTTCATATCTACTATTTGGTGGGTCGAATTTAGCAACATTAAAATAGGTCTGGTTTTCAATACCAACAGATATTCCTTGGGTTTTATAATTGTTTGTTTTGGAAGTGGATTCGGTGCCTCCATTTAATCCAAAATATTTGATTCCAAAACCATATGTATAGGCTTCAAAATCACCATCTAAAGCTTTGTAGTATCCACCATGTCCACTAATAGCAAACTTATTTGATATTTTTAAATCAACACCAGCTGATGGGTAAATGGTAAGCCCTCCTTCAGGAGCAATACGACCACCAGCTGCACCAATTCCTAATTTTCCAAAGATGTTCAAATGTTTAGATTGATAGGGATGATACCCTGCTCCAAAAAATAAATCCATAAATCCAGCACGTAACCCTTTATAAATAGCGTCTGTATGAACAAATAAAAATACATTTTCTTGTAAGTACTTTTGATATTCAAACCCTAATACATATAAGATTTCGTTCAATTCTTCTCCATTATCTTTTCTTGATTTACCAAAGGGCTTAAAGAAATCAAAGCGTACTTGTTGTACATTTTTAACTGCTGGTCTTTTCCAAAAGTTTTCTGAAGAAAGATTGGTTGCTGTAAACTCTTTTTGAGCATTTTTATAATCTGAAAAACGCAATAGACTTGGTATTTCAACAAAGAAAGAAATAGAGTTGCTGTTTACCTCTCCAGAGTAAAAGTTAACATTACTGTATTGAACCCCAAAGGAGTAATTATTTTTTTTGTATTGTAATCCAATATTAGGGTTTATAAAGCCTCCATCATTGATATACTTTCTGTAGCCACCTCCACCACCAAAATGTAAATTAGCATCAAGATAAAGGTTTTTATAAAGTTGTTTATTAATACCTAGTTCAACACCTAAGGTAAACAATCCTCCTTGATCACCGGTTAGTGCAGCATGCATTCCAACTCCACCATATAACCAATTGTTTATTGGAATTTGATAATGCAATCCCATCAAACCCATCGTAGGCTTTAATTCAGGAAACTTGTCTGATGGCATTTCTACAGGAATAAAATTCAAACGAACTTTATTATGAAGTTCTTTTCCTTGTAAATTAGTAATATTATCTTGACTTTGAATAAGCCATGATATACATAAAAGGAAAAAGACGAGTATGTTTTTTTTATTCAAATTCACTTGTAAAATGTAACTTAACAGTTGGGTATTTACTTTGAGTCATTTGTATAGTAAAAGCAGAATCAGCTAAAAATACCAATTGCCCTTCTTTATCTTTCGCTAAGTAGCGTTGTTTAACACGTTTAAATTCTTTGAATTCTTCATTTTTTTCATCTTCTGGCTGTACCCAGCAAGCTTTGTGCACATTAATGTTTTCATATGAACACTTAGCACCATATTCATGTTCTAAACGGTATTGAATTACTTCGTATTGAAGTGCACCAACAGTACCAATAATTCTACGGCCATTCATTTCCATAGTAAATAACTGCGCAACCCCTTCATCCATTAATTGGTCTAAACCTTTGTATAATTGTTTAGCCTTCATAGGGTCGGCATTATTTACATAGCGGAAATGTTCTGGAGAGAAACTAGGAATTCCTTTAAAATTTAATTTTTCTCCTTCTGTTAAAGTATCTCCAATTTTGAAGTTACCTGTATCATGTAATCCTACAATATCACCAGGGAAAGATTCTTCAACGATTTCTTTCTTTTCAGCAAAGAAAGCATTTGGGCTTGAGAATTTTACCTTTTTTCCGTTACGTACGTGTAAGTAAGGAGTGTTTCTTTTAAATGTACCAGAAACAATTTTTACGAAAGCTAAACGGTCTCGGTGTTTAGGGTCCATATTTGCATGGATTTTAAATACAAACCCAGTAAGTTTTTCTTCTTTAGAATCTACAACACGCTCTTCTGCTTGTTTTGGTTGTGGATTTGGAGCAATGTCAATAAAACAATCTAATAATTCTTTAACTCCAAAGTTGTTTAGGGCAGAACCAAAGAAAACTGGTTGCAAATCACCTTTAACATACTCTTCTTGATCAAATTCAGGATATACCTCATATACTAGTTCTAATTCTTCACGAAGGGTTTCAGCTGCAGGTTCTCCAATAATAGTATCTAATTCTGGATTGTTTACGTCATTAAATTCAACACCTTCAGAAATGGTAGTTTTGTTATCTCCCGAGAATATATTTAGCTTCTTTTCCCAAATGTTGTAAATTCCTTTAAAATCATATCCCATACCAATAGGGAAACTCATTGGAGTTACCCTTAAACCTAATTTTTGTTCTACTTCATCTAATAAATCAAAAGCATCTTTACCTTCGCGGTCTAATTTATTGATAAAAACAATCATAGGTATTTTACGCATTCTACAAACCTCCACTAATTTCTCAGTTTGAGGCTCAACACCTTTTGCAACATCAATTACTACAATTACACTATCAACAGCGGTTAATGTTCTAAATGTATCTTCAGCAAAATCTTTGTGCCCTGGAGTATCTAGAATGTTTATCTTTTTATCTTTATAAATGAAGGCTAATACAGAAGTAGCAACTGAGATACCACGTTGACGTTCAATCTCCATAAAATCAGAAGTAGCTCCTTTTTTTATCTTATTGTTTTTAACTGCACCAGCTTCTTGAATAGCTCCTCCAAATAATAACAATTTCTCAGTCAAAGTAGTTTTACCAGCATCGGGATGCGATATAATTCCGAATGTACGTCTCTTTTGTATTTCTTCTAAAAAACTCATCTATAAATTTTAAGGCAGCAAAGATACGTTTTATAGTGGAACTGTTCAAAGGTTTAATTGTTGAACTGGTATCAATTTTGTAAGTTTGCTTTTAGTAAAATATTCAAATGAAAGAACAAGTAATTTTAGTAGATGAGCAAGATAATCCAATCGGATTAATGGAGAAGATAGAGGCGCATGAAAAAGCTTTGTTACATAGAGCATTTTCTGTTTTTGTTTTTAATTCAAGAGGAGAATTGATGTTGCAACAGAGAGCAGCTCATAAATATCATTCTCCGTTGCTTTGGACAAATACTTGTTGTTCTCATCAACGTGATGGAGAAACTTCATTGGAGGCAGGTGTAAGAAGATTGGAAGAAGAAATGGGGTTTACTTGTGATTTAGAAGAAGTTTTTTGGTTTATTTACAAGGCTCCATTTGATAATGGATTAACGGAGCATGAGTTAGATCACGTAATGGTAGGTAAATTTGAGGGAGTACCAAAAATTAACCCAGATGAGGTAGAGGCTTATAAATGGATGCCTCTAGAAGATGTAAAAAAGGACATCGAAACTAAACCAGAAATTTATACAGAATGGTTTAAGATTATATTTAAAGAGTCTTACAATAAAATTGCAAAGTTTGTATAATATGCCAAGAATTACGATACATAGAAAGGCTCATTTTAATGCTGCTCATAGATTGTTTAATCCTAATTGGAGTGATGAACGAAACATAGAAGTTTTTGGTAAATGTAGTAATCCTCATTATCACGGACACAATTATGAATTAATTGTTTCTCTAACAGGAGAAATAGATCCGGAGACAGGATATGTTTATGATTTAGGAAAACTAAAAGATCTTATTAAACTTCATGTAGAAGATTCTTTTGATCATAAAAATTTAAACATTGAAGTAGAGGAATTTAAAGACTTAAATCCTTCCGTAGAAAATATAGCTGTAGTTATTTATGATAAGTTACGTGTAAAGATTGAAAAAAAATACGACTTAGAAATTACTTTATATGAAACACCAAGAAACTACGTAACATATAGCGGATAAAATTTATGATTGACCTACTACTACGATTTGAACCCATTTTAAAAGAAAAAATATGGGGTGGACAAAAACTGATACAACTATTCGGGAAAGACTCAACCAAGAAGAATATTGGTGAAAGCTGGGAGATTTCTGACGTAAAGGGTGATGAAACAATTGTTAGTAAAGGAATATTAAAAGGAAAGAGTTTAAAAAACTTAACAAAGCAATACACGACCGAATTTTTAGGAGAAAAAGTTTATCAAAAGTTTGGAAATGAATTTCCCTTATTGATAAAATTCATCGATGCTAATGATAAACTAAGTATCCAATTGCACCCTGACGATGCGCTTGCAAAAAAACGTCATAATTCATTTGGGAAAACTGAAATGTGGTACATTATGCAGGCCGATGAAGACTCAAAAATTATGGTTGGGTTTAAAGAGGATTCAAATGAACAGGAGTATTTGGCACATGTAGAGAACAAAACATTGTTGGAGTTATTGAATGTAGATGATGTAATTTCTGGAGATGTTTATTTTATACCTACAGGAAGAATCCATGCTGTTGGAGCTGGGGTTGTATTAGCAGAGATTCAACAAACATCTGATAATACCTACAGGGTTTATGATTGGGATCGTCAAGATATTGATGGGAATTACCGAGAACTTCATACCGAATTAACCAAAGAAGCTATTGATTACAAGGCAATAAACAATTATAAAACTTCGTACCAAGTGAACGAAGGAGGTATTTCTGAAATGGTTTCTTGTCCACATTTTACAACTAATTTAGTATCGTTTGAAGGAGAGTTAGAAGTAAATCATAAAGATAAAGATAGCTTTGTGATTTATATGTGTGTAGAAGGAGAAGTGCGATTTCAATATAACAATCAAGAGGAAACTGTAAAGGTTGGAGAAACGATTATGCTACCTGCATGTGTTAAGAACGTTTCGTTGTTTGCAACACTAAAATCAAAACTTTTAGAAGTATATATAAAATAAGAACAGACTCAAAACAAAAAACTTCAAGTCTGTTCGTTAACAAACCAAATCAACTTAAAATCATATATAATTGAAAAAATCAATTAATAGATTAATTAAGAAGCTTTTTGTACGTTATAGCCAAAAGTGGCTACACAAATAATATTTTGTTTTTTCTCTTCTTTTTTGGCAACAGTTATGTTCAATATAAGTTCTGTGTTGCTGAGCTTTTTTACATTGTTTTGAATGATAAGTTTATCGTTCAAATAAGCATTTTTTAGGATATCAAATTCAATACTTTTAAAATTTAAGTTAGATGAATTTTGAAAGAAGTTGAGAGAAGAATTTACATTCGATTCAATTTTATCATAAAGAACCGAAGTTTTTAAGACTTTGTTTTTGCTAACTTGTTTTTTGTTAACAGTGAATTGTATAGTATTGTTACTAGATTTTATGTGTGTGTTCATGATTTTAAGTGTTTAATATGAGTAATAATTCGGGTTCTTTAAATGAAAAATTTTGTGCTGAATTGATAATACATTTGCCTTGTCGATACGTTGTTGTTGAATACATTTTCATAATGATAATATTTGGATTAATACATAAAAAAAAGGTGCTTTTGTTAAAAAGCACCTTTCTATTTTTATAGTTAAAATTTATTTATTGATTCTTAAATTTAGAATAGGTACTTTTTTTAATGTAGACATACTGTTTCTGCATACGTGTATAGCCAAAAAACATTGTATAGCACGAAGTAATCGCATTGAAAATAATACGGGTAATTGCGTTTGAAATATGTATAAATACCTTGTTCATATGGTCAAATGTATAAAACTTTCTCAATTATAGCTAGTTAAAAGAGGGAAAAATTATGTTAAAGTTAAAATTTAAACGAAAGAAGAACTGACGTTTAAAATTGTATCTTTGAAATGAAATAAGATATATATATGAAAATCATAGCAATGATTCCTGCGCGATATAGCGCTTCACGTTTTCCAGGTAAACTGATGAAGGAACTAGGAGGGAAGCCAGTGATTGTTAGAACCTACGAAGCTGCATTAAATACAAATTTGTTTGATGAAGTATATGTGGTTACAGATTCTGATGTTATTTATAATACGATAGAAGCAGTAGGAGGAAGAGTTATTAAAAGTAAAAAAGAACACGAAACTGGTTCTGATAGAATTGCTGAAGCAGTTGAAGATTTAGAAGTAGATATTGTTGTGAATGTGCAAGGAGATGAACCTTTTATAGATGAAGTTTCGCTTAAAAAATTAATTCAAATTTTTAAAGAAGACTTCCAAAAAGAAATAGACTTAGCTTCTTTAAAGGTACATATTACAAAACAAGAGGATATAGATAATCCTAATAATGTGAAAGTAATTACTGATGAGAATAACTTGGCATTGTATTTTTCTCGTAATCCAATACCTTATCATAGAGATAAGGATATAGAGGTTAAATATTATAAGCATAAAGGTGTATATGCTTTTAGAAAACAAGCCTTGTTAGATTTTTATAATTTGCCAATGACACCTTTAGAGTCAGCTGAGAAAATTGAATGTATTCGTTATTTGGAAGTAGGAAAAAAGATAAAAATGGTAGAAACCAATGTGGAAGCCATTGGTATAGATACACCAGAAGATTTAGAAAAAGCAATTCAATACTTAAACAATGGATAATATTAAAGTTATAGCCTTTGATGCAGATGATACCTTGTGGGTAAATGAAACTTATTTTAGAGATGCCGAAAATGAGTTTGCTAAATTATTATCAGATTACGAAACTGAAAATAAAATACACCAGGAGTTATTTAAAAAAGAAATAGCAAACTTATCTGTTTATGGGTATGGAGTAAAAGGTTTTGTGCTTTCTATGGTTGAATGCGCTCTAGAACTTTCTAATTATCAAATTAATCAGCAAACTATTGATAGGATTCTAAATATTGGTAAAGAAATGTTAGAAAAACCAATTGTATTACTAGATGGAGTAGAAGAGGTATTACAAGCATTGCATGGTAAGTATAAATTGATAGTAGCAACTAAAGGAGATTTGTTAGATCAAGAACGTAAGTTGGAAAAATCTGGGATTTTAAGGTATTTTCATCATACTGAAGTAATGAGCGAAAAGAAAGTGCCAGATTATAATAAGTTAGTAAAGCATTTGGATATTCATCCTTCCGAATTATTGATGATAGGAAATTCGTTAAAATCTGATGTACTACCATTAATATCTATAGGAGCTTCTGCCATACATGTGCCGTTTCATACTACTTGGGCCCATGAAGAGGTTACTGAAGAACAAAAGTCAGAGGATTATAAAACGGCAGGGAATATTAAAGAAATTCTTACGTATTTATAAATGAAATATTTAGATATAGATTCTTGGAATAGAAAAGAATTGTTTCATCATTTTAGAACATTAAAAGATCCAACTTTTGGATTGGTTGCTGATGTTGAGGTAACTAGAGTTTTTAAAGATTCTAAAGAAAAAGGAGATTCGTTTTTTGTACGTTATCTGCATGCATGCATGACTGCAATAAATAATGTAGAGGCATTAAAGTATAGGGTAGAAGGCGATAAAATTGCAGTTTATGAAACTATTCATGCTTCGGCTACTATAGCAAGAGAAGATCATACCTTTGGATTTTCGTTTGTTGAATTCAATGAAAACTTTGTTGTTTTTAATAATAATTTCCAAAAAGAAAAAAAACGAATACAAGAAACAAGAGATTTATTTCCTCCTAAATATTCATTAGGATGTATTCATTGTTCTGCAATTCCATGGGTAAGTTTTTCTGGGCATAAAGAACCGTTTTCAGGAAATAAAGATGATAGCGTTCCTCAATTGGCTTTTGGAAAAATAAAAGAAGAAAATGATAAATTAATGATGCCAGTAGCAATAAATGTAAATCATGCTTTAGTGGATGGATATCATGTTGGTTTATTTTTTGAAGAATTTCAAAATCAATTAGATAAAATAAATTAAATTTGCAGCAAATTTTAGAATTATGGCAAGCATAAAGAATTTAAAGAAAGATATTAATTATACATTAGGAGACTTATATGATATTTGTCAACTAAATGCGCAATTGAACCCAGAAGTTGATGCGTCAAAATCTGAAGAAATTATCGATGAATTATTTGATACGTTCGATGATTTAATAGCGAAGGTGAATGCTAAGGATGTTGAGAACCAGAAGGCTCACTTTAAAGCGATTAACAACGAGTTAGAAGAAAAGGCGAAAGCTATTTTAGATAAGATAAGTGCTTTATAATTAAGTGTTTAATTTATTTTAAAATCCAGTTTTTAACAAAGCTGGATTTTTTTTGTTGATATTTTAACATTTCGAAGAGAATATTTTTTTGTACCTTACGTTTGAAATATATAACCTTAAATCCCCTTAAATAATTATGGCGAGAGCAATGTTTGAGTACACTAAAACAGTACTAAGAAAAGTAAGCTTCAACGCAGATTTATTTTGTAGAGAGCTGGAAAAGGCATTGAACAGATTATTACCATACGAAGTAGAAGAACTAACAATATGGTTAAAGCAGTATACAGCTAATAAACCCGAACTGTATGCTTGCATGGCATTAATAAAAAAATAAAAAAGGAGAGCAATTTGCTCTCCTTTTTTATTTTTTAACTCTTCTATGTTTTAGTTTTCGTATCAATGTTCGATGGAATTCTCTTTCAGCAATTTCAAGTTTAAGTACTTTTTTATAGCTTAAAATTCCTCTTAGTTTTTTCTGAAACTCTTGTTCTGTTTGATAAATGTCAGACTTAATATTACTGATTCGCTTTACAATGTCCTTAGCTTCACTTTCTGAAAGTGTATCTAAGTTTTCTAAACCTCCAATTTGCTTTTTAATTTTTTGACGCTCTTCAAACCTTAAAGAGTTAATTTTCTTTTGAAAAGAATTATATAAAGGCCAAAATTGTTGAGCTTCTTTTTCGGTTAAATCCAGTTTATCAGTAATAAAGGCAACTTTAGCTGCTTTTATTTTTTCTTGTTTTCCTTTTCTGTATTTCATCTGAGCTGAGAGCCCAAAACTTGAGAAAAGTAAAAGAGTAAGTAGTAAGGTAACTTTTTTCATGTTAATTAATTTCGTTTAGTAAAGTAGAAGTATCAATATCATCTAAATAATTTTCAATTTCTACATCATTCATATTATCTGTTATGCTAGTATCTTCAAAATCTGTTATTTGCAAAACATCAGTAATTTCATTTGAGTCATTTGCTGCATACAACCAGTTTTCAATTTCTGCTTCTGACAGGTCATCAATAGTAATGTTATCTGTACCTATTGAAAAGTAATTAAGACCGACAAAAAGTAATACAGATGCCGCTGCGGCATATGGTATAATTTTTCTTACTCTTTGTGATAAAGAAATTACTTTCGTTACAGGTTTGTCATTGGTTGCTTTAGCAACAATGGTATCTTCTAAGGTGTCAAAATATCCTTTTGGAACCTTATAACCGCTTTCAGTAGGTAAAGTATCTTCCGCAATTTTGGCAAATAAATCATCTTCAAAAGAAGTCAAGTAGTTTTTCGGCTTTTGAAAGCCACTACTTTTAATATCTTCTAAAGAGAACTTTTTGTTTATATGTTGTTTTTTATCTTTCATTTATATCTTAGACTAGCTTTTAAACAAAAGGTTTAATGTTGATTAAACTTTACGTATTCTTCTATTTTTTTTACGGCGTGATGATATGAAGCTTTTAACGCTCCCACAGAGGTATCTAGTATGTCTGAAATTTCTTGATATTTCATATCATCAAAATATTTCATATTAAAAACTAATTGCTGTTTTTGAGGTAATGTGGCAATTGCTTTTTGCAATATAATTTGAATTTTATCACCATCAAACCAAGTATCGCTATCTAAATTTGACGCTAGTTGAAATTGCATATCAGAAATATCAATGTTTTTTTCTTTAGCTCTCTTGTTAATAAAGGTAATGGCTTCGTTGGTAGCAATTCTGTACATCCAAGAAAACAATTTACTTTCTCCTTTAAACTTATCGATACTTCTGTATACTTTTATAAAAGTATTTTGAAGTACATCATCTGTATCATCGTGAGAAATTACAATTTTCCTTATATGCCAATACAAACGTTCCTTGTATTCAGAAATTAACCAACGAAACGCTTGTTCTTTGGTTGTATTGTTTTGTAATTGATTGAGTAATGTAATTTCTTCGGTCAAAGTATTCATTTAAATGTTTGACTCTATAAAAATAAAAAGGTTTAATCAATTAATCAATTTTATAAAAAAAACAGTCCGAAAAGGACTGTTTTTAAAGTTTATGAATGTGTTATTATCTAACTTTTCTTCTTGAATAACCAAATAATCGGTTTGTTTTTATCATTTCAGAAATTCCTTCTGGTAGCATATCTTCCCATCCTTCTTCACCTTCTTTAATCATTTTTAATACAGTTCTAGAGAAGATATGTAAAATATCAGAGTTAAAGTTTTCAATGTCAACCAGTCTTCCGTTTGTTTTGAAGAACTTGTATAGTTCTTTCATTCTAGGATGAACTTTTAAGTTTTCGCTAGTAATGAATTCACCAGATTCTTCATCTTTATAAGGGTACATGTATACCTTTAAATCTTTAAAGAATAACTTACCAAAAGCTTCTAAAATACCACCACTTAAATGTCTGTAGTATTTTTCGTCAAAAATTTGAATCAAGTTATAAACTCCCATAGCTAGTCCCATGCGTTCTTTAGTAAATTCACTAAAGTATTCTACTAGTTTAAAGTACTCTTGGAAGTTGGTAATCATTACATTCTGTCCTAAAGAACAAAGTAACTCAGCTCTATCTAAAAAGTCTCGCTCGTTAATTTCTCCTTCGGCTCTAAGGTTACTTAATGTAATTTCAAAAATAACCTGAGTTTTTTCTGGTGAAACTTTATTTTCAGCAAAGAATAAGTCTTTAGACCTCTCAAACATATCCATGTTTACTTTTGTTACAGGTCTAAAACTACCACGTAATGCTAGGATGTTCTTTTTATATAAAACTTGTGCTGGTAGTAAGTTGTTACCATCAGGGCCAAACATTACTGCGTTGGTCATACCATTTTTAACAAGTTGTAAACTCATTAAACGGTTATCAACATACATAAATCTTGGACCTGAGAAATTGATCATATCAATTTCTAACTTATCATGATCTATATTGTCATAGAACGACTTTACCAATTCTTTTGGATTGTCATTCATATAAAAAGCTCCGTATACTAAGTTTACACCTAAAATACCTAAAGTTTCTTGTTGTAATCTCGCTTCTGTTTCTTTGAATCGAAGGTGTAAAACGATCTCGTTGTAATCTTCTAATGGATCTAGTTGAAAACGTATACCAACCCAACCATGTCCTTTAAACTTTTTAGTAAAGTTAATGGTTGCTACAGTATTGGCATAACTAAAGAATAATTTATCTGGGTGCTTTTGACGATCAAGACGTTCTTCAATTAAGTCCATCTCATGTTTCAGCATCTTTTTTAATCTAGCCTCTGTAACATAACGTCCGTCGTCTTCAATTCCATAAATTGCGTCGGAGAAATCTTTATCATAGGCACTCATAGCTTTTGCTATTGTACCTGACGCACCTCCAGCTCTAAAGAAGTTACGTACTGTTTCTTGTCCTGCACCAATCTCGGCGAAAGTACCATAAATATGGGCATTTAAATTGATTTTTAAAGCTTTACTTTTAGTAGGAAGTACTGTACTTATTTTCTGATCTCCTTTTAACGTAATTGCCATTTTTATGTTTTATTGTTACGTTAAGCAAAGGTACTGAAATTAGCTACTATCAGACAATTTTTATCGTATTTTTGTAATCTACATGGATAAAAAAAAACAAATTAAAGTTACTTTTTTAGGAACAGGTACTTCTACAGGTGTTCCTATGATTACAAGTAAGCACCCCGTTGCTTTTTCAAAAGACCCAAGAGACAAAAGATTACGATCTTCTGTGATGATTTCATGGGATGATATTAACTATATTATTGATTGTGGACCCGATTTTCGCCAACAAATGATTCGTCAAAATGTAGAAAGTATCAAAGGAATTTTGTTTACACATGAACATGCAGATCATATTGCAGGTTTAGATGAAATTAGGCCCTATTGTTTTCAAATGGGGGCAGTACCAATTTATTTAAGCAATAGGGTATTAAATAAATTAGAAAAACGATACGATTATATATTTGCAACGGAAAATAGATATCCTTCAGCTCCTAAAGTAGAAACAAATCTAATTTCTCATGAGCATACGTTGGAACTTCATGGTGTAACGGTTACCCCTGTTGAGGTTATGCACGGAAATTTACCAATTTTAGGGTATCGTTTTGGAGATATAGCGTATATTACTGATATCAAAACAATACATGATGAAGAAAAGAATAAATTGAAAGATTTAGATGTTTTAGTGGTAACAGGTTTGCGTAAAGAGCCTCATGCAACACATTTTAATATTGAGGAAGCTTTGAGTTTTATTAGTGATTTAAAGCCTAAAAAAGCTTATTTAACCCATATAAGTGAGTTACTTGGTTTTCATGAGGAGGTAGAAAAAGAACTTCCTGAAAATGTGTTTTTGGCTTACGACGGATTGATAGTAGAAAACTAAACTAAGCGCTTAATAACTCTTAGTTTATGGGTATGCTGATGTGTATCTGTATTATAAATACCACTATGATCTAACTTATCTATTCTTACTTTACCATGAGCATGAATAATATTGTAGTCGTTCATAATAATGCCTACGTGTGTAATAACTCCTTCTTCATTATCAAAAAAAGCTAAGTCACCTGGTTCACTTTCTTCAATAAAACTTAATACTTCACCTTGAGTTGCCTGTTCTTTAGCATCACGTAATAAATTGTATCCACATAACTTATAAACAGTTTGAGTAAATCCAGAGCAGTCAATACCGAAAGGTGTTTTACCACCCCATAAATAAGGAGTGCTTAAAAATAGAAAAGCAGTTTCTATAATAGCTGCTTTTGGTAATTGCTTATTAGAAATTTTACCTTGATAAGAATACTGTGTGTCGTTTATACTAAATTGTTGGTTTTTGAAAAACGGAAGTCTGGCACCTAAAGGGATGGTTGTTAAATTATTGAGGTTGTCGGTCACAAAATCAATCAATTCACCAGCATAATTTTTTCCTTCTGAAGTTAAATTGTTGTAGGTTTCTTCAGAAATCTCCTCGTATTGTTTGTTGTCAATATATCCTTCATAATTATCGAAAGATAATTTTATTTTACTCCATTTTTTATCTTTTTCTAACACTTCAAAATGCTCACCAAATACTAACTGGTTTACCATCTCAGCAGTATCTGAAGGAGTTAGCCTCATAGGTACAATACTTAAATTACAAATTCCGAAAAGCATTAAATGTATGTTTAGAATGAAAATCCCTGTTCGTTGTTTAAACAACAAACAGGGATAATAAATATGTTAAAAATTAAATTCTTTCAATAACCATTGCACTAGCACCACCACCACCGTTACAAATACCGGCAGCACCAATTTTAGCATTGTTTTGTTTTAAAATAGAAGTTAGGGCAATGATAATTCTTGCTCCAGAAACTCCTAATGGGTGTCCTAATGAGACAGCACCTCCATTTACGTTTACTTTATCTGCAGATAATCCTAAAATTTTCATATTGGCCAATCCAACAACAGAGAAAGCTTCGTTTAATTCAAAGTAATCAACATCCTCAATAGATACTCCTGCTTTTGCCAATGCTTTTGGTAATGCCTTTGCTGGAGCAGTAGTAAACCACTTTGGTTCATGTGCTGCATCTGCATAACTTCTAATTTTAGCTAATGGAGTAATACCTAATTCTTTTGCCTTTTCTGCCGACATTAGTACTAGTGCAGCACCTCCATCATTAATAGTAGAAGCATTTGCAGCAGTAACAGTTCCTTCTTTAGTAAAAGCAGGGCGTAAAGCTGGAATTTTTTCCATTTTTACGTTTTTATATTCTTCATCTTCAGCAAAGATAACTGGTTCTCCACGACGTTGTGGAATTTCAACAGGAACTACTTCATCAGCAAATTTTCCTTCGCTCCATGCTTTTGCTGAACGATTGTAAGACTCAATAGCAAAGTTATCTTGATCTTCTCTAGAGAATTCATATTCCGTAGCACATTCATCAGCACAAACTCCCATAGCTACTTGTTCATATACATCCACTAAACCGTCCTTTTGCATACCATCTTCCATTTTTACTGGACCAAACTTAGTAGCGTTACGTGCATGTTGGTAATGTGGAATCATACTCATGTTTTCCATACCTCCTGCAACAACAATATCAGCATCTCCTAAAGCAATAGTTTGAGCGGCCAACATAATTGACTTCATTCCTGAAGAACATACTTTATTTACAGTAGTACATGGTACGTGATTTGGAATTCCTGCGAAAATAGCCGCCTGACGAGCAGGAGCTTGCCCTAAACCAGCAGAAACTACATTACCCATAAAAACCTCTTCTACCATTTCTGGTTGTAAATTAATTTTATCTAAAGCACCTTTAATAGCTACTGCACCTAATTTAGGAGCAGGAGTAGTTGATAAGGTTCCTAAAAAGCTTCCTATAGGTGTTCTTGCAACCGATGCAATTACTACTTCTTTCATATTGTTGGGTATATTTGTTGTTTAAATTTGTCTTGCGAAAATAACCATTTTATAGCAAGTAGTAAAATTATTAATTAAGGTTATATTTACAGAAGTTAAATTAGTTAAATGAATAAATTAATAAACACATTATATAGAAACAATGCTATTATATACAAAGCAATATTGTTTTTAATTACGGCTTTTGCGATTGTGTATTTGTTTCCAAAGGGAGGGAAGTTTAAGTACGACTATGTTCAAGGAAAACCTTGGCAGTATGTAACTTTAATTGCTCCTTTCGATTTTGCCATTCAAAAAACGGGAGATGAACTTGAAAAAGAGAAAAAACAAATTGAAAGTACCTCTAGAGTATATTTTACTTACAAAGAAGATATAAAGAAAGGAGTAAAGGAGTCTTTTAACAATCAAATTAGTTTAATTTTTCCTTCCGATACATTGTCTAGCAAGACTTTGTCAAACATGGAGGATACAGGAAACAAGATTATAGATAAAGTATATAATGTTGGATTTGTTTCAAATGAAGGAGTAACTAAGGTAAAAAGTACACAAGATTTAGTTACGTTGATTAGAGATAATAATGCGATTGAAGATGTGGTTTTTTCGAAGTTTGTAGTATCTAGTAAGATCCTTCAAATCATTCAAGAAGGAACCAAAGAGTTCGCTCCATACCCTAGATCAATACTTCTAAATAGTCTGTCTGAGTTGTTAGAACCTAATGTGTTTTTCGATATAAAGTTTACTCAAAAAGAATTGCAAGAATCATTACAGAATATTTCGCTCGCAAAAGGAAAAGTATCTAAAGGAGAGTTGATTATTTTAAAAGGAGATATTGTAGAGGGAAGGAAGTTTAATGTTTTAGAATCGTTTAAAAATGCTTCTAAATCACAAATTTGGTCAAAGTCTAATAAGAATTGGATTGTTTTCGGATATACCGTTTTGGTATCATTGGCTTTGCTTATGTTATTATTGTTTTTACATCGCTACAGATTTGAGATTTTTAAAGATAACAATAAGGTCACTTTTATATTTATCAATGTGCTATTGATGATTTTCGTACAGACGTTGGTTGTGAAGTACAATGCAGATTTTTTATACGTAGTACCCTTGAGTATACTTCCTATTGTTTTAAAAGCGTTTTTTGATGCTCGTTTGGGATTATTTACACACGTATTGACTGTATTATTACTAGGTTTTATTGTTCCGAACAGTTTTGAATTTATTTATTTGCACATTATTGCTGGAATAGTAACCATACTTACGGTATCTGAATTATATAAGAGAGCTAATTTGTTTATATCGATAGGGCAAATTACATTGATTTATATGATTACTTATTTTGCATTTTCAATTTTGAAAGAAGGAAATGCCGATAAGATTAATTGGGAATACTTTGGATTGTTTGCAGCGAATGGATTACTTTCTTTTTTATCTGTGTTCTTTATTTATTTTTACGAAAAAGTGTTTGGATTAGTTTCAGATGTAACCCTGTTGGAATTATCTAATACGAACTCAAAATTATTACGAGAGTTGAATGAAAAAGCACCAGGTACTTTTCAGCACTCCATGCAGGTTGCCAATTTAGCAGAAGCAGCAGCCAATGAAATAGGAGCCAATTCAATGTTGGTTAGAACCGGAGCTTTATATCATGATATTGGTAAAATGGCAAACCCGATGTATTTTATAGAAAACCAATCAACAGGTGTAAATCCACACAATGATTTATCACCTCGAGATAGTGCTCGAATTATTTTAGATCACGTTATTAAAGGGATTGAAATAGCAAAGAAGAATAAACTACCAGACCGTATTATAGATTTTATCAGAACTCATCATGGAACCAGTGTCACTTATTATTTTTATAAGCAGGAATTGGAGAATAGTGTAGATGGAGAGGTAGATATTAAGAAATTTCAATATCAAGGACCTATTCCATTTTCTAAAGAAACAGCTATTTTAATGATGTGTGATGCAGCGGAAGCAGCTTCTAAGAGTTTAAAAACGCCAACTGCGCAGAGTATCGATGAATTGATAGATCGAATTGTTGAGAAGCAAAAAAACGAGAATCAATTCATAAATTCGGATATCACGTTTAGAGAAATAGAAAAAATAAAAAAAATTATAAAGAATAAGTTGATGAATATCTATCACTTACGTGTTGAGTATCCAGATTAGTGATTTTTTTTCTAAAAAAAACTTGTGTGAATGTTTAATCCGTTATATATTTGCACTCGCAATTTTTAACTCAATAAAACGAACGAGTTTAAGGGTTAAGGAGAGGTGGCAGAGTGGTAATGCAGCAGCCTGCTAAGCTGTCATCCTTCGGGATGCCCGGGTTCGAATCCCGGTCTCTCCGCAAAAAAATTGTAGATAACCTTATCGGGGTGTAGCGTAGCCCGGTTATCGCGCTTGGTTTGGGACCAAGAGGTCGCAGGTTCGAATCCTGCCACCCCGACAAAAAGAGTTACTGGTCGCGTAGCTCAGCTGGATAGAGCATCTGCCTTCTAAGCAGACGGTCACAGGTTCGAATCCTGTCGCGATCACAGGAATAATAAGGCTTTCAGGAAACTGGAAGCCTTTCTTGTTTCTAAAAATGCACACTTTGTGCACACTTTTCTCAAATTCATAAAATTTAACATATTTTAACGTTTTTTGGTAGTTATTCAGGTTTCAAAAACCTTTGAACTATATAATTTTTGTGATAAATCTTAATCAAAATTATGCACAACTTACTTCTGTTGTTGTCATAAATTTGTACTTTATAATGATTGTTTGAACTAGTGAAATGCTTATGATATACTAAGTTTACACGAAGTTCTAATTGATTTTCATAACTTTGCATATAGAATGAAACAAGTATTTCATAAAATAATATCTTTTGTAATGGCTATAATGGTCTTACTTTCTACGGTTTCTTTTACCATAGATATGCATTATTGCGGTGATACTTTGGTAGATACTGCCATTTTCAAAAAAGCAAAAAATTGCGGAATGAATATGAAAGCATCTACTTCAAATTCAAACTCAGAGTGCTCTGTTACAAAGAAAAATTGTTGTACCGATAAACAAGTTAC
Organism: Tenacibaculum sp. 190130A14a; assembly: GCF_964048965.1. Lineage (NCBI taxonomy): Bacteria > Pseudomonadati > Bacteroidota > Flavobacteriia > Flavobacteriales > Flavobacteriaceae > Tenacibaculum > Tenacibaculum polynesiense. The sequence continues at coordinate 2,636,128 of NZ_OZ040189.1, read as the reverse complement.
AATTGATGGTCAGGATGAATTAAAAGTATCTCATTCTTCTCTTTCATTTGACCAGCAAGTTTTTATTGCTTCTTTTGTATATACTTACATCAATTTATTTGAAAGTGTAGAAGAAGATAAAACGCTTTATAGACTTTATAAACCTCCTTTAGTCGTCAAGGAAATCTATAAACTTGACGAGACTTATTTAATTTGATTTTTAAACAATAGACTGCACTATCCTGTGAATACTATTCATTAGGGTACTTTTCTGTATGTGATATTTTCTAAATATCAATGTCTAAAGTTTAAAAATTAAAGCAATGCTAAACAAAAGCATAAAATTTCTAATAGAAAACAAACTCGTAGCCATATTACTTCTCATTCTGTTTTTAGGATGGGGAACTGTAAATGCACCTTTTAACTGGGATACTGGTTTTTTACCAAGTAATCCTGTAGCCGTTGATGCTATTCCAGATATTGGAGAAAATCAACAAATAGTTTTTACTAAATGGACTGGTCGTTCTCCACAAGATATAGAAGACCAAGTTACTTACCCGTTAACCACATCATTGTTAGGAATACCAGGTGTTAAAACTATCCGTAGCTCTTCTATGCTTGGTTTTTCTAGTATCTATATCATTTTTGAAGAAGATGTTGAGTTTTACTGGAGTCGTTCACGTATTCTCGAAAAACTCAACTCGCTACCAAGTAACTTATTACCCGATGGTGTAAGTCCAACTTTAGGACCCGATGCCACAGGTTTAGGGCAAGTATATTGGTATACTTTAGAAGGTAGAGATGAAGACGGAAACGTAACAGGTGGTTGGGATTTACACGAACTACGAAGTATACAAGATTACTATGTAAAATACGCTTTATCATCGGCAAGTGGTGTTTCAGAAGTATCATCAATTGGAGGATATGTTCAAGAATATCAAATTGACGTTAACCCTGAATTAATGCGACAATACAATATTGGTTTACATCATGTTGTACAAGCTGTAAAACAGAGTAATCAAGATATTGGAGCGCAAACCATAGAAATTAATCAGGTAGAATATTTAGTGCGTGGTTTGGGGTATGTAAAATCTATAAAAGATATAGAAAATGCAGTGGTTTCATCTGCCAATTATACACCAATAAAAATTAAAGATATAGCTAAAGTTTCCCTTGGAGCAAAAACACGTAGAGGGATTTTAGATAAAGAGGGTGCAGAAGTTGTAGGAGGTGTTGTAGTGGCTCGTTATGGTGCAAATCCGTTAGAGGTAATTAATAACACCAAAGAAAAAATAAAAGAGTTAAGCGCAGGTTTGCCTTCAAAAGTATTGGCAGATGGAACCACTTCGCAGTTAACCATTGTGCCTTTTTACGATCGCTCAGAACTTATACAAGAAACACTAGGAACACTTAACGAAGCTCTGACTTTAGAAATACTCATTACCATTTTAGTAATTATTGTAATGGTATATAATTTAAGAGCTTCCATATTAATTTCCAGTTTATTACCTGTAGCAGTTTTAATGGTTTTTATAGCGATGAAAACCTTTGGTATTGATGCAAACATTGTAGCCTTATCTGGAATAGCTATTGCTATTGGAACTATGGTAGATGTGGGGGTAATTCTATCCGAAAATATTTTAAATCATTTAGAAAAAAGCAGAAATAATCTCCCAATTAATACCGTGGTTTACAATGCCACTGCCGAAGTTTCTGGCGCAATCGTTACCGCAGTAATGACTACTATTATTAGTTTTTTACCCGTATTTACTATGGTTGGTGCTGAAGGTAAATTATTTAGTCCGTTGGCTTTTACCAAAACTTTTGCACTTATTATGGCATTAGTGGTAGCGCTGTTTCTAATTCCGCCATTTGCAACTATCATTTTTAAAAGAAGAAGTACTACTAAAAAACTCTCTTATGTCATTAATGCAGCACTAATAATCTTGGGTGTTTTATCTATTTTCTTTGGGTATTGGTTAGGAATGCTTTTAATCGCTTTTGGAATTACAGGAATTTTAAAACTACAAGAAAAAGTTTCTGACAAACAAGTAAACCTTATCAATATTGTTATTGCATCGGCGGCAATTGTATTTTTATTAGCGGAACATTGGAGACCTTTAGGCGTAGGCAAAAGTTTATTGTTAAACCTATTGTTTGTAGCCATTATTTGTTTCGGATTGCTGGGTGCGTTTTCGTTATTAAGAAAATACTATGCTCAAATTTTACAATGGGCACTAGCAAACAAAATGCTCTTTTTAGCAATACCAACAACGATTACCATTCTTGGATTTTTAATATTCAAAAACACAGGTAAAGAGTTTATGCCTTCGTTAAATGAAGGATCATTTTTACTAATGCCAACCTCAATGCCACATTCTGGAGTTGAAGAAAACAAACGTGTTTTACAGCAGTTAGATATGGGTGTTGCTAGTATTCCTGAAATAAAAACAGTAGTTGGTAAAGCAGGACGAACCGATTCTGCATTAGACCCTGCTCCACTTTCAATGTATGAAAATGTAATTATTTACAAACCCGAATATGCACTTAACAGCAATGGAGAACGTCAACGCTATAAAGTAAATAACGACGGATTGTTTATGTTGAAAAATGGAGAAACGGTTGCAAATCCAAATTCAACAGATGCTACTTCTAAGATTATATTTTCTGATGTTTCTACTGATGAATTAATAGAAGATAATGACGGTGAGTTTTACCGAAACTGGCGACCTAACATTAAATCTACCGATGATATTTGGAATGAAATCGTAAAAGCTACTAAAATACCAGGTGTTACTTCTGCCCCAAAATTACAACCTATAGAGACCCGATTGGTAATGTTGCAAACAGGGATGCGTGCACCCATGGGGATAAAAGTAAAAGGACAAAATTTAAAAGAAATTGAAGCCTTTGGTGTACAACTGGAAGACATTTTAAAAGATGTTACAGGGGTTAAAAAAGAAGCTGTCTTTGCCGATAGGATTGTAGGAAAACCCTATTTATTAATTGATATTGACAGAGAAAAAATAGCACGTTATGGCATTTCTATTCAAGAGGTGCAAGATGTCTTAAAAGTTGCCGTTGGCGGTATGTCACTTACGCAAACTGTTGAGGGACGAGAACGTTATGGAGTACGTGTACGTTATCCTAGAGAATTAAGAACTAGCCCAACTGATTTACAGCAAATTTACGTGCCAGTTAACGGTGGAAGTTCTGTGCCTTTAAGTGAATTAGCAACCATTCGCTACGAGCAAGGTGCACAAGTGATTAAAAGTGAAGATACCTTTTTAATAGGTTATGTATTGTTTGATAAATTGAACGATTTTGCAGAGGTAACCGTTGTTGAAAATGCACAAAAAGCTATTCAAGAAAAAATAGATAATGGTGAACTCGTAGTTCCAAAAGGAATCAATTACCAGTTTACAGGAACGTATGAAAATCAGATACGAGCAGAGAAAACACTTTCTGTGGTGGTACCGTTAGCATTATTAATCATTTTTATCATTTTATATTTCCAATTTCGTTCTACTACTACCTCTTTAATGGTATTTACCGCAATTATTGTGGCTTTTGCTGGTGGATTTATAATGATGTGGCTTTATGGGCAATCGTGGTTTCTAAACTTTAGCGTTTTTGGACAAAACATTCGAGAATTATTCCAAATGCACCCAATAAACTTGAGTGTTGCTGTTTGGGTAGGTTTTATTGCTTTGTTTGGTATTGCTACTGATGACGGAGTGGTTATGGCAACCTATTTAAAACAAACGTTTAGTAAAAATCAGCCTACCACAAAATTAGATATACGAAAATCGGTTGTAGAAGCTGGTGAAAAACGTATCAGACCATGTTTAATGACAACGGCAACAACGGTGTTAGCATTATTGCCTGTACTAACATCTACAGGACGTGGAAGTGATATCATGATACCTATGGCAATTCCTGCTTTTGGAGGTATGATAATCGATGTTACATCCTATTTTTTACTACCTGTGTTATACAGTTTGCGAGAAGAATTTTTATTAAAAAGAAAGAAAAATAATGAAAACTAAAAATATATTATCCGTACTATTTATTCTTGTTTTTAGTTGTTTTTCCAACGCACAAGAATTACAATCACTTATTAATGAGGCATTGGCGAACAATCCTAAAATTCAAAAGTTTGAACTGCAACATGCCATTGCTTCAGAAAAAGTAAACGAAGTCAATACATTACCCAATACGCAATTTGGTATAGGTTATTTTGCAAGCGAACCAGAAACACGAACTGGAGCACAACGTTTTAAAATATCCGCAAAACAAATGCTTCCGTGGTTTGGTTCCATTACAGCACGAGAAAACTATGTGAATTCTTTAGCAGATGCTAAATATGAAGACATTGTTATTGCTAAACGTCAATTGATTACAGATGTATCTCAATCGTATTATAAATTGTACACTATTCAGGCAAAACAAGATGTACTCACAAAGAATATCGAATTGCTTAAGACGTATGAAACCTTGGCATTGACTTCTGTAGAAGTAGGAAAAGCATCTGCTGTAGATGTATTGCGATTACAAATGCGACAAAATGAACTGGAGCAGTTAAAACAAGTACTAGCACAAAAATATTTGGCTGAACAAACGGCACTCAACAAACTCTTAAATAGAGAAAGTACTACTGTTGTTGAAGTCGTTAAAGAGTTAGATATTCCTTTAGAGAAAAATGAGATTGATGTTAAAAAATTGGAACTACATCCAGAACTTAGTAAGTACGATAAACTGTACCAATCTGTTGAACAATCAGAACTGTTAAACCAAAAAGAAAGCAGCCCGATGATTGGTTTTGGTTTGGATTATATCGCTGTTTCAGAACGTCCGAATATGAATTTTTCTGATAACGGAAAAGATATTGTAATGCCAATGGTATCATTGTCAATTCCCATATTTAATAAGAAGTACAAATCTAAAACGAAGCAGCATCAATTAATGCAAGAAGAATTATTGTCTCAAAAGCAAGAACGATTAAACAAACTAGAGACATTACTTTCTAAAGCGATAAATAACAGAATTGCTTCGAGAATCAGCTATAATACGCAGACAAAAAATCTAAAACAAGCTAAAGACGCAGAAGAAATTCTAATTAAAAACTATGAAACAGGAACGATTGATTTTAATGATGTTTTAGACATTCAAGAATTGCAGTTAAAGTTTCAGATGAATCAAATAGAATCGATAAAAGACTACTTCGTACAAACAACTATTATTAACTATTTAAGTAACTAAAGACAAACATAATTTTTAAATCAAACAACAATGAAAAAAGTAAAATTAATCTTAGCAATTACATTAATGACATCTTTAAGTTTAACAGCCATGTCATGTAAGAATGGTATAAAAGAAAATACTGCTACTAATACAGAACATTCTGAGATGAATCATGATGAAATGAATGCTTCTACTGATAAGACAGTTTCTGATGCTCAAAACTCAACTGATGCTCAAAAAGTATTAACTGCTTATATGGCTCTTAAAGATGCTTTAGTAGCAACAAATGAATCTGCGGCAGCCAAAGCTGGTAAAACATTAGAAAACACATTAAAAGCATTTAAAGTGAACAACTATAGTGCAGAACAGCAGAAGGAATTAAAAGATATTATCGCTGATGCTACCGAACATGCTGAACATATTAGCAGAAGTGAAATTGGGCATCAACGTGAGCACTTTAAAGTATTGAGTAAGGATATTATAGATATGGTTGCCATAACAGGAACAGAGAATACTTTATATCAGCAGTTTTGTCCTATGTATGATGGAGGTGGTGCATGGTTAAGTATGGAAAAAAATGTAAAAAACCCTTACTATGGTAATAAAATGTTAACCTGCGGAAAGGTGCAAAAAGAAATTAACTAAATGAGAGTTGTAAAAATCATAGCACTTATTCTGTTGGTATGTTTTGTGGGTATACAATTTGTACCCACAAAACTAAACCAAAGTAGTATTGTACCCAAAAATGACTTTTTAATATTAAATAATACACCAAAAGAAATTGGAACAATATTACAAGTCTCATGCTATGATTGTCACAGTAACAACACAAAATATCCTTGGTACAATAAAATTCAACCAATAGCGTGGTTTATAGAAGATCATGTTGAAGAGGGAAAAGCAGAGTTAAATTTTAATGAGTGGGGTTCTCTTTCAAATCGAAGAAAAGTAAGTAAACTAAGGTCTATTATTAAACAGATTGAAAGTGATAAAATGCCTCTAGATTCTTACACTTTGATTCATAAGGAAGCTGAATTATCAAAATCTGAAAAGACCTTGGTTCTTGATTATATGAAAGAACTAAGAAAAAAATTAGAATAAAACTATTATTATGAAAATACTTAAATTAATTACACTAGTAACTATTCTGCTAACAAGTGTCAATTTTACTAATGCGCAGAACAGTAAGAATATGACAGATAAACAAGAGGTTATCGAAGTAATGAAGTCATACAAAAACGCTTTACAAAACTTAACAACAAAAGGTACGTTTGAGTTGTTTTCTGAAGATTCTGAAGTGTTTGAGTCAGGCGGTGTAGAAGGTTCTTATGCACATTATATAAAGCATCATCTAGGTCCAGAATTAGGGCATTTTAAAAGCTTTACTTTTTCAGATTATGAAATTGATGTGAAAGTAGATGCACCCTATGCATTTACTACAGAAACATACATCTATACTATAGCCTTAAATCCAAATGATAAGGGCAATTCTCGAACTATTAAGAAAAAAGGTGTAGCAACTTCCATTCTAAAGAAAATGGATGGCAAATGGAAAATCATCAAAACACATTCTTCTTCAAGAAATAAAAAATAAAATCATATGAGACTACGTATTCTTTTTATCCTATTATTATGCACGTTTCTTTTTGTGTCTTGTAAACAAGAAGCAAAAGAGACTAAAAAAACCAAAGAAACTTTAGAGCAACCAAAAACAGAAACTTCATCAAAGCCTTCAAAAAAAGTATTAAGTCCTCATACTTCTACTATGGCAATGATTGGTGATGCCCATATTCATATCGATTATTCATCACCTGGTGTAAGAGATAGAATAATTTTTGGAGGTTTATTAGCCTATGATAAAGTATGGCAAGCAGGAGCCCATATGGCAACATGGATAGAAACCAATAAGGGTTTAATTATTCAAGGACAAGAACTACCTAAAGGGAAATATGGTTTTTTTACAATCCCATCGAAAGATGAGTGGACAATCATTTTTAATTCTAATTGGAACCAACATGGAAAAGATGATTATGATGAGAAGGATGATATACTACGCTTTAAGGTTAAACCCGCTATTTCTGATAACATAAAAGAACATTTAGAGTACAAAGTTAGCAAGATTAGTAATGATGAAGGTAGTATTTCTCTAGCCTGGGAAAAAGTAACTGTAAGTTTTGATTTTAAGGTAAAAGAATAAAAAATGGTTAACAGACACACAGCACAAAAAATTAGAAAAACTCATCGTTATTTGGGTATTTTTATAGGTGTTCAGTTTCTATTTTGGACAATCAGTGGGCTTTATTTTAGTTGGACAAATATAGACGATATTCACGGTGACCAATTCAAGAATTCAGAGTATCAGCCTAAAACATTTAATAATCTCGTGAGCCCTTCTGAATTAAAAATTTCTGGAGGAATTAATACCATTGCTTTAAGAGATATTAATGGTCTTCCATTTTATTGGATAAACAAGAAACAATTATACAATGCTTTGGATGGTAGTCTAAAAGAAAATATTTCTGAAGAAGAAGCTTTGTACATAGCTAAAAACTACATGAAAGGTGGCTTAAAAGTAGCTTCGATTGAAAAGATTAAAGAAACAGGAAAACACCACGAATATAGAGAGCGATTATTACCTGCTTATGTAATTTCTTATGATACCGATGAAGCGCTAAAAGCATATGTATCTGTTAAGGATGGAAAGTTTCAAACCGTAAGACATCGAAGTTGGAGATGGTTCGATTTTTTATGGATGACACACACAATGGATTATGAAGGTAGAGACAACTTCAATACACTCGTATTAAGAGCCTTTTCACTTTTAGGATTAATAACCGTATTAAGTGGATTTTTATTGTGGTATACATCTTCACCATCAGTTAGAAAATTATTAAAACGAATAAAAAAATAAAGATGAAAAAATACATAATCTATTTAGGAATATTATTAGCTGGTTTGCTATTTGGCTGGTTACTTTTTGGTGGTTCATCTGAAGGTAAAACAACTCATAATCATGATGAAACTACGGCTGCAAATCAGCAATGGACTTGTTCTATGCATCCGCAAATTATGCAACCAGAACCTGGTGATTGCCCTATATGTGGTATGGATTTGATTCCTGCTGAAGCTGGAGCAGATGGATTACGTCCAGATGAATTTAAATTGTCAAAAAATGCTATGGCTTTGGCAAACGTACAAACCTCTGTTGTAGGAGATAGTGAGACAGAAGGAAATACCATAAAGTTGTCAGGAAAGATTGTAGAAAATGAAGAAGCGAATGCTGTGCAGGTCAGTTATTTTTCAGGAAGAATTGAACGATTAAATGTTAATTATGTAGGTGAAGAGGTACGTAAAGGACAGTTGCTAGCTACCATTTATTCTCCTGAATTATTTGCAGCACAACAAGAGTTAATTACCGCAGCGTCTCTAAAAGAATCACAACCTGCGTTATACCAAGCTGTACGTAGAAAATTAAAACTCTGGAAACTTTCAGAAAAGCAAATCAATCAAATTGAAAATTTAGGAAAGGTAAAAGAGAATTTTCCAGTATATGCAACAGTTTCAGGTACAGTTTCAGAAAAGTTGGTTGAAGAAGGAGCTGCTATAAAACAAGGACAACCTTTACTTAAAATAGCTAACTTAAATACTGTTTGGGCAAATTTTGATGTATATGAAAATCAAATCGATTTATTCAATAAAGGACAGGAAATTACCATAACGACGAATGCTTATCCAAATAAGAAGTTTAAAGCCAAAGTAGATTTTATAGATCCTGTTTTAAATACCAAAACCAGAACGGTAAGTCTAAGAGTTGTTTTAAAAAATTCAAAAGATACTTTTAAACCAGGAATGTTTGTTGAAGGGAGAATTGAAGTTATAAATCATGATAAGAAAGAATTACTATCGGTTCCTACTTCCGCTGTTTTATGGACTGGTGAACGTTCAGTAGTATATGTGAAAACAAGTTCTGACCAACCTGTATTTGAAATGCGTGAAGTAAAATTAGGCAATGAGATTGGAGAAAATTATGAAGTGATAAAAGGCTTGAAAAAAGGAGATGAAATTGTTACCAACGGTACATTTACTATTGATGCCGCGGCACAATTACAAGGTAAAAAATCGATGATGAACAATCAAAATACAATGGACGAACACGCAGGACATAGTATGAATGAAGCTGTTGAAAGAATAGAAGTATCTGCCAAATTTCAAAACCAACTAAAAAGTGTTTTCGAGAATTATATTCAATTAAAAGATGCTTTGGTAAAAGATGATGCTAATATTTCAAGTATATCAGCAACAACACTTCAATCTAGTTTAAACAAAGTAGATATGAAATTGTTGAAAGACGAGAGCGCACACAGTCATTGGATGCCGTTGGAGAAAGAAATTAAATCTGCTGCGAAATCCATTTCAAGTATTTCAGATATTAAAAAACAAAGAGATCATTTTAAGCATTTATCGACACATCTTACAAAGGCAGTGCAATTATTTGGTGTTAATCAAAAAATATATCATCAATTCTGCCCTATGGCAAATAACAACAAAGGAGCTTACTGGTTAAGTCTTGAGGAAAAAGTATTAAACCCCTATTTCGGAGATGCGATGTTAAGGTGTGGAGAAGTTAAAGAAACAATAGAATAATAATTAATAAAATAAAGATAATGAAAAAAGTAATTTTAAGTGTAGCAGTAGTAGTTTCAGTACTATTTACTAGCTGTAAAAACGAAGCAAAAAAAGAAACTAAGGATTCGCCTAAAATAGAAGCCGTTAAAACTATTGCAATGACCAATACTAGTTTTGGAGTTAGAGGAAATTGTGGTATGTGTAAAAACACCATAGAAAAAGCTGCTAATGGAGTAGCTGGTGTTACTAGTGCAGTTTGGGATAGAAACAAAAAGAAAATTGATGTGTCTTTTGATGAATCAAAGACTAACGTCATGGCAATTCATAATGCTATTGCCGCATCTGGTTATGATACTGAAAAAGTAGCAGGGAATGAAGAAGCATATAACGGCTTACCAGGATGTTGCAAATATGATCATAGTATGCAAATGAATCAATCTGGAGAGAACAGTTCTGATGACCATTCTAATCACGATCATTAAGAAAACATAGCTTCCGAAAACATTAAAATATATTTTCGGAAGCAATCAATTAGATATCTAAAACAACAAAAATAATGAATACTATTCTTTACATAAAAAATATGGTGTGTCCTCGCTGTATTAAAGTTATTACTGATGAGTTAACTAAAAACCAGATAAATTTTGATGAGGTTAATTTGGGGAGTATTCATTTTAAAGAAACAGTAGACGAAACTACTCTACATCAAATAAAACAAATACTTAAAAAAGAAGGGTTTGAGCTCTTAAAAAATAAGGATAGGCAACTTATAAATAAAATAAAATCAATTCTTATAGAACAAATTCATCATAGTAATACTAAAGTAACACAAAACATTTCTACAATATTAACAGATGCCATTGGTATGGATTATACTAATCTTAGCAAACTGTTTTCTGAAACTGAAAGGACAACTATTGAAAAATATATTATTCATCTAAAAATAGAAAAGGTTAAGGAGTTGCTAAAATATGGTGAGCTAAATCTATCGCAAATATCCTACGATTTAAATTATAGCAGTCCTCAACATTTATCAAGACAATTTAAACAAGTTACAGGGCTAACCCCTACGCAATTTAAAGCTTTTGGTAAAAGAAATACACTTGATAAACTTAATAATGACAATGGTTTATAACTGTTTTCATTCTTTTTCAGATTGATTTAATGAAGATGTTATTATGAAAACGGTAATAATAAGTTTAGTTGTTTTTTTTTCATACAAGTTCCTTTTGCGTATATTATTTAGTCTTATAAACTATATAAAGAAACGAATAGAAAAAGAATCGAAATAATAAAAATAACCTTAGTCTTTAAAAAAATATAACGAAGTACAATTGATACAAATTAACCATAATTATACACGATAAGGGTTCTGTTTTATAAGAAATTCGTGAAACAAAATATTCAAAATATGAAATCAGTAGTTTTAAATTTAATCGCATTTCTTTTTGTAATTAATATAATAGCACAAGAAAAAATAATACCTGAAATTTCAGGAAACACGGTTACTTATCGCATTACCATAGATGAAAAAATGGTAAACTTCACAGGGAAAGAAGTTGAAGCAATGGCAGTAAACAATTCCATTCCAGCACCAACCTTGACTTTTACCGAAGGGCAAAACGCTGTTATCTACGTTACTAACAACATGAAGGTCGAAACCTCTGTGCATTGGCACGGATTGATTTTACCTAATTTTCAAGATGGTGTGCCCTATCTCAATTCGCCACCTATTCTTCCAGGGAAAACCCACAAATTCGAATTTCCACTTACACATTCAGGAACGTATTGGTATCATTCACATACAGGTTTACAAGAACAGCGAGGAGTATATGGTGCTATTATGATAAAGCCAAAAAAACAAAAACTCGATTACGATTATGACCTGACCTTGGTATTGTCTGACTGGACAGACGAAAAGCCATATAGCGTACTTAAAAACCTAAAACGAAATAATGAGTGGTATGCTATTAAACGTAAGACTAATGTTTCTTTAGCCAATGCCATTGCTAACAATGCGCTTGGCGCTCAATTAAAGTTATGGAGCAAGCGAATGCCAGGAGTAGATATTTCCGATGTGGCTTTTGATGCTTTTCTTATTAATGGAAAACCAGCACCTACTTATCCACAATTCAAAGCGGGTGATAAAGTACGTATTAGAATGGTTAACTCTTCGGCTGCTACCTATTTTTGGATTACCATTGGCGGAAAACAAATGCTTATTGCCAGTGATGGTGTAGATGTAGTTCCTGTTCATAGAGACAAGGTATTACACGCCATTGCAGAAACGTATGATTATATCGTAACAATTCCCGAAAGTGGTGCCGTAGAAGTAAGAGCTACTGCTCAAGATGGTTCTGGATTCACATCTGCAATATTAGGAAGCGGTACTATAGAAAAGGCTAAGGTATTACCCCCTGTAGATTACATAAAGATGCTTAAACAAATGGGTAATATGAAGATGGGAGGTTCTATGAAAATGGATGAAAAAATGTCTATGAAAAAAGAGATGGAAATGGAAGAAATGCTTATGCATAAAAAAGATTCGATGCCAAAAATGAAGATGAATGACAAGCATCAACATCATAAAATGGATATGATGAAATCAGATTCCACAAAAATGAAAGGAATGAATATGCAGATGAACAAGGAGTTTTCGTATGATTATTTAAAATCACCTGTAAAAACAACCATTCATTCCGAGTTGCCGACCAATGAAATCACACTTAATCTTACTGGAAATATGTTGCGTTATGTGTGGAGTTTAAATGGCAAAGTCCTTTCCGAAGTTGATAAAATAAAAATAAAACGAGGTGAAAAAGCACGTATTACCCTTAATAACAAAACAATGATGCATCATCCAATGCATTTACATGGACATTTTTTTAGGGTTGTCAATGCCAATGGTGAATATTCACCATTAAAGCACACAGTAAATGTACCGCCAATGGGAAGCGTTACTATCGAATTTGATGCTAATGAAACTGGAGATTGGTTTTTCCATTGTCATATCTTGTATCACGCCAAAGCTGGTATGGCACGTATTTTTAGTTATGGTGATCCGCGCGATCCTCGAATGGCAAACTATCCATTAAAACAACTTACCAAAGCAGATCAAAAAATCTATACTTGGGGAGAAACTACTGTGGCAAGTCATATGGCTTCATTAGAATTAGTAGCAACTAACACCTACAACCAATTTAATGTCGATGCACAATACGGTTGGAATAAAAATGTAGAAATTGGTGCCGATTATGAACGCTATCTCGGAACATTTTTTAGAGCATACATCGGAATAGAAGCCGAAAACGAAGTTGAAGATTCTTTAGATGAAATCACAACTGTTGGACGAGCTGGTGTACGTTGGTTATTACCTTTCTTTATTGATAGCGATTTAGGTATCGACACACAGCTACGTCCTCAAATTCAGTTTTCAACTGCAATTCCAATATTTAATCGCGTAGAGTTACAAGGAATGTGGCAAATGCAAGCCGATTTTGGTTGGAAAAATGACTTACCAGCAGATACAAACTGGGAACGTGAATATATTTGGAGCGTTGGTGCAGAGTATATTTTAGGACAGTATTTTTCATTATCAGCAAGTTATGACAATCGTTTTGGAGCTGGTGGCGGATTGACAGTTAGGTTTTAAATAAAAAAGAATTATGGAAAATATAGATAAAATCAACATCAAATTAAAAGACCTAAAAAGCTGTTATAGAATCATTGCTTTGGGGTTAATTATCATTTGTATTGCGTTCACATTGGACTTTCTCAATAATCTATCAACAAACCCAATACAATTTATTAAACAAATGGGGATGCCAACACGATTTTTAGGGCTCGGAATTTTACTATTCGGGGTTGGACGTCATTTGCATTTATTGCATTTGAATGTATTAAAAATGAACCAAGAAAAAATGAAAATGTAATGAAGCATACTTATAAAATAACAGGAATGACCTGTAATGGTTGTAGAACTAAAGTTGAAAAAACCTTAAATAGTATTGAAGGCATTATAAATGCACAAGTAAGTTTACCAGATAGCGCTACCATAGAAATGGAGCAACATGTTACTACAGAAACTATGCAAGAAGTATTAGCTGAAGCAGGGAACTATACTATTGAAATGACACATCATACTCCTAAAAAAGAAGGAGAAAACAAAGGAGACTCTTGTTGTGGTGGAAATGCTAAAGCTACTGAGTCACATCAAAATAAAACAGAAGAAAAAACCGCTTCATGTTGTAGTACTGGACACAGCACAAGTAAGTATCATCAACATGGTAATGAACACAATCACCCTACACCAACATTAGGTCCAGAAGCTGCTGGAAAATATCATTGCCCTATGCACTGTGAAGGTTCTAAAGTGTATGATAAACCTGGTGATTGTCCTGTTTGTGGAATGAATTTGGAAAAAATTCCAGAGCTGATGCCTAAAAGTGTACAGTTTACCTGTCCAATGCATCCGGAAATTGTTAAAGACGAATTTGGTTCATGTCCAATTTGTGGTATGGATTTAGTACCAATGGAACACAGTGATAATGAAGAAGATGCTATTTATCAAAAACTACTTAAAAAGTTTAAAGTAGCGGTAGCTTTTACCATTCCTATTTTCATTATTGCCATGTCAGAAATGGTATCTAACAATCCGTTATATAACATTTTAGATCAAAAAATGTGGAACTGGGTTCAGTTAGTATTATCCATTCCTGTTGTTTTTTATGCAACTTGGATGTTCTTTGAAAAAGCATGGAAGTCTATAAAAACACGTAACCTAAATATGTTTACCTTAATTGGTATTGGCGCAGGTATTGCGTGGGTATTTAGTGTATTTGCTATGCTATTTCCTGATATTTTTCCAGCGCAATTTAAAACACCTCACGGTAATGTATTTGTATATTTTGAAGCTACTACAGTTATATTGACCTTAGTGTTATTAGGGCAATTACTGGAAGCAAGAGCACATAGTCAAACTAGTGGAGCTATTAAAGAGTTACTAAAGTTAGTGCCTTCAACAGCCACTCTATTGGTAAACGGTGAAGAAAAAATTATTGCTATTGATAAAATTCAACAAGGCGATTTATTACGTGTAAAACCAGGAGATAAGATTCCTGTTGATGGAGTAATTAACGAAGGGGTAAGTAGTATTGATGAATCTATGATTACTGGTGAACCAATTCCTGTAGATAAAAAGCAAGGTGATAAAGTAAGTTCAGGAACTATTAATGGTACAAAATCTTTTGTGATGGAAGCCCAAAAAGTAGGTTCTGAAACTTTGCTATCTCAAATTATCACAATGGTAAATAATGCGAGTCGTTCAAAAGCACCAATGCAAAAGTTAGCAGATAAAATCTCAAAATATTTTGTACCTATCGTATTGGTGGTTGCTGTACTTACATTTATTGTTTGGGCTATTTTTGGACCTGAACCAGCTTATGTATTTGCCTTTGTAAATGCCATAGCTGTGTTGATTATTGCGTGTCCTTGTGCCTTAGGATTAGCCACACCGATGTCTGTAATGGTTGGTATTGGACGTGGAGCACAATCAGGTGTTTTGATTAAAAACGCTGAAGCTCTTGAAAAAATGGAGAAGGTTGATACCTTAATTGTAGATAAAACGGGAACCATTACTGAAGGGAAACCGTCTGTAGAAAAAGTTATATCAATTTCAGAAAAAATCTCTGAAACTGATTTAACTCAAAAGATAGCATCATTGAATCAATATAGTGAACATCCGTTGGCAGAAGCTGTGGTTAAATTTGCCAAAGAAAAAAACATAAAGGATGTTGATGTTCCAGATTTTGAAGCTGTAAAAGGTAAAGGAGTTATTGGAACTATAGACGGACATCAAGTGTCTTTAGGTAATGATAAATTGTTACATCAGTTTAATATTGAGCTTTCTAATAACTTGTTAGAACAAGCTAAAGCAGAACAACAACAAGGTAAAACGGTTTCATACATTGCTATCGGTAAAGAAGCCGTTGGTTATGTTACTATTTTTGATGCCATTAAGAAAACAAGTGAGGAAGCTATTAAAACTTTACAAGCAAAAGGTATTGAAGTGATAATGCTTACAGGTGATAATAAAAATACTGCTCAAGCAGTTGCGGAAAAATTACAGTTAAAACATTTTAAAGCAGAATGCTTACCAGAGGATAAACTTAAAGAAATTGAGTTATTACAAGCGCAAGGTAAAATTGTAGCAATGGCTGGTGATGGAATTAATGATGCACCTGCATTAGCACAATCGGATGTTGGAATCGCTATGGGAACAGGAACAGATGTTGCTATAGAAAGTGCTTCTATTACCTTGGTAAAAGGTGATTTACAAGGTATTGTAAAAGCTAAAAACCTAAGTCATAAAGTTGTGCAAAACATTAAGCAAAATCTATTTTTTGCATTTATCTATAATGTTTTAGGTGTTCCCGTTGCTGCAGGAGTTTTATTTCCAATCTTCGGCATATTATTATCACCTATGATTGCCGCACTAGCTATGAGTTTTAGCTCTGTGTCTGTAATCGGGAATGCGTTGCGATTGCGAAATGTAAAAATTTAATTTTGTAGAACAGAAAGACTTTTAACCAACTATGTGCGCCCAATCATAATCGTTATTGAATTTTGCAGTACTTTGAACGTGGTAGTTTTCCATTATTGCAAACTAAATGAAAATCAACCTTAATAATTTAAAGAAACCTTAACAGTTAATAACATAACTAAATTGTAAACTTTGTATCTTTGCCTAAGTTTATGAAGCATCTAATAATCTATATATTAACATTTTTATTGATGTCGCCACCGCTATTGGCGCATAATGATGTTATTATATATGAAGATGATATCGAGCAACATATTGATGTTGATCATGAACATGAAGAAGAGCATCATCAAAATGATAATGATGAAGATAAGAATAAGGAGCACCACCATCATTGTTCCATAGAATTCTCTTCAATTTTGGCTATTTCTTTTCCATTAAACCAACTTCAAATAGTTGTTGCTTCTTCTGAAAAAACTTTAATAAGTTTTTATCAATCAATTTACAATTCTTCTTATTTAGACGGTATTTTCCAACCACCTCGGGTTTAGAGTTACTAGTATTAAGTTATTCTGAATTTATTTCAGAAACTCATTTTAATGCATCTTTTCATTAGAAAAGATGTCTACTAATTAATATAAATAGTAACAAAATTCATCATTATGTTGGATAATATTATAAAATTTTCGATTAAAAATAAATTGATTATTGGAACATTGGTATTTGCTTTAATAGGCTGGGGAATCTATTCTGCAAAACAATTACCAATAGATGCTTTACCAGACATTACCAATAATCAGGTACAAATTATAACTTCAGCCCCTTCTCAATCAGCTCAAGATATTGAGCGTTTGGTTACATTTCCAGTTGAAATGACTATGTCTAATATACCAGATGTAGAAGAAATACGTTCATTTTCGCGCTTTGGGTTGAGTGTGGTAACTGTCGTCTTTAAGGATAACATTGATATTTATTGGGCACGTCAACAAATCAGTGAACGTCTCATAGAAGCAAAAAACCAAATTCCATCTGGTATTGGTACACCAGAAATGATGCCTGTAACAACAGGATTGGGTGAAATTTATCAATATACTTTATATGCTAAAAAAGGTTATGAGAAACAATACGATGCTATGGAGTTACGCTCTATTCAAGATTGGATTGTCCGTCGTCAATTATTGGGGTTAGAAGGTGTTGCAGATGTAAGTAGTTTTGGAGGATATCTTAAGCAATACGAAGTTGCACTAATACCAGAGCGTCTATCTGCCTTAAATATAAGTATAAGTGACGTGTTTAGTGCCTTGTCAAAAAACAATCAAAATACAGGAGGAGCATATATTGACAAAAACCCAAAGGCCTATTTTATACGTAGTGAAGGTTTGATAAAAACGTTAGACGATATTAAAAATATTGTTGTAACGAATACTCAAAACGGCACCCCTGTTTTAATTAGAGACATAGGAAAAGTACAATTTGGTAACGCCATTCGTTATGGTGCTATGACTAGAAATGGTGAGGGTGAAGTTGTTGGTGCTATTGTAATGATGTTAAAAGGAGCTAACTCATCTAAAGTAATAAAAAACGTAAAAGAGCGTATTTCTCAAATTGAAAAAAGTCTTCCTGAAGGTGTTGAAATTCGCCCATTTTTAGATAGAACAAAATTAGTAAATAAAGCTATTAAAACAGTTTCAACAAACTTAATTGAAGGAGCTCTAATTGTAATTTTCATCTTGGTTTTACTTCTTGGAAATTTAAGAGCCAGTTTAATAGTTGCCTCGGTTATTCCTTTATCCATGTTGTTCGCAATAAGCTTAATGAATTTATTCGGTGTATCAGGAAATCTAATGAGTTTAGGTGCAATTGATTTTGGGATTATAGTTGACGGATCTGTTATCATTGTTGAAGCTACTTTACATCATCTGGGATTGCGAAAATCAGGTACATTACTCTCTCAATCTCAAATGGACGATGAAGTGTATCAATCAGCCTCAAAAATTAGAACGAGTGCGGCATTTGGAGAAATTATAATCTTAATAGTGTACTTGCCAATTTTAGCTTTAGTAGGTATCGAAGGAAAAATGTTCAAACCAATGGCAATGACCGTTAGCTTTGCTATACTTGGAGCATTTATTTTATCACTAACATACGTGCCAATGATTAGTGCACTTTTTTTAAAGAAGAAGTTAGTTGATAAAAAGAACTTTTCAGATAAAATTATCGAATCAATTCAAAAGGTTTACGAACCAATATTAAATTTTGTACTTACTAATGCTACCAAAGTAATTATTGCTACACTTTTAATCTTTTCGTTTAGCATTTTTACGTTTACTAAAATGGGCTCAGAATTTATACCTACACTAGATGAAGGAGATTTTGCTGCACAAATGATGGTAAGTACAGGAAGTAGTGTATCTCATACTATTAAATCATCTGAAAAGGCAGAACAAATTTTATTACGAGAGTTTCCAGATGAAGTTATAGAAGTTGTGGGAAAAATAGGTTCTTCTGAAATACCAACTGATCCAATGCCTATTGAAGCGGCAGATATAATGATTATCCTTTCTGAACCAGACCATTGGACTAAAGCAAATTCCAAAGAAGAATTGGCTCAAAAAATGCAGGAAAAACTTGAAGAAAATATGGTGGGAGTAACCTTTGGTTTTCAACAACCCATACAAATGCGTTTTAACGAATTGATGACTGGTGCACGACAAGATGTTGTATTAAAAGTTTATGGAGAAGATCTAGACAAATTAATTTCTTATGGAAATAAGATTGCGAAAATAATTCCAACTGTTCAAGGTGCTGAAGATTTATATGTTGAAAAGGTTGGTGGATTACAACAAATCGTAATTGACTATAAAAGAGAACAGCTAGCACGTTACGGATTAGCTATTCAAGATGTAAATACTGCTATTAATGCAGCTTTTGCAGGACAAAATGCAGGAACAGTATATGAAGGTGAAAAGCGATACGATTTAGTTGTAAGATTACAAAAATCTAGTCGCAATAGTATAGAGGATATTAAAAAACTCTATGTTACAATGCCTAATGGCATGCAAATTCCATTAGCAAGTGTTGCAGAGATAAGTTTTAAAACAGGCCCGAATCAAATTCAAAGAGACGATGCCAAACGTCGATTAACTGTCGGGTTTAATGTACGTGGACGTGATGTGGCTAGTATAGTTTCTGAAGTAAAAAAGAACATTGAAGAGAAAGTTCAATTTGATGCAGGCTACTATGTAACCTATGGAGGTACGTTTAAAAATTTAGAAGAAGCACGTACAAGATTAGGAATTGCCGTACCTGTGGCCTTATTACTTATTTTTATGTTACTGTATATTACGTTTAAGTCGGTAAAACAGAGCTTACTTATTTTTATGGCAATTCCTATGTCGGCCATTGGCGGAATATTTGCATTATGGTTGAGAGATATGCCTTTTAGTATCTCGGCAGGAATAGGGTTTATTGCGCTATTTGGTGTTGCTGTTTTAAATGGTATTGTACTTATTGCTGAATTTAATCGCCTCAAAAAAGACGGAATGACTAACGTTGTCGATGTGATTAAAAAAGGAACATCAGTACGTTTACGCCCTGTTATAATGACTGCTTTGGTAGCATCTGTTGGTTTCTTACCAATGGCTTTAGCCACATCAGCAGGAGCGGAAGTACAAAAACCATTAGCTACTGTAGTTATTGGCGGTTTAGTTTCAGCTACTTTATTAACCTTGTTGATTTTGCCAATTTTATATATGTTTTTTGAAACTAAATCGATTAAAAAACCGAATAAAAATACAATAACTGTAGCTCTATTTTTCTTAGGTATTTCATTTGCCAGTGCGCAACAATCTACCAATGTTTTAACTGAAAAAGAGGCTATCGAATTAGCATTAGCGAAGTCAGTTACATTAAAAAAGGCCACATTAAATATTGAAAAGCAGAAGACTAACATTGGCGGAGCGATAGTATTAGAACCCTTATCAGTTAACTATCAAACTGTGGGAATTGCACCCAATGCAGATGAAAAAGAATGGAGTATAAATCAAAATTTTGGTTCTATTTTATCACATATTAATAGACAAAAACTAGCTAAAACACAAACAGAGTTTGCAAAGCTAAATGCAGATATATCCCAAAGACAAGCTGTTTTAAATGTTCGATATTTATACCAGCAATGGCATTATTTATATGCCTTAAAATCCTTGATGGAAGAACAGCAAAAAAATGTAAATGCTATAAAAAGCATCTCAAATAAGCTACATGAATCAGGAGAAATAGGTGGATTAGAAAATGATGTTACTATTCTACAATCCTTGGGTGTACAGTCACAAAAAAGTAATGTATATAAGCAGTTTATTAATATAGAAAATCAGTTAAAATTCTTATTGCAATTAGATAACAAAATTGTGCCAGAAAAAGAATTTCCAAAACCATTACCATTACCAACTATAGAAAGCAATTCGACAATGTTTTTAGATGCTATTAATAAAAGTAATGAAGTGGCAGATAAAAAAGTTGCAGTAGCTAAATCCATATATTTTCCAGAAGTTACTGCTGGGATTATTAATAGGAAAGAAGGAAATGCTAACGCATATACAGGTTTTAGAGTAGGCTTAAATATTCCTTTACCGTTTGGAGTTAATAAAGCAAAAATCAAAAAGCAAAAAATCATAAGAGAAGAGATTGCTTTTGAAAATGAAGCGAAAAAAGTAGCCTTAAAAAATAATAGTAGCAGTTTGCAATTGCAGGTTGTACAGTTACAATCAGAATTAGAAAGCATCAAAAGCACAACCGAACAGGCCCAAAAGTTCATTATAAAATTAGAAACGGCTTATAAAGCGGGCGAAATAGATGCTTATCAATACAATCAGAGCTTTAATGCTTATTTTCAAGTAATGCAAAACTATTTACAATTAGTAAACACCTATAATAAAACAGTTATAGAATATGAATTCTACAACAAAATATTAAACAAATGAAAAGAATAATAATATTATTTATGGTAATTGCAGCTGTAATAAGCTGTAAATCAAAACATGAAGATGATCACGATCATGAAAAAGAACAATCCAGAATTGTAAAGTCTGAAGAGGATAAAGGTGATTCGGAAGAACATTCAGAAAATGAAATTCACTTAAACGCCACTCAAATAAAATCGGCAAACATACAAACCGATAGTATTCGTGAACGAAATATTCGTGAGCGCATTGAAGTTACTGGGAGTATTGAAGTGCCTCCACAAAGTAAAGCAACTGTATATGCTCCATTAGAGGCCTTTGTTTTTAAAACAGATTTGTTGCCAGGAGATAAAGTTCATAAAGGACAAACAGTAGCAATTTTACAGCACCCTAATTTTACCGATTTACAATACAATTACTTAGAAGCAATAAACAAACATTCTTTAGCAAAGTCCGAATATGATAGAAAGAAGATGTTATTTGAAAAAGACATTGCTTCAAAAAAGTCGTTCCAAATGGCTCAAAGTGTGTACCTATCTGCAAAAAGTTTAGTAGACAGTTATGCATCACAACTGAAAATGGCAGGAATTTCACCAACTATTGTTAGAAATAGTGGTATACAACAATATGTTTATGTAAAAGCACCAATTTCTGGTTACGTTGTAGAGAACAACCTAAATAAAGGAAAGTTTTTAGAAGCAAATTCGGAAATGATGGAGATTATAGATAACGATCATAAACATGCTGAACTAAATGTATTTGGTTCTGATATATCAAGATTAAAGATTAAAGATGAGTTTGTATTTAAACCTAATGGTATAGATAGAGAATATAACGGTTATATTAAATTGATTAGTCAAAAAGTTAATGACCAAACAAAAACTGTTAATGTTCATGGGCATTTCGAAGATGAACAACAATTACTAAGAGCGGGTACATTTATAAATGCTGAAATTTTGTTAGGTGGAGAAAATAAGACCACAGTACCAGAAGAAGCAATTGTAGATATTGAAGGTGAAAAGTTTATATTCATGGCTGAAAGTAATGAGGAATTTATTCCATTAGAAGTCACGATTGGAAGTACCGATAATGGGTTTACAGAATTAAAAACTATTCAAGAAAATAACTTTAACATTAATATAGTAACCAGCGGGGCACATTTTTTAAAAGGTGAATTACTTAAAAAAGCTGGAGGAATGGAAGGACATGCGCATTAGCAGAATAGTCGATACCATTTATATAAGATGATCATTAATATTTATTAAAAAAATGTCACAACAAAAACATACTAAAAACGACGGACACAATCACGAAAATCACGGTGGATTTTTAGGTAAAAATACAGAGCTTTATTTTGCCATTGGAAGTGGAGTTTTCTTTTTCGCTGGATTAATTATAGAAAAATTAACCAACTTACCAGCCAACTATGCACTGATAAGTTTTATTATTTCCTTTTTTCTTGGTGGATTTTTTACAACTAAAGAAGCCATCGAAAAAATAGGCAAAGGACAATTTGAAATAGACTTTTTAATGCTAGTAGCCGCAGCTGGTGCCGCCTATCTTGGAAAATGGGAAGAAGGTGCAATGCTACTATTTTTATTTAGTATTGGGCACGCTCTTGAGGAGTATGCAATGGGGCGCGCTAAAAAATCTATTCAAGCATTAGGTGAATTATCGCCAAAAAAAGCATTGGTAAAGCGTAATAATACAATTGTTGAAGTAGCTATAGAAGAGCTACAACTTAATGATATAATTGTAGTAAAACCTAATACCAAAATAGCAGCAGATGGTGTCATTGTAAAAGGAAATTCAAGTATTAATCAAGCATCTATTACTGGAGAAAGTATGCCAGTCGATAAAAAAGCAATTTCGAATATTGATAGTATTCCAAGTTTTGAAAATATTAATATTGAGAATAAAGTATTTACAGGCACAATTAATGGTGATAATGCTTTGGAAATACAGGTATTGCGTTTGAGTAAAGATAGTACGATTGCACGCTTGGTGAAAATGGTAAGTGAAGCCGAAGATCAAAAATCACCAACACAACTATTAACCAAGAAGTTTGAAAAATGGTTTGTGCCTGCGGTTATTGTTTTGGTAGTTGCGCTATGTTTTGCATATTTGGTAATAGATGAAACACCAAAAGAAAGCCTTTACAGAGCTATTGCTGTTTTAGTAGCTGCAAGCCCTTGTGCTTTGGCAATTTCTACACCAAGTGCAGTATTAAGTGGTGTGGCGAGAGCTGCACAAAAAGGAGTATTGATTAAAGGCGGACGTGCATTAGAAGATCTAGGTAGTTTAACTACAATTGCTTTCGATAAAACAGGAACATTAACTGAAGGGAAGCCAAAACTAACTAATGCTATTGCATTAAAAGGTTTTGATCAAGACGAATTCTTAAAATTAGTTTTAGAAGTTGAAAGTTTAAGTAATCATCCATTAGCGAAAGCTATTTCTAAAGACATTAAAGAACAGTACAGTTTAACTATTGCGAATAAAGCGACTAATATTAAAGCTATTCAGGGAAAAGGAATTTCTGCCAACTATGATAATGGTGAAGTATTTATTGGTAATGAAAAACTAATGATAGATAAAAATATTGTTGTTTCTTCGGATGTTAAAATGCAAATGAGCGATTTATTAAAAAATGGACATACTGCAATGTTGGTAGCGTTTAATAATAAACTTATCGGGTTACTAAGTGTAATGGATGTACCAAGAGAGCATGCGAAAAGTACACTTCAAAAATTAAAAGAAATCGGGATTAAAAAGATGATAATGCTAACTGGCGATCATCAAAATGTAGGTGAAAGTATTGCCAAACAAATAGGTTTAACGGAAGCCAAAGGAAATTTATTACCAGAGGATAAAGTAACTGCAATTAAAAATTTAAAACAGCGCGATAGTAAGATAGCTATGGTTGGTGATGGTGTAAATGATGCACCAGCAATGGCTAATAGTACAGTTGGTATTGCTATGGGTGCAGCGGGTAGTGATGTAGCATTAGAAACAGCAGATGTTGCCTTAATGTCTGATAAAATTGAAAACTTACCATTTGTAATTGGATTAAGTAGGCAGTCAAAATCAATTATTAAGCAAAATTTATGGATGAGTTTAGGTATTGTAGCCATCTTAATCCCTTTAACTATTTCTGGTATTGCCAAAATTGGACCCGCAATGCTAATGCATGAAGGTTCAACTTTATTAGTTGTATTTAATGCCTTAAGATTGTTACGTTTTAAAACATAAATTGAAACAAAATTGAAATGAAGTAATTAAGTTTTGTTTTAAAGTGTATAGAGAGGCTAATTATAGCCTCTTTTTTTATTTGTATAATATATTTATATCCAATATTCCTGCAATTTAAACTCGTAAAATACTCCCATCAAAAGACTACGGCATAAAGCTATCGCTTATTCCTCTACTTGTTTATTCCGTTTCCTTTTGAGCTGAGATTTTACTTTCGTTTGGTGCTTGCTCAAATATTGTTTAATCTAAATTTTAAAATAATGGAAACAAAAGCAAAGCAAAACGGAGTAAGAACTACAAGAAAGACGACTGCGAAAGTCAAAAAAGAAGTTCAAGACAAGTTGACCAAAGAAGCTGTTGGAGAAACAGTTGTGCCAGAAAAGAAAGCGATTACTGAAAAACCTGTAGTCAATTTAGATGATCGAATCCAAAAATTTGAGAAGTTAAGAGGATTAGCAACTCAACGTGAACGATTGACACAGACATTAAACGAGCTCACCAAATTTAATTACAATCAAGATGGTTCATGTGCTTTTCATTTAAGAGACTCTCACAATTTGGAGTTCAAAACAACCAACTCAAATCTTATAAAATTGGTTACTTCTCATTTACAAACAACCTTGGAACAACGTAAATCTGAAATTGAAGAACAGATTGTGCAATTTGAACTGTAAAATATGTCTAACCTTTTAAAAGTAAAGCCTACTCGCAAGAGTGGGCTTTGTTTTTTAATTAAAATACTATAACCATGAGTCATTCTAAATTACAACTTGATTTTGGTTTCGATTGTAAACCAATTTCAAACCCAAAAGTGAATATAAAGCCGAATAAGAAATTGGTTTCAGATTCGGTTTTCGATATGATGGATTGCCTTACCAGTCCAATCATTGTTTTTAAATCGGCATGGAAAGATACCGTACCAAAAGACATACTGAATAATATCTCAATGGCACGCATGATGTCCTTAATGTTAAAAGAAGACATGGCTTCGATAACTGAGGTTGTAGCTTATATGATGCCAAGGACATTAGAAGCACCTATGTCATCTGAATGGACAAGAATTTATACTTGGTGCGGACTTCAATATGCCAAATCATTTAAAAAGAAGTCGATGGTTGAAGCAATGAATGATATTGCACCGAGTGAGCTTTCTCAATATGAAGAATCACTTTTAACAAATTTGAGAATATGGATTTATAACAAGAGACGTGAAGCATTGAAAGTATCTTTAAAGAATAATAAAAAAGCAACTCCTAAAGAGAAAAAGGTTAAGCAAAAGGGACTGTTTCATCTTAAAGATTAGATTTTTTAATCGGAAAGTCAATCGTATAATTTTTCTTTACAGAATTATTGAGAAAGCCTTCTCTAACTTTCCTCAATAATTCTTAAAAACCATACGCTTTCCTCACACATTTTAAGGGGTTTCTAATAGATGAAGCCTTTGCTTGTTTTTCGGGACAGCGAAAAACAGGAATGCTATAAGCATTTCTAATTTAAACACAGTTGCTTATCTCGCTTAACTTTCTGTACGCTCTAACACAACTGCATTTAAAAGAATTGCTAATACCCTATGGAACTTGTCAAGACCATGCAAGTTTTAGAAAAAAATAAGGTATCTACTTCCTTGAAATTCCAAGGAATTTACTACGTCGCAAACACACCTGATTTTATCTTCTAAAAGTCTTGACAAAACCCACTTCAACTATTGTGCTACGCACGAGAGAAATCAAACAAACACCCCTTAAAATTTAATTCAGTTTAAAATCTAAAGGGAAATATTAATCTTAAATTTTTATATCATGAGTACATTAAAAAACAAAGTACAGTTAATCGGAAACGTTGGGCAAGAACCAACCATCACAACTCTTGAAAGTGGTAAAAAAGTAGTTCGTTTATCATTAGCAACCAATGAGAATTACAAAAACAGTAATGGTGAAAAGCAGACAGATACTAACTGGCACAATATTGTTGCTTGGGGTAAGACTGCGGACATCATAGAAAAGTATGTAAATAAAGGCAAAGAGATTGCTGTTGAGGGAAAATTAACCTCACGTTCTTACGAGGACAAAGAGGGTGTAAAACGCTATGTTACCGAAGTAGTGGTTTCTGAAATCTTACTAATGGGTAACAATAATTAATTAAAAAGTAAAGAGGGTGCAACTTTCGACAGAGACACCCTCTTTTTTCATTATCAAACTAAATAGAATAACAATGAAGAATAAAGTTAACGAAATCATTGTGAGTTACAAAGAAAAACAAGCAATTTCTAAGGCTCCAACTATAACAAGTTCATTGGTAGCAGGAAAGTTACTATATGAAAATTGGGATAAAGACACGATTAGTTTAAAAGAAACTTTTAAGGTGTTACTTTTAAATAACTCAAATAAAGTAAAAGGAATTTATGAACTTTCCCAAGGTGGTATTACAGGCACATTGGTAGATCTACGTGTACTATATGCCGTTATATTAAAATCACTTTCTGTGGCTGTTATTTTAGCTCACAATCATCCAAGCGGTAAATTAATTCCAAGTGAAGCAGATAAGCATCTTACTCGTAAGATAGTTAAAGCAGGAAATTACTTCGATGTTAAGGTTTTGGACCATTTAATAGTTGTTCCCAATGGAGCATATTATAGCTTTGCTGATAGCGGTTTGTTATAATTTAAACCTTTGAATTATGGTGTATCTGAATTTTACAAACCTCGATGCCGAAACTCAAAATAAATTAATTGCTACATCCAAACAAGATGTAGAAAATGCTTTCGGTGAACAATTGAAACAATACGCTCAAAAACATCATATAGACTACGAAATACTATTAGATGAAGAAGCGATGCGAAATTTATACAATTATAATTATATTTTCAACCTATAATCACCTAAAAAACAATAAAAAGGCTCACATTAAATGTCGAGTCTTTTTTGATTTTATAAGGTTTCAATTTGTATATTTATAACACTATAATCCTGCATCAAAATACAGTTGTCAATTTCGTTTTCTGAAATCTAAAGACAACCATTTTTTCCAATATCTAAATAGTAAAAGCAACTAGCCATTGGGTTAGCTTGTTCGGATTTTTGTCACGCGAGCGTGACGAAAAGGAGAAGCAAGAGGGTAACACGCTCACGCGATGTTACATAGTCTATTTGCTTTACAATCCCTTTAAAATTAGGGGTTTTGATGAATATTAAAAATTGATACTGAAGTTGTTTTTCACGGAAAAACGCTTCAAACCCAATAAAATCAAGGAATTTTTAACGAAAAAATGGATAAAGGGTACGAAAATGAACAGTTTAAGAACTTAAGTATAAAAGCTTCAGTGGTGAAAAAGTTTAGAAGATTTTGTAAGCGGTTTTGTAAATCACAATCGATGACTTTACTTGCCATGCTTGACTTTTTTGAAATCAATGAGGTGTCACCAAATGAACGATTAGGCGAAACGGTTTCCAGTTTAAAGCATCAAATGCAAAAGCGTTTCAATGCTGTTATTGCCATTATCCGAGACATTGAAAAGAGCCAAACTAAACCCACCACAGCAATGTTACAGCAACTATTTGAACAAGCTTCAACAGATGTAGAAGAAGAGGAATTTGATTTTGGCTCAACAGAACTTATTTCAGAAAATGAAGAGCTTACGTATTACAGAGATAACTATTTCAGAATAAAAGAGCAATTCAATATAACTCATAATGATTTGGAGAAAGTAATGAGCAAAGTGAAGTATGCAAAAGGAAGCTTTGGAAATAGCTATTTAAGACTAGAAATAACGAAAGAAGAATATGAAACAATAAAACAGAAATTAGAAGATGTACGTAACGATAACAGCACAGAAAATAGGTGAGAATTTTGCACAAGGTTCTGCAGATTTTGTAAACTATCTCGAAAAGGAAAACGAAGGAAAACCTATAGAAGAACAGGAACATTTCTTTAACCAATATGGAGAGGGAGTTTCTGCGAAAGAAGTCATTCGCGAGATTGATGGTAACAAAGCAAAACTTAAAAAGCATGAACCAAAATTCTATTCCATCACGGTAAATCCAAGTCCAAGAGAGTTGAAGCATTTACAAAGCAATTCTGAAGATTTAAAAGCCTATACAAGAGAGTTGATGAAAGAATATGCAAAGAATTTTAATAGAGAAATAAACGGACGAGCTGTGAATGTAGATGATATAAAGTACTATGCTAAAATTGAACACGAACGCACCTATAAAGGAACTGATAAAGTCATTATCGAAAATCAATCGTTTGCAACGAAAATCCTTGAACTAAAAAATGAGATTAGAAAAATTGAAGAAGGAAAATTAAGAGGTAATATAAAATCTCTACAAAAAAAAATAGTCAAACTCGAAAAGGAAGCACCACATCAGCAAAACGGAAAACGTATTGTTAGAGGCATGCAAAAGGAAGGTTCACAAGCTCATGTTCATATTATCGTGAGCCGAAAGGATATGAGTAATACATACAGTCTTTCTCCTGGAAGTAAGTATATAGCTTCTGAGACTAAAATGCATGGCAAAAATGTAAAACGAGGTTTTAACAGAAATGAATTTTTCAAGAAAGCCGAAGAGGTCTTTGACAAACAATTTAATTACAAGCGGAATTATGTAGAAACGTATAAGGCACGAAAGCAGTTCATAAAAAATCCTGATAAATATTTTGCCAGTATTATGGGATTGTCAACCCATCAAAAAGCTGTGGCGTTTAAGTTGTTGGGTAATGCAGGTGTAAAAGTTCCGTTGATGAACATTCCAACCAATAAAGCACAATTAGCATATAAATTTTTCAAAAAGCTAAAGCAAACCATTGATAGAGGTATTCAATCAAGTTCTATTGGTATATGAGTTGGACACTAGCACATATCATTTTATATATTGTAATTCCAGTTTTGATACTAGGAATGATTGCCTATGTGTATCTGTTTTCAGAAGGAAAATCAAAGATTGATAAAAAGTATCAGGTTCACTTTAAATTAAAACAAGGAAGATTTAAGATTGACAATATCAGACGTGGTGTTTCCATTATTGGTTCGGCTGGAAGTGGCAAAACAGAAAGTGTCGTTTATAATTTATTACAGCATTTCGCCAAATATAATTTTTGCGGAATTATTCATGATTACAAGGATTTTGAACTTACGGAAATTGCCTATCCACTTTTTAAAGGTAATGATATTGACTTCTATACGATTTCATTTGATAAAATTCATTACAAGGTGAATCCAATAGCTCCAAGATACCTGCCAAATGAAGAAAGTGTAAATGAGGTTTCCAAGGTGTTGATAGAAAATTTGTTGGAGCAAAATATATCGGATATCAATGGTAGTTCCAAGTTTTTCGCTGACGCAGTAGAAGGGCTGTTAAGCGGTTTAATATGGAAGTTAAAAACGGTATATCCTGAACTTTGTACTTTGCCACATTTAATTGCATTGTTTCAATCTATGAGTACTAAGAAATTGGTCACCTTTTTAAGCTCGGATTTTACGTCAAAAGCTTTGGCGAGTGCTTTTATCAATGGAATAGAATCTGAAAAGCAAACGGCAGGGGTAAAAAGTACTTTAGCTAATGCCTTTAAAAAAATAAGTTCAAAAAAAATATTTATGGCTCTTTCCGCTGATGAGGTACCACTTGATATTAATAATTCTGGAAATAAGGCGGTAATTTCAATAGTGAACAACCCTCAATATGAATCTGCATATTCTCCAATCATTGCAACGATAATGCATACAGTTGTTAAGCAAATGAGTATTCGAAATAGAGAAACTTCATTTGTATTAATGGAAGAAGCATCTACCATAAAACTCTTAAACATGCATCGCATTCCTGCAACACTTCGCAGTTATGACATTGCCACTATTTATGTAATGCAAGACAAAATTCAAAACGATATGCTTTATGGTGATAAAGCGAGTAAAGCTATTCTGAGTAATTTATCGTATCAGTTCTTTGGGAAAGTAAATGATCCAGATACAGCAAAATACTATGAACGGTTTTTTGAAATTGTAAAAAATCCAACGAGGAGCATTAGTAAAGGTACAGGTCTTTCGTGGGAAGCTAGAATAACAAAAGGAGAAAAAGAAGTTCCGAAGCGAAGAGCTGAAATTTTTTTTCGATTAAGACAGGGGGAGTTTATAGCATTTGCAGATGGGAAGGACAAACAAGTTCGATTTCAGCTGCCAAATATTAGAAAGGAGACGCCAACCTTAAGTACTAAGTTTGATAGAGATATTGATATCAATTATAGCAAAATTTACCGTGACATACATACTCGTTTTGGCACTTGATATGCAAAAATATAATTCGTAAATTTAGTAGACTGGAGTAAATACAATAACTCTACGGATTTTTCAGTTAAATGTCTTTAGTCATATTCCCAAAAAGATTGCCACATGAAAGTATCAATTATTACCACAGGAGGAACAATTGAAGGTTTGGATTATTCAAATGAATTATCTCAACCTCTAACAGTTGGGGTGTCAATTAAGGATTTGCTTTCAAGAATAGAATCAGATACTTCTTATGAGGTTATACCCTTGTTTTCAAAAGATAGCCGATTCATTTCTGAAGAAGACCTGAAGACCTTAGTTAGAAGAATCAAAACCATTGAGAATAATAAGATTCTTATTACGCATGGCACCTATACCATGGTTGAAACAGCAAGGTATTTGGGAAGGTTAAATCTTAACAAAACAATCATTCTTACTGGAGCTTTTATTCTTGGGACTGAAGAGAATACTGATGCCGACTCTAATCTAAAATTTGCAATTTCACAATTTAAGGAACAGAAAACAGGTGTATTTATCGCTATGCATCAAAGTGTTTTTAATTGGGAAAATGTGCGAAAGAATATTGAAAAGAATAAGTTTGAAACCCTTTTAAGTATGTAAATAGTAATGTTTGGAACTTCAATACATTGGACAACTTTTTTCTATTTGCTAATAGATATATTTATTGTTGTTTTTTGTTTGTTTCAATCTGCGCGCTTTAAAAACACTAACTTAAGAACCTACATTACTTTAGGTTTACTTTTTGTAGCGTATAACGCAACGGGAGGATTTTTGCCAATGGAAGGTTTTCCAGGACCGCTAATCATTCAATATATTATTACATATAGTGTCGCCATTATTCTCATTATCTATATTATTTATTATCTATATGAGGAATATGATATTTTGATACTCAAGATTTACTTGTCTGTAACCAATATTTCAGTCATACTTTTTCTAGCCTTTGTTTGCTTGTTTCTCTTGCCTTATTTTTTAACTGATTCGATAAATATTGCAAGAATTATATTCACCATGCCAACAATTTTATTGGCCTTTTATTTTTCATGGGCTTTCTATGATAAAATAATGAAGATTCCAAAATCAAATAAGTTTGCTTTGAGAAGAAGTAGACTATCTCTTTTGAGTGCTTTTTGTATTTCTTTGTTACCACTTATGACAGTCATAGGAGATTATCAATGGCTTACCTTTTCAGTGATGAACTTGTCTTTTTATGCTATTACAGCAATCGAAGTTGATCGTTACTTGTACTTTTTAGAAAACAAGAATAAAATGTTTGAAGTATTCAAGTTTTATGGAGAGAACAAACAAAATCTTTTGGAATCCAAACTTATTTATCAAAAACTAACCAGAAGAGAAATGGAAATTGCAGTATCAATTTTAAGTAGAAAAACCTATAAACAAATTGGTGATGATTTCTTTATTGCAGAAAGAACAGTGTCTAAGCACGCCTCGAACATTTTTAAAAAAACCGGAGTAAAGAATAGAAGCGCATTTTTAAAAAGGTTTAAAATAAAACATTAATTTAACAAAAAACGTACGAAAATACGTCTTAATCCGTACGTATATACGCCTTTTTTATTACGAGGTATCTCCATAATATGGGTATTTTTAAGATATAAACCCTAAGCATTGTATTTTGAAATTTAATAGTAACAATATGAATGGTTTCCTTATGAATATTGGGAAAGGACTTTCGTGATAAACCTTGCTTCTTTCTTTTAGAAGCACCTCTATTTGCAGTTTGGAAACTGGATAATAATGGAGGCGTATGGAATTTAAGCTGCTCGCACAAGATCTTCTTAAAGATTTGGAAAAAGTCCAAAAATCTACGCCTGCGATTCTCAAACAATCTCATATAAGTATTTTATTGTGTAGAAAATTATTGACCAAATACCGTCGAGAAATAATTACAAATGGATTTGAATCTAAAAAAGATGAAATAGTATTCTTTAAGGAAATAAAACAAGTTCCTTTGTCTAGATTGATATATTATAAAGAGGTTTTTAGAATTGAGAAGAACTTTCCTAAAAGCTCCAGGAGAAAAAAGAAAAAGTTCATAGAAGAACAACTATTGCGGTACCAAAATTTCTTTTCCAAAAATTTTGATTTTGGGCAATATATAGAATCTCAGCTCATTCATTTTGATGAATATTACTTCACAAGAAAGTTTAACGATGAATTTCCAGTGATTAGTTCTAGCTTCATCATTGAGGATGTAGATTTTAACACTCCAAAGGATGTTAACTTAGCGCAGTTAAGAGCCTATACGCTGATGGTAAAGTATCTTAATAAGAAACTTGTTAGTTTAAGAAATGGCAAGCGAATTTCAAGTATGAAACATAATTCAAGTTTAGTATGGACAGGGAGCTATGCCGCATTCGTTGAACTTACTTATGGCTTAAAGACCATTGGAGCGTTAAACAATGGAGCAACCGATATTAAAAAGGTCATCGAGGAGCTTGGTGCTTTTCTTGGTGTTTCCAAAGGGAATCATTCACGTACTTATAATGAGATTAAATCTCGAAAGAGTTCTAGAGTTAAATTTTTCGATGAAATTAGTGAAAGCCTATTGCAAAAAATGGATGATGAAGATGGTTTGGATCTATAAATGTTTTCCGAACTCGGGTTGGACTCTGAAGCTTTAATTTTAATAATAGATGCGATTTAAATACTCTTAAGTTTAGGCAATAGGTAAACCAATTTGGTTTAAACAATAACAAATTTTTTGACTTCAAAAATTAACCGAACTCGGATTAGACTCTGATGTAATTTAAACAAACTGCATCAACTTTGTAGAACGAAAATTAAATCGGGGTAAAGCTGTCATTTAAAAATGGATAACCTTGACAGCTTTATTTTTTAAATCGTTTTATTATGGGCGCAACAATCATCACTACAGAAGATCTCTATGAGTTCAAGATGGAACTCTTAGAAGAGATTAAACAACTATTCAACCAGCATAATGGAAATCCAACTAAAAAATGGTTAAAGTCACCAGAAGTTAGAGAACTTTTAGGTATTTCACCAGGAACATTACAGAACCTTAGAATCAATGGAACAATACCCTACACCAAAGTTGGAGGCGTATTATATTATGATTATCAGGAAATAATGAATGTCTTAGAGAAGAACCGAGTTCATAATAAATTCTAAATATTTTGGAAAATATCAATTATATCAAACACTTAAATAGTGTATTTGAGCAATTTTCTAAAGACAATCGATTGAATCCAACGCATATCAGTTTGTATGTAGCACTGTTCCAGATTTGGAATAATAATTTCTTTCGCGAAGAATTTTACATCAATCGCGAAGAGGTCATGGATTTTTCAAAGATAGGTTCAAAATCTACCTATCATCGATGCATCAAGGAGCTTACGCACTGGAAATATATTCTCTACACACCATCACATAACCCATTCAAAGGAAGCAGAATCAAGATGTTCGATTTTGGGACAAGTAATGGACAAGTTCTGTACCAAAGCCGTACCAATATTAAGACAAGCAGTGGACAAGCACAGGTACCTATAAACAAACATATACAAACTATAGAAAACAATAAAAATAAAAACAAACAGCGAGATTTTAAAAATTCAAATTCCAAGGATTTTGAAAACGGCGAAAAACATAAAGCAACCGTCCCATATCAGGACAACTTAAAGACAACCACAGATAAAGATTACAACGAACCTTTATGAATCACCGAACACCACATATCATTTTTGAAGCTAACAAACACTACGAACTTGGTAAATTAAAAGGCAATCAAATCTTGTATGATTTCGATAAGATTTTGGAGTATCTAGATGCTAAAGGAAAGTTGTTGTTTGGAGATAAATTCAAGATTTACATAGAGGATAGAAACATACTCTACAAACTGTGCAACTATCAAATCAGAGATTATCATACGTGCAAGAAATTAGGAGTTGACCTGAAAAAAGGTATTTTACTTTCTGGACCTGTAGGCTGTGGAAAAACTAGCTTGATGAAACTCATCCGCTACATCACGCCGCATTACAAAGCTTATGAAATGATTCCAACTCGCAACGTCACATTTGCGTTTAATCATATTGGTTATACTACCATTCAACAGTATGGAGATAGTCGTTTTTATTGCTTTGACGATTTAGGTGTTGAGCCTACGGGTAGATTCTTTGGAAAAGACTGTAATGTGATTGGTGAAGTACTGCTATCACGTTACGAACTGTTTGTAAATCATCGTATTAAAACACACGGAACAACCAACCTCAATGCTCAAGAATTAGAAGAACGATATGGTAATCGGGTACGCTCTCGAATGCGTGAGCTATTTAATTTAATTGGGTTTGATAAGGGAAGTAGGGATAAGAGGAAATGATAATCATATTTTCATTTTGGTTATACTTTTTATTAAATTTAACAATGACAAACATAAATTTTGTTTTAGTATGGAATCATTTGTTTTTAAAGGACGCAATTTTGAAGTTAACTTTGATAATAAAGCTCAAAAATGTTCTGGTATAGATAAGTCTGATAATAAAGGTTTTAAACTTGTTTTTTTTAGTTTTCCTTATAGTAGCATATTAAAGATTACACATTTCCAAGTTGATGAAGAAAAAAGGAAAAAAGGATTAGGTCGTTTCGTTTTATCTAAATTTGAAGAGTGGGCAAAGAATGAAAATTTTAAGCAAATAATTGGAGACATAACAAAAAATAAGGACTATTCAAATCCTAAGGATGTAGTCAAATTTTATAAGAAATCAGAATATGAAATCAGTCTTAAAGATAAAGGAATGATATTCGCAGAAATTTCGAAAAATCTTGTTTAAGCTTCAGCATTAAAAAGCAATTCAATCATAAACTCCTCATTAGGATATTTGGTCATATCGACGTTCTCTCTTAACCAATCAATATATTGTCTATTTGAGTTCCAGATTTTTTTTACGGGCTGACCTCTATATTTCCCAAAGCTAAATCGTATGATTCCATCCTTTGGTAAACTAATAGTTCTTTTTCGTTTAGAATAATTTTCTCTTTTAGGCGAATTCCAGTTGAATATTTTCCAGAAGATTGCTCCTAGAAAATATTGAAACATTTTAATAAAGAAAATCATTATAATTCGCATCAGATAGGCATTTCTTTAATCAAATTAATGCAAAAATTATGCCTTGATTTTCTTTCTTGAGATACGTTAAATTGAAGTGACCTAATGCTTGCTTTTCTCTTCTAAGGAAAATTTAGTCTATACCCTTAAAAAATTCTTCAAGGGTAATTTTGTGAATTTCAGATAAGCGTAAGAGCGTATTAATGGTGAAGTTATTTCCATTTTCTACACGCCAATAATTCTTTCGAGGCATTCCATTGTCAGTTGCAAAAGTCTCATAGCTAGAGTATCCAGCTTTTTTTCTTAGCTCTTTTATTCGATTGCCAATGGCTTTTCTCCTTGTTTGGTTTATATCGTCGCTCATTATGATATAAACCTCCTTAAAATAAGATAAATAAATTACGTCATATATGACGTGAATTGAATTTTTTTTATAACTTTGTCTTATAAGACAGTTAAAAAGACCTTTGAAGATTTAGAACTAATAAGATGAAGCAAAAGGATTTTAACATTTAATAGCAAAAAGATTAAACGAGAAATAGCACACTGTTAAATCAAGTACGTCTTATATTTTCCCTAAATACTCTTTATAAGAGAGAGTAAATTTTCTAATTATTATAGCAGACTTGTAAACCCCTTAAGGTATTACAGGCAAAAATGTATTTGAATTAACAAGAAGGATTTTCCTTATAGAAAACAAGGTTTTTTCCCTTATCGTGCTATTTCTCTTATAATTAAATTGTCGAGAATGAAAAAGAAAATATTACTTAGAGGTTTCTCGGTTGGGTTGCTCATTATTAGTATGACTACAATGGCTCAATCAGTTGGATATATTGTACCTGGAGTACCTAAGCCATTCAAATTTGGACATGTGGCTAAAAACCCACATATCGTTACAAACCCACATCCGCCTAGACAGTTATACACCTTACAACCAAACGATGCACTTAGGTATCAGCAACAACATAACCACTATCAAGAAGACCTCAGAAGAGTCGCTCAGCAAGAGCAACTTATAAAAGATTATACAGCTGAAATAAATAAAAGCCGTGTTCAATATAGCTTACCTTCTTTTAGCAAAGATGTGAGAACATCTTATTATCACGAAGCCTATAAGAAGCTTAAACAAATGAACCCGGATAACTTCTCAATAAAGGATGCGACATTTATAGTAGAGAATGCCTTTTATGATAATAAGCTAGACAGTGCAAGGTTCAATAAAACAATATCCAATATTTCGGGATTTATAAGAAAAGCAATGCAAAATCAAGAACTAGACCCGAAAAGCAATCTTTCCAAAAACTTAAGTATTTACCAATTTATTTCTGACACACTTACGGTTGATGGAAGAACGCATCTACCATATACATATGATTTTAATGATTATATGGGAAAAGAAAATTGGAACAATATGTTCGTTTCTAAATTGCTATATACAGGCAAAGGACAATGCAATTCAATGCCTCGACTCTATCTGATATTGGCTGAAGAATTAGAAGCGAATAGCTATTTGGCTTTAGCCCCGAATCACTCATTCATCCGTTTTAAGGATGGTCAGGGGGAATGGCATAACGCTGAATTGACCAGTGGGGCAATTATGAGCGATATGATGATGTTCGATTCGGGGTTTATAAAAGCTGAAACCATACGGAATGGTAATTATATGACTGCTAGAACCAAAAGACAATTGATGTCCCTTCTGCTGGATGATTTGGCGTCGGGTTATATCAGTAAGTTCGGACGTGATGAATTTGTGCAAACGGTCGTTAATAGTGCCCTGGAGCTTGATCCAAATGGTATCAACCCTAACATTCATAATTTTAATATGAAATTGGCTAGAATGACTTTCGTAGCACAACAATTACGAGCTAAAAACCCTAAAGAATTGTCTAGACATCCGAAGGCACTAGAAATGTACAAAGAGCTTGCACTACAGGATATGAAACTTAAAGAATTAGGCTTTCAAGAAATGCCAAAAGAACGATATGAAGCTTGGTTAGAATCATTAAACAAAGAAAAAGAAAAACAAGATCAGGAAAAGTATAAAGGATTAAATAAAGCACCAATAATCAAGGACTAATGAATAGATTTCTGGCAATCTCATTTTTGGTAACAGTTTTCTTACCAAAAATAGCGGTCGGGCAAGACCATTTGCACGAAGATGCATTTTTAAAAATAGTAAGTATGCACGATGCAAAAGAGAAATACAGTTTTAAGGAAGCTGTTTTCGCAGTGGAGAATGCTTATATGGAAGGAGAATTAGACACCCTATATCTCAACATGGAGATTCAAGGATTAACGAAGTTAATTGAGAATATTGTAAAATCCAGAAAACTACTTAACTATAATCATAAAGACAAAGAAGCTGTTTTGAAATACGCGTCTTTATACAGTGTTATGAAAGACACCATACCAATCTATATGAAAGGAGGACAGTACGAGTATCAACCTTATGGATACGATTTTGAAGATATATGGGGCGAAAAAGATTGGAGAAAAATGTTTGTTTCTAAACTACTCATTGAGAACAAAGGAAATTGTCATTCTCTACCATATTTGTATAAAATCTTAGCGGAAGAAATTGGAGTGAAAGCACATTTAGCATTAGCACCAAACCATATTTATATCAAGCATCGTAACGAAAAAGACGGATGGTATAACACAGAATTGACTAGTGGCTATTTTCCAATTGATGCTTGGATAATGGCCAGTGGCTATGTCCATTTAGATGGAATACGAAATGGACTTTATATGAAGGCTTTAAACGATAAGGAAAGCCTTGCTTTATTGTTAGTAGACCTGGCTCAAGGATATCATAGGAAATATCCCGATAATAATGGAGCGTTCATTCTTAGATGTTTAGAGAAAGCACTTCAATATTATCCAAACTACATCAATGCACTGTTGTTAAAATTAGAAACTGAGAAGAGGCAACTTCAAGCATATGTGAAGAGCAAGCATAAAACAATTAATGAAATTATAGATGACCCAAAAGGTAAGATAGCTTGGGTAAATCTAAATACTCAAGTTAGAAATATACATGAACTTGGATATCGCCAAATGCCTAAGAGAATGTATCTCGATTGGTTAGTATCTCTAAAAGAGGAGAAAGAAAAATATTTAAACAAAAAAATCATGACCCTAAAAAAGTAAAATTAAACTATGAAAAAACTATTAACCATCCTTTTTGTATTTGCACTTTTTGGAGCGTATGCCCAAACGGAGCAAAACAATGAAACAAAAGAAGAAAGAGGACAACGCTATATCAATGAGGTAAACCCTTTTAGACATTTGGGGTATAAACCAAAAATTGCCACGTTAAGTAAAGGCAAATATCGTGAAGCTTTTCCTGACACTCTCGTTCAAATAGGGAGCTTTACATATAACCTAAAATCTAAGCAAATAACAGGTGTCATTATAACTGAAAACTTGGGTGTTTCAGAGGCTGATTTAAAACCAGAGATTGTGAGTCGTTGGATGACTCCTGATCCTTTAAGTGAAGAATTTCCGGATATGTCACCCTATAACTTCACAAATAACAATCCGATATTTTTTATAGATCCAACCGGGTTGGCTCCGGAAACGATTTATGAAAACATTAATACTGGAGAGACCGTTGAGGTAAACGATGGTATAAATAAAACTATTAAAGTTAGTGATACTGATTTTACAAAAGCCAAGTTTTTCGCTAATGAAATCAATGATAAAACAACTACTGTAACTATTGGAGGAAAGTCATTCGAGGCTAATGTAATTAATTATGTGAGTGATGACATTGCAGATGCTTATACGGATTTTTATAACGAGCAAAATAGCTACTCGGAGTTTAATATATCTAATATCGCCGATTATTTATTTAATACTCCTGATGTAAAGAGGGAGTCCGATTTACAACTAGGAGGTGGGGGAGCACTGGAGTTAATTGGAGGCCCCGTTAAACAGAGTGTTACCCAAATAGCGAGAGCTGCTAAGTTGGTGAAAATTCAAAAACACCATATAATTCCTAAAGCAATTTGGAAGAAACATAAAGCGATATTAGCTCCATTTATGGAAATAAATTCAGTTTGGAATTTAAAGAAGTTACCCACACCTTTTCATGGGAATCATCCACAATACAATAAGTATGTAGGGAATCAAATTGAAAGACTTATTAATGAAGGGAGCTTAAGTAAAAAAGCCATTAGAGGCTTACAAAAAAACTTGAATAAACAGTTAAATCAGGCGTACGATAGCGGAATAAAATTAAATGACTATTTTAGAAAACTCAATAATTAGAATGCACTCTTACAAACAAATATCACATAATCCAGAGCCGAAAGTAATCGGAGTTAAAAACGGTGTTTATCAACTAGAATTTTCCGAAAAAGAATTGCGTAAAAATGATAATTTCAAAGACATAAATAACGTTCTACTAAGTTATAATCCCAATTTCGTAAACGAACAAGAGCAAGTAGCGAATTTAGAAATTGAACACTTGAGTGCGTCTTTTTTAAAAAGTGCTAAAGAAACTGACTTGGTGGTGTTTACACCTCATTTTAATGGTTATAAATATATCATTAGTGAAAAGTTCTTAGAATGTTTAAAAGAACTTGAAGTATCTGAAGAAGACTACAAAATTAGAAAGGTTCACATTACAGGAACAGAACAGAATTATTATTTGTTATTTATTCCGATGATTCCTACTTCTGAGATCGTATTCTCTAAATCTGCTATTTTTCCTGAAGAAGACGCATTGATTGATGAGGTTGACAGAAGATATCTATCTTTCAAAAACTATCAAGAATTTAAGGATTATAGCGAAGAGAATTTATTCTACAGATGGGCGAAAATTGCCTTAGATAAACACTATGCAAAAAGAGATATTATAAGTCTTCAAACCGGTTCTATATTCTTTTCAGATAGGTTGGTTCAATATTTTAAGTTTAGAAGTATTACTAGTCTTGTTATCAAAAATGGTCCTGTTCTGGTTTTTGATTGATTCAGTTAGTAGAAACAAACTTATTATAGTATATCTATAGTTTTACAATCCTAATAAAACAAGGCATTTCTATTATTGGAAAAAGGGCTATGGATAAAGGATAATAAAATTTAAATGAACAAGATCATTTTATTACCTTTACATTTCATGAAAAAGTTTACCTCTAAAATAACATCAAAAAGCATCGAACAGAGTGGCTTACCGAGTGGATATAAAGCCATTGCTGAATATGTGTGGAACGGTTTTGACGCCCGAGCTACTACAATAAAAATAGATTACGATTCTAATGAAATAGGCTATCTCAATAGCTTATCAATTTCTGATAATGGAACAGGTATTGATTTATCCGAATTAGAAAATACGTTTGGAAAATTTCAAGATTCTCAAAAGATGTTTACTTTTTCTAAGACTGGATTTATTAAAGGTAAAAAAGGAAAAGGTAGATATTCATTTACAACTTTTGCGAATGAAGCCAAATGGGATACTGTATTTGAAAAGGAAGGTAAAAATTTTCAATACGGTATAGTCATTAGTAAGGAGGACAGTCAGAATTATGGTATAACCCAAGAAAAGAAGGTTGTTAAAAAGGACACAGGTACAGTCGTTACATTTGATACGTTTTTTGATCTATATGGAGATCAATTAGAAAATGAGGCGTTTTTTGATTTTTTAGCAAGTGAGTTTGGTTGGTTTTTGCATCTTAATAAAGAACGAGATTACAAAATTATAGTTAACGGAAATAGAATTGATTATAATAGAATCATTGCTGATTCTCAAAATTTTGAAGCAACGATTATTGATGATAAATTTAAAGTTTCTTATGTCCGTTGGAGTAAAAAAATTGGAGACAAGTACTTTAATTATTTTCTAAATAGTGATAAAATAGAAAAGCATCGGGTTCACACCTCTTTTAATAACGGAGCGATAGATTTTCATCATTCTGTTTATGTAGAGTCAGCTTATTTTAATGACTTTTTACCCACAAAGAATGATTCTCCTTCTTTTGATAAAAATCAACTTGATAGTACATTTAAGCTTCTTGTTTCTCACTTAAAAGAATTTATTTCTCAAAAAGAGAAAGAATATATAAAGGAAAATAAAGCTGAAGATTTAATAATTAAATATAGAAACGATAATGTTTTTCCTTCATTTAAAAATACGAGTTATGAGCAATTGCGTAAGAATGATTTAGAAAATGTCGTTAAAGAGCTTTATTGTGCTGAACCAAAGATTTTTCACAAGCTGAATAAAACTCAAAGCCGAACATTAGTTGGTTTCTTGAATTTACTTCTTGATTCAGAAGAGCGGGATAAAATATTGACAATAATCGATGGTATTGTTAATCTCACTGATGATGAAAGAACTGAACTCGCTGAAACTCTAAATAGAACAAAGTTCACTCATATAATGAGTTTGGTTAAGCTTCTTGAAAATAGACATATAGCCGTTGAAACCTTAAAAGTTCTAGTGTTTGATTTGGAAAAATTCACTGATGAAATTAATCATATTCAAAAAGTTATTGAAAACAATTATTGGTTATTTGGAGAAAAGTATCACTTGGTATCGGCAGATGTGAATTTTGAAACTGTTCTCAATAATTATTTGCAGTTCCTTGAGATTAACAATAACAAGCAACCAAAGATTAGTGAATTAAATCGTAAAGAAAAGTTAAGAAGACCGGATATTTTTATATGTCGTAAATCAAGTATTCCAGACCCTAACTCTAATGATGATATAATTGAAGAGAATATAATTATTGAATTAAAAAGGCCTTCAGTTACAATTGGTAAAGAGCAATATCGACAAATAGAAGATTATCTTAACTTTATTGTGAATGAAACTCAATTTAATAGCCAGTTAAGACATTGGAAATTTATTCTAGTAGGCAAACAGGTTGATGGTTTTATCAAAGGATTGTATGAAAATCAAAAAAACAAAGGAAAGCGTTTTCTGGTTCAATCAATTAACAACTACGAAATTTATGCAATGACTTGGGACGATTTGTTCAGGCAATACAATCATAGACACAGGAACTTGGTAGATAAGCTAGAGTTTAAAGACTCTGTAATAGAAGAGTTAAAACTCAAAGGGGTAAATTTTGATAAGAAGCTATCTTCTAACCTAACGGAAAGCATAATTAATTAAAAATTAAGGATTGGATAAAAAGAAAGAAATTGAAAGACATCAATTAATAAAATTTATTTCTAATTCTGAATTAAAGTTACGAGTATCGAATATAATAGACTTTGAAACACCTGATTTTATATTGGATATTGATGGTCTTAAAGTATCTTTAGAACACACTAGGTTAATAAACCCTAAACTAAAACAATTAGAATCTTATAGAGAAAAAATTATCAATAATGCTCTAAAATTGTTTAGGGAAAAATATGATGATGAGTTGTATGTATTAATGACCTTTAATAATATAAAACTTAAGTCGGGACTAAAAGCTGAAATGGAATACTCTATAGAAGTTTTTAAGTTGGTAGAAACAATTTATTTAAATAATAAGAATTTTGAGTTTGATATTTCATCAAAATTTTTAGATTCTAAAGTTTCAAACTTAATTGATAGTTTTTCTATTTCAAATACTAGAAAATTTGAAAATTGGCAACATTTTGGAGCATATTTAGTAGAGAGGGTTAATATTGAATGGTTACAAACTATTATATCAAAAAAAGAAAAGAATATTAAGAAGTACCCTGAAGAATATGATGAAAATTGGTTGCTTTTAGTTTCAGATTTTGGCACAAAAGCGTCAACACATGATTTTGAGCATTCAGATTTTGATAAGCTTGAATCTAATTTTGATAGAGTATATATATACAATTATATGCCAGATGCTTATATGAGGATTGCTTAATCACTTTATATTGGAGTTTCTAGGCTGATGACAATTCATTAACTTTTTTATTGACACATTGCTAAAAAACGATATTTATTAAATCATAATAATTATAAACAGATTTTATGTGGATTTAAAAAAAGATAAAAAATACTATGGTGAAGTTTGGTTCGTAAATCAAGAACAACATAAGCAGTTCTGTGTTATGTCTTTTATAGATGATGATCTTGTTTTAGAAACTAATTTACATACACCAAAGAAAGCTTACAAAGAATCTCAAATTCTTGGAGCTTTTACGGGTTTAGGGCACTTAACATTTATAGACTGTAGAATAAAATATTCTTCATCTGGGATTACTCAAACTAGAATATACAGACCCAAGTATTCATTTGTAAGTGATTCACATATAGTGGATGCAATAAATCTTAAATTCAAAGAATTTTTTGTGGTGAATGAAGCGATTGTCAAATGGGTGAATTTTTCACCTTGGTATGACACTATAGATGAGAAGTTAATTAAGAAAGAATTTAACGATTCCTATACTAT
Organism: Tenacibaculum sp. 190130A14a; assembly: GCF_964048965.1. Lineage (NCBI taxonomy): Bacteria > Pseudomonadati > Bacteroidota > Flavobacteriia > Flavobacteriales > Flavobacteriaceae > Tenacibaculum > Tenacibaculum polynesiense. Next base: position 2,591,792 of record NZ_OZ040189.1, on the reverse strand, counting down.
CACAAATGAAAATCTTCAGATTAAAATTGCGCATTATTTGAAATATCATACGGTAAAAAGAACTGAGCTCAATATATCTAATCAAGGTTCAATAAAATTTGAATTAGAAGAGGCAGTGACCGTTTTATCAGCAATAGAGTTGTATGACCAATTTCAAAAAGTACTTCAATTAGTTTTTGGACAATCATCTAAGTTTAGCAAGTTTAGTTTTAAGTGTATGGGGTGTGGGTATTGGAAGCAACTATACTATAACGATAAAAAATTATCCAAATCTACTACAACATTTGTGCACACAGATTATGAAAAAGTAAAAACTCAATTATCTAAAATACTGAATGCTACATATTCAAATAAGGACTTTCAGTTTTGCCTAGATAAACTCATGGAAAATTTCATTGGCAATCAACCTAGTCATAACAAAAGATTCACAAATAGTATAGCAACATTTGAGGCTTATTGTAAACTTTTTACAGATGACTTGAAGACCAATTTAAAAAAACAAATTCTAGGACATGAAGATATATTCAAGAAGATAGGCAAGATTTGTGATGAAGAATGGGAAAAGTTTCCAAGTAAAGTAGTACGTTCACGAGATTTTCATATTCATAGTAACACAGGAAATAGAGATGTTTTTTCAGAGTTTGATTTGTTGTATATAAGTTTTCTTTTTGATTTCGTTATCGTTTACCTTTTATTATCTCAAATAAAGGTTAGTAAAGATTTATTAGATAAATATATACTTCATGGTAATAGTGTTTTTGTTGATATGAAAAGAACGAATGAAATATTGGGGAGTAATCCACTTCTTTAGCGAATGTGTTCTTATATTTTAAAAAGTCCCATGAATATTTTGTAAAGTACTTTCTTTAAAATTTTGACTATTTGAACAAAAAAATCCTTCATAGTTCCAGTTTTAAATAATTTATAATTCCCATTAGTACGGAGAGCGCCATCGCTCTTATGTTTTTTGGTTTATTAAGGTAGTCGGCTTCATCAGCATTTGTCATAAATCCCATTTCTATAAGAACAGCAGGATGATTTTCGGCTTCACGCAATACCTGAAAATTGGCAAACTTGACGCCTCTCTTCTTAAAACCCAACTTTTCTGTGGTTTCATTTAAAATTGACAATCCTAAACCAATTGAGGCTTTGGTATGTTCTCTATCTGAACGGTGTACATAAACTTCAATACCTTTTGATACAACTGGCGAAGCATTGCAGTGTAATGATACGAACACATCAGCATCTAAAGCTTTAGCCAAATGGGTTCTATCACCCAAAGAAATTAAGGTGTCAGTATATCTGGTTAAATAGATATCGAGCTCATTGCGTAAAACAGTTTTGTTAAGCTGAATAATTTGCTTGGCAATTTCTAAAACCACATCCTTTTCTTTTATATCGTTTATACCAATGGCACCAGTGTCATTTCCACCATGTCCAACATCAATCACAACCACTTTTTTCTGACCAAAAAACAAACACATTTTTAGTAGTAGAATCACAAAAACGACGTTTTTCAGTTTTCGACGTCTTAAAAGTTTTTCAGTTATCAACATAGTCGCTTCAATTTCTCATACAATTTGATGCCAATTCACATCAAAAAAACACAATCAAAATCAATATTTATTTTATTCACAAATATCTGATTATTAATAATTTGAAGTACAATATACAGTAATTTTCCAAAAGTAAAATCAAGTAAATTTTAAATCTATTTCATTATGAAAAAATCACTGTATCTCACGACACTTTTGCTTCTAATTTCAAACACCATTTTTGCACAAATTGGTGGTATTGAAGATTCGGTAGACGATATTTCGGACACCATTCGTTCCATATTTCCAATTCTATTGGGTGTTATCTTTTTAGTTGGTTTCCTGTTTAATGCAGGGCATTTCTTTGGAGAAAATGCTGACCTTAAAAAAGGGATTACGCGTGTATTGGTTTTTGTACTTATAGCTGGAGCAGTGGTAGGTATTTTTACATATTTAATAGGAATCGTAGTGTAAGTATGAAACGTTACGAAGTCTATAAAAACATACGAAAGCGTGCAATGATAATGGGATTACCCATTTCATTGTTCGCCATCATGATGATCTCTGTAATAGGGTCATTATTGTTCATCATCTTTTCGTTCAGTTTTGCAGTGATCATTTCGGTGTTCGTGTTAAATGCAACGCTTTATATAGTACTGACACATCTTACCAAGCACCCTGCATTGCTACACTTCAAAAAGGTATTTCCATTAGCCATAAGTAATAAAAGAATTAACCGCCTGTATTATGAAGATTAATCTATCTGCATACCATCCTATATTAGATATTCAGAATCATTTGGTGTTTGCCAATAATGGTAATGTGGTATTATGTTTTAAGGGGGATCTGCCTGAAATCTACTCCTTGTCTGAAAAAGATTTTGAAGACATACACGGAGCATGGTTTCAGGCTTTTAAATCCTTGCCAACAAGTACAGTAATCCATAAACAAGATGTGTATCAGAAGGCACATTATGATGCTAACGAATTACCCAACAATTCCTTTTTGGAACGGGCCACTTATAACTATTTTAAGGGAAGGGATTACTTAAAACACCAAAGCTATTTGTTCTTTATAATGCCATTTAACAAGGCATTGAATAATGCGAAGTTTGTCAACCCTTTTCGGAAAGTTGAAAAAGGCATCCATAAAAAAATGGACCATAACATTACCGAGTTCATTGCTTCGGTGAATGATGCAGTATCTTTTATCAATAATAGCCGAAAGGTATTGATGAAACCAATGAACCAAGAAGAAATCTTGGAATACACCAACAGCTATTTCAATGGTTTCAATGAAGGATTTGATACCGATGTACAGCTAAAGAAGAAACACATTGAAATAGGCGATTACAATTTTGATGTGTTGGCAGTAAATAGTGAACTCTGTTTTGGTGAAGTAGTACAAAGTAGTAAAACCAATGACAAGTTTACTTCAGATGATTTTGTGTTTCATCAAGGTTTTATCGACGGATTGGGATTAAACCTCAATGAAAATCATATCGTCAATCAAATCATCTATTTGGATGACAAGCATAAATGGCGAAAACTACTCGATAAGAAGATTGAAGAGTTGAACAAGAGTTCCAACTTTGGCTCACAAAATAAAGTGGTTTTGAAGAAAATTCAGCACATCGTTAATCAAATTAATGAAGACGATGCTTCACGAATTATCAGAGGACATTTAAACGTCATCTTTTGGAGTAAGGAAGCTGAAGAATTGGGCAGAATTGCATCCAAGATAAAAACAGAGTTTAAGGAATTGGATATTGTCCCGTATTATCCAAAAGGAGAAGAGCGAAAAAACTTTTTTCTAAACTCTTATGCTTGCTTTTCGTCTAACTTTTCGAATGAGGATTTATACGTTACCGATTTAAAGCATGCACTGTGTTTATACATTAATAATAGTAATTATAAGTCGGATAAAACAGGTATCATCTTTAACGACAGACAATACAACATTCCAGTTTTAAAAGATGTCTGGGATGAAAAAAAGAAACGCATTAAGGCAAGAAACTTTGCCATTTTCGCACCGACTGGTGAGGGTAAATCCTTTTTAGCTAACAACATACTTCGCCAATATTTCGAGCAACAAGTTCGCTTGGTGATTATAGATTTGGGAGGTTCGTATTCCAAGTTTGCAAAGCTCTATCCAGATGACCATATCATACTGCGGTATGAGCAAGGGAAGAATTTAGGCATCAATCCATTTTATATTGCTTCGGAAGCCGATTTAACACCTGAACGATTAGAAGATTTGGGTGTGTTCCTGTTGGAGTTATTGGCACTAAAGGATGCTACCAAAGCGCACGAAGTAGCTATCAAAAAAGTACTTCGTTACTACTACCAAAATGGTGTTAATGACACCTATTCGCTGGCATCCTTGTATCAATTTATAGATGATAAAAAAGATACGCTCATTCAGGAACTTAAAATTCAAGAAGAGCATTTTAGCGTTTATAACTTTTTGCACATCCTTTCGGAATATGTTGATGATGGTTTATACAGCTTCTTGTTCAATGTAAGCGAAGACCAAACCTATAAGATTGAAGACAAGCGAATGATTGTCTTTGAACTGGATGAAGTAAAGGACAACAAAGAGATTTTGTCGGTGATGCTGAAGCTTATCAAGTCGGCTATTCAAAGAACTATTTGGCGTAATCGTTCAGAACGTGGTATCATACTGTTTGATGAGTTTGCAAAGCAATTGAAGTTTGGGAACGTATTAGAAAGTGTGGAATTCTACTATCAGGCAATTAGAAAACAGAATGGTGCAATTGGCATCATTTTGCAATCCATCAATCAATTGCCAAACAATTCAACATCGGCGAGTATTCTTGAAAACACGCAAGTCATTTACAGCTTACGTAATGAGAAAGGTTATGATGAACTACAAAAACGCTTAAACCTTTCGAGCCACGATTTAAACCAATTAAAATCTATCCGAAACAATCTAACTGGTGAGCGCAAGTACACCGAAATGTTCATCAAAATTGGAAAGGAGAGCAACATTTTTCGATTGGAAGTTCCGAAAGAAGTCTTTGCAGCTTACTTAACCGATGGTAAAGAGAGTGAGCAAATAATGGCATTATTTGAAGAACACGGCTCAATGGAAAGAGCCATCAACATATTTATCAATTCTTAAAAACAATCATTATGAAATCGAAGATTCACGAATACCAAAACAAATTTTTAACAATGAGTAAAAACAAAATTAGAACATTAGTAATTGCACTAGCCTTGACACTTTTATTGCCTGCTCGTGCTACGAGCCAAGGATGGCCAGTGTATGATAACACTAACTTTGTCAGTCTAGCAAAACAACTGTTAGAATCTGGTAAACATACCACACAATTACTCAAAACAGTAGACTTTTTAAAGAAACAAAAAGAACGCATTGAGCAAGTCAGTAATGTCATTCAACAGCTTGATGCTGTTCATAAAGTTGTTCAGAATAACCAACAGCTTTTTAATATGGTACAAGGAGATTTACAAGAGATTTTAAATTCTCCCTATATCAAACCTGAAGAAGTCAATCGTGTTACAGAATCTTTTACTCAGATTATTGAAAGTTCAATGTCTACGGTTCAGTATATCAATCAAATTTTATCTAGTGGTAATCTAAAGATGAGTGACGCGGAACGTGCGGAAGTACTTAAGGAACACGAATTAAAATCGCAGGAAATGGTGGCTGAAGTTCAAGCGAAGACGAAACGTTATCGCGAAATCATTTCCTTTAGAAGAATGCAAGATATCATTAACAACAGAGAAACTGGCTATTAGAAATTATGTTTTTGGGGATTGGGTTAGAATATATTGATACGGTTTTTACGACGATAAAGAACAGCGATTTTTCGCAGTATACTATCGCTGGTATGAAGACTTTGGCTATTCTCTTTTTTCTCATCAACATTTTAAAAAAATATAATGAAGGAATCGCTTCTACAGAAGGGCACACTTGGGGATTAACACCCACCGAGCTTGCTAAAAACTTTGCCATAGTGATTGTTGTTATTTTTTCTACTCAGGTATTGACCGTTTTTGATAACATTTTGGTAGCCATTGAAACGCAATACCGAGATACGGCTCCGGCACTCCTTCCTTTGCAGATGCAGGATATAGATTTGGAACAGGATGTGGGTGCCTTGGAAGCCGCCAAAAAGGCTTTGGCAATGTTGTATGAGGCATTGGTAACACCATTGTATGGATTGAAAATACTGTCATTTATTGTTGGAATATTTTTATGGCTGATAGACTTATTTATTTATCCACTATTCTTGGCTGAGCGATTCTTTTTATTAGGAATTATGCAAGCGTTTTTCCCATTGGTAATAAGTTTAGCTGTATTTGAAAAGTTTAGAACGCTTGCCTATAATTTTTTCAAATTGTACGTAGGGGTTTATATGCTAGTACCGGCTTTTTTTCTTGTGAATGTTTTTGTCAATAATCTCTATACCGAAATCAATACAAATTTTTGGAATGATCTGTTCGGTACTGATTGGGGTAGTGAGTTCTTTGCGCCTCTTATTCAATTGGGTTCACTTGGCTTTATTGTGTTTCTAAAGTTTAAACTCTATCACCGCGCAACATCTTTTGTATTTAGGCTTTTTGCCAATTAAAATCAACTTTTTAAAATGAAAACACCGTATAAAAATATTTACAATGTACTGAAGTTAAATCGCTTCATTGTGTTGACTGTGGTAATCGCAACAGTTGTTACTTGCATTGTTTCTGTACTAATGGTTATGAAACTGCATAAAGAAACTGTTAATAGTGCCTTTGTGGTAAATGGAGACGGAAGTGTTATTCCATTGAAGATGGTTTCTCAATTAGAAAATTTGGGCGTAGAAACATTGGCGCATTTAGATTTGTTTCATAACTATTTCTATAATATCGATGCTAGTAACTATGAAAAGAATTTAGAAAAGGCGCTGTGGCTCGGAAATAGTTCTGTAGATGCATTGTATAGACAGAAAAAAGCGGATGGAGTATACAACAGATTACTCCAGTACTCATTAGTTCAGAAAGTAATAAGTATCGATACCAAAATTGACTTACAAAATGAACCCTATGGGTTCGAGACAAAAACCATTTTTCAAATTAATAGAGGATCTGTAGTAGATACCTATGAGCTAACAACTTCAGGAAACTTAATCCATGTGAATCGCAACTTTCCAAAGAATACGCACGGATTATTGATTACCAACTTTTTTGAAAATCAACTTAAAAAACTAGAAGATTATGAGCCCATAATGGGCAATAAATAAAGAATATTATGATGAAAATGGACAAGAATAAAATAGTTTTCGCGGGATTGATACTTTGTGTAGTATTGTTCATTGGTTCTTATTACGCTATTAACTTTAGCGGTGAGGAAGAAACCACTATTGAAAATAATCAAATTCCTGTTCCGAAACTGGAAGACGAGCAAAAGGAATATAAGTCCAAATTAGAGGCTTTAGACGATTTAAAAGAAGTACGACAAACTAATGCGCCAAGTATCTATGATGAACAGTTATTGGATTCTACAGGAGTATATGACTCAAATCTTTTGGAGAAAGAAAAGAAACGAATGATCGATAGCATCTACAATCAAGGAAAAATAAACTATACAAACGCTTCTTATCGAAAGCCAAAACTTCCCACCAAACCGATTATTAAAATTAAAAAAGACACGGTTTCAAAAATCGAAAAACAGGAAACAGCTGTTGAAGCCAAAGAATTAGGTTTAGAACATCAACTCTTTTTTGCATCTAGTCCAGTAAAGAATGAAATCGTGATGAACCAAAACACAGATTCCGAAATATTTGTTCGTGTTGATGGGAAACAAACGGTTCGTCAAAATTTTAGATTGCAGATGCGCTTGATGAAAGATGCCACCATAAATGGAAAGCATTTATTAAAGAATTCATCTATTTATGGATTTGTAAAGTTTCAGCCCAATCGCACAATCATTTCTATTGAGCATATCAATCATCAACCTGTGAAACTTACAGCGCACGATTATCAAGATGGAAGTGAAGGTATTTACATAGAGAATAGTTTTAGAGCTGAAGTTAGACAGCAATTAATTGGTGATGCAATCAACGATGTAAATGTTCCAGGTATACCGCAAGTTTCTGGAATCAAAAAACTATTCCAACGTAACAATCGTAATGTAAGGGTTACGATTGCGGATAACTATCAATTAATCTTAAAAATCTCAAAGAGATAATTAAAAACTCACTCTTATGAATAAATATATAATTACATTGTTGTTTGCTTTAATTTGTTCAACTCTAAATGCACAACAACAATTAGACACTATTTATGCCAATGAGCATAAAAATGTAGCACTGTTTTTTCCTAAACCTATCAGACAGGGCATTACTGGAGCTTCACATTTTGTGTTTACATACAATCGTGAAAAAGAGCAATACTTTGGGTTACTACAGGCGCAACCAGGAACTGATAGTAATTTATTAACTGTTACCAATGATGGTCGTATTTATTCCTACATACTTAGGTATAGAAGAAATCTTCCAAAGTTGAATTATTTTGTTGGTGATATGGAAAGTATTGGTAATGAAATGAGAAAGACTATAAAAGAAAAGCCAGGTATACTGCCAATTTCTGAAGAAAGGAAAAGAGTTTCGTTTTTTGAGAAGTTTAGTAAATATCTCTTGAAATTAAAGTCGGAAAATCTAAAAACTAAACGAAAGAAAGGACTAAAATTACGTCTACAAAAGATGGTATATCAAGGTGATGAAGTCTATTTGGTTTTAGAGTTTTCCAACAACTCTGGAATCGATTTCGAGATTGATTACTTGAATATTTATCGCGTTAATGGTAATAAAAGAAGGAAATCTTCATATCAAAAACTACTACAGAAAGTTGTTTATGAACACGAACTTTTAGGTATGATTAAAAACAAGGATTCGAACCGATTTGTTTTTGTATTACCAAAGTTCGTTCTTGGAGATAATGAGAGACTAGAAATAGAACTTCAAGAACTAAAGGGTAATAGAAAAGTGGTTCTAAAATTTAATTGATGGTCTATTTTATTATATGCGTAGTTTGAAGTGTGATAACTGTATATTTTTATAGATTTGACAAACTTTATTTAAAAAGGAAATATTATGTCAGGAAATTTAGTTAAGCGTCAACACTTTGTTCCTAGAACTTATCTAAAGCACTTTAGTATTCAAGATGGACAAGAATATCTTATTCATGCTCTTCCTGAAAAAGCAATAAAAAAAGAAGCTATTTTTCAATCGAATATCAAGAATGTTGCTTTAGAAAAACATCTTTATACACTCCCAGGAGAAACGGTTGAACAAAAAATGGCAGTTGAGAGATTCTACTCTGATGAACTTGAGCAACATTATGATGCAATTTATCAAATTTTAACAGATCCAGATAAAACAGAGCTAACAAACGAAGAAAGAGAATTAATCATTTCTACAGTGGTTACAATGTATTATAGAACAACTAAATGGGTAAATGCCAGTAGAGATCTAATGAGGAGGGCTTTTAAACAAGCTTTCGCGCTCTGTAAACAAACGGGGAAAGATTATTTCACTTTTGGGGATGAAAAAGTGTCTATAGCTGGAAAAAATCTTGAAGAGTTTACAAGAGATTATAATAAAGAAAGACAACCAGGAATGATTATAACGCAATTAGAAGTTGCTATCGAGCTGATTAAAGTAAGACTTAAAAATGATTCAATCTGTGTTATAAAAATTGATGATGAAAATTTAGAATTAGTAACTAGTGATAATCCTGTAATTGCGTCAAATAATAAACCTGAAAGATTTGCTCCATTTGACCCATCGAACATATTAAAGCTTCCGTTAGATTCTCAGCATATTTTAATGTTGATGCCTGAATGCCCAGAAGGGCTTCTAAATAGAATATGGAGAAGAATAAGCAAAAGGCCTTTTTCAGAAATAGAAAAATTAACAGCCAACTATTCACAAATGCAGAATTCAGAAAAATTTATGTTTGGTTCAAAAAGTGCTCTTGAATCATATTTGACAACTAAACAGGAATCTGAACGACCTCTTGAAGAAGGTGAATCAATGGCAGAGGTTTTTGCAAGATTAAAAGAACTAGGACTGTAACAAAAAGAATATTCTAGCTGACGATCATTTTATTAGCTTCATCTAAAACGTCGTTATGAAAACTTTTAAGATATATTTCAGTAGTTTTTAATGAATTATGCCCTAAGCTTTCACTAATTACTTCAGTAGAAATCCCCATGTATTTTGCTATTGTTGCCCAGGAATGTCTTATAGTGTATGTAGTTAGGTTTTCTTCGATTCCTGCATCTTTTGCAATTATTTTTAATAGTTTATTGACGCGTCTCCTATGTGAAAGATAATGTTTATAGGTTTCGGGACTTCCATCATATCCAACAGGGAAAATGAAATCATCTTCATCTTTTTCTCTTGTGAGGTAATAGTTTAAAATTTGAGCAAGCTCATCAGTAATTTTTACAGACAGAGGCTCTCCAGTTTTACTTCGTCCATATTGCAATCGCTCATTATTAATTGCATTTACCTTTAATTTAGCTAAGTCTATAAAGTTCATTCCTCGACAGTTGAACATAGTTAACGCATAATTTTTTGTATGCCATAGTTCCGAGTCTATTTCATAATGAAGTTTTCGTATGGATAGAATCTTCTCTTTTGAAATTCCACGTTTTTTAGTTCTTCCTGACTTTGGAATTTTGTAATGGATAAATGAGTTTTTAATAGGTTCAAACTCATCTTCCTTAATGGCACTATTATATATGGCTCTGACTGCTCTTAGGTAAGAGCTAATACAGTTATTAGAATTTCCAATATGCTCATGATGAGCTTGAAAGTCCGTTAAAAATGTAACAGTAATATCATAGAGCTTGATATCGTTATCTGCATTAAATTTTTTAATCGCATCAATTCCTCCTCTATACCATTTTGCGGTTCCTGGTTTCTTAGCTTTTAGTTTTCGTGCGATTAATGTTTTTCCCCATTCCTCTAAAGAAATATTGTTGATTATTTTCTTTTTTATAGTCGATTGTTCACCTTCTTCCCAGATTAACTTTATATGTTCTACAAGACTATCAACATGAATTGATTTAAGTGATTCTCCAAGTTCATCAAGTAGTTTTTTGGCTTTGTGGAGTAGTGTATATAGCTCTTTATTTATGTAATCACAATTTTGGTTTTTATTTGCTAAGGCAGATTTTTTGAATTTGGTTAATGTAGAATCCCAACCGACATTAGAAGTATAAAATGAAAGGCGTATAAGTCTGGCTTTACGATGGAAGACACGTAGCGCAATTGGATACAATCCAGTTGTACTACTTTTTGATGATTCTCTGGTATCTAAAACGAGTCTTACACGTGCCATTTTTAGCCCTAATTTTCTATTAAAGTTAGGAAAAAAAATGCACACTTTGTGCACACTTTTTTTTGAATCGTTTTGACTTTAATTAAAATTAAATCGAAATAAAATTTATTAAAATACTGATTATCAATAAAGTATAATTTTTGAAATTTTCAAGTGCTTAAATTTTTTCAGCCTTCTAAGCAGACGGTCACAGGTTCGAATCCTGTCGCGATCACAATAAGCCTTACTAGTTTTAGTAAGGCTTTTTTGTTTAAAAAAAATGTAATTATGAAAAAGAAATTGTTATTGATATTATTGTGTGTATCTGCATTAAATTCTATGAACTCCCAAGAGTTAGAACTGGAAAAAGAGAATATTGCTATAAAATATCACTGGACTAAAGAAATTAGTAAAAATTCTATTTGGACACCAGTTAAGTTAAACACGAAGTCCAAGAATAAATTGAAAAGAATTTACGTTAAAGTCAAAATGATGACTTTAGATAAAACGAAAAGAGATTTTGATATAAATAAATTTATTCTCCTAGACGTAAAGAATAAGTTAAAAATAAGACCTACAGATATCTCTTATCAATATGTTGCTAGTGTTATTCCTTTTAATAGGCTTTCTAAAGATAAAAATGTAAATGTTAGATATGGTATCCGTTATGATGATACTGTAAAAGATAGTTTTATTGATTTTGACTTTCCAGGATATAATACATTTCAAGTTCCAATTAATTATGGAACAACTAAAAGTCCCGAGCTTCATATAACTTATTTTGAACCTGAAGCTTTTAAGAAAAGGCGAATAAGCATCTTTTTTACGGTTCCATTCAATGTAAATACAGCTGAATTATATTATGGAAATGAAAAATTAACAGATATAGAATTTTAACTCGGAATACTTTTGAATTTAAAGACAAAAACTTATCAAGTTTATTGGAAAAGAAATAGGAAAGAGAGCAAATAATATTTTATGTAATATATTTCAGAGTAATTGCAAAGAGTGCTTTTTAGGATTGATTAATTTGTAAATTTTAAGTTATTACTTTTAGAAATTCTTTCTAGTTTTGGATATAGTTAACGCATCTTGATTGTGTTAAAATATATAAACAGTTGATTTATGAAAGGCACATCCAAATGATGTGTCTTTTTTATTAAAGTATGATTTAAGAAGCGATCTCATTTTCTAAAGGTTGTGGACATTCGAAAAGGAATAAGACAATGATCTAAAATACTTGTTTGTGAAATTTAATTTTTTTTATTGTTCTGTTTGTAAATAAATGAAATATCGTTCATAAGGTTATTTATACTTTAGCAACAAGTAGTTTGGTATATCGCGGGGTATAGATGTATCAATAGAATATCATAATGTTGATTAGTTTTAGGCACATTTTTAAATGTGCCTTTTTTTATTTGTGAATAATACTTTTTTTTTAGTGCAGTTTGTAAATAACGAGTTAAGTTTTTTCAAGGTTCTTTATATTTTTGGTCTTAGAGTAGTAATTTGATGCATTTTTTGAAGGGTAATGTATCGACAAATATTCATGAATTTTAGGGCACATATAATATATGTGCCTTTTTTTATGGTTTAATGTGTCTGTTTGAGTAGTTGTTTTGTATGTATTTGTAAATACTACTTTTTTATTTTTCTCATTTGTAAAAATCAAGTTACTTCTTTTAGAGGTTCTTAATACCTTGCCCATGTATAATAAGATACGTTTCGGGGTAGTAATGTATCCATATACAACTTGAAATATAGCTTGAGGCACATGTTTTTACATGTGTCTTTTTTTAAAAGAAAGCATCCAATTAATCTTGTTTTACCATATGGTTTAGTTAAACAATATCAGTTGTCTGTTAAGTTAAATCAAAGTTGAGTAAGTTGCAAAAAGAATAAAGAAAATAGATGTAAAATTATATTCTCGTTCATATAGCTTGGAATATAGAAAGTTTAAATACTTATATAATTAAGAAAAAGAATTGCTTTAATTTTTTAGTGAATGATAAATAAGATTTTTATATGATAGAGTAGTTTTAAATGCTTTCTAGAGATTAAATATTTTAATTTAATTATAGAAATGATATTTATAATTAAGATGGTTTTGTTGCCTATAGTTATTAATATAAAATGATGTTTTCATTTTTTATGGAAATTGAAGTTTAGCTATAATAGAGAATTAAAATCAATATAATGTGTGAAAACTCTAATCTTGTTAGGAAACTATTTTATTGATTTTATTTAGTTAGGGTTGTTCTTTTATTTATAGTAATTTAAAGGGAAAAGTCAAATAGGGGACAAAAGAATAACCCTAACTAGTTCAAATATATACTTTAATAAACTCATACAAATTGTAATAAATACATTTTTTGAATTTTGTTTTGTGTTAAATAAAAAAAATAAAATTAACACTTTAGTTATGTTTTTAATAATAAAAATAGAGTTTTACATGTAATTGTTTAATTCAGGTATATTTAAAGAATTGTTAAATTTAGCCGAACTTAAACGATGGTTAAATTGAACTATATTTTATGAAAACTAATTTAAAAAGATAGATATACTAAATTTTATTTTTTAAACTGTTCTGAGGTTCAAGAAATATTAGGGAGTTTAAATAGAATAAACATTATCATAGTATTTGATAAATGTCTAAATGAAATATTAGTGATTCCGCTATGTGTTAAAAAAGAAGAGAATTTGATTGCATATAATGCCCCAAAAAAATAAGGGCAATTTTCTTTTTACAAATTTTAAATAGTTAGAAATGAATATTGAAATTAAGAATTTGTTTGCGTCTATTAAAAAAAAGATACCAGATAATATATCTATGATTGATGAAATTGCAGATACTTTAGATATAAACTATGATGCTGCGTATAGAAGAGTTAAAAACTTGACGCAATTAACTTTCAATGAAGTTGTAGTGCTTGCAAGACACTATAATATTTCCTTAAATACTGTTTGTAATTTTGGTCAAAGTAATTTGATAACACTTGAGAGGAAGGGAAATGACTATACCGTTGATAGTTTAGAGCGTTTTTTTGAAGAAGGAAAAAGGTTTGCTAATATATATAGGAGAAAAAGAAATGCTGTTATGTTATATGCAGCAAAAGAATTACCTCTTTATTATTTGCCAAAAGATAGTCTTTTGATGAAATTTAGAGTATTTTCTATGCTATATTGTTGTGGTGTTAATAAAAAGTTATTAAAAAAAAGAATCTCATTAAGTGAGTTTAAAATCTCATCCAGTTTGTTATATGAGTTAACGTGTTTTACTCATTTATTTAAGGAGGTTGAATGTATTGAATTTTGGAATGATTTTACGATCGATAGTACATTAAATTTAATCTACTATTATTGTGGAATTAATTTATTGACTAAAGAAGAAGCACTAAAGGTGTTGGATGATTTAGAGAAATTGCTAAGAACTATTGAAGATCAAGCTAGAAAAGAACATAGGGAAGGTGAAGGAGGTGCTAGGTTGGAGATGTTCTATAGTAATTTGGTGTCATTAGATGGAAGTATATTATTTAAATCAGATAACACAAAAGGACTATTAATACCTTATGGACCCTTGTCATTTTTTAAAGTAGATGATGATAAAACATGTGATGAAGTTTCAATGCATTTTGAAGATAGAACTAAGTTGTCAAAAAAAATATCTGGTAATTCAGAAGTAGAGAGGAAATTGTTTTTTTCTAGACTATATCTTAAGATAAAGAAAATTTACAGATTTATAAATGAGGAAGGGGAGTTACTTTAATTTAAAAAAAATTACGTCAAATACGAATAAGAATACCATATTTAGAAATCGAAATAAATTTAAATAGGAATAGTACTAGTGTTACCATTAATGAAAAAGCATACTGGGATTATTAGTCAAGATTTTAATAATAATAACTAAACCAAATAGTGAAAAGCGCGATTTTTATAATAGCGCTTTTTTATTTGTACTCGATGAATGTGGTTAGACTAAGATGTATAGAATGTAGTAGTCTCAATTAACAGAAAAAGTAAACTACTTAAATATAAGAAGTTTACTTTTTAAACCATTGATACCGAATAGTTCTGAACATATTAACTAATAACAAGGGGAATATACTAGGGAAATGTTACGAGGAGTAAAAATTAATATGCTCATACTCAAATGTAATAAGCATTTATAGTATTTTATGATAAAAAAATGCATTTTTAAAATTACTTTTTGTGTTTTATACAAAATGAGTTTAAAACAAGTATTGAAACAAATCAAAAAAAGTTTGTAAGTAGTATACCAAAGAGAGATAATTTAAACTATACTTTGATTAAATAAAACAGGATTGATTAGAGAACAAAATTACCACTTCATGAATTGAGATTATTATAATAAATTCAGTTGTTCACTTTTTGTTGAATTTCCTAGGTTATTTAAAAAAGTAAGAGCATTTTCAAAATGTTCAATACGTTTGTCTACATCCATTTTCTCTAAATTGTTAAGTAGCATTCGAAGTCGTGGATTTTTAGAAAAGAATGAGCTGTTTTTATCCAGAAACCTCCAAAAAAGACCATCCCAAATTTTTTGCCAGTCTCCAGATGGATAATCACTCATCTTCTTTATATAATTGCTACTACTTATATAAGGCTTGGTAGACATTAAACCACCATCTGAAAATAAACCCATTCCATATACATTTGGAACCATAACCCAATCATAACTGTCAATAAAGAACTCCATAAACCACTGGTAAACTTCATCAGGATTAAATTCACATAGCAACATAAAATTTCCAAGAATCATTAGTCGTTCTATATGATGAGCGTATCCAGTCTTTATAATTTTTTTGATGGTGTTGTCTATCGGTATTATTCCTGTAGTTCCATTATAAAACTCTTTTGGAATTTTACGAGAATGATTCCAGAAGTTTTTAGTTCGTTCTTCAGACCCTTTCACTTCATAAACACCTCTAATAAATTCACGCCAACCAAGGATTTGTCTTATAAACCCTTCCAATGAATTGATAGGAATATTGTTATTCTTAGCATAGGTAATAGTAGTATTAACTACATGTTTTGGCGTTAGCAAACCGGTATTTATAAGAGGAGATAGTATACTGTGGTTAAGAAAATGCTTGTCTTTTACTATCGCATCTTCATAATCCCCAAATTCATTAAACCTTGTTTTCAAAAAGTTTAACAACCAATTTTCGGCTTCTGAGAAAGTATTAGGATAAAGCTGCTTTTCAGTTAACTCTCCTAGGTTACTCGAAAAATGACTTTCTATATAGTCTATGGCTTCTTGATAATAAGTATTACTTTCAGGGAAAATAATTTTAGGAGGTTTTTTATGTTTAGGGTATTTCTTTCGGTTTTCTATATCATAGGTCCATTTGCCTCCGTCTGGTTTTCCTTCGGTAATGAGAATGTTTCTCTGAAGACGTTGTGCTTTATAAAACGATGTTTGATAAAACTTCTTTTTAGAGGTTTTAAAAAAGGATGATAATTGATTTTTTGTATTTAAAAATGAAGGATTGTCGTATATCTTAATTTCTACGTGAGCTTCAAAACTTCTGATTTGCTGTTCGAGCCAATTATCGGTAGGGTCATAGAGGTGAATTTTTTCTATTCCCTCATGTATTAATTGTGGTATTAAAGTTTTAATATTACAGAGAGCTTGGTGAGTTTCAATATAGATAACATCAAAACCCATTTGTAATAAGAAGTTCTCATAAAATTTCATAGATGCTCTATGAAAAGCTAGTTTTTGTTTATGAAAATTATACTGTTTAAAGAATAGGTATTCTTCAATCAGGTAAATTGTGTTTTCTTTATTTAGTAGCTCAATATCTTTAAATAGTTGATGAGGAAATAGTATGGTAGCTTCTTTCATTTAAAATAAGTTGTGTTGTAACCAAGTGCTTCTGTATTTACCGGTAGCGTCGTACCGTTGTGACTGTAACTGAACGTTAAATTTTCTATTTCTTGGATCATTTCCCACTCCTGAAACATATTGCCAATTTCCATAGTTGCTATGCACATCAAAATCGATTAGTAAACTTTCAAAATATGCAGCACCAATTCTCCAATCTAAGAGGAGATCTTTGGCAAAAAAAGAAGCTACATTTTGTCTACCTCTATTACTCATCCATCCGGTTAGTTTTAGCTCTATCATGTTAGCATTTACAAATTGGTTGGAAGTTTTACCATCAATCCATGATCGAATTAAATGTGCGTCTCTTTTCCAATTATAATTTAGCTGTTTTATTCCTGTAAGTTTGAACAGATTGTTTTGATGTTTTAGAGATAAAAATTTAAAATAATCCCGCCAAATAAGTTCAAAGATCATCCAGTAGGTAGATTGATTTTTACCGTGTTCTTGTTCGTATTTTTTTACTTGCCAATAAATAGTTCTTACAGAGAGAGAGCCATTTGCTAACCAAGGAGAGAATTTTGAGCTATAATCAATACCTAATAAACCATTTCTCGTTTTTTTGTAGAAACTTAACTTCCTGGAAATAAAAAAATAATGGTTTAAGCGTTTATAAGCATTGGTTTCTCCTCCCTGAAAAGGAAATGCAGTATTTGTGTTAAGCTCAAAATCTTGAAAGCCTAAATCTTTTAGGGTTGGTATTGGAGTATCAACTTTAATAAAATTAGAGTCTGCCTTTGATGTAATAGATAACGTATTGTAAACTTTTGCGTTTTTCTCTATTTCTTTTCTGAAGTTGGTAAAGATTTCAGGAATATCATTAATTTGAAAGGGAATCGATTCAGGACGAAATAAGAACTGATCATAATAACTATTCACTGCCGTTTTTTTTGGTAATTTTTGAGTTATAGCCTTAATAGTATTTAGTTCTTCTTGGGTAAATTCATTTTGAAAGAAAAGTACATCTGCATTGTGTTGACAACAAAATTGAGGTATAATTTTTTCTGGTAAAGAGAAAAAGGTAAAAAGAGAAATGTTTAGTTTTAGAAGATTTTTAGATAAGTCTTTCACAGTTTCTAGTAAGAATTTGGCTCTAAATTTTTCAATTTTTTTAAATCCAAATTGAGTTTTATTGAAATCAGATTTATTAAAACAATAAACTCCAATAACATTTTCATATTTAGCACAAGCTTCATATAAAGGTTTATTATCTTCTATTCTCAAGTTATTGGTAAACCAAACTACCGCTGTTTTTTTGATCTGCATCTTTTACTACAATATTTAACGTGGTCCCAATTCAGTTTCCATTTTTTTCTCCATGTAAATGGTCTACCACAACATTCGCAAATTTTTGATGGTAAATACTGTTTTTTAAAGGATTGAGCCATATATACAAAGATAAATATTTTTGTTTAATGTTTCGCTTATTTCGTTAAACAAAAATAAAATTCATGTTAAATTATAGCATAGTAGTATAATCAAAATAGTTAGAGAGAATTAGATAATATGGTTTATTTGAACTAATATAATTTCTTCAAGACTTATGATTTTTTTTGCGGAATTAATGAGGTGTATTATAAATGTATGATTATTGGTAACTCGGGTCTTAAATCAAAAGATTTATTTTGTATACCATTGTCAAAATAGAGTTCCATGAGGTGTTCTTTACCATTTTCAGTACTGATTTTTTCAATGTTATTTATGGTTTTAATAGTTTTGGAATCTGAATTTAAACCGTTTGAAGTTATGTGGATTTTTGTAACCTTTTGAGCTCCATTTGGGTGTTTATAAAACGTTCTTACAAAGCTATATTCTTCTGGAATATTTTTTAAGTCGTCCATAGTTTGAAATACATCCGATTCAATTTCTGGATAGACAATAAAAATAGAAGGTTCCTTAAGATTTATCTTAGAATTTTTAGCGGCATAGATACTAGCATTTTCTTTCATCCAATTTTGGTGATACGCAACAATATTAAATGGAACCTTGTCTAAATCATAATCTTTTATTTTTAGGGCCAAACCGAAAGGAGATGCCCCGTTCGTTGTATGATTGGCTCTTTCATAAAAGTCCATTAAGTGATTAATTTTATTGTTTTTATCAAATTCTTCTTGATTATACGGAAAAATTAACTCTAAGTAACTGTTTAAGAAATAAAAGTATTTCCCAGTAGTTCCTTGTCCTACATGGACAGTAGAAAGCGAATCAGGAACAGCGTAAAAACCAATTTCTTCTAATTTTTGTTTAGCTTTTTCAGGACGGTCAACCCAAATATTAAAATGATCGAGTTTAATGTCTGGTGAAGAATGTTGTAGGATAGGTTTAGGGTTAGGTTCAGATGTGCGTTCTTTTTTACAAGAACTCAATCCAAATATTATTATAATTATGTAAATATATTTCATTCTATTATATGCAAGTTATTGATTGAATTTTAGATTAAAAAGGAATGATAAAGTTAAAAAAAATGTCATGTCATTGGATAGTGAAAATCATTTAATAGTGTTTTGTACAGTTTTAAGCCCGTAATAATGAACCCATTTAATTTAGAAAAAACATACAATCAAAACGTAAATTTAATAAGGTTTGTAAATACTCATGTTGTTGCGTTATAAAAAATACAGCAAAGTGTGACTCAAAAAAGTATGAATTAAGAATAGTAGATCAATAAAAGTTCTTAGTTCACTTGAATATTTATAACTCAATTTATGGTTTTGTACCTAATAAACGGCTTTTTGTACATACTAATTACATAGTGATATTGATACCTTTGTTAAACTAAAAATGTATTTTATAGACATATAACCATTTTGGTTTTTATCTCGATTTAAAAATAGATTATGGGTAAAAAAGAGTTTAAAGATGTTCCAATTAGAACAATCGATCATATTCTTAATGAAGAAGTTTCAAAGTTTGAAATAGAACAATTAACAGGTGCTATTTTTGAAAATCAAATTGTTGTAGCTCCTCATAGACATAACTTTTATCATATTATGTTTATTAAGAAAGGAGTAGGGGAGCATTCAATAGATTTTAAAACTTATAAAATTAAACCTAATTGCATGTTTTTTGTTTCTCCAGGGCAAATTCATTCATTAAAAACAAGCCGTGATACTGAAGGTTATGTTATTTCTTTTGATTCGGCATTTTATCATTTGAATGATAATTTTCAAAAATTATTAGACTATCCTTTTTTTCACTCGATGAATAATACTCCTATGTTACAGTTAGGAGAGAAAGATGAAAAAATAGCTGTAGCTTGGGATGAGCTTTTCGAGGAACATAAATCTAAGGCAAAGGACAATTTATTAAGAGCATTGTTTGAAGTCTTACTAATACGTGTTGCAAGAGTTTATGAAGAACCTATAACATCTAATAATCACATTTATCTCACCTATCAACTAAGAAAGTTGGAAACCTTGATTGATACTTATTATAAAACTCATAGAAAATTAGAAGATTATGCTAAATTAATGCATATCTCTTCTAAACATTTGAACAGTTTATGTAAAAAATCTCTGAACAAAACAGTTATGAATTTAATTCATGAGCGCATATTAATAGAAGCCAAACGCTTATTACTTTTCACTAAAAATACTGTGACAGAAATTGCACATGAATTAGGTTTTACGGATACTTCTTATTTTATGCGTTTCTTCAAAAAACACACTTCTTTTACTGCAGAAATGTATCGAAATAATTTTGCTATAAAGGGATAAATATCCCTAAATGTCCAACTTTTGTCCATAAACAATGTTCTATACACGTTATACTTTTGAATAAGTATTCAGTTTATAACTAAAAGATAAAATTATGAAACAGACAAAATTGGATCATTGCATAGAGGGAATTTCTAATATTTGGGGACCATTAAATTCTAATTTGGTAAAGCAGAGCAAAGAGTTAATAGAAAACCTTATTAAAAATAGTGCAACAGAAGATTGGGTGGATGACATGTTAAAGAATCAACTCTCTTTTAAAGAGATTTATAGAAGTAAGGAGCATGGATTTGTTTTAATGGGACATTTAGAACAAGAAGGAGATATAAGTCCTCCTCATGATCATGGAGCTGGTTGGGTAATTTACGCCGTATTACAAGGTTCGTCAAAAATGGGATTGTTTAATCGTGTGTTTTTTCCTGATGGCACTATGGATGTGGTGCAAAAGGAAGCTACTATTTTAAAAGCAGGAGAATGTCGTGTTTATTTACCAGGTGATATTCACAATACGCAAACTTTAAAAGACAATACTGTGATGTTAAGATTAACGAGTTGTGACTTTTTTAAAGAAGTAGAAGAAGGAAGATTGATACGTTATTTAGATAATGTAACCACATGGTAAAGCTATGGGAAAAGTGAGTCTTATTCATTGATGAGGTTGAAAAGTAAAAAGCCTTACTAGAAAAACTAGTAAGGCTTTTTTACTTTTAAATTCCCTTGGTTTTAATTTCCTATTTGATTTAAAGTAGAAGTGTCGATTGCATTTGGATTTGAAGGTGTAATTTCAAAAATTGCATCATTAAAATCGTTATCTCCATTGGGTACACTAATATCTTCAAAAGCGATTACAATTGAACTACATGTTGAATCATAGAAAATAATACTTTGTTGACGTCCACTTAAGTTATAATCAATATCTGAATGTTGTGTATAGTACCCGTCTGTAATACTTCCATTTCTCCATCCGTTAGCAATTAAGAAGAAACTAACAACAGTACCTGGTTCAAAAGTTCCTAATAAACGCATGGTGTTTCCTCTTACCAATTCTCCACCAGATCTTTCAGCAGAAGCATTTGGAAAAATGACAATTTTATCAACTTGATCTGGGCTTGTAGGTTTGTTTCCTTCTTCATAGGTATAATATCCTAGTACGTTTTTATAACCAGCTCCTTCATCTATGAATGTTAAATTTAATTCAGTTTCTTCTTGAATAACTAAAGTTTTTACTGGATTTGTAAAATACTCTGGGTGTGCCGTCATAGCATTTTGACGCTCAGGTAACACATTGTTATAAATGTTTGGTAGTAATGTGCTACAAATAACTTTATCGTCTTCCATTCCATCTGGCTTACCATTGTTATTATAGGTAGTTACTGTTTTGTACTCATCTTTGGTACGTTTTCTTAGAATTTTAAATCCACCGCCACCTTTGGCAACGAATACCCATTCTCCATCTGCAATGATATAATTTGCAGAAGCTCCTTCTTCAGCCATGTCCCAATAAAAGATGGGTTCAATATTTCCGCCTCCACTAGTTGGATGTGGTGAAATTGAAATTCCGTCAGAACCATTTGCTGTATATACATAGTCAATATCAGATGTTACTCCATTTGTATTTCCTACCACTAACATAGTTCCTTTAGATTCATTGGTTATGGTACCGTTATTTACGTCTACCAAGGCTAGTCCTTCTTTTCCTTTTGCAATATATACTTTGTCTTGATCTACTGGAGAGAATTCCATTGTTGATTTACCTCTGTAAGTTTCTACTACATTTTGGTGAAAAATAGATCCAATATCATAACTAGAGGTTTCTAAACTGTTTTTTACATTATCAACCTTGATACTCGCGTTATCTCCTGTTACTAAGCTTACTACTTTAGAACCTACACTTGTACCGTTTACAGCAACATATTTTGCGTCACTATAGCTTTCAGAATCTACTGGTTCAAGAGTGTTTTTATTAAGTTGAACAGTTCCACCATGAGTTTTTCCTGAGGTTATATATAAATAATCATCTGTAACTGCAATTCCATTTGCAGAAGCCGATACCCCTGATCCTTCTAAAATGTTGGATAAGTTTTTACGTCTGTAGGTTTCTGTAAAAAAACCATTGCTGGCTTCTAATTCAAATAATTGTGCTCCATTTTTTGCATCAGACATTGCCAACCATACTTTTAGTGAAGATGATCCGCTTGTGAAACCAGAAGTAACGGCATTTATATCGGAATTTAAGAAAGTGGCTTGTGTAATAATTTCTGGAAAATTGGCATTGTTTAAGTCTATAATTTCTACAGCACCTAAATGTACATCTCCTTGTTTATGATAACTTACATATGCTTTATTGTCGTCTAATGTAATATGAGTAGCACTTAACGTTTGTCCACTTACAACTAAAGGAGCTACTTCAGCAACATGCTCCCAGTAATACATTTCCTGTGTTCCGTTGACTCCCGAATTACCTCTTGCATTGATACCGGTAACTAACGGTGTAATGGTTGCAGTTCTGTTAACGTAGGTTATTCTACTTGAAAGTTGACCACTATTATTATTTACTTTAAAAGGCTTCTCTTCAACAACCGTATCTGGAGTATCGATAACATCTGAAATTTCTTTTTCGGAAGTAGAACTACAGTTATAGAATATTCCTATTAAAATTAGAGGAACTAGTTTTAATCTTTTAAAACTTATTTGTTTAATTTTTGATACCAAAAGTATCATCGCAACGAAAAATAGAGCTTGTATTATCATAATAACTTTCTTTATGTTTTGAATTGTTTTTGGAGTTTTCATACTGTTTGATTTTAGGTTGATTACTTTCTTTACTTGTTATTCACATTTTTGTGAAACCTCAGATAGCACTTAGGAAATCTATAGAAGGATTGGTTTTTTCAGTGAAATTAATAGGAAAGTAAAGCTGTTTAATGCCTATTTCGTTGAAATGTAATTTATTGTCGGTAAAGTGTTGGTTTTTATAAACCAGCTCTTTTAGCTTGTATAGAAGATTTATACGGATTCCAAGGATCATCAAAAGAACGTTTGAAGAAAAACTCTTTATAATATGCAACGGTTCTTATGATTCTTAAATAAGTCCCGGTATATAAAGTCATTAATGATACATATGGCCATAAGTATAGTTCTTCTTTTCTTCTTTCAGAAAAAATATACATGCTAAACATTTGTACATATGACATGACAAAATACAAGGTGAAATTCATCGGAATCACAAATTTTAGCTGACTTGTATAATTCACTATAATATCAATAATGTATATCCACCATAAAATGTCTAAGACTACATTATAGAAAACATTTTCAGTTAAAGAAAAGAAATTTAGCCAGTTAAAGTTTGCATTTGGGAAGTACACGTCTTTGTGTTTTCGAACTCTAAATCTAATAATTGATTTGTCCCAGCGCAAGCGCTGTTTGGTTAATACTTTAAATTTAGAAGGAGCATTCGTTAAACAAATAGCTTTGGGTTGAAAGTAGATTTTATAACCAGATTTTCTAATTTTTACGGTAATGTCTCCGTCTAGTCCAGGTCCAATATCCCATCCACCAATACTATCAATCACATCTTTTCTAAAGGCACCAAAGGCTCCTGAAATAATTTTATATATTCCAAGGTATGAAGTAACTATTCTACCAACAGAAACTGTTTTTAGGTATTCAATTGCCTGAAATTTTGCACAAAGGCTGTCTCTATAATTACGCACTTTTACATTGCCGCCAACAGCACCTATTTTATCATCTAAGAAAAATGGAATTAATACTTGTTCAATAGCGTCTGAATCAAAAGAACAATCGGCATCTAAATGAACGATATATTTACCTTTGCTATAGCGCAAAGCTAAATTGGCGGCAGAAGCTTTTCCACCACGCATTTCGTTTCTTATAAACATATCTATAAGTCCTAGTTTTTCTAGATTTTTACCAATAATAGGAGTGTCATCATCTGAACCATCATCAACAATAATCAATTCAAAATTCTTAAAGGTTTGTTCGGCTAGAGATTTGGTAAGTTTATATAAATGTTTTCCTTCATTTTTTCCTGGAATTATTACAGAAACAAAAGGGTTTTCAGTAAAAAGTTTTTGTCTAGCTTCTTTAAATTTTTGATTTCTACTTTTTTGAGTTAACGAAAAAATGAAGGCAATTACATAATCGATTATAATATAGCGGGTGAATTCGAAAATAACAAAATACCAAAACACTCTTAAGAATTTGTTGAATCCAACAACAAACCAGTAGTTAACGTATTCTGGTAATAAGTTATGTATGCTTAATATCATTAGATTAGGTATTCATGAATTGCTTTTTCTGTGGTTATTTTTTCGTAATGAATTTCAATTTCATTGCAAGCCTCTTGCATGTTGTCACTTAGTAATTTATTAAGGTTGTACTGAATGTTTTTCAATCGAGTAAGTTGATGCTCCTTTGTTTCAGGAAGCAGTAAGTAATGACAATCATAACTTTTTGAAGCTAACATATCTGCATCTTTTAAGTAGGACTTTATGATGTTGTGAATTTCCTTGGTAAGTTCATTTTTAACATCTGAATTTAGGAGTTGCAATCGCTTATTTTTTACATTAATTGTTACCATATAACTAGAACAATCTGTTGTTTTTATTCGTTGAATTTCTTGTTTTAAGAGAATTTTAAAT
Source organism: Tenacibaculum sp. 190130A14a (assembly GCF_964048965.1). Taxonomy (NCBI): domain Bacteria; kingdom Pseudomonadati; phylum Bacteroidota; class Flavobacteriia; order Flavobacteriales; family Flavobacteriaceae; genus Tenacibaculum; species Tenacibaculum polynesiense. Next base: position 2,566,616 of record NZ_OZ040189.1, on the reverse strand, counting down.
AGCGGTAAACTGAGGTTTCCAATAGCATCCGAAACTTTATTTTCTGTATTTTTTTGAAGTTTTAAAACTTCATTTTCTCCTTTTTGAGTTAATGAGTAATTACCTATAGTTTTTTCTAGTAGCTCATCTAGCTCATGTTCTGTTGAGCAATCAATGCATAAACCTTTCATGCTGCTATTTTGAAATTCATGATTGCAAGTATTGCAAGAGTAAATAGTTGATGGCTTGTCGTAATCTATTCCTATATGACGTAAACGTTTATCACATTTAGGACATTCTAATCCATCATCTATTTTAAAATCTTTTTCAGGAGCAACATGAGCACAAACAAAATGGTGAACCATATCGTGTGCTTTGATATCAATAGAATCGCATTTCGGACAACATTCTCTGAAGTTGATGTAGCTACCTGAACAACTTTTACAAAGGTGTACAAGATCTTGAAGCGTAAAAGAAAGGAGCTTTTCTTGTACTAACTTTTCAAAAGTCTTTAATAAAGATATCATTTCATGCTCTTTAAAAAGTAAAGAGATAAATGGAAATTCATATCCTATTAAACTATGTCTTGAGGTAATTGGGGTAATAACCAAATTTCTTGTGTAACTATAGGCTAAAACTTTATAGTTTAAGAATTCTTCGTGAGTAGCTTTTTGTGGAATTTGAAGCTTATTTATTTTTTTTGAAATGGTTGCAATTCGTTGAACATATGAACCTATTAAGTCGATTGCTACGGGTCCATCTGTATGAATTTCTACGTTTTTAGGTAACTTATGAATAGCACTAACAAATATTGGAAGTAAAGCAATTTTCAAATCATTGTTGGTTCTTATTTGATAAATGATGTCTTTAGCAAAAGCTACTGATTCCGTATCAATAATAAATCCGTCAAGGTATTCTAGCTGCTCATTTTTAAGCTCGTTGGCGTGAGCCACAATGAGCAACGAGTATCCCTCAATATGAATCTTTCTAGAATTATTATTATATTTTACTAAATTCAACATTGCCCTAATTTTTTGTTATTGTGTAATTATAAAGACATATAAATATCTTTTGGAAAACGCTCTTTTTTATTTCCTTTAATATCGAAAATAAGGGTGTTAGTATTACCGTTTTTTAAATGATCATAGTAAGCCAAGTCTTTATATTCTTCATGATCTACTGCTAATATGATTGCATCAAATTCTTCAGTAGTATCGCTTACCATTTCTAATCCGTAACGTCTTTTTACTTCTTTAGGATTGGCCATACAATCTTGTACTACAACACTATAACCTCTTCTTTCTAATTCTACACATAATTCTGCTGCTTTTGAGTTTCTAATGTCGTTTACATTTTCTTTAAAAGTGATTCCTTTTACTAAAACAGAAGTCTTCTTTTTTAAGAATCTTTTAGAGTATAACTTTCTTTCTAGTTGTAATACGATATGATTGATCATTCCTTCGTTTACTTCTCTTACTTGCTCCAATAATTTAGGAGTATATCTATTTTCCTTTGCTTTTTCAATTAAATAATATGGATCTACACCAATACAATGTCCTCCAACTAGGCCAGGATAGTAATTGTGGAAGTTCCATTTAGTTCCTGCAGCGGCTAGTACATCTTTGGTATTAACGTCTAAAACTCCAAAAATTTGAGAAAGCTCATTCATTAATCCAATGTTTACATCACGTTGAATGTTTTCAACTACTTTAGCAGACTCAGCAACTTTAATGGCTGGAGCTTTATGAACTCCTGCTTCAACTACAGATTCATAAACTTTAGCAACTAAATCTAAAGTTTCTTCATTGCTACCAGAAACAATCTTCTTAATTTTTGTGAAGGTATGTTGAGTATCTCCTGGATTAATTCTCTCAGGAGAGTAACCAACAGTGAAATCTTCGTTAAACTTTAATCGAGAAATGCGTTCTAAAATAGGTACACAAACTTCTTCTGTACATCCAGGAAATACTGTTGATTCAAATACTACACAGTCTCCCTTTTTTAAATGTTTAGCAATCGTTGCAGTAGCAGATTTTAAAGGAGTTAAATTAGGCTTCTTTAACTCGTTTATTGGAGTAGGAACCGCAACAATGTAAAACTTCGCGTCTTTTAAAATATTTTCGTCTACAGTAAAAGCGATGTCTTTATTTTCGAACTCAGCACTGCTAAGCTCATTACAAGGATCTTTATGTTGCATTAATTGCATTATTTTTTCTGAATTTACATCGAACCCGATTACTTTAAATTTAGCAGCCATGTGAACAGCTAATGGTAATCCTACATATCCTAATCCTACTACAGCAATATTCTCTTTTTTACTTTTTAAATTATTGAATAACTGATTTTTCTTGTATGCTAATTTTGGAAACTTATTTGTTTTTAAATTATCTTTTTTAAATTTTCTAACGGTACTCATAACGCATCGGTTTAGGGTTATACTTTTATTATATCTCTAAATTAGGAAGTAATGCTAGTTTTCTTTCGTTTTATTAGTCGTCTAACAAGTCAATAAAGATGAATGGTAGTTTTTACTAGATAAACGGATTTTAGCATAAAAAAAGCCCTAAACATAGTACTTAGGGCTTATTTGAATAGAGTAAATTTGATCTAATATTTAGGAACTTTGACTTTTAAATTCAATTTATAATAGGTACCCCATGCTGGAATTTCATCCTTGTTCATTGGAGTTATTTCAGCTAAAATATTTCGTTCAGTAGGTTCGTATTTCTTTTGAAATTCGGTAGGTGCTTTGTAGGTAGAAATATATAGTCTGTTTATGATTCCTTTAGATAAACTTTTATCTGGAAACTCCACATATACCATATTACCTTCTTTAACCTTTGCAATGTCTTTCAAGTTAAAGTAAGCTTTAATAAAAACTTTCTCTTCATTGTGAATAGTCATTACATTTTCTGTTTTGTAACAAGACTCCTCACTATTTTTTAAAATTTGACCAATAACTCCTTTAATAGGTGAAATGTAGGTGTTTTGGTAGTTATTATTACCTCCATAAGAAGTGTTTGAATTGTTTGCTATTTGCTTCTTTTGTAATGATAATAGATATATTTCACTTTGTAAGAGTTTTATTTTCGATTGTAACTGTAGTTTTTGCATGACAATTTCATCCAGTTTTGTTTTAGTATACACATCAAGTAATACTAATTTGGTAACCTGTTGTTCTCTTTCAATAAGAATTGCTAATTGTTCTTTCAAGTGTTTTAGTTGGATACCTTTTAAGTATAAATCTCTTAAAATTTCTTGTAAGTTATCGTTGATTCGCTCTTTTTTATCAAAGTTTTTAAGCACAATGGAAGCATCGCTATCAAAATCATTTTGAAAATAGTTGAATAAAGAATCTCCTATTTCAACTATTTGCCCTTCATTTATAAAAATTTCTTTGACGCGAATATCATTGGTAAAGTTAACATCAACTTTTTCCATTAACATTTGTCCGTTTCCGTAAATCCACTTTGTTTTTTTATAGGCAAAACTAACTAGCCAAAAGAATAAGCCGATGAGAATCAAAAAATAAATGATTCGATCAAAGTTGAGCTTCTTCTTTTTTATCTTAGGCTCTTTTAAGGTTCTAATAACAGCCTTTCCTTTTGTGTATGTAAATTTTTTCATAAGGCTAATTGTTTAAGTTCTTTATTAATTACTTGTTCTATAGTTTTTATGTATGCCTTGTTTACAATTTTAAAGGCTATTTTTTTACTCCTTAAATACAATTGAATCTCTGTATCTTGTTTTAATACATGAATATAAAATTGTTGTTGTGTCTTTATAAACTCATATTGAAAATCAAGATTGTGTTGATCGCTTTGAGTAAAGAGTATAGGTTGTTGTTGATTATTTTCTTCAAAAGAATACGGAACTAAAATCTCGTGTAAATTTTCTTTTGGATACAATTCAAAAAGTTGTGCTAATGCAGTACATAATTGCCGTCTTAATTGAATACAGTTTTCTAAAATTTTAAATTTCTCTTCTGTAAGCTCTAGAATAAGTAGCCCCGTTTTAAAGTTATCATATTCTTCTTTTAACAATTCAAAAACACGAATACGTTCTTCAACTACCTTCCAGTTTTTATATTGGTTTTGTAAATCTTTGATAATTTCATTGTAAGAATTCATATGTGTAATGAGTCTGTTGTATTGTCCTACATTTTTATTTCGTTCTTGAGCGGCTAATAGTTGAAGCTTTGTTTTTACAATTTGTTGTCTTTTATTAAAACGTATGGGAGCTTTAAAACGAATTCCTACAGCGGGGAAATATTGATTTCTTGTTAAAGAATGATTGAAGTTTTGATTTATATAGAACGATAAGTTTAAGTCATTAATTGCCCTATGGTTTAGCTTAATATTTTCTTGTAAAAAGTCATTATTATACGCTTGTGCAGATAAGTACATACTATCAATGCGTATTTTAAAAATAGGAAGCTTCTCAATAAGAAGAGCATTGTTAGAAATGCTATCCTTTAAAAGTGTATTTTTCTTTTGTATATGGATAAGTTGATTCTTTAATATATGAATTTGATTACCAACTTCAATAAGACGCTCTCTTTTTATAAGGCTCTGTACATATAACTTATTCAGAAAATCAAAATAATTATTTTCAAAGTTTAAGAAGGAATTGAATAACAGAAGTGCTTCTTTATTGGCAATATAACTGTAGTCTATTCTAAACTGACGTCTCCAAAGTTGTTTTTTAACACGATTATTTTGAAGTTTTAAATGTTCGGCTTCATTTAGTTTTTGAAGTGCTTTGGTACGGTTATGTGTAAAACCGTTTTTTAAAATGTTCCATTCTAATTCGGTTCTAAATCTAAATTTATTAAAAGAATTTTGCTCTTCATCAAAAGCATCTCTAAAGTTGTAGTTGGTACTTGCTTTGAAAACTAAACCAATATCTTGTAAGAATTGTTTAGATTCTAATTCTTTTAGCTTGATTTTATAATCATTCACTAAACTTTTTTTCTTTATATAAAAGTTAAAAGGAAATTCAGCTAGGTAATTAGTAGCTGGAAATTGCTGTTCTTTTGAAGTTTTTTGGTGCAGTTCATCTGCATATCTAAGCAAGGTGTCAGATACTTGTGCCTGAAGGCATCCAACTAAAAACAGCTGAAAAATAATATGTCTTGTTAACAATTTCACAAGTCTAAAGTAGCTTGTATAAAGCCTTTAGACCGTGTTTAATCGTTTAATGGAGTTGTTATTAAAGACGAATGGAGTTTAAACAACGTTAAAGTAAATTTAGACGCTTTATTAATTCACCTTTATTAGCCCTACTCACAGGAATAATGTCTTGTTTTATCAGCACACTGTTGTCTTCAATATCCACAATTTTCTGCGTATTGATAATATAAGAGCGATGTACTTTTAGGAAAGTTGTTTTAGGTAACTTTTCTTCAACCTTTTTTAAAGTAGAGTGTACAATATGGTTCTGCGATTCTGTTTTAATACGAACATAATCACCTTTTGCTTCAATTACATAAATATCTGGGATATTAATTTTGACCAATCTTCTATCTATATTCACATATAAATCGTTGTTTGTACTTTCAGCGCTAGTAGTAGTATTTTCAGTACTACCGTTTAAACTCACTTTCTCTAGTTTTGTAAGGGCTTTTTGAAAACGTTCTTTGGTAATTGGCTTAACTAAATAGTCTACTACACAATCATATTCAAAAGCATCTAAGGCAAAATTTTTGTCAGATGTTGTGAGCACAATTTGTGGTGGATGTTTAAGGGTTTTGATAAAGTCAAACCCAGAAAAAGTTGGCATGTGAATATCTAAGAATATCACATCAATATTACTTTCTGTATTTAAAAATTTAATGGCATCAATAGCATTAGAAAATTCTTCGATAACCTCTAGTTCGTTGAATTCAGCGCATAGTTTATTTATAATTAATCTTGCAGTTGAATCGTCGTCAATAATCAAACATCTTTTTTTCATAGTTCCTGGGGGTTAATAAGTTGTTGTTAAAAAGTCACTAATTGCGTTTAAAACAGCTTCGAATTTTTTTTGTAAATCAAAATTCTGTGTTTTGATATCTTCTTCAAAATCAGAAGCTAACTTAGTCTCTTCCTCTAGTCCTAAAATAGTAAATTTATGCTTTACTTTATGCACAAGTTGTGCTAAATCTTCATATTTTTTTTCTTCTAGTAACTGAAAGTAGGTTCTTTTCTCTTCAGGAAATTCTTTTTGAATAACCGCTAACAGCTGTTGTTCAAAAGCTTTATCCCCGTCTGCTAATTCTTGTATGTATGTTAAATTAGGTTGTACCATCTTATTTAGGCAATGTAAAATGAAAGGCTGTTCCTTTACCATATTCAGATTCTAACCAAATTCTTCCGTCATAAATTGCTAAAATCTTCTTTACAATTGACAAACCAACTCCTGTAGAATTTTGCCTGTCATCTAAGGTTTGAAAAATATCAAAAATCTTTCGATGATATTTTTTTTCAATTCCAATTCCGTTATCTTTTATACTAAATTTCCATTTTTTACTCATCTCTTCACAATCAATTTCAATAAGTCCCTTTTCTGGTTTACTGTATTTTACTGCATTACTAATGAGATTTTGAAATAATTGATGCAATCGAAACTTATCTCCATTGATAACAGGTAGTTCTTCAGAAACTTTTACCTCAATATGTTCAGGAATATGAATAGTGTCAATAATTTCTTGAACTACTACGGCTAAATCAGTTTTCTGTTTTTTTGCATCAACTTTATCTACACTTGCATATTTTAAAATTCCACTAATAAGATGATCCATCTTATCTATCTTTCGAAACAAATGATCAAAGTTTTGTTTAATTTCTTTATTCGCAAATTCTTCACAATCTTCTTTTAACCAAGTCACAAGAGCATTCATACTACGTAAAGGTGATTTTAAGTCATGCGATACTACATGTGCAAAATCTTTTAATTCTTTATTACTAATGGTTAAGCTCTTAAGCAATTCCTCTCGTTCTTTTTGAACCTCTAGTTCATCAGAAATATCTCTAATAATACCTTGTGCAAAAGTGGGATTATGATCATCATCATATACAATACTAGAGTTAATTTCTATCCATTTTAACTCACGTTTTTTATTATAAACTCGAGCCTTGAAATTTTTAAAACTTCCTTCTTTCAATAATTTTCTAAAGGATTGCATGGCATACTCATAATCTTCTTTATGAAGAGTAGATAATACATTGAAAGAGTTTTCATCAATATCGTAGCCAAAAAACTCAATAGAAGCATTATTCATTTTTAAAACATTTCCATACAAATCCATTAAGATATATGGGTCTACAATAGTTTCAAAGAGACTTTCTAACTCTATTTCTTTTGCATTTAAAACCTTGGAAAGGTTTTGGTTGGTTTGATAGAGCTCTAAAGATTTTTCTTCCAGAATTCTTTCTGCTGCCTTCCGAGCCAATCGTTCGCGTTTTAAAGCTTTTTCTAAAATCTCAATTTTTTGTTGACTCATTCTTTTACGATTTGAAACTTAACAATGGTTCCGTCTTCTTTTAGCAGTTGGTAGTTTATAGTTGCTTTCTGATTGTAATGTTCAAAGGTTTTTTCCATGAGTCCATGGGCAAATGCATACATGGCTCTCGAAGAATGATAAGTCATTGTCAAAGTATTGTCTGAAGTTTTTGCAACTTCAAAATATGGTAACTCAGCATCTGGATACAGTTTTCTTACTGCTACATGAATATGAGCATCAATAGATTCTAATAATTCTAAAGGCGTTTTGTAGTTTTTTAAAATGTTACCATAATTTTGAACTAATACGTCAAAAAAATGTAATCCATATACTTTTAGTAAATCGTTGGGAGAAATTTTAGTTAAGTTACTGAGGTTGGTTAAAAGAGAAACCATTTCGGTAAACTTATAGGTTTCTACAGCAGTATAGACTCCTTTAGACTCCAAGTCTGAATCACTAATGATTTGTTCAACAGTTTCTATACCAAATTTATCTTCAACAAGTTCCAAAAATTCAGTAAATACAATACCTTTCATACATTATTATATTAATAAATTATTTACGTTCCAATACGCCAATAATTTGGTTATTGTTTGTTTGTAATCATCGTATCTAAGGGGCTTTATCAAGTACCCTGAAATACCAATTTCGAAACATTTTTTTACATCGTCTTGGTTATCAGAACTTGATAATACAACTATGGGTATGTATTTTAAACGCTCATTTTTGCGTAAAATACTTAAGAACTCGATACCGTTCATTTTAGGCATATTCAAATCTAAAACAATCAGTTGAGGTAGTTTTTCTTCAATTTTTTGAAGTGCTTCCTCACCGTTCTCAGCTTGTGTTATAGTTGTTGTATATTCACTCTGCTTACAAATTCGATTGAACTTTAATCTTTCAATCTCATCGTCATCAATAAATAATATGTGTAGGTTTTCCATTTTAAAAATAAATATATCAATTTAAAATTCATATTATTTTGGGAAATAATTTTTTTGTTTAGTTAAAATGGTAATTACTATCGATGAATGGTTGTTTTTCTTCGGTGAATGGTAAAATACTTTTCTATAATAATGTTTAATAAACTAAACTCTTGTTAAAAAAAGTCTGCTAACAGAAAATAAATTAGTTTTTTTTGATAAACTGCATATTCCTTACACGTCCATTGCTAATTTGAAGTGCTTCTATTTGCTGATTTTTGTTTCTTTTAAATTCAATACAACTAAAAGGCCAACGAGATTCATAAATATCGGTATATAATTTTTTCAATTTGATTTTTCCATGTTTTTTATGATACAGATATAGCATTTGTTCTTCTATACTAATTTGAAAACTAGTCTCTATTTCTTTACTATAGTAGGTTCCAACATAAATTTTTGAATCAATATTCTTAATTTTTGAAGGAAGGTGTCGCAGGAAAACTTGTGTTGGTTCATCGTTTACCTTCACAAACATTTTATCTTCTTTAAAAGTAACTATTACATCAGCTGCTACATCTTGCATTCTGAAAGTATTTCTATTAATAGGTGTTAAATTACTTTTTTGTGAATTGGTTCTTACAAATTTTAGTGTATTATTTTCTAAGTTGATCGTTCTACCATACTTTTCAATATCATTCCAATATACATCCTGATAATTCAGTAGGAGGTTATTTGGTACATTGATAGTACTAGTAGCTTTCATAGATACTATTTTTTGTAAGGTTTCTTCTTCTTTTTTATTGAAAACTATTTCACCGATTTGATTTATTTTATTCAAAATATCACCTTTAGTAAAGTTGGATAGTATGGCTATTTGTAAATAATCATTTGGGTATGACCTAATAATACTTCTAAATCCACCGATAGCACCACCATGTTGAATTATTTTTTTATTTAAATGTGTTTCAACTCGCAATCCATAAGCATATATGGGGTTCGATTTGGACGTAGTTAATAGTTCTTGAAACACTTTTTTTGTGTTACTAAAGTTTTGTAGCCAAATGACTAAATCTTCAGCAGTAGAGTATAGGTTTCCAGAACCTACATATCCCCAATAAGGAAGTGCTTTTTTAAAGGGAGAAATTCCTTTGTAAGAGGTAGCTTTGTTAAAAACAATGCTATCTAAAGATTTACTTATATAGGAATGTTTCATATTAAACTTTTTAAAAATCTCTTGCTGCAGCCAGTTTTCAAAAGATTCATTTGTAATATTTTCAATAATGTTAACCAAAAGCATATAGCCCATATTTGAATATGAAAACTCCGTATTTGGTGGGAAATTTACATCTCTTAGGTTTGGTAGTAGATTATTTAGGTCTTTGTTTGTAATTATATCATTTCTCCAACCTGCTAAAGCAAAAAAACCATGTATATCGCGTAATCCACTAGTATGTAGAAGTAGTTGTTCTATGGTAATATCATAAGGAAAATTAGAAAGCTCTGGAATATATTTTTTGATATTGTCTTTTACGGAAAGTTTGTTTTGCTCTTGAAGTAACACTATTACCATGGCAGTAAATTGTTTTGCAATAGAACCAGTATTAAAAATGGTTTGTGTAGTATTAGGTCGATTGTATTCTATACTAGCAAGTCCGTAAGCCTTTGAAAAAATGAGTTTGTTACTTTGTGAAATAGCAATACTACCTCCAGGATGGTTTTTAGCATTCCATTGATTAAATAAACTATCTATTTGATATAATTGTTGATTACTTATTTGCCCGAAAAGGACTGATGTGATTATAAATAAGGATGCTGTTAAGAATAAATTTCTGCTCATTTTTTTAAATTAATTTCAGAGGCAAAACTCTGATAATCTATAGAAAAAAAAGGACGACAGAACACGCCAAAAAGCCGACAATTATGCGTAAATACTGAAGTTTTGATTAAAAGAGATAGAAATTAAACTTAAAGTATAATTGTTGGTTTTTATTAAGAGAAACGGTGTTTCTTAGAATAATAAAAAGATTACTAAGTATAATGAGAAGCATAAAAGCTTGCGAAAATTGAATCCACCAAAAATCCATATCAAATAAGAAGTTTATCATATTGCTAATAATGAAAAATAAAATCATTCCAATTGCATAAAGTGTTTGTATGGTGGTTATATTCTTACTTAAGAGAGAATGTTCTTTTTTTATCAATCGGATAATTAAAGGAACCATAAAGTTTAAAGGTGGAAGAAATACAAATAGTAAAGAAGAAAGGTTAATAATAGTTATAAGTACTGGGGTATTAATTTTAGAGGTTTCAGCAGTTTCTAATAGCTCTTTTTCTTCTATTTCTAAAGCAGTAGCTAATGCTTTTAAGGTATAGCCTTTTGGAGTAGCACCTGCTTCTATACGTTGTATGGTTCTTACAGAAATATTAGCTTTTTTGGCCAATTCTTCTTGTGTTAAATGTTGTTGCTCTCTGTGTATAGTTAGTTTCACCATTTTTATAGATCAATAATTTATACTCCCATCCAACTATTAAAAGCAGCTGTGGTAGTTTGGCTTGTTTTTAATATGGTTTCTTGTTCTTTTAATTGAATTGCTACCGTATTTTTGGTATAGCGATTAATACGCTCAACATACTGTTTATTTACTAATTCTCCTCGATTTATTTTAAAAAACACATCTGGGTCTAAGAATTCCTGGATAGTAATGAGCGAATTCTGATTTAGTAAATGTTTTTTGTTAGCATTATCAAAAGCTAATAGTACTCCTTCTTCAGATTTGATATATTTAATATCGATTGTTTTTAGGAAGTAAATACCACTAGTAGATTTTACCGATATAAATTCTTTATAGATTTTTGTAGGGGGAGCTTTTTGTTGAAAATAAGTGTCTAGTTGTTTAAAAATTGCTAATTGATTTTGCTGTAGATTTTCTTTTAAATTATTGAATTTGCTCCAAGCTTTTTCAAAACGTTCAAATGAATATGGTTTTAACAAGTATTCAATTCCATTTGTTTCAAAGGCATTCATCCAAAAGTTGTTATAGGCAGTAGTAAATATAATAGGAGTTCGCACAATAAGATTGCTATACACATCAAATACGTTTCCATCTCTTAATTCTATATCAGAAAAAATAAGGTCAATCTCAGTATTCGTTTTTAAAAAAGCTAAAGTCTCGTCTACTGTTTCAATTTCAGCAACAATGGTATAGGGAACATCTAAGTTGTTTAAATAACTCAATAATTTTTTTCTAGCAGGAGCTTCGTCTTCAACAATAACTATTCTAATCATTAGGCTACAGTTTTAATAAGAGGTAGGGTAACAGTAAAAGTATCTAAAGTTTCAAAAATTACTATGTTTTGTTCACTTAGTAATAAAAATTGTTCATTTAAGTTTTTTAAGGCTACACCATTTCCTTTTTTCTTTCTATTTAAAGCAATTTTATTATTGCTAATTTGTATTCCATCTTTATAACTCATATGAATTGCTACTGGTTTTTCTTTGGTGCCTAAGTTGTGCAAAATGGCATTTTCTATCAGTATTTGTAAACAAAAAGGAGGTACAATGGTCGGTAGTTTTCTAATAGTATCATCAATATGTAGTTGATAGTAACCTTGATACTTTTCATCCATCAATTTAAAGTAGTTCTCAGTAAACAGCAATTCTTCTTGTATTGGAATTAGTTCTTTGTTTGCATTTATAAGAGAGAAACGATATACTTCTGAAAATCGACTTAAAAAGGAAGACGCTTTCATAGCATCTTCAAAAATTAATTGATCTAAGACATTCAAATTATTGAATAAAAAATGGGGATTCAGTTGATTTTGCAATTGTTGAATTTTGCTTTTTGCATCACTAATTTGCAATTCGCTTAATTGTTTTTTATAGGATTTACCATCTTGAAAATAAAGATAAGCTAGAGAAAATCCGCCAAACATTATAAAGTCTAAAGCTTCATTGATATTGTTATTTATAATAAGATAAGATGATCCGTAGTTCTTTTCAATATTGTTAAAGGCATAAGAAATAAGAAGTCCTAATATATTTTGATAGAGCATATAGGCAACGAATCCGAATCCGAAATACAAAAAATAATTTTTTAATAGCGGTGTTTGTATAGGATGTTTTTTTTCTACTTTTCGTTTAATAAAATCGATAAAAAAAAAGATAATAAGTCCACCAAAGAACATCCAAAAAGGCGCATCTGGGTGAAAGTGAAAATTGTCCCAAGAACCATCAGCAACTCTTATTTTGTTTTTAAGACTCAAGAGCCAGCAAAACATAAATAAAAATAAAAAGAAGAATAGGTGCTTACGTATGTATTGAATACTAGTTTTCATAGGCGAGTAAAAATAAACAATTGCAACATACTTTTGGTATGTTACAATTGCTAATTAAGGTTATTTTGTTGGCCAAGAGTTTAAAACATTTCCTTTTTCATCATAAGTTTCTAGTTTTACTTTATTGTTTTCGTCTATACAAAAGAGCGCTCTTGGTTTTCCGTTATCATCAAATAAATACAAACCCTTGTTGTTTACAAAATTACCTAAAGCAACTCTTGGAGTGTGTGTAGACAACAGTCCTTTTTTCTTATATTCTTCATACTTTGCTTTACGAAGTTTCGGATCTTTAATAGCTTTAATTTCATTTTGCAAAGTATTGTTTCCTTGTTGTGTTACATGATCTCCTTGGTCGTTAAAAACTAATAGGTTCGATTTATAGCGTTTTCCGTTAACTTTTTTATCAGTGGAAAGCAATTGCATTACTTGATCTCCATCAAATTGATCGTAGGTTAAAGAAAGTCCAGCAGAGTGCCCTTGTTCGTTTTTAGCACCATCATAAATAAACCCACCGCATTCCATACCGTCTTCGTTAAAAAATAGCATTCCAGCTCTTTTTTTGCGCTTGTGATTTATTCTTCCATTGATGGCATCTCCTTTGGTCGGAAAATGATCAGCATTGGTAATGACCATTTTTACGGTGCCATCTTTTTCAATAATATTAATGCGTTCTACATCAATGGTTCCAAATTTTTGATTGAACGGATTTCCACTTTTAAATGAGTATGATAAAAAAGCTAAAATTCCCAATCCTACAGTCACTGCAAAAGATCTTAAAAATACCAGTTCTCTTTGTTGATTTTTCATAATATATATATGCGTTTGTTTGTTATTTCTGGTATCAAAAGTACTGTCGAAGTCGAGCTTCAAAAACTACTAATTCATGAACTAAGGATATTTTCAAATAAACTAAGGATAATTTCCAATGAATCTATTTTTTTGTTTGATACGATTCTGCTACTTCCAATAAATAAGCATCTAACTTTTTTCTATTCATCCATTTACCTTTAAGCATTACGCCTAAAATGGTTCGAGTATGTTGTATGTTTTCTAAAGGATTTTTGTCTAACAACACTACATCGGCAAGTTTTCCTTCGTTAATGGTTCCGCTTTGAGAGAATGCTTTAAAATATCTAGCGGGTACAACTGTAGCTGTTTTTAAAGTTTCATAAGTGGAAAGTCCAGAATTATGAATTAGTTCAAGTTCATGATGTAGTGAAAAACCAGGAAGAAACAATCCATAAGTATCGCTACCTGCCATTAGAGGAACGCCATTTTGGTGTAGAATTAATGTGAATTTTTGCTGCCATTGCAATTCTTTTGCCAATCGTTTTAAAGAGGTTGGTTCTGTAAACCATGGTAAACTACGGTAGTTAATCTCATCGGAGGTCCAATAATCTAGATAGTTTTTAGGAAGGTATTTCAAATTCGGATTTTGATGTAAAACTTTTGTTTCATCTTTACTAGCATATTTACTAATCATTTCGAAAATACCTAACGTAGGAGATACATAAACACCGCTAGTTTTAACTTGTTGTGCTGCTTGGTTTAATAGGGGAGTAGAAACCAGTACCTTTTTTGGAAAAATATTTAAAAACTCCTCTACATGGGCGATAGATTTCATTCGCAAAGAAAACTCTAAAGGTAAATCACGTTGTCCATGTCCGATAACATCAATTTCGTTTTTCTGGGCAGCCGCTAGTAATTTTACATAAGTTGCTTTCGGAAGATTGTCTGCTAATTTTAAGTAATCGTAGCCTTTGGTAAGATGATGTTGAATGATAGAGTCTACCGAATTTTCATTTCGAAAATCTTTTCGCATTAGATAAGGACCTGCAGTGTAATAATGAGGTGCTAAATAGGTGTTTTTATGAACTTGATTTCGAATAGTTATTTGATCTTGTCCTGGATATTCTGCCATATTTCTTGCGGATGTAATTCCGTTGGCGATTAATAATTTGAATTCATTTTGAATATTGTTTTGTAAGTGATAATGTGTTTCTGCCAATCCTGGCATTAAGTATTTACCGGTAGCAGGAATCACTTGGTCTATCGGAATACTTGCGGGGTGCAAAGCAGATTCGATGCTATGTATTTTTCCATCTTGAATAATGACCCTTTTATTGTGCAGAACGGTGTCTCTATCCATGGGAATTACATGAACATTTTCAAAAGAAAAGGTCTTTGATTGGGTAAAACCTAAGGTGCTAATACATAAAAAAAGAAAGGACAAAAGGCCTGTACGTGTTTGCATGATGTTTGATTTTAATTTTTGGCAAACCTAGGCTATATAAGAGGTACAGGAGTTCGGAATACGAAATAGAACCGAAAATAGAACCTATTTGTACTTAAATTCTTTTGGAGTAAGTCCTGTTTCTTTTTTAAAATTAGTATAAAATGAAGTTTTAGAATTGAATCCACATTCTAAGCCAATAGATAGTAAACTGTACTTGTCAAAACTAGGATCTTTTAACATTGCCTTTACATCTTTGATGCGATAAGAATTTATAAATTCTGAAAAACTTAATCCAGCATTTTCTTTGATTACTTGTAATAGATATCCGCTACTAATACCCAATTGTTCCGCAACACGATCTCTACTTAAACTAGCATCATGATGAATTTTTTCTTGTTCTAATAAAAACAACAGTTTAGAAAAATAGGAGTGTTGATTGGCAAGAGATTTTTCTGATTTAACAACTACTTTTCGTTCTTTGGTTTTAATTGCATATCGATCGTTGGAAAGTTTAAATTGATACAATCCTTGGTATACAAACCAATATAAAAACAGCGAACCTATTGTCCATAAATAAGTAAGAGGTAGTTTTTCTGAAAAGAGAAAACGATGTCCTTCTAAAACAATACCGAAGACTTCTAAAACAGATAAAAACATCCACAGATATAATAACCATTTTTTGCTCGGAATGTCTTTAGAATTTTTTACAAATTGATAAGACAAAATGATCGTAAAAAAGGGAAACAATATAGAGAGCAAACTGATACCTCTATAAAATAATCCAACGTTGCTTTGAATGATTTCTGGAAGCGTATACCAATTGAAAACCCTTGCTAAAGAAATATATATATTACAGCTACTTAATATGATAAAAGGAAGGTAGAGTAGTTGGATGTTTATTGCCTTTTTTAGGGGATTTTGAGAAGATTTATAAAAAAAGATAAGTAAGGTAGTTGGATACAAGAATTGCCAAAGTGCAAGATCGAACCATTGAAGAAGTGTAGGGTCACTTCCGCGATCCCAAAACCAATTATTCATCCCTACTAAAGCAATAATAAATAAGGTATATCCCAGGTAATTATTGGTAGAACTTTTAAAAAATTTCGAAAATAGAATGACCAAGCTGAGTACAAAATAATGTACAATAGCTACTAATGAAACAATTTGTAATAGTGAAATTTCTATAGACAGCAAGTGATACTTCTTATGGTTGTTGTGTTTCAAAGATAGAGAATATCTTTTTTAAGAAGTGTTTCAAAGAAGTTTGAATTTAAATATAAGAAAAAGAAACCCCTACCGATTTGAAGTAGGGGGCAATTTATTTAGTGTTTTACTGAATAAGTGATATGAATTAGAACGAAATACTTCTTAGAGTAATTTTAAAATTGATGTTTGAACTCTAAAAAAAGTTTGATTTGTAACTGGCTTTTTTTATCTGTGGGATGTTGGTTTACATAATCTTCATAACTTTCATATCCTAAAAATTGACACAAGGCTTTTAGTACTTCAGGTTTCTTTATTTCGGAAGAATTTTTATAAGCTTTTCTTAAACTTTTATCCCCAAAACGGACATTGTAATCATCTTCTAATAGTTGAGATAAATATTCAGATGTTTTAGTAAACGTCAAGCTAACTCCCTCTTCTTTTTTAGCCTTTTTTTTGATTTTCTTAAAGGCTTTGTTAATAATTTTTTGTTGCATAATAGGTTGGTTTATTGTTGTATATGTCTGGGAAAAAAACGGGAAAAAAACTTCTTAAATCTTTCCCGAATTCTTCCTAGACTTCCCATGTTTTTAGAGTTGATTTGTGCTGGAATTGATGAAGAAATTAAAGTTGAAAACTCTAAAACAATACTTCATCATTTTTAAAATTAGAGAAAAGTATTAAGCGACTTGAACCGGGAAGAGCTTGTTCGCTTGATACACTTCTTTACACTTCCCAAAAGGCCTTTTAAAAAATGTGTGAAACACACTTAAAACAGTTCGATGAAATACTCGAACAGCAACACTAATGTCCAATTTTAAACAAAGCAAAATGAAAAAAATAGCATTAATAATCATTGCGGTTTTCCTCAATTTGATGTTAATTTCTTGTACAGAGAATGATGAGCTTATAAAAAAAGATGCCAACTCAACTATAAAAAGTGAATTACAAACGGAATCTGAAAATTGTTGTAGTGGTGATGGAGAGCTTCCACCTCCACCTCCACCAAAAAAAGATTAACTTATAACTGATTTTTTGTAAGTTTGAATGATTATGAAAGGAATGAATTTTAAATTCATTCCTTTTTTATTAATCAATTTAAAAATTTAACAGCAATGAAAAAAGTAAGTACATTAATAATTGCAATTTTTCTAAGTTCAATGTTAACTTCTTGTACAGATAATGATGAACTTGTCAAAGAAGAAAAGCCATTAGAGTTAAAGACGGAATTTAAAACTCAACTAGAGTCGTGTTGTGATGAAGAGGAAGATATTATTCCACCTCCGCCACCACCAAAAAAGATTAACTTATAACTAGTTATTTGTAAGTTTGAATAACGATGAAAGGAATGAGTTTAATTCATTCCTTTTTTATTAATTAATTTAAAAATATAATAGTAATGAAAAGAATAAGTGTATTAGTTATTACGATTTTATTGAATTCAATGTTAATTTCTTGCACAAATAGTGATGAACTTATTAAAGAAGAAAAAAGATCACAGATAAAGAAGAAGTTTCAAACAGAGGTAAAATCTTGTTGTGGTGAAGAAGACGATATTATTCCACCCCCACCACCTCCTCCAAAGGGAAAGTAGTTTATAATCAGTTTTTTAATGTTAAAATATCAAATTATGATAAAAAAAATAAGTTTAATAGTATTTACAATTTTTCTTAGTTTAATATTAGTTTCTTGTACAGATAGTGAAGAACTTATAAAAGAAGAAAATATGTTAGAGGTAAAGAAGGGGTTTCAAACTGAGGTAAAGTCGTGTTGTGGTGAAGATGGAGTCATAATACCACCACCTCCACCGCCGCCTCCAGGAAGCTAATTATTTAGAAAAGAAGCAATAAATAGTTTTACAAGTTTATTATTTTAGAGGAATGAAAAATTTAAAGAAATCATTCCTTTTTTTTATTGCTTTATTGTGCAGTAGTTTTCATCAAGGACAAGAAAAAATAGATAGTTTAAGATTATACTCAGAATTGGTTTTGCATCCGAATAAAGGAGATGATTTGATAAGTTCCTATAATTTTTTTAAAAGGGTCTATATAAAATCTTTAAATGATGATGATAAATCAGAAACCATTTATGCCTTATGGCATATCGCTAGTGCAGAGTTTAAGATGGGATTTTATAATGAAAGCGAAGAATCATCGATAAAAGCGTTGGAGTTATGTGATAAAATGGATGATTCTGAATATTTAAGAGATTTAAAAAAGGGTATTTACAATCATTTAGGAATTCTTTACAGAAGAAAAAAACTTACAGATGAAGCTATAGAGTTTTACAGAAAAACTTTTGAATTGGTTAGGAACAAGAAGGATAGTATTACAGTATTCAATAATATAGCTAATACATATTTAGATAATAGGCTTTATTCAAAAGCAAAAGTAATATTAGAAGGTTCTTTAAGTCAATTAAATATTGAATATGATACAATTTTAAGAGCATTAGTTTTAGATAATTTAGGTATTGTAAAATCTGAAATAAATAAAGAGGAAGGATTAAACGAATTAAAAGAATCTTTAGTGTTAAGAAAAGCAAAAAAAAACTTTTCAGAGGTTTATTTGAGCTATTATAATTTATCAAATTTCTATAGGAAAAATTTTGAATTAGAAAAATCTAAGGAATATGCTTTAAAAAGTCTAGAGATAGCTAATGGGCTTAATAGTGTTGCATATAAGCAAAAAACATTAGGCTTATTAGTAGAGTTAAGTGATAATGAGCATGTAAGATTATATAAAAAAATAAACGACAGTATTATAAAGGCACATGAAATAAGTTCAAATAAGTTTGCTTTTTTAAAATATAATACTGTAAAACAAGAACAGGAAACTGAGCACGAAAAGAAACAAAAACAACTCTTTCAGTTTATAGGAAGCCTTATTCTTTTAATATCATTTGGAGGTTATTTCTTTTATAGAGAAAGAAATAAAAAGAAAATTGTTGAGAATGTAATTCAAACAGAAGGAAGGATTTCTAAAACAGTACACGATGTTATTGCCAATGATTTGTATCAAATAATGTCTAAAATACAGTTAAAAGATAGTGCTACAGATGAGGTTTTAGACGATTTAGATGCCGTTTATCTTAAAGCAAGGAATATTTCTAGAGATAATTATGTGATAGATGAGGAAATGAGTTTTTCTGAAATCTTAAATGATATGTTTGAAAGCTATCAAACCAACAAAGTGTCTATTGCCTCTCAGGTAAATACGTTCGATTGGTCTGGAGTTTCTATTCATAAAAGAAATATGCTCTATCGTGTTTTAAAAGAACTGTTAACCAATATGGCAAAATATAGCGAAGCTACTTTAGTAACAATTGTATTTAAGCAAAAAGGAAAAAAAGTAGAGGTCTTGTATAAAGATAATGGGGTTGGTTGTTTACTGACGAAACGAAATGGTTTGGTCAATGCGGAAAACCGTATAAAATCTGTCGATGGAAAAATTATTTTTGAATCAGAACCTGGAATTGGTTTTATAACAAAAATAATTATCTAATATGTTTAAAAAAGTGTTAGTAGCAGAAGATATGGATGATATTAACAAAGGAGTCTATACAATGCTACAAGAAATTGGAGTTGGAGAAATTGATCAAGTACAATATTGTGACGATGCTTACCTAAAAATTCAACGAGCCATTATTGATAAAAATCCTTATGATTTATTAATTACGGACTTGTCTTTTAAAAAAGATCATAGGCCCCAAGAATATACTTCAGGTAAAGAATTGGTGCAAGCATTAGAAGAAAAAGAAATTGCTATTTCTGTGATTGTGTACTCTGTTGAAGACAGTTTGCAAAAAGTAAGAACTTTACTTCAAAATTCTAAAGTTAAAGGGTATATATGTAAAGGAAGAAATGGGTTAAAGGATTTAAATAAAGCTATCCATAAGGTTCTTCAAAATGATACTCCATTTTTATCTTACCAAGTTGAAAAGGCAATGAAACGCCCTTCAAGCAATGAAATCAAGCAATATGATATTCGGTTAATGGAAAAACTATCTGAAGGATTATCACAGCCTGAAATTAGTCGATATTTCACTAATAATGGTATTACGCCTGGGAGTTTGAGTTCAGTGGAGAAAAGAATTATAAAATTAAAAGACATCTTAAGAGCCAACAATACGGCACATTTAGTTGCTAAAGCCAAAGATTCTGGGTTTATTTAATCACAATAGGTTACCGTTTTACCAAATGAAGTAGTAGTGAAAAGTATTCTGTTGGTAGGAAAAAATTTAAGTGAATTGCAAGCAATCAATAGATAAGAATCTTAAGATTATTGTTAAACTTTTTGCGTATTTGTTATTTCATAAACTTTATAACCTCTTGTTTGTAGGTTTGACCAATAGGAATGATTTTATCCCCTATAAAAATTCGATTTCCTTCAATAACGGTAATTTTAGGAACACTGACAATATAAGATTTATGAACGCGTATAAAGTTATGTGGTGCCAAGAAAGCTTCGAAATGAGATATTTTTTCATGACTGATAATTACGGTATCATCTTTTAAATGCAGCTTACAATAATTACCATAAGCTTCAATACACATAATATTTTCTGTTGCTACCTGATGGTATTTTTTATCCCCTTTTACAAAGAAATTGCTCGAAGTCGGTGCTGTATTTGTAGTGGTAGCTGCAGTAGTACTTTCGGAAGTTGTAGAAAGTACTTTATTAATAGCCGTAAGCATGCGCTCAAAACTAAAAGGCTTCAATAAATAATCAACTACATTCAATTCAAACCCTTCTAAAGCATGCTCTTTATAAGCGGTAGTAACAATCACTTTAGGCGGGTTTTGTAATGTCCTTAAAAAATCAAATCCTTTTAACTTGGGCATGTTTAAATCTAAAAACATAAAATCAACCGTATTACTATTCAAAAACTGCATGGCTTCAATAGCATTATAACAGTTTTTTTGTAGCGATAAATGAGGTAGCATACTGCAAAACCCTTCTATAAGTTGGTGTGCCAAAGGCTCGTCATCAATAATAATATATCGCATAATGTTAGTTTAATTGTAATACTCCCTTAAAAGTAGTATTTGTTTTATGAATGGTTAACTGGTGCTTGTTCGGATATAATAAATCCAATCGATGCTTTAGGTTTTCTAAACCAATACCTTTTACAGTATTATGGTCAGTATCATCAAAGTTATTCTCAATACTAAATAGTACTTTTTGGTCTTTACTTTGAAGATCGATATGGATATAAGCATCTTCTGTTAAAGTTTCTACACCATGTTTAAAAGCATTTTCCAACAAAATAATAAACAACAAAGGAGCCACTTTTACATCACTTTCTATGGTATGTGTAAAGTTGATAACCACATTTTTATGATGTCTTATTTTATGCAAATCAATATAGTTTTGTAGGTAAGCTACTTCTTCTTTTAAAGAAACCAATTCTTTCTTTCCTTCATAAATAGTATAGCGCATCATGTCAGAAAGTTTTAAAATAACCCCAGGAGCTTGATCAGAATTTTGAACCGTTAACGAATACAAATTATTAAGCGTATTGAAAAAGAAATGCGGATTTACCTGAGCTTTTAGTAAAGCCAATTCAGCTTTCGATTTTTCATTTTGTAAGCTTTTTATCCATTTGTATTGTTCATATATCCATAAACCAATAAGAACAGGTAAGGGGAGTATTAACAAAGGAATAAATAAATCGTGTTTTAATGTAGAATACAATTCCGTTTCATGCTGAAAGAATCTAAAATAACTAAAGATGGTGAGTATAAATACATAATAACCAATAATGATCTTACCGTGTTTTTCAACAAATTTTGGAAATAAAATATGTGCTAAACCCACCCAAAAGAATAAGAGGATAAGTAAGCTTATTGGGTTATCTGGATAATTGATTCTTTCATCTATAATCAATAAAACAATAAAACTTATCAGTAAAACCAAAAGCTTTAAAAGGATCACTTTATGTTTCTTAAAAAAGGAAACATGGTAAATCATTACAGAAATAATCACCCACCAAACAAACCCAAAAATAGTAGTTTCCATAGGGCGATCTTCAGGTAGAATAATAAAACCGATACGTTCTAATAGATATATCAAAGGAACTACAATAAGAAGTCCTATACCGAATGCTTTTAATATTTTGTTGAATTGTGGCACGTTTTATATGTACTTAAATATAAGTTCAAAAATAAAGAGAAGTGTAAAGGTAGTGTAACAATTTTGATGAATAGGATGTTTTTCTGTACAAACAATTGCTTTTTTATGCTGAATGAGATTTATGGTTTTAAAATCCGTATTGAAATGGAGAATGTTCTCGTTGGTCAAATAAATTCGTCCCTCTTTTCAATAGGTTCTAAGTTCGTTGTAAAATTAGAAAACATACAGCATGAACACTTTAAAAATTCAAGATATCAGCAAAGAATATCCCAATGGGGTAAAGGCATTAAACCAAGTAGCTTTAACAATTACCAACGGATTGTTCGGATTACTAGGACCGAATGGCGCAGGAAAATCATCTTTAATGCGAACCATTGCTACCTTACAAGAACCTACTTCAGGAAGCATATTTTTTAATGAGGTAGACATTGTTCAAAACCCGCAGTTTTTGAGAAGTCAATTGGGTTATTTACCACAAGAATTTGGAGTGTATCCGAAAATAAGTGCTCAAGACTTATTGAATCATTTGGCGGTTTTAAAAGGAATCACGAATACTTCAGCAAGAAAAGAGCAGGTAACTGCTTTGTTACAACAAACCAACCTGTATCAACATAGAAAAAAGTCGGTGCATACCTTTTCTGGAGGAATGCGACAACGTTTTGGTATTGCACAAGCATTGTTAGGAAATCCACAGTTGATTATTGTTGATGAGCCTACAGCCGGATTAGACCCTGAAGAACGCAATCGATTTTTAAACCTATTGAGCGAAATAGGAGAGAACGTAATTGTCATTCTATCCACTCATATTGTAGAAGATGTCCGTGATTTATGTCAAAACATGGCCATACTTCAGCAAGGAAAAATAATAACGCAAGGAAACCCAATGGAACTTACCTATGGTTTAGAAGGGAAAACATGGATTAAAACCATTGCGAAAGAAGAACTATCGGTGTACCAAGAAAGATTTCATGTACTTAGTACTCGATTGGTCTCAGGAAAAACACAAATTCAAGTCTATTCAGAAACACCTTTAAATGGTGAATTCAAACCGTATACGCCCGATTTAGAAAGTGTGTACTTCAAAAAATTACAACAAGTTTCCTCTTAAAACTCTTCGCTATGCTATTCCACTTATTAAAATTTGAAATACAATATCAATTAAAACAAAAAGCACTTATTGCATTTAGTATTCTCTTTGGGTTTTTAGGATATACCCTAGGATCACAAGGATTTTCTAACAAAGTAGCTTTTAACTCTAGTTATGAAATCAATTACGATGTAGGCTTACTAAGCTTAGGAAGTGTCTTTATCGTGATGTTTTTTGCCATTAGCGGATTCTTAAGAGACAAACACCATAAAACCGATGCATTGGTATTTACCAGCTCTTTAGGTAAAGCACAATTTTTTGTGAGTCGATTTTTAGGCGTGTATCTATTTTCATTACTCACATTTAGTGCCTGTTTTATAGGCTGGTATTTAGGAACTCAAAATCCAGCTATAGATGCTAGTAGATTGTTAGAATTCAATGCGTTTTCCTATCTAAATACATGGCTGTTATTTGCTGTACCGAATATTTTTATAGTAACCGCTATTGTAAGTTCGGTGGCTTTGTTAACTCAAAACAATATCGCGACTTATGTAAGTGCTATAGGGATTTACGGACTCTATTTTTTAACGGCTTTATTTTTTAATTCACCTTTATTGGCGGGAGGAGTGAATGCTTCCGCAGAAACTATGCAAATGGCAGCAATAGGAGATCCGTTCGGATTATCAGCCTTTCTAGAACAAACCCAATTTTGGACACGCGCTGAAAAGAATACCCAACAACTAACGCTTTCAGGATATTTCTTAGCTAACCGACTTTTTTGGCTAGGTTTTACAAGCATACTTTTGTTCGTTTCGTATACCTTCTTTTCCTATAGAATTTCAGAAAGAAAAAAGAAGAGCAGAACTGTCAATACAGAAAAGGAAACAGCCTTAGTACCATATCATATCATAAAAACACCGCAATATGCTTTTAAACATAGTTGGAAGAGTTTTGTATCCCAATTAAAAATGGAATTGAATGCAGTACGCAAGAGCCTTCCCTTTTTAGCCATTATAGGCATGTGGATTGTAATTGTATTTACTGAAATTTATTCGCGTATCAATCAGGGAGGAACTTATAATGAAAGTCTGTATCCAACTACAAGTTTATTGGTATGGCTTATCAAAGATCCTTTGCCATATATCAGTATTCTAGCCGTAGTGTTTTATGGAGGAGAGCTTATTTGGAGAGAAAAAGAAACAAAATTCGACGGGATATTATACGGAACACCCACACCAACCTCGGTATTTTTCTTAGCAAAGACGGTGGCATTGATCTTATTACCATGCTTATTAATAAGTATCAGTATTTTAATAGCTATAGGATTTCAAATACAGTTGGGATATGATTTTCTAGATTTTACCACTTATGCTTCCTTGTTTTATTTTAGCGGAATCGGTATCCTTTTTTATATTCTACTCAGTGTATTTATGCAAAGTGTTTTTCCGAATAAATACTTCGGAATGACAGCAGTTGGGGTCTTTATTTTACTGTTTAATACCTCTATTTTAGGAATTGAAAACCCTTTGTTTAGAATTGGTGCGCTACCCCGCGTTGAGCACACCTTGATGAACGGATTTAGCGATGCTGCAAAAGAATTTCATTATTATGCCATTACTTGGTTAAGCTTGGCAGTAATCCTAACCTTGCTAGCCTATAAACTATGGCAACGAAATAATGCTTTTTCTTTTAAAAATCACTGGATCAATTTACAGAAACCATGGAAGAAATGGCAATTGATTGCTTTAAGTCTTTTAGGAATTCTCTTTTTATCAAGTGCTTCCGCAGTGTATTATAATTCACAGGTGATTGGCGATTTTGAAACCAGAGAAGCAGCCTTAGACAAGCGAGAAGCCTATGAGCGCATGTATAAACAATACGATACACCGAGGCAATTGATTCCGGTGGACATGAAAACAGAGATTCATTTGTTTCCAGAAGAAGAAGCGTATACAGTAAAAGTAAACTTTGTATTGGAAAATAGAGGAGCAATAGCCGTTGAAAATTTGTTGATTACGGAAGTTATTCCTACCTCAAAGATGCAATTAGAAAAGGGAAGGCTGAAAAAGGATGATACCATACACGAAGTAAAACTTTTTGAGTTTGAAACCCCAATTCAACCGAAGGAATGTATCAACTATAGTTATGAGATTCAATACACTAAAAAAGGATTTGTACAAAACAACAATTTCGTGAAAAATGGAACCTTTTTAATGCGAAATAACTTCGATCCGATTTTAGGTTATAGTACTTCGTATGAAATACAAAATGCCTATGAACGTTCGCAAAGAAATTTACCAAAAAGAGCAACGGAATTAGAGAGCGATAATCATTTTCATAGCGAAGATGAAGGTTATATAAAAATACCTATTGAAACGGTAATTTCTACTTCCAAAGAGCAAACCGCCATTGCTCCGGGAGATTTGGTAAAGCAATGGAAAGAGGGAGAACGAAACTATTACCAATACAAAATAGCTGGGAATGCCATTCCGTTTTTGGCATATTTCTCAGCAGCGTATACAACTACTCAAGAGGAGTACAAAGGGATTGCTATTGAACAATACTATCATCAAAATCATGAGTATAATATAGAACTGATTTCAGAAAGCACACGACAAACCATAGACTATTGTCAGCAATATTTTGGAAAGTTTCCGTACAACCATGTTCGCATTGCTGAGGTACCAGGACATTGGCGATTTGGAGGTATTGCTTTACCAGGAACCATTGCTATGGTAGCTGATAACTTGCATTTGATTGATGTAAGCGAAAACCCCGATTTTAATTTGGTAGCCAAACGAACCATTCATGAAGTAGCACATCAATATTGGGGACATGTGCTAACCCCTAAAAATGTAGATGGAGGAGGATTGATCACCGAAGGATTGGCCAAGTATACCGAAGCCGTAGTGTTAGAAAAAATGTATGGTAAAAAAGCGTTGTGGCAATTGAGTAAAACGGCCAATCAGCGTTATTTCTCAGGAAGATCCTACGCTACTCAAGCAGAGAATTCGTTGTATATAGAACAAGGACAATCCCATTTGTTATATGGAAAATCGTTGATTTCTTTATTGGCATTAAAAGATTTAGTCGGAGAAGAAAAAATGAATCAAGCCATTAAAAATGTCGTAGATAAATTTAAAGAGCTAGACGAACCTCAGGTGTTATCTACTGATTTGTTAGACGAGTTCTATCAGATCACTCCAAAAGAGTACCATCATTTAATAGACGATTGGTTTCAAAAAATCATTCGTTACGATTTAAAGATTAGCTCTTATACAACAGAAAAAGTTGCAGATGCTTCTTATCAAACTAGGATAAAGGTTCAAGCCAAGCGTTTTAAAACCTTAGCAGATAGTAGCAAAAAAGAGATTGGAATAAATGAACCTATTACCATTGGTTTGTTTGATACACAGGTGCAATCTGCTAACAAAGAAGAAGTATTGTATTTACAAAGTCATTCTATCAAAGCTAACGAAGCAGAAATTATAATCAAGACGATCAAAAAGCCTAGATTCATAGCTATTGATCCTTATGGAAGTAGACCAGAAAAAGACAGAAGTGATAATATAAAGGAGGTAGAGTAGAAGAGAATGTATATATTTGAATAAAGCTGTTTAGACCCATACAACATGAAATTACAAAGTTTCACATTGCAAATATTTGATCCTGAAGAAACAATAGAATTTTATACCACAATATTAGGATTTACATTGATACATGAATTAACTAAAGATGGGTTTATTTATTATGATTTTAGATTTCAGAATCCTGATTTTTATGTAAGATTGCAATATGACCCATTAGCTAATAAAGCGCTATATCAGGAAAAAATGACTGATAATTATTGGAAATATAGTCTGTTTGTAGATGATATTCAGGAAGCTTATAAATATGTGTTAACACAGAATTTGAATATAGGAGCACCTTTTCAATTTGGAGATATTGGCTATTTAGCACATACGACAGATACCGAACAGCACAAAATAGAATATATCCAAAAAACCTTTGAACAAAATGGAAGGTTAGCAACTAAGGAACAAACAGCATTAGGACTCATTACCATTCGTACCAAAGACCCTGTAAAGATTCTTAAGTTTTATGAAGAGGTTTTAAACATGAAACTCTTTGTGCGGATGTATGTGAATAGAGGTAACGGATTCACCTTGTATTTTTTAGGTGCTAAAGACTTAGAAGCTCCGAATCCAGATATAGATGCCATTGAAAACAGAGAATGGATGTACCAACAGAGTCATTTGTTTATTGAAATCCAACATTTCTGGGGTAGTGAACAGGATGACAATTTTAAACTAGAAGCTACTCAAAGAACAGGATTGCAAAGCATCAATTTTGCTGGAGACCTAGCTATTTTAAAAGAACGATTGTCGGCTCAAAACATTTCTTATAAAGAAGAAATGAATAGTATTATTTTTAAAACATTGGATAAGCATACCATTGTGGTAGTAGGAGAGGAGTAGTGTTGGAATAGATATGATAAAAGAATCCCCTTGCTTTTTAGAGTAAGGGGATTTTTATTAAAGAAGAGTTACTTTTCTACTATTATGGGAAGCTTTACAGAATATTTAAAAAGCTTTTCATAGCGTTTGTCTTCGTATTCTAGTATTTTAAATTTATTTATGTCATTATGATTAGAATCATTACTTGTAAAAATAATTAGAGCTTTAACAATTTCGTTTTCTGAATAACCCAGTTCTTTTCGGATATTTTTTAGTCTTGTATATCCACTTACTTGAGCTGCGTCTTTATGTAATATGTTATGTTTTTCATATCTAGGCTTATACTTTGCATCAATAACTAATTTATAAGCGTTGTCTTTTGATTTTAAAATAAAGTCAGGTTCTAATCGATGATATTTTTTATGATATGAAACCTCTCCCTTGGTTTTAAATTCATCCTTCAATTTTTTAAAAATGTACAACTCAAATAATTTTGACATGTCTAACCAAAAAGGAAAGATCTCATTTGTTTTTTTTGAAGTTTTAGTGATGTTATAATCGTTGTTTTTAAGTATTTGTACTGCTAAATTTAATGCGGTGTCATATTCTTTGTAAAAACGATTACTACGACGATATTTTATGTCATTAACAGTTACTTCATTTGATACACTTTCAAAAGGAACCAAAAGGTAATTGATTAGATGTACATATTTGTTTTTAAGAAAAGGAAAGTTGTCTAACAATTGTTGCGAGAACAAAAGTGCTTTCTTGAGAACTTTATTTTTGGTAGTATTTAATCCAAATTCTTCATATGTACAGTTTACAAAGTGTAATTGTTTTCTACTGTGATGTTGTTTAACCGTATGTGCAATGTTAATTTTACCTTTTACAGTACCGTTTAAGCTTTTAGTGACCTTATAATATGATTTCTTCAATCCCTTTTTAACAATACTTTGTAGTATACTGAGGAATTGGATAACTAAAAGAGGTGTTAAAACATCTTGTTGCTGTGCAATAGTAATCCTTGGAGCATTAAAATCAATTTCACATAGACCTTCTAGGTGCTGTAAATTTTCAGTTTCTTTTAATGCCTCAAATAACATAGAAAGGAAGTCTATCTCAATTTCATCAGTATTTAGCTTAGGTATTACTTGAATACTAACACTATTGGGAATAACCCAATCTACACCTATTCTAAAGGAAGAATTAAATTGATAATCATCCTTGTTTTGATCATATTTGATGGAATAACAAAGTAGATTGTCTTCTTTGTTTTGATTAAAAAAGCGTTGATAATTCTTTTTATCCAATAGAAGTTTCTCCTTTTCTTCTAACAGCAAAGGTTTTTTTAAAGAGTAACCAGTATGTTCACTAAGAATAATCATTAAAGTTGTTCAATTTTTTCTGTCAATTCTCCATTATCTTCTAAAATTCCATCTTTGATATATTCATGAAGTATAGGTTTAATCTCAAAATCTTTTTGAATAGAGAAATTGGACTCCTTATCATAAATAAAATAGCTATGGCCTAATTGAACATCATTTTTATTAAACTCCGATGAGATATGATGGTTAAAGATATCTTGTACTTTTTTAAAAGAATCCGTAGCAAATTCATGTTTGTCTAATTTACCGGTTAAATCCTCAGGCAACACATTAATAAAAGCAAAACGTCTTCGTATAGCATAATCTATTTGGGCTACACTTCTGTCTGCGGTATTCATAGTTCCTATGATAAATAAATTGGGAGGTAGAGTTATTTCTCTATCACCATTTTCCATAGCATACATACTCTCAACCGATTCTCCTCGATATTCGAGAGCATAAATAAGTTCCCCTAAAACGCTAGATAAATTAGCTCGATTGATTTCATCTATAATTAGGACATAGTTTTTAAGAGGCTCTTTTTCAATCATTACTTTGTCAAATGATAAATCATGCTCCTTTAGAAATGTTTGAAATTGATTTAAGACACGTACAAAATAGCTTGCATGCTGTTTGGCTAAACCAGATAAATTTGGATTCTTTTTTAAATCTTGACGCTCCCTGTTATCATCTAAAAATGCTTGTTTAATATCTTTAAACAACATTCTATTTCCGTTTTTTACCCATCCTTCTCCTTTACCTTTATATCGAAAAGCATCTTCATCTAAATTGATAAGAGCAACATTTTCAGTTAAAGGAAGAGTACCCTCGTTTTGCTCAATCTTTTCTTCTACAAGGTCTATAAAAAGGCTAAAATATTTATCTAGCTGGGTTTCTTTGTTAAAAATAGTTATTTCTTTATGATGGTTGTTCCAATTTTTTAAAGCTTTCTCTGCAATAGAAGCCAATACCTTATTTTCTGTGATATATTCTAATCCTTCTCCGTTATTTTTAATAGTAATACCTCTTACAAAATCTTCATAGGTATAGCTGGGATGAAACTGTATTGTTTTACAATATTCATCTTTTGAATAAGGGGTTGTTTTATTTTTATTCTCAAACAAATATTTAGCTAAGGCTAGTTCATATGGATCTTTACCGTTAACATTTTTAGGAGTTTCTCCCTTCAATAATTGTTCATATTTAAAAAGTATATGCTCTTTTCTAGGAGACCAAACAAGGCTGTTTTTTGATTGTAAAGAAACCGTTGCATGGTCTATTTTGGTAATGGTGTAGTAATCTTTTTTTCCACTTGCATTAGCAATAGTACTACCTTCTTTTAAAATATTGAACAAATCATAATAATTTTCTTTGCGATTATTTTTTATTAACTCAATTGCTATTTGTTTAGCTAATCTAGTTTTACCAGTTCCAGGAGGACCTTGGAGTATGATTTGTTTTTTAGTATTTAATAAATCAATATACTTTTGGATTTCTTGATTTTTCATAGGTGAAATAAGGTTTGAATTTTTTGAGAAATCATATACCTGCCATGGATAAGATATAAGATCCATTGGGTTGTCTGATGGATGACTCTTTTGAAATAATGTAGCAATAGTATGACTATCTTTAAACCAATTATGCTGATATGGCTGAATTTCTTCTTCTATAGTTTCTTTTAAATAGTCATATAGACTTCTTAGACTTTCTTCTTTTACTACCGTTGAAAGTAATTTGGGTTGCAACCCTGCAATAAGACGGTTTGTTGCAGATCGCATATCATTTTTAGTATACTTTCGTATTGTTTGTTTAAGCTCTTCATAGGTTTCCCATTGTGGAGCTTCTTGATTATCAGCAATCCGTTTTAAAAGAGGAGCAATTGCCGACCAGTTTTTTTTAATTTTGTTTTTCTCTTCGTTGGTAAAATACCCCTGTTTTAGAGAAGAAACACATTGATCATTAGATTTTTCAAAGTATTCTCTAAATACATCTTGATCCCATTCTTTCCAGGTCGTTTTAGTTGAGGCTTCTTCTATAAATTTGGGAACGTATTTTTTATAGGCGTTTACCCAGTTATACCATACATCTATATTCTTGGTGAGTTCTTTTAATTTCATTTGAGGGACTTTATTATTTAAGTGTTTTAATCTATTTTTATTTGGTCATATACATCTCGATACATTTTACCTAATTTTTTAGATAAGATTTCATGAGTTTCAATTGGAATGTCTTTTAAAACTGCTTCTTTCCAACCTAAATTATATTGATCAGCATTATAATAATTAAAATACAGTCTAATAAAATTATTTACATCGGTTAAATATGGCTGATAACGTTGATTTAATTTTAAATCGCTATCTGAAAAATCTTCTCTATATGCATCATTCTTTATTAACTTTAAAGAATCAGTTAACCCATCTATAATAGTTCTTGAACTAATTTTAAATTGATAATTATCATTTAAAGATTCATAATATGGATGTTGGTGTGTCTCGATACAAAAAACTTTATCTCCTTTTTCACTAGAATTACAAAAATGACAACAAGGAATTAAATTATAATAAGATAATGCAAAATATGGATGTTGTGCCTTAGGATAAAAATGATCTAAATCCAAATATGCTTTGAACAGTTCGTCTTCATCTTCTTCATCACTTACATCAATAACTCTTATAAATCCATCATTACAGTAAGGGCAAGTAGTTTTTCCTAAATTAGCATCTAATAATAACTCATAACAAAAATGAGATTGTCTAAAAGCTTTATAATTAAATAAATTTGAAATTAACAATTCTCCAAAAGCTGTTTGTTTGATTTTATTATTAACTATTTCAGAAAAATCATCTTGATTTATAACGGTTAATATTTCTCTTTTTAATTCAAGTAGTCTTTCTGGTTTTGATATAATTAATTCCTTTAATTTAGAGCATTCATTTGATTGTAAATAGGAAACAAAACTTTTTAATCTTTCTAACTTACCAACGTCATTATTTGCATATGTATCTAAAGCATCTGGCTCTAATAGTTTCAGATTCAGTTTATCAACTTTTTTTATTAAAGAGTATTCATAAAATTCTCCATCTACTCTTTTTTTATTTAAATTTTCCCACATTCTATTTGCTAATGAATCTAAATAATCTTCAGAATCTTCTCTATTCAAGTGCTCTTGTATCTTAATCATTCTCTAATCTTTTCATTAAATGAAATCTAATAACTTCGTCTCCAATTAGTTCAATTTTCCTTTTAATAACTTCATGGTTATCCTTTAATATTAGAGTATTTTTGTTTTCTAATTCTTCAAATATCTCATCAATTTTCTTCTTGGCAAATAAGCTTATCCTTTGTTTATCTAAGAAAAAGGGCTCTTCGTATAGAGAATATATATTGCCGGCAAAAGTTTCAGTCTTAAGCTCATTACCATTTAAGGTTTGTATTTCTTTATTAGGAGATATTATTGTGATGTTTTGTTTTGGTAGATCTGATAATAAAAATGGGGAGTGGGAAGTTAAAATTATTTGGATATTGTCTTTGAAAATTTCGGGTAATACACTCACTAGCTTATCAAAAAATTCAATTTGCCATTGAGGGTGTAAATACAAATCCCCTTCATCTATGCATAATAATAAGTTTGGTCTTTTTATTCTTTTTAATTCATGATAGATTAAAGAAAAAATGTTTAAATAAGCCTTATGACCCGAGCTTACACCTAACCAATTAACATCAAACATTTTACTTTTCTCAAAGAGTTCTATATACTTCACAACCACTTCTTTAGTTTTTGGGGTATAATCAAAAAGAAAATATTCTTGAGTTCTATTTCTAGATCCTTCCGTTTTATATTCGAAATCTACTCGAAGTAATTTATCTTCGATTTCAAAAAGTAACTGTAATCTTTTTTTAAAAGAGGATAATTCTTTCCTCTCTCTATTGTTAATACTATTCTTTTCTAAAGAGTTACTTATATACTTCATCCATTTTAGCATATCATTAGTCATGGATTGTGTACTTTCACCTTTGTACAATTGAGTCTCTCTAAAAAACTCTTCTAAGTAAAATTCGTTTTTATTATTTTCATTAGATATAGTGTTTAAAATTTTAATGGTCTCTTCAAAAAATGCATAAACAACATTGTAATAAAACTTCTTACTGGATTTAATGTCCTTTAAACGAGTTTTATATAATTCCTGGAACTTTTTTAATGTATTTTCAATATAATTATATCTTTTTAAACCAGCATTTATATATTTAGAGCGCCAAACTTTACTAATGATTTGTATTTTAGTAGGTGTTTGTATATTCAATCTTTTAAATAAAGGAGAGTTAATAAAACGTATTTGTTTTTTAAAATCAGTCTCTATATTGTAATTATAAAACCCTCTTTTAAATCTATTGTTGTATGAAATATCTGAAATATCTCTGTCAAAATTATTTTTACGTTCATCAAAGACATTAGAGAAATAAACAATTTTTAGAGGGTCGATAATTTTGTTGTACTTTTTCAAATTAAGTGGGAAATCAAATTCTAAAACCCATTCCTCTTTTTTTGAATGATAACCAATAAACTGATTATTTTCCTGAGTTACTATTAAAAAATCTTCGGTAATAGATGTTTCTCCTCCTTTTAATAATTTACAAACTAATTCTAAAGCATTACTTTTACCTGAACCGTTTTTTCCTATCAATGCTGTAACATCAGTTATTGAATCACCAAAAAAATTTTCAGGTAAGTCTTCAATTTTCTCCATTGATAATTTTCCCGTATAACCATCATAATGAAACTTTTCTGAACTAGAAAAATTAAATCCTGTATTTTTAAAGTTTCTAAATTCACTAACCCAGATATAGCATAACTTTAGATTCATAGTTTACCGTTTATTTTAAAATTGATTAAAGTTTATATTAAGATTTAGCCAACTCTTTAAATGAAAAATCTTTTAATGCTTCATCGATCAAATCCTTTAAAAGATTTTTGACCCTGTTAATTTGTGAGATATCCATATGGTTTTTGAATTCTTGATGAAACAAAATTCGAAGCCCTTTATTAAAAGAAAAGATATTTTCTGTAATC
Source organism: Tenacibaculum sp. 190130A14a (assembly GCF_964048965.1). Taxonomy (NCBI): domain Bacteria; kingdom Pseudomonadati; phylum Bacteroidota; class Flavobacteriia; order Flavobacteriales; family Flavobacteriaceae; genus Tenacibaculum; species Tenacibaculum polynesiense. The sequence continues at coordinate 2,532,347 of NZ_OZ040189.1, read as the reverse complement.
TTTAGGGTTTCTTTATAGGTGTTTACTGTTATCTCACTTTGTGGAACTAACAGTGTGTTTTTATAATCGACATAAAGCCCTTGATTTTTTAGATCATTAAATTTTTGTAGTTTTTCTATTCGATTATTGGCGTCAATTAATGGGCTTGCAGCTTTTACTACATCAAAGAATCCATTTACCAGATTATCCAACCAATTAATTTTTGTTTTTAACAGTTTTGTAGGTTCTTGTTCTTTATAATTAATCAATGATTTAACAATACCAGATCCCATTTCTATTAATTGAGTAATTTGATGTCTAATTTTATGGTCAAAGAAAAATTTATGAGTTTCTTTTAGCTTATATACATTGTATCCTTCAGAATGCAACAATACTAGAATGGATTTTATTACTTCTTCTGAACTTAAAATTAAAATAGAAGTAGCGGAGCTGTAAGATTTTCTATTTTCGGCAATAGAAATTGCATCTTTTTTTAGTTGTAATGCATTTTTATAGATAAGTTTATCAATACCTTTAGACTCTTCTGGAGTTAAGTTGGGGAACTTTTTAGTCATTATTTTTTCTTTTACATTTTTTGTTTACAAAACAGCCCCTAAAATAACAAAACTCATACAAACACCCTACGGTTTCCCGTAGTATTGCTAAAACAAAAACCACTACCAAAATTAAATTTAGAAAAATGTTTGTTTTTAGATTTTTGTTAGTTTGCAGGTAAGGATTAGGTGTTAGAGGTTGAGTAGGAGCGGGAGGAGAATTTTATCGTTGTATTCTTATATAAAACACATAAAATTAGTAGCTTGCAGACAAAAGAAGCATATATATTGTTATGAAAAATACAACACAAAAGAAAAACTATATAAAACCCTTGTTTTGGGTGGTACTCTTAAGCTCATGGTTATTGTTTGGGTTTCCAATGCTATGGTGGTTACCCTTTATATGTTGGTTAGTTTTTTTGATAGTTTTAATAGTTAGAAAATCTCATTTTACATGGAAACTATTGTTGTTTTCTTCTTGGTCGTTGCTTCCGTTGTTGAGTTTTGTGGGAGGCATTGGTAATTATCTTGGTGGAAACGCTCATTTAAAAGGAGTAGGATATCCAGGGTTTGGATTTTCTAACTTAGATAAAGAATATCGTGTTTATCACGCTTCTTCTGGTTGTATTGTTGTTGGAAATGAGTTTTTTACCCATGCACCCAACAATTTAGCAGTTAAACTATGTACAAAAGTATTTGGAGTTGAAAAAGGTGTATACGCTGGGTTTTATCCTACGCCTAAAGAAGCCAATGAAATCATAAAAACTTCAGGAGTAATTTTACCATATCACTTAACAAATGAAAGAATTCAATTTGAAGTTGATAAAAAGAGATATGAGGTTCCTTTCGATGGTCCTGTGATTTTAAATGAAGAACAAAGTAAGCAGTTACCAAAAGTGCAAATGGCACTTTATAAAAAAGAATTGATCGTACTTAAAGTTATAGATGAAGAACAAAATCAATTTATTTACTTAATAGATCGTGTAACAGGAAAAACATTTTGTGTTTACTTTTTAAGAGACTAAAGTTTTTACTTAACGTCATTGCGAGGAGGTAGGACGAAGCAATCTTTTTATTGTGCACGTCATGTTTTTGACAGATTACTTCACTACGCTTACGCTTCTTTCGTAATGACGTTTTTTGAGTAATAACCGACCTATTTTTCTTTTAGTAGAATTCAAGGTTATGGAGTATAGGAGAATCCAAAGAGTTTACGGTCTGGATTCGAATATGGAATAAAACGCTAGAATTCGGTAAAAGAAAAATCAGTCTTGATTTTTTGTTTCGTTTTGTATCAAGACAAAATGAAAGGGTTTAGAAGTTTATTGTTTGATATTGTTCTTTTTCCATTGCTGAAAAAGAACAAAAAAATTGAGTCTGTCGAAAGTTGCACTCGAAAATTATCATCCTCGAAACGAAATGAAAAGAACTCCTCCGATCTTATCGGAGTCAGACAGCTTTTCATTTATGCCGTTTCTTACGGTGTAATTTTCGGATTACTTTCTATGGACGGTTGATATAAAAGGAGTAACAACCGACCTATTTTTGTTTTAGTAGAATTCAAGGTTATGGAGTATAGGAGAATCCATAGAGTTTACGGTCTGGATTCGAATACACTGCCAAAACCAAAAATGTATTTTTGGTTGAAGGTATCTTCCTTAGCAAAAAATCAGTCTTGATCTTTTGTTTCGTTTTGTATCAAGACAAAATGAAAGGGTAATGACGCACGCTGTTCGTATCAAAACAAAAAAAATGACCCAATCGGGTCATTTTAAAATTCTTATTGATATTGTTCTAATGCTTTATTATAAGTTTCCCAGAACACATCCCAGTCGGTAGTTGCTAAGCTGTAAATACTATACAATAAGTATAAACCATTTACTATAAGAGCAATCATAGCCACTGTTTTAGCAGTTTTCATTGCTTGTACATCTCCCTCGTAAGCTTCTGGATTTTCTTCAGCTCCTTTTACCCCTTTGTTAGCCATTAAAAATGCTGGTAATGCAAGGAAAGTACCCATTCCAAGAAAACAACAGCATAAAAAACTAACAATCGATAAAACGTAAACAATAGTTGGATTTAGCTTTTTTTTCATAGTTGTATTTAGATTAATTGATTCATTTTTAAGATATAGCTTGTGATAATAATTAGCACATTTAATACCGCCAAGATACTAATTATTTTCTGCGCATTTTGAAACTTGAACTTTATGTTTAAAAGAATAAATCCAAACAAAATAATTAACGTATAAATGGCAGGATACATCTTGAAGGCAGCAATAAACTCTCCTTGTAAAAGCAGGTTTATAGAACGTTGTATACCACAGCCCATGCAATCTATACCAAACATTTTTTTGCTTAGACAGGGTACCATATAATCTTCAAGTTGCAATAATAACATGGCTAAGGTTTATTTAAACATATCCATACCCGGAATATTTGGCATTCCAGCTTTGGCAGCGATTGCCAATTCTTGTTCGTTAATTTCTCCCGCTCTTTTCAACGCTTTGTTTAAAGTTAAAATTAAATAATCTTCTAACTCCTCAGCATCACCAAGTAAACTTTCATTTACAGAAATAGCTTTAATTTCTCTATTGGCAGTTACGGTTACTTTAATGTTGCCATCAGAAGAAGACTCGTCTATCAATACTGTATCCAAGCGTTTTTTTGTTTCTTCTACTTTTTGTTGAGCCTCTTGTAATTTGCCCATCATTCCTGAAATATCTCCAAACATAAATTCTTAAGATTTTTTTAACAGCAAATTTAGTATTTTCACAAGAAATATTAACCAAACATATAAAATGAAAAAAATACTGCTATCTGCTTCAGTTTTTAGTCTTATTTTTGCATCCGCTTGTAAAGACAAAAAGATGAAAGACACAATGATAAAAGCCCCTGTTGCAGAAAAACAACCAACAAAATTAGAAAAGCACGGAGACGTTAGAACAGATAATTATTTCTGGATGCGCTTGTCTGATGAGCAAAAAAATGCTGAACAGAAAGATGAGCAAACGCAAAAAGTGTACGATTATTTAAATGCTGAAAATGCATACTACGATGAAATAACAAAGGATACCAAAAATTTCCAAGAGTCGTTATTTCAAGAAATGAAAGGACGTATTAAAGAAGACGATGAGTCGGTTCCTTATAAAAAGAATGGATATTTCTATATTACGCGTTATGAAAAAGGACAACAATATCCTATTTATAGTCGTAAAAAAGGAAATTTAGAGGCTGCTGAAGAAGTTATTTTTAATGTAAATGACGAAGCAAAAGGACATGACTACTTTCAATTAGGTGGATTAAATGTAACTCCAGACAATAAGTTAGCTGCTTTTGCAGTAGATACTGTAAGTCGTCGTCAGTATACCATTCAAGTTAAGAACTTAGAAACAGGAGAAATTCTTTCAGATAAGATTGATAATACTACAGGAGGTTCTGTATGGGCAAACGATAACAAAACGTTATTTTATACTAAAAAAGACCCTGTAACTTTACGTAGTTCTCAAATTTACAAGCACACTTTAGGTACAGATGCTTCAGAAGATGTATTAGTTTTTGAAGAGAAAGATGATACTTTCGGAACTTTTGTTACCAAAACAAAATCAAGAAAATACATTGTAATTGGTTCTTACAACACGGTATCTTCAGAATACCAAGTATTAGAAGCTGATAACCCTGATGGAACGTTTAGAATAATTCAACCTCGTGAGCGTAATTTAGAATATGATATTGCGCACTACGGAGATCATTTCTATATCAAAACCAACAAAGACGGAGCACAAAACTTTAAGTTAATGAAAACTCCAGAGGATAAAACTACCAAAGAAAATTGGGTAGATGTAATTCCTCATAGAGAAGATACTTTATTTGAAGATTTTTCAATTTTTAAAGACTATTTAGTTTTAGAAGAAAGAAATGAAGGATTGAACAAGATTCGTATCAAGCGTTGGGATGGAGCAGAAGATTACTACTTACCATTTGATGAAGAAACTTATTCGGCAGGTGTATATTCAAATCCAGAGTTCGATACAGACATCATTCGCTATTCTTACAATTCAATGACAACTCCTAGTTCTGTGATTGACTTCAATATGAAAGACAAATCAAAAGAAGTTAAAAAAGAGCAAGAAGTATTAGGAGGGAAGTTTGATAAAGCAAACTATGTAAGCAAGCGTATTTGGGTACCTGCACGTGATGGTAAGAAAATAGCATTGTCTATTGTACACCACAAGGATACTAAGATTGACAAGAACACACCTATTTTACAATATGCTTATGGTTCTTACGGATATACAATTAGCGATGGATTCTCAACAACACGTTTAAGTTTATTAGACCGTGGATTCATTTTTGCATTAGCACATATTAGAGGAAGTCAATATTTAGGACGTGAGTGGTATGAAGACGGAAAAATGTTAAACAAGATGAATACGTTTACCGATTTTATTGACTGTTCGAAATATTTAATTGATAACGGATATACTTCTCCAGAGCACTTATATGCTATGGGAGGATCTGCTGGTGGATTATTAATGGGAGCAGTAATTAACATGAATCCTGAGTTATACAACGGAATCATTGCTGCGGTACCATTTGTAGATGTAATTTCTACAATGTTAGATGATAGTATTCCATTAACTACTGGTGAGTATGATGAGTGGGGGAACCCTAATAACAAAGAGTACTACGATTATATGAAGTCGTACTCTCCATACGATCAGGTAGTAGCCAAGAACTATCCGAATATGTTAGTAACAACTGGTTTACACGATAGTCAAGTTCAATATTGGGAGCCTGCAAAATGGGTTGCTAAATTACGTGAATTAAAAACGGACGATAACATTTTAATGCTGCATACCAATATGGAAGCAGGGCACGGAGGAGCTTCTGGACGTTTCGATGCATTAAAAGAAACTGCAGAAGAATACACCTTCTTACTAATGTTAGAAGATAAGTTAGAAAAATAATTATATTTTTGCGCTCGATTGAGTGTAAAGCGTCATTGCGAGAGCAACGAAGCAATCTCAATAATAACAGGTTACTTCGTCATTTATCTCGTAATGACGTTTTTTATTGAAAACAATGGATAGAAACAAAGGAATTAACAATTCAATTTTAGAACTCGTAGGGCAAACACCAATTGTAAAGTTACAACGAATCACTAGTGATTTACCAGGTAACTTCTTTGCTAAAATAGAGGCGTTTAATCCAGGACATTCTGCAAAAGACAGAATAGCATTACATATTGTAGAAAATGCAGAGAAAAAAGGATTGTTAAAACCAGGAGATACTATTGTTGAAACAACTTCAGGAAATACAGGGTTTAGCTTGGCAATGATTGCCATGGTAAAAGGATACAAATGTATTTTGGCAGTGAGTGATAAATCGTCTGAAAACAAAATAGAAGTATTAAAAACCATGGGAGCAGAGGTACATGTTTGTCCGGCAAACGTACCTGCTGATGATCCACGTTCGTATTATGAAACTGCAAAGCGTATTCATAAAGAAACACCGAAGTCTATTTATATCAATCAATATTTTAACGAATTAAATATTGAAGCACATTATCATACTACTGGACCAGAAATTTGGGCACAAACCGAAGGTAAGGTAACCCACGTGGTTATTGCAAGCGGTACTGGAGGAACTATTTCAGGAACTGGACGATATTTAAAAGAACAAAATCCAAATATTCAAGTATTAGGGGTGGATGCTATTGGTTCTGTGATTAAGAAATTCCATGAAACTGGAGAGTTAGATACCAAAGAAATTGCTCCGTATAAAATTGAAGGTTTAGGAAAAAACTTGATTCCAACTGCTACCGATTTTGATGTGGTAGATGTTTATGAAAAAGTAGCTGATAAAGAGGCAGCATTAACTGCTCGACAATTAATTAAAGACGAAGGTCTTTTCTGCGGATATACTTCTGGAGCAGTGATTCAGGCAGTAAAACAATACGCTGCAAAGGGAACATTTGACAAAGATAGTTTTGTGGTAGTGGTATTACCAGATCATGGAATTCGCTATACAGACAAAATTTACTCAGATGCTTGGATGAAGGAGCAAGGATTCTTAAATTAACCACAAGAAACCTTTTGATTTTAACTTATTGAAGCCTTCTATAGACAACATTCCGAATGCTTATTTAAACGATTCTGATTTTCCAGAACTTTTTGTGTATGACCTAAAAATGGAAGAAGAAGCCATTAAAACCAAGGTCAATTTAAACATGCACATGTTTAGTTTTTTACAAAAAGGTACGAAGCAAGTGCATTTTGCAGAAGGTTCTTTTATGGTAAACAATTCGCAATCTATTTTAATAGCCAAAGGAAATTGTTTGTGGAGCGAGTTGCTAGATACAGAGGAAATATATTACTGCAAGCTTTTATTTTTTTCTGAAGAACGACTACAAGAATTTTTAAAGAAGCATCAAGTAAAGGGAATAGCACTACTTCAAATTCTTGTTTTGTTATTGAAAATGATGCGTATATTGATTCTTATTTGAATTCATTAAATACCATTAAAGAAGCTCCGAAAGCTTTTATAGATAATTTATTGTCTGTAAAATTTGATGAACTGTTATTGTATTTACTCAACAAATACGGACAAGCATTTGAAAGCTACTTATATTCTTTAATAGCAAAGGAAGAATCACCTTTTAAAAAGGTAATAGAAAATAATGTACTCTCTTCTTTGGCTTTAGAAGAAATTGCTTTTTTATGCAATATGAGTTTATCTACCTTTAAAAGAAACTTTGTAAAAGAGTATCAAACTTCACCAGGAAAATGGTTTAGAGATAAACGTTTGTTAAAGGCCAAAGAGCTTTTAAAAAACGCAAATGTAACACCATCAGATATCTACTTAGAGTTGGGTTATCAAAACTTATCTAACTTTAGCGCTGCTTTTAAAAAGAAGTTTAAGATAAGTCCTTCAGAAATCTAATTTGACCTTTTTTCATAACTAATTGAACTTTTCGGCTAATCATGAGGCTTGTTGTCTATTGTACATTTGCATCATCATTTGAAGTAAATAAAAGAATTATGAATATTACATTAGAACAAGCAGAGAAAATTATTGTTGCAGCTAAAGAAAAATCGGTTGCAATTGATACAAAAATGAATATTGCCGTAGTAGATGCAGGTGCCAATTTAGTTGCTTTTGCACGTATGGACGGAGCATGGTTAGGATCATTAGATATTTCAATTAAAAAAGCAAAAACTGCACGTTATTTTGACATGAATACAGGAGTAATTGGTGAATTATCACAACCAGGAGGTGCTTTGTATAATATTGAACACTCTAATAATGGATTGATTACATTTCCTGGAGGAGTACCAGTAAAAGATGTACAAGGAAATGTTATTGGAGCAGTAGGCGTAAGTGGAAGTACAGTAGAAAATGACCATACGGTTGCCGAAGCAGGAGCTAAAGCGATTTAAAAAATGAATTTATAGAAAATTATTCTTCTGGGGGGGAGAATAGAATAGATCTATATGTACGAAAAAGGTAGCCTATGGCTACCTTTTTTTATTGAGTAATTTTTGTTCTTCAAGAGCTAAGATTAATAAACTAATGTAATCATCAATGGTTTCTTCTGCTGAGGTTGGATCGATGATATCAATAGATCCTTTCCACATCAATTCTCGATCTTTCGTTGGGCAAATACAATACAAAGAAGATTCAGCATGGTATACTTTATATTTTTCATAATAACTTGGGTTACCTATAATTTCTTGATGCATGTAATAATCGTCTTTAAACTTAATGTCTAAATGTTCTCTGTTGCGGTAAGTATGATTTTCTATGACTTTGTCTTCGATCCCTTTTACTTTACTCAATAGCACAGCATCAAAATAATTGGAGGTTAAGATGTTTTCAATAACCTTAATTTCTTCTTTTGATTTTTGTTCAACTCTAAAACTTGGATCAAAAATTTCTAAACTACTTACGGCTTCTATATCTCTAGCTTGGAATTCTTGTTTTAATCGCTGTTCAAAAGATGTTCGAGCTTCTATGTTTGGAGAAAGTCCAACAATAAGAATTTTAGAAATATGTAAACTGTCAATCTCAGGATTCTTCCATTGATCAATCATATGCGTTGTAGAGCAATTGTAAAACAAACTCACAATTAAAATAACCGCGATGTATAACCTACTTTTCATAACGTTTAAGGTATTAGTTTACTTCGTTTTCAAAAAAGTCACGTATCAATGCTTTTACTTGATTGTTCGTCATGCTATCTACGTTACGAACAGTTTTTACTTTTTCATCAAGGTTTTTATACGATACTTCCAGTTCTTTTTTAAATTTTTCATAAGTCTCAGCAGGTCCAAAAATGGCTAATGCATTGGCATCTTGTACTTTTGAAGCTAATTCTTTAAAGTAATTTTTAGTCTGATTTTTTTCTCTTTCTAAATACCTACTATCTTGTACTACATCTTGCGGACCACCCTTAAATCGTGTTCCAGAACCACCATGTATTTTAAAATTTTCGATATTAGAAAGTACTTTTTCCATATGTTCGTTGTTGTTCTCTATGGTTACAATGAATGCCTTTTCCTTGTCTAACCAAATGCCTATATTTTTCATTTTTTTTGAGTTTTAATTTTTTAAATCATGTAATACTAACACAGGTACTTTTAGTTTATACCCTATTTTTTTTACCAGTGGTTGCGAAAAAACACTTCCAAAAAACAAATGCTTTTTATTAATAAATGCGATCATGTCACTGTCTCTACTTTCTACAAAACATTTTACTGCAGTAGCTACTGAAATAGAGGAGAGCGTATGAAAAGAATGATGGATACTTTCAAAGTACTTTTCCAACATTTTTTTGTGTTCTTCCTGGTTGCTATCAAGTGTATCTTCTTCGGTAGCGTGTAATACTTTTAAAGAGGCATTACACTTTCGTACAATGTCTATTAAATGTGCTAGCTCTTTTCTTTTATATTGAATTTTATAATCTGTAGGGAATACAATTTCTTTTGGAAGTTCTTGCTTGGCATCAATTGGTACAACTAATACAGGACAGTTACGTACCTTTTCCATTATTTCTACTGCATTACTTCCAAAAACACTACTCTGACTATCGGTAACTCCCTTGGTACCCATAATGACCAGTTCTATATCCTTTTGTTCAACTATTTCTTGTACCCCTTTGAGCAAAGGCTTGTTTAAAGAGATATATTCAAAGTTGTGATATGGGTTATCATCTTCTTTAAACAGAATTAACTTAGAAATACGCTCTAAACCATCTGTAGACTTTTGATAAGGTATATCATACCCCTTTTCCCCAGGTTTTGGCGGAATGATATCTTCAATGAGATTATAAGTCGTTTTAAAAACGTTGAGTACATAAAAATCACATCGATCAGTCTTATACAGTTCTAAAGCATACATGATGGCATTGAGCGAGGTTTTAGAAAAATCGGTTGCTATTAAAATCTTTTTTTTCATGACCTTACTTTTTACTTGGAATTACGAGGAAGGGTACCTTTAAATGAAAACCAATTTTATTGATAATAGGTTTGAAAAAAACATTGTCAAAGAATGAATTTTTATTGTTCATCATTACAATTAAATCGGTTGGGTTTTTCATCAAGAAAGTATCAACAGCTTTCGGAATCTCTTCATATTCTGTATATAAAAAGGTGTTGTTGGTTCCTTTTAAAAAGGACTTAAGTCGAAGTCTGTTTTTATCTTGTACGTCGTCAAGCTCTTTAAAATCCTTTGCTAAAACATGTAAAATATCGATATGAGCTTCGTGCAATTGTGCTATATTAACAATTGGATCGACATGATAGGGTAGGTAAAACAATTGAAAATCTGTAGGGAATAGTATTTTTTCAATTTTGTCAAACTTAAAACCTTCAGGAACAGCAATTGTAGGACATTCAATATCATTAATTACGGTCATGGTATTGGTTCCTAGTATTTTTTCAATAGCACCTGTAGCCCCTTGGGTTCCCATGACAATAATATCGATCGATTTTTCTCTTATAAGGCTCCGAATTTCTGATACTAACATGTTTAAAGAGCTGACAGTTTCAACATGGTGCTTTTCATTTGAAAACTCTTCAGATATTTTACGTGCAATGTATGCTAAGTTTTTAAGGGAAGACTCTTTTAATGCATCTGTTACACCTGTATACGCAACACTTGAAGGCATATAATTCATATGGTATATACTAGGGATATAGGTATTTAAGATATAAAAAGTACATTCTTGATTCTTAAATAGTTTCAATGCATATTCAATAGCATTCCAAGAATTTTCTGAAAAATCGGTAGGTAATAAAATCGTCTTCATAAGTAATGATTTTAACTAGTTTAAAGTTAGATAGATAACTTCTTGATTTTCATGATTTTTGTCATGTGCTAAAAGAGAGTTTTATGGTAACTTTGTTAGTGGAAGCTAAAATTATTTCGTTATGTTAGTTCTAAGACATTCTTTAAACTTTTTAAGTAGTATTGCTCAATTTGTATATGTAGTAATAGCCGTTGATGGCGCTGTTAGAGAAGAAGAAGAAGAAAAACTGTTGGAGTTGTTTGATACAATATGGAAAGCTCCAAAAATCTTTAGCGATTCAGAAATTGAACATATTAAAAGGATGTATCTTCAATTTAAAAAAGAAGAGAACTCTACAGAATTGTGTTTTCAGAATTTTATTGAGTTTAAGAACAACAATGAAAGTCTGTTTTCTGACGAAATTAAAAGTATACTTTGGGAAACAGCGTGTATTGTTACTTCAGAAGTGAATAATAGAAATAAATCTGAACTAATCTTTTTGGTTAAGTTAGAACGAGAATTAAAGAAATAGTATTGATTTCTTAGGACTATCAGAGAATAAGATTGGCAAATAAAGTCATTCTCTGATAGCTAAAAGATTGTATTATTTGAAGAACTATTGCTGTAAAGCATCAAGTTCTTTTTGTTTCCTTGCGGAAGGTTTACCTGTTTCTACATAAGTAACAAGATCATCAAGTATTCCTGGGTATATTTTCTTTAGTTGAGCTTTCATAGGAATTTGTAAAAGCGTTCCTATAACGGGCATTACATGTATGCAAGGTCCCAAACTTATTATTGTTTTGGTTTCTGAGATCTTTGTTAATTGCCAAGTACTAGTTACCGACTTTACAAAAAAGGGTAGACCTTTTACTGAAAACTCAAGTATATAGTTGGTATTATCAATTTTGGTAATTTTATCCATTAATCTTCCGCTTTCTGTTTGACACACTCGATCAAAATCCTCGTTTAGAGTTCTTTTTCTACAATGTGTTGTTCCATAGGCCCATTTATGACCTGAGTAAAAATCATCAATTACAAAGCTCCATACTTCGTCAATAGGTTTGTTAATTTCTCGCTTAAATTTTAAATCAATCATATGTATATATTTTTTTGGAATGAATGTTCATTCCATATTGTGGTTAAAAAAAATTACTCTTTAATAGCGTCCCAAACCATTTGAATTTGGTTTGTAAAAGCCCCTTGTTTATTTGTTGATTTAAGATGATACCATCTTAAATACGAAGAAACCGCACCACCAATAAACATTAGTAGTTCGTCTATTGGAATGTTTTTAATAATACGACTTTGTTGTCCACTTTTTAATAAGGTAGCTACCATTGCTACTGATGTTCCTCCTTTTTGCTTATTTTCCTCTGTAATGATAGGAGAGGCCTGTAATTGTTCTAAAAACTTAAAGTAAGAAGGGTGTTCAATAAAAAAGTTGATCAATACAGTAATGTAGTTTTCAAACTGTGTTTTAATTGGTCCATGGGTATCTACTTCTAAAAATAACGATTCTTCCTTTTCTTTGATGCGGATATAAATTTCATTAATCAGCACATCTTTATTAGGAAAGTAATTGTAAATGGTACCCATACCAGTACCAGCAGCCTTTGCTATAGCAGACATAGGTGTATTATGAACTCCTTTTGAAATAAGTAGTTCTAAAGCAGCAGTAAGTATGGATTCTTTTTTGTTCATGAGGCAAATATAGAATTTTTGGAATGATTATTCCAAAAAGAAAGAATGATTTTTATTTAGAATAAAAAAAGAAGTAAAGTCTACTTATAAATCAAATATTTTGCTCTTGTCTTTTTAAAATTTTCTAAATCTGACTTCCAAGAATTTTTGATTTCTTGTTCGCTCAATCCTTGTTCAATTTGCTGTTGTAGTTTTTTCGTTCCTGCTAGTTTGGTAAAAAAAGCATTAAAGAATTTTTCTTTTGCTGATGTTTGTTCATAAGCCTTCAATAACCAACCTAAATTCAAATGCGTTAATTCATCCGTTTCAGTTAAATTTTCACCATAACAAACTTCATTTTTATGCTTAGGATGTTTAGCGCCTTCATTAGGTTTTGGCGTAAAGCTATACTCAAAACCTTTTAAGAAAGGTGATCCATAAATTTGAAACTGTGTAGTAGTTCCTCTACCTGCGGAAACATTAGTTCCTTCAAAAAAACAAAGGCTTGGATACAAGTTAATAGAAGCATCATTTGGTAGGTTAGGAGAAGGTTTAATAGGTAAGCTATATTGATAATCATGTGTATAATTTTCAATAGGTATTATGGTTAAATCACATTGCGCTTTATCTTTTAACCATTGCTCGCCATTAATCATTTGTCCGTATTCTCCAATGGTCATTCCGTAAACTACTGGAACAGGGTGCATTCCTACAAAACTTTTATGGGCAGTTTTTAAAACAGGACCATCTATATAATGTCCGTTTGGGTTAGGTCTGTCTAAAACAATCACAGGAATATTGGCCTCTGCACAAGCTTCCATAACATAGTGTAATGTAGAAATATAGGTGTAAAATCGGGCTCCTACGTCTTGAATGTCAAAAACCACAACATCAATTCCAGCTAATTGCTCTTGCGAAGGTTTTTTGTTTTTTCCGTATAAAGAAACAATTGGAAGTTTAGTTTTAGTATCTATACCATCTACCACGACTTCACCAGCATCTGCTTTACCACGAAAACCATGCTCTGGAGCAAATACTTTTTTTACATTGATATTTCCATAATTGTGCAAGTAATCCACTAGATGGTGTGCTACCAGCTTAGATCCCATTACATTCGGACTCACCTCTGCACGTTGTAATACATTAATTATTGAAGTTTGATTGGCTACAATAGCAATATTTTTACCCTTTAATGTATTTAAATATAGATTAGTTCTATCTGCTCCTACTTTAAGTACTGAAGACTGTTTTTCAACCTTTTTAATAGTTGATTTTTGCGATTGTGCACATGCGGCTAATTGAAAACAAAAAAGTAAAAAGGCTATTTTAAATAATTTCATTGGTAAAATCTTTTCTTAAAAAATATAATGGATACCCTAAATCGGTTGTCTCGTTAAAAATATAAAAACCAAACTTCTTATAGAGTTTTAAATTAGATTTTGTGGTAGTTTCTAGTATACAAGGTAATTTATTAGTGCTATGTTCATTCAAAACTTCATAAATTAATCGAACTCCACTTCCTTTCCCTTGATAATCTTTTTTCACTCCCATAATTAAAGGATGAATATGTGCTTCTTTTACATGATGTTTTTTCAGTTGATATTCTCGTTTTAATACTTTGTATACACGAATTAGGCCAATTGTTTTAAAAGCGAGTTTACAATCTCTACCAATTGTTTTAAGAGTGGTTTTTTCTTTATGAGGGTAATGTAATAAAATACAAGCGTTTTGGTTATTAGAAATGTATACTTCACCAAAATCTAGAGCTTTTAAAAATAGATATTCCATTAAAAAACGCAACCGTTTATTTCTATGTTTATCTTGTTTGACTACAAAATTAATAGAATTAGGAATCGTAATACCAACAAATGCACTGTATAAGATATCAGTAACAAGTTCTTTGTGTTTAATTGAAGCTTTAATCATTTATTAGTAAATGTTTAATCTATAATTAATACTTTTGGTATTCTATAAAATTATAACTTTTGAATTACGAGTTATTTATCGCCAAGCGTATTATTGCAGGCAAAGAATATAAAAATAGTATATCATCTCCAATAATAAAAATTGCTATCACAGCCATTGCTTTAGGAATTGCTATTATGTTGGTAGCAGTATCTATTGGTTCGGGTTTTCAGAAGAAAATTCGTGATAAAATGTCAGGATTTAAAGGTCATATTCAAATATTAAATTATGACAATAACAACTCTGACTTATCTACAGTTCCTATTAGTAAAACTCAAGAATTTTATCCAGAGTTTAAAAATATAGATGGGATAAAAAATGTTCAGGTTTTTGCCAATGTTGCTGGAATTATAAGAACCCAAACAGATTTTGAAGGAATCGTTTTAAAAGGAGTTTCTACAGATTATGATTTTTCTTTTTTTAGAGAATATTTAAAAGAAGGAAGATTACCTGATTTTGAACAACAGAGAAATAAAGAAATACTGGTATCTAAAACCATTGCCAATCGCTTACATTTAAAAGTGAACGATACCATTCAGGCACTATTTTATGCAGAAAATAGCAAGTCAAAATTTAAAACACGTAAACCAGTTATTGTAGGGATTTATGATACCGGTTTTGAGCAATTTGATAAATCCATTATTATTGGAGATATTAGAGAAGTTCAAAGAATTAACCGTTGGAATGATGACCAAATAGGAGGGTTTGAAGTCTTACTAGATGATTTTGATTCCTTAAAGGAAAAAGGAGATGAAGTGTATAGTAATACGGGTGCTACATTGAATAGTATTACTATTGTAGACAATTATCCTTTAATTTTTGAATGGTTTGAACTTATTGATAATAATGTGTGGTTTATTATTGCTATTATGATATTAATTGCTGGAATAAATATGATTACCGCTTTGCTTGTGTTGATTTTAGAACGAGTTCAAATGGTAGGAGTTTTAAAGGCTTTAGGAAGTAATAATTGGAGTATAAGAAAAGTGTTTTTATACAATGCTTCTTATTTAATATTGAAAGGACTATTGTGGGGTAACCTTATAGGAATGCTCATAATTTTTATACAGAAATACTTTAAAATAATACAACTAAATCCAGAAACCTATTATGTATCTACAATGCCTGTAGAATTGAATATTTGGATGATCTTGTTGTTAAATATAGGAACACTGATTTTGTGTTTTTTAATGCTCATTGTTCCTTCATATATCATAACTAAAATTCACCCTTCCAAGTCTATCAGATTTGCTTAAATTTGCAGCTCAAAATAAGATGATGAAATACGCAAAAAATATATTAGAAACTATTGGTAATACGCCTTTAGTTCAATTAAATTCAGTTACTAAAGAAGTAGATGCTTTAGTATTAGCAAAAGTAGAAACGTTTAATCCAGGGAATTCGGTTAAAGACCGTATGGCTTTAAAAATGATTGAAGATGCTGAGGCAGATGGTCGTTTAAAACCAGGAGGTACTATTATTGAAGGTACTTCAGGAAATACAGGAATGGGATTAGCGTTAGCAGCGATTGTAAAAGGATACAAATGTATTTTCGTAATTTCAGATAAGCAATCTAAAGAAAAAATGGATATTCTTCGTGCAGTAGGAGCAGAGGTAGTAGTTTGTCCTACAAATGTAGAGCCAGATGATCCTCGTTCTTATTATTCTGTATCGAAGCGTTTAGGAGAAGAAACACCAAATTCTTGGTATGTAAATCAATATGATAACCCTTCTAATGCAG
This sequence comes from Tenacibaculum sp. 190130A14a, assembly GCF_964048965.1. Taxonomy (NCBI): domain Bacteria; kingdom Pseudomonadati; phylum Bacteroidota; class Flavobacteriia; order Flavobacteriales; family Flavobacteriaceae; genus Tenacibaculum; species Tenacibaculum polynesiense. Next base: position 2,516,138 of record NZ_OZ040189.1, on the reverse strand, counting down.
TTGCTCATTACGAACAAACTGGTCCTGAAATTTGGGAACAAACAGAAGGGAAAATTACGCATTTTGTAGTTGGAGTAGGTACAGGAGGTACTATTTCTGGAACGGCGAAATACTTAAAAGAAAAGAACCCAAATATTAAAATTTGGGGAGTAGATACCTATGGTTCTGTATTTAAAAAATATCATGAAACTGGAATTTTTGATGAGAATGAAATTTACCCATATATAACAGAAGGTATTGGAGAAGATATTTTACCTAAGAATGTAGATTTTTCTTTAATAGATGGATTTACTAAGGTAACTGATAAAGATGCGGCTGTATATACACGTAAAATAGCAAAAGAAGAAGGTATTTTCGTTGGAAACTCTGCTGGATCGGCAATTAAAGGATTATTACAGTTAAAAGACGAGTTTAAAAAAGATGATGTAGTAGTGGTGTTATTCCATGATCATGGAAGTAGATACGTAGGGAAAATGTTTAATGATGATTGGATGCGTGATAGAGGGTTTTTAGAAGATGATGTTACAACTGCTGAAGATTTAATCAAAGATCATATCAACAAGCCATTGGTAACTGTTCAAACAGAAGAATTAGTGTCACATGCCATTGAGCGTATGAGAACTTTTAAGATTTCTCAAATTCCTGTAAAAGATATAAATGGTTTTGTAGGCTCTGTTGATGAATCGGCTTTATTAAGAAGTTACTTAGAAGATAAAAATATTGCAGATAAACCAATTAAGGATGTAATGGGAAATAGATATCCAATGGTAAGTAAATCTGCCTCTATAGAAGAAGTATCTAAATTAATTACAAAAGATAATCAAGCAGTATTAGTTGATTTAGAAAATGGTAAGCATCATATTGTTACGAAGTATGACATTATTAGTGCAATTTAATTAGCATACAACATATATTAAATTCAAAAGCCCACTCAATTCGAGTGGGCTTTTGTTAATCAACTAATTCAAATAATTTACACAATGAAAACAATACTTGTTTACGGTTATATTGTTTCCAAATTCTGTGCCAAAATTACGAATTAACCTAATATGTTGTATATGAGTGTTTAATATTTTACAATTTTTTAACAGTTCAAACACTTCAAATTAAGAAAAATCTAACAAATATGTTGTTTACTAAGAAAAATTTAATAAAAAAGTTAAATTTTTAACTAGCATGCTTATGTGCTTTGTACGAAGAACGTACCAAAGCACCACTTTCTACATACATAAAGCCCATTTCTAAACCTAAAGTTTCATATTTCTTAAACTGTTCAGGCGTAATAAACTCTTTTACGGGTAAATGTTTTTTAGTGGGTTGTAAATATTGTCCAATAGTAATAATGTCTAAACCGACATTACGAAGATCTTTCATGGTTTGTATAACCTCGTCTTCAGTTTCTCCTAAACCAAGCATAATTCCTGATTTAGTTCTCATACCATTATCTTTTAAATATTTTAAAACACCTAAGCTTCTATCATATTTTGCTTGTATACGCACTTCACGAGTTAAACGGCGTACCGTTTCCATGTTATGTGATACAACTTCAGGAGCTACTTCAATAATACGATCTATTAACTTTTCGTTTCCTTGAAAATCTGGAATTAAAGTTTCTAATGTAGTAGAAGGGTTTGCTCTACGAACTGCATTTACAGTTTCTGCCCAAATGATAGAACCACCATCTTTTAAATCATCTCTATCAACAGAAGTTAATACGGCATGTTTAATGTTCATTAGTTTTATTGAACGAGCAACTTTTTCTGGCTCATCCCATTCAACCGTTTCAGGTCTTCCAGTTTTTACACCACAAAATCCACACGAACGTGTACAAACATTTCCTAAAATCATAAAAGTAGCTGTTCCTTCTCCCCAGCATTCTCCCATATTAGGACAACTACCACTAGTACAAATTGTATTCAATTTGTACTTGTCTACTAAGCCTCTTAATTCAGTATACTTTTTACCTACTGGTAACTTCACCCTAAGCCATTTAGGTTTTTTAGTTCTTTCTGGTAATGTAACAGGTTGTTTAGTCATTTGTTTCTAAATTGAACTGCAAATTTACAAAGAAAAGCGTTACAAATTCAGTAAAAACCAAATACTAAAACCTATTAAAAAAACGATACCTGTAATGCTTAAAATTTTTAAAGGCAATGATGGCCTGTATTTTTCTGGGGTATGTTTTCCAGAAATGAGCATGTAGTTTAAAATAGCATAAAAAGGGGCGGTTAAAAAAGATAAGATAGTAGCAACTCTTACTAAGAATCCCATATCGGCTAAGAAATACTTTAAAATTATATAAGTACCTACAGCTAGAAAAAGAATCCAAAACCAATAACCTAGTTTTATTTTTTTACGCTTAAACAATAATTCTGAAGCTTTTGTCATAGCTCTAGGAGATGCATCTAAGGTGGTTAAAGTAGTACTAAACATAGTTGTAAAAGCGGCAATACCAATTATTATATGAGAAAAATCACCTAGATTATTTGTATAAAGTTTAATGAGTTGTGCTGCAAAAATAGATCCCTTATTTGAAAAAGATTCTCCAGATTGGTACATAACCAAAGCACCTAACATCACAAAACAAACTCCTAAAAATAAAGTACCTAGATACCCAACGTTGAAATCAAAAACAGCTTGTTTGGGTTTAATATTTTCTAAAGTAGCTTTGTTCTTTTCAACAGACCATAAAGAATGCCAGATAGAAATATCTAAAGGAGCTGGCATCCATCCTAAAAATGCAATTAAAAAGGTAATTTGTGCAGTTCCAGATGGGAGTATTTGTTGATAGCTAAAGCCTTTATCTGTTGTAAAAAGAGCAATGTTAACAGCAATTAAGGTACTTACCGTTAAAGCTATAATAATGTATTTCATAACATTATCTAACAGTTTGTATTTCCCAATACCTAAAATAAGTATACTTACCACAGTAATAATTAATGACCATACCACCAAATCATTGGTTACATTGAATAAGTGTGAGGCTAAACTTGCAGTAACAATGGTTACAGCCGCTTGAATGGTAAACATGGTTGCAAAATTTAACAAATAGTAAATGGTTAAAAAATGAGTACCTAGTTTTTTATAACCATCTAATAATGTTTCTCCAGTTGCAGCTGCATATCTTGGACCATATTGAAAAAATGGATATTTGAAAATATGAACGATTAGAAGTGCCCAAAGTAATCCGAAACCATAATCAGCTCCAGCTCGAGTAGATTGTACTAAATGAGAAACACCAATTGCAGCACCGGCAAATAACAAACCAGGACCTAGTAAAGTTAATATGCTTTTCTTCATGGGGAAAGGGGATGAATAAGAATTATTATGAACAGATAAAAATTACAAATCGATTGTGCAATTTATGATTTTTTAATAATCTCTGCTAATAATTTTTTAGCTCTCAGTAATTTAACTTTTACATTGTTTATAGGTTCATCTATATTTTCTGCAATTTCTTTATAGCTTAATTCTTGAAAATACCGCAAATTAATGACTTCTTGATACTTTGGTTTAAGCTGTTTTATATCGCGTAAAAGTTTCGCTAAATTTTGTTCTGTTATGATTTTGTCTTCTGGAGAAGGTGCATCATCAATTACTTTAAAAGCCTCTTTTTCTTGGTCTTTAGAAGTTTCAATAGTTATAGATGACTTTTTTTTACGTAAAAAGTCGATATGAATATTTTTAGCAATAGTAATTAACCAAGTTTTGAATTGATATTCTTCGTTAAAAGAGGAAATTTTATCGAATGCTTTTGAAAAGGTTTGAATAGTAATGTCTTCCGCATCGTTTTCGTTTTGGGTTTTTTGAAGTAAAAATGCATAAACGTTTCCCCAAAAAGAATCTAACAAAAAGTTAAATGCCATTTGATTGCCTTGCTTGGCAAGTTTGATTTGATGAAGTAACTTTTCTTGGTTTATTTTCAAAGCGAAGGTTTCGAAATTCTAATTTTTATAAATATACTAATTTGAATTAACAATAAACAAATTTCTAAAAGAGGTACAAAGAAGATTAAATTTTTCTCTTTTAATTTATTGGATGCCTTACCAACAATAATATATCTAAATAACAAATAAACCAAAATAAAAGGTAACGAAAGCTGCCAATTAAGAATAAGTAATAAAGTGGCACAAATATAAAAGGCAACTTTAGAAACAAAGTATAAATTGGTTAATGATCGATGCTTAAATTTATAATTTTTACCATTAAAAGCCTCTAAAGCGATAGTATTATACCAACTTAGAAAAGAAGTTGGAAGTGGGATACTTATAAAACTATTAGGAGCAGTGGTAATAGTAGTATTCTTTTTGGTGCTTGCTTCTTTAACAAATAAATCGCTATGCTTTGCAGGTAACTTTATGTGATTAATGTATCCTTTTACTCTGAAAAAAGTACTTTTCGTATAGGCAAAGTTTTTTTCATCTGTATAATAAGGACTGCCATATTTGGCAAAAGAAAGTGAAGCAACATGTTTAAGTAAGTGCTCAAAACGAACCAATATACCTAAGAAAGACATCTTCGTTGTATCAAACTTACTATACCCAATAACAATTTCTTTTTCAGAATGAAACCTCGAAGCCATAGAAGCGAGCCAGTTATCAGAAATTGGTCTTGCATCGATTTCAGTAAAAATAAGATGTTCATTTTGGGCGGCTTTAACTCCTAAAGTCAATGCATATTTTTTGTTTCCCCAAAAAGCCTCTGTATTTTCAACATTAACAACTTTTAGATGTTTAAACTCTCTTTGAAAATCTTCTAAGGTATAATAGGTATCATCAAAGGAAGCATTGTTAACCACTACTACCTCAAAGTTTAGATAGTTTTGATTAAGTATTTTAGCTAAATTCTTTTTAATATTTTCATTACTATTCTTGGTATAAACAATAACAGAAACAGGTATAGAAGGTATACTAGTTTCTTTTTCTTTACTAAAGCAGAATACCAAAAAATATAAATGATAAATTATCTGTACAGAAAATACAGCTACTAAAACGTAGAAAAGTACAGTTAATGTCATAAATTAATTAACTATTGTGTTGTGGTTCAGCGCAAGTATCAAATTGATCTGGGGTTTTACCACAAAAACCACAAGCTTCTCCTTCTTTGTTTAACATCGGATTTTGACTTGCACAAGTACCTGCAAATTCACCATCTTTTTTAGCCCAAATTTTAATCGCTATTCCAGCAAAAGCAATAGCTAATAACCCGATTGTAACAAAAATTAATTTCATAAAAATAATATTGAAATGCAAAGATACGCTATTATTTGAAAAAGGGAGAATGTGACATTTTAAAAAACGCGGTGTCTTAATCATTGTTAACTAATTTTTAATATTTATATCATGAAAAAGTACATCGCTGAATTATTTGGAACATTCTGGTTGGTTTTTGGAGGGTGTGGTAGTGCAATTTTTGCTGCTGCATTTCCAGAATTAGGAATAGGGTTTACTGGAGTGGCATTGGCTTTCGGTTTAACAGTATTAACCATGGCTTATGCTGTAGGACATATTTCTGGAGGACATTTTAACCCAGCTGTTTCTTTAGGACTATGGGCAGGAGGTAAGTTCTCGGCAAAAGAGCTGGTTCCTTATATTGTTTCGCAACTGGTAGGAGCTATATTGGCGGCTTCAATGTTATTTATTATTGTTACTGACAAAGTAGGTTTTGAATCTATTGGCGGTTTTGCTGCAAATGGTTATGGTGAATTGTCGCCAGGAGGTTATGGTATCATGGCTGCTTTTATTGCAGAGTTTTTGTTAACCTTGTTTTTCTTGCTTATAATTTTAGGAAGTACCAATGAAAGAGCCCCTAAAGGATTTGCACCAATTGCGATTGGTTTAGGATTAACGTTAATTCATTTAATCAGTATTCCTATTACTAATACATCGGTAAATCCAGCTCGTTCAATGAGTCAAGCTTTGTTTGCGGGAGGAGAGTTTTTAACACAGTCTTGGTTGTTTTGGGTAGCACCAATTGCTGGAGCAGTTGTAGCTGGTTTTATACATAAAGCTTTATTTGATAAGTAATATAAACTCATTTGATTATATAAAAAGGACATTTCTCAAAAGAAATGTCCTTTTTATTTTAAACCTTTTTAAAAAATGGAGGTCTAATGTAAAACTATTAATATGAAGCTACTCTTTAAACCTCTTACTTTATTGTTCGCAACGTCTTTGTTTTTTGCATGTAGTAGTGATACTGCAACCATAGCAGGAGATAATGAAACTCCAACACCTACACCTAGTACTAAACCTAATATATTATTAATTATAGCAGATGATATGGGGTTAGATGCAACCCCAGGTTTTAACGTTGGTTCTGTGAAGCCAAATACTCCGAATTTGCAAAATATGATTAATACTGGAGTTCGATTTACAAATTTATGGTCGTATCCAACATGTACGCCAACAAGATCTAGTATTTTAACTGGTAAATATGGATTTAGAACAGGAGTAATGAAAGTGGATGATGTATTACCTACAACAGAAACCTCATTACAACAGTTTTTAGAAGATGAAAATGCAGGATATAGTAATGCTGTTATTGGAAAATGGCATTTATCTAATAATCCATCACATCCAACACAAATGGGAATAGACTATTATGCTGGTTTGTTAAGTGGTGGAGTGAGAAGTTATTGGGAATGGAATATAACACAAAATCAAAGTTCTACTTCTTCAAATGAATATACAACCACAAAATTTACTGATTTAGCTATTGATTGGGTAGAGCAGCAAAATCAGCCATGGTTTTTGTGGTTGGCTTTTAATGCTCCACATACCCCATTTCATTTACCTCCTGCTGATTTACATTCACAAGGAAGTTTACCTACTGATGAAGCAAGTATTGATGCAAATCCATTACCATATTACTTAGCAATGATTGAAGCGATGGATGCTGAAATTGGACGTTTACTTGATTCAATGTCTCAAGAAGAAAAGGATAATACAATTATTATTTTTATTGGAGATAATGGAAGTCCAAATCAAGTGGTTCAAGATTATAGATCTAGAAGAGCTAAAGGAACTTTATATCAAGGAGGGGTCAATGTACCAATGATTGTTTCAGGTAAAAATGTAGAACGATTTAATCAAGAAGAAGATCAGTTGTTAAACACGGTCGATTTATTTGCTACCATTTCTGATATTGCTGGTACTGGAACTAATGAAATCAACGATAGTAAAAGTTTTAAAGAATTATTTTCCTCTACAAGCAACTCACAAAATAGAGATTTTGCTTATACAGAACATGGTCAACCTAGTGGTGATGATGAATATACCATTAGAAATGGAAATTATAAATATATAAAGTTTACAGACGGAAGCGAAGCTTTTTATAATCTATCAAATGACTTTTTTGAAGTTACTAATTTGTTAGATAGAACTTTAACCACTGCAGAACAGCAACAACTCGATGATTTAAAAGAAACCCTAAATAATTTAAAGCAATAACTATTATGAAAAACTTAAAAATAACAGCCTTATTAATAGGTTTAATGACAATAGTTTATTCATGTGGATCAAATGATTCTGAAGGAACTAATGAAGGAACGATAGATGAAAAAGTATATGATATAACCCCAATATTATCAAAGTTTGATGGGATTGACGCAATTACATATTCTGTTTCAGGAAACACACTAACCATACAAACAACGAATTTACCAAATCATAAAAGTCCATATTGGGGGGTAGGACATGCAATGTATGAGGCTTATAATGGAACCAATCCTGCTTGGAATCAAAATCCAGGTTCAATAGGAGAGCAAAATATTACTTTTAGAATTCCGTTAAACCCGTCAGAAGCAGATACAAAATCTACTACGCCAATGGGACCTATTGGAGTTTCGAGAAATGGAGTGGTTTTCTTTAATCAATATGCAGCAGGAGGAGCACCCTTAGCAGGAGAAATTAATTCTTTTGACCAATATTTAGGACATCCTGCAAATACACAATATCATTATCATATCAAGCCAAAGTTTTTAACTGATAGTTTTGGAGAAGATGCGTTTTTAGGATTGTTATCTGATGGTTTTCCTGTCTATGGTCCTTTAGAGAATGGAAAAACCATTACAAACGACGATTTAGATGATTACCACGGACATGTTTCTCCAACAGCAGATTTTCCTGATGGAATTTATCATTATCATATCACCAACGAAGACCCATACTTAAATGGTAGTGGCTTTTTTGGAACCCCAGGATCTGTAACTCGTTAATGAAACTTTTGCGAATTACATATATAATTTTACTAACGCTATTTCTAGCTTCTTGTTCAACTAAAGAAGCTAGAACAAATAGTACTGTTGCTGTAATTGAAAGAAATATTTTAGATACTAATTTTCAATTAGTAAATGGAGTATTATTATTTAAAAACGAAGCTTTTTCAGGAGTAGTCAATACCTTTTATAATTCAGGAGAATTAAAGTCAAAATCCGAATATAATGAAGGGAAAAGAAATGGAATGTATCAAGGGTGGTATGAAGAAGGTGCTAAATCTTTTGAGCGTTTTTATACAAATGGCTTAAAGACAGGAAAGCATTTAGGCTGGTATAAAGATGGACAACTTAAGTTTATGTACCATTTCAATGAACATGGGGAATACGATGGTGAAGTAAGCGAATGGTTTCCGAATGGACAATTGCTAAAAATGTTCAATTATGTTGATGGAAAAGAAGATGGACGTCAACGAATGTGGCAGTTAGATGGAAAAATTAGGGCTAATTATGTTACAAAAAATGGAGAACGATTTGGTTTAATAGGATTAAAAAAATGTTATTCAGTAGATACAAAAAATGAAATTATTCAATAAAATTTTAACACTGTTAGTAATAGGTATTTTAGTAATATCATGTCAAGCAAAAAAAGAGGTTGATAAAGAAGTTACTCTCCCTTTTTTTAATTCGGCAGAGTTTACACCAGAATGGATTCATGAAAAGGATGTTAAGTATAATGATATTCATCAAATTCCTGAGTTTTCGTTGATAAATCAAGATGGTGAAGCAATTACCAAAAAGACTTATGAAGGTAAGATTTATGTAGCCGATTTTTTCTTTGTTACTTGTCCAGGTATCTGTCCAATACTTGAGAAGAACATGAGTAAAATTCAAGAAAGGTTCAAAGCAGATAATGATGTTATGTTATTATCTCATACAGTTATGCCAACTAAAGATTCAGTATCTGTTTTAAAGCAATATGCTATTGATAATGATATTGATTCTAAAAAATGGAATTTGGTAACAGGGGATAAGAAACAGATTTATGATTTAGCTCGTAAGGCCTATTTTGCCGACGAAGATTTTGTGAAAACACAAGATGAAGATGCCTTTGTTCATACTGAAAACTTCATTCTTATTGATAAAAAAGGAAGAATTAGAGGTGTATATAACGGAACTATAGCCCTAGATACAGAGCGTCTAATTAGACATATAAAAATATTAAAGGAAGAAGGCTAGTTTTTTATACCTAGCATTTTATTAAATGTTCTCACTTCACATTTATAAAACTTCTTGAACTTAATCCAAAATCTACTCATAACTTATAAACTTTTATTTATTAGTATATCAAAAGTCTAAAATATTACAGAGAGTGGTGAGGAAAAAGAACAAAACTGTTTCTTAAAAAAAAGAAACAGTTTTCATTATTAAATATAATTATTATTAGTTGTTATTTTAAATTAATAAATTCTTCTTCAGATATTTCACCTGAAGCGATTTTTTGAAGTTCTTCACTAAATGAAGAAATATAATCATGAGTTTCTACTGATACATTTTTAGGCTTTTTCACTTCAGATTTAAGAAGTCCTCCTAAAACGTATTGATCATAATAATAAAAGAATACGTTATCAAAATTTCTATTGGTATAGTTGCCATTTTCGGCTATAAGATAACCTAATCTATATGCAGATCTTCTTTGAGATGAAGAACCGTGACTAGAGTTTACAGGACCACCTAAAGTTTGTGAGAAAGTATATCCTTGTGCAGCTGTTGTCCAGTTGCTAGTATATCTTTTTCTTATATAATAACCTCCAAATCCATCTGCTTCTAGTTCTGTAGCGCTCACATGGTTTCTACTCGGAATACCACTTGTTCTAAATTGCACCTGATGTGCTATTTCATGAGCGGCGACATAGGCTATAGCTGCATTACCATAAGTATTGGCATTTGCTAAGAGTTCCTCTCCCCAAACTACATATCCTGCGCTAAAAGAAAGAGCGTTAAAAGTTCCAGGACCAGCAGCATAGTATAATGGTACATTACCCATACCAAATAGACTTGCAGCACTGTCGTGTTGTCCTTTTAAAAAATTTGTTACTGATTGATTCACAAGGTAATTGGCCCAATAAGAGTTAGGTCCGAAACCTTGAACAGTTGCATGGTCAGCATCATCCATGTTCAAATTTGATGGAGAGACTGCGGGGACATCTAAATTTGATACTTCATTTTCGTCAGAAGTACAATTTTGGAATATTAATGAAAAAGAAAGGGCAAAAAAAAATAAAATTGTTTTTGGATTTTTCATAATAAAATTTGTTTAGTTTGAATTATATTTAATAACACTATAATGTTAAATAAATATTAAAATTTTAGAAAAAATATAATAAAAATAAACAATTATTAATTTTTTGTTTGAAAAACAACAAATCTATGATGATAAATTGAAAAGATAATAAGGGCTAGAATTTAATTCTATCAAAGAAACGAAGAAAATTCAATTTTAAGTATCGCTTTCGAAAAGCAAATTAAATAACGTTAACTTCAATTTCTAAATCAATACCAAAGTGCTTTTGAATGGTTTTTTGGATGGTCTGAGCAAGTTTATAAATATCTTTTCCACTAGCATCTCCATAGTTAACCAAAACAAGTGCTTGTTTTTCATGAACACCATACTCACCAAAACGTTTTCCTTTAAACCCGCTTTGTTCAATTAACCATCCAGCAGGAACTTTGATTTCTGTTTCTGAAACTGGGTAATTAGGAATTGCAGGGTATTCTTTTTGAAGTTTTTGAAAGTGTTTTTTAGAAATGACTGGATTCTTAAAAAAACTACCACTATTTCCAATTTCTTTTGGATCAGGTAATTTAGACTGTCTAATAGAAATTACAGCGTCTGAAATATCTTTAATAGATGGATTGTCGATACCCATTTTTGATAATTCAGTATTAATAGCACCGTAAGACGTATTTAAGTGATGTTCGCCTTTTGTTAGCTGAAAACTAACAGAAGTAATAATATATTTACCTTTTACGGTATTCTTAAAAATTGAATTTCGGTAGCCGAATTGACAGTCCTTATTCGAAAATTCAATTAACTTTCCTGTAGCTATTTCGACTGCTTCAACTTTAGTAATTACATCTTTTACTTCAACTCCATACGCCCCTATATTTTGAATAGGACAAGTTCCTACATTACCAGGAATTAAAGAAAGATTTTCAATGCCACCATATCCTTGAGAAATACACCATTGAACAAATTCATGCCAATTTTCACCTGCATTTACCGTTAGGTAAATATCATTATGGTTTTCCCTATCAATAGAAATTCCTCTTAAATTAAGATGCACTACTAATTTATCAATATCAGTAGTTAATAGCATATTACTACCTCCACTAATCAAGAAAATATCTTGCTCTACTTTTAAAAGTTGTTGTAAACTGTAAAGAGAATCGATAGAAACAAAACGCTTGGCATTTACATCAATGCCAAACGTGTTGTATTCTTTTAAAGATATGTTGTTTTGTATATTCAATTAACTATTGTATTGTTGTAAAGCAACTTTTAAAATTTCTACACAACGCTTTAAGTCAGCTTTGTTTAAAACATAAGCAATTCTTACTTGGTTGTTACCTTCTCCTTTAGTAGAATAGAAACCTCCAGCAGGAGCAACCATAACAGTTTCATTATTATGATTAAATTTTTCTAAAATCCATTGAGCAAAATCTTCTGAACTATCAACAGGTAATTCTGCGATGCAATAAAACGCACCTTTTGGATTTGCGACTTTAACACCTTCAATTTTTTGTAATTCAGAAATTAAAGTATCTCTACGTTCTTGGTACTCTTCAATAACTTCGTCAAAATAACTTTGTGGAGTATCTAAAGCAGCTTCACTAGCTAATAAAGCATATGTAGGAGGACTTAAACGCGCTTGTGCAAATTTAAGAGCAGTATTAATAAAGTCTTCATTTTTAGAAACAATACACCCAATTCTTGCTCCACACATACTATAACGTTTAGATACAGAATCAATCATGATAGCATGCTGTTCTATACCTTCCAAAGCCATTACAGAATTGTGTTTTTCTCCGTCGTATGTGAATTCACGGTATACTTCGTCAGCTATTAAAAACAAATCGTGTTTTAGTACAATTTGCTTTAGTTTTTCAATTTCTTCTTCGCTATATAAATATCCTGTTGGATTACCTGGGTTACAAATTAAAATCGCTTTTGTTTTTGAAGTAATTAACTTTTCAAAATCCTCAATTGCTGGTAAAGCGAAGTTATCTTCAATTTTAGAAATAACAGGAACAACTTTTACTCCTGAAGCTGTAGAAAAACCATTGTAGTTAGCGTAAAATGGCTCTGGGATAATGATTTCATCTTCTGGGTCAGTAATACTACCGATAGTAAATAATAAAGCTTCTGAACCTCCAGTTGTAGCAATGATGTTGTTTGCTGCAACATGAATTTCATTTTGAGCATAGTAATTAGCAAGTTTACTTCTGTATTCTTCAGAACCTTCAGAACGAGCGTAAGACAATACTTCGATGGCATTGTTTTTTACTGCATCTAAAGCAACTTGTGGAGTTTTTATATCTGGTTGTCCAATATTTAAATGAAATACTTTAGTTCCATTTTTCTTAGCAGCCTCTGCAAAAGGCACCAACTTTCTAATTGGTGATTGAGGCATAGAATTTCCTTTGTTAGAAATAGAAGGCATTTTAAATATAAATGTTTAGTTGTTTTCAAAGGCAAATTTGCGAAATATAATTGAATTTAAGACAGATAAAAGCATCAAAAAAAGCATAAAAAAAGTAGAGAAATAAGGTTAAAAAAATCTTAAAAAGTTAAATACCCCGAAATTTAATTGTAAATTGAATATTGATATTCTAAACTACTCCCTTTTGAGAAAAAAATTACTTACACTTTTATTGCTTCATGTATGCTTATTAAGTTTTGGTCAAGGAAAATTTCAATTCTTCGGTAAAAAAACTGATAAACAAACTGTTAGTTTTCGTTTAATTAATAATTTAATAGTGATTCCTCTTGAAATAAATGATAAACCTCTTTCATTTATTTTAGACACAGGAGTTAACAAAACTATACTCTTTAATTTGACCCAGAATGATAGTATAGACCTGAAAGAAGTAAGAAAAGTATTTATACATGGTTTAGGAGATGGTGAACCTGTAGAGGCGCTGCTTTCTCGAAAAAATACCTTTAGAGTTAATAATATTGTTAATTCTAACGAAAGTTTATATGTTATTTTAAAAGATGCTTTTAACCTTTCTGCAAGAATGGGAACCACTATTCATGGAATTATAGGATATGATTTACTAAAAGATGTTATTGCTAGGGTAGATTATAATAATAAAAAAGTAACATTTTATAATCCGAAAACATTCAAATACCCCAAAAGATGTAGGAAATGTGAGACTATTCCTTTAGAGTTCTACAGGAATAAACCTTATGTAGATGTAAATGTTGACTTGGTAGATAATGTAAATGATTTACCCGTGAAACTTTTGATAGATTCTGGAGGTACCGATGCTATGTGGCTTTTTGAGGATACGAAAAAGGAAATACGTACTCCCAAAAAATACTTTAATGATGTACTAGGTGAGGGGTTTAGTGGTACCATTTACGGGAACAGAAGTAGAGTAGCTAAACTAAAAATAGGGAAGTATGAAATAATTCAACCAACTGCCGCATTTTTAGACTCAACTTCTACATTTAATGCACGTAAATTTAAAAAACGTAACGGAAGTATTGGGGGAGAGGTGTTAAAGAGATTTAAAGTTTGGATTGATTACCCAAATGGAAAAATTACGTTTAAAAAGAATGCTCCTTTAAAAGGGGGCTTTTACTATAATATGAGTGGCTTACATGTTATTTATAACGGACAAGAACTTATTAAAGAAGAAGCAATTACAAAATTTGCAAGAACTTTAGAAAACAATAATGTTAGTAAAAATAATACGATATCTTTAGTAACTACATTTTTTTACAGATTTAAGCCTTCTTATAAAATAGATAAAGTAGTTGAAGGATCACCAGCAGCTAGAGCTGGTTTAATGGAGGGAGATGTTATTAAATATATCAATGGAAAACCTGCACATACTTATACAATGGGACAAATAATGGAACTTTTTCATTCTAAACCTGATAAGAAGATAAAGTTAAAAGTAGATAGGGGGGTAACACGTCTAAAGTATGAATTCAGATTAGAACAAAGAATATAAAAAAAGACCTGCAATTTGCAGGTCTTTTTTTATATCTAATTAAGTCTTTTATTCACTATCGTTTACAACACTCTTTGCTTTTGCAGGAGTAGCATCTTTAGTAATAAATCCTTTAATCTTTAACATTCTTCTTTTTTTCTTAGCGTTAGACATAATAGTAATCGCTTTAGAAAAACCTCCTGGTCTTTTTGTGTCATAAGAAACCTCAATTTGCCCTTTTTCTCCTGGCATAATTGGTTTTTCTGGCTTCTTAGGAACTGTACATCCACAAGTAGACTTGATATCTTTGATAATTAATGGAGCATCACCAATGTTGGTAAATTCGAAAGTACGTTTTCCTTCAGAACCATATGCTACTTTACCATAATCAATAGTTTCAGTTACAAATTTAAATTCTTGAGCATTAACACTTAATGATAATAAGCAAATAGCTACAAAAGATAATAATGTTTTCATAATCTTAAAATTAATTTAGGGGTTACAAACCGTTACAAATTTAATATTATTTTTTAGTTAATAAAAAAACAACCTCTAGATTTTCTGTACCTCAAAGATAGTTGTATTTTTGCTAATCATTTTTCAAAAATGATGCCAAAGCTGAATTAGGCATTTTTTTGAGATGTAAAAATATACAAAAATAAATAACATTAACACATGAGTATTCCATCAAAATACAGTGCAAAAGAGGTAGAAGGAAAATGGTATGATTACTGGATGAAACATAATTATTTTCATTCAGAAGTAGACGAAAGAGAACCATATACAATTGTAATTCCACCGCCAAACGTCACAGGAGTACTTCATATGGGACATATGTTAAATAATACAATTCAAGATGTATTAATTCGTCGTGCTCGTTTACAAGGTAAAAATGCTTGTTGGGTTCCTGGAACCGACCATGCATCAATTGCTACAGAGGCGAAGGTAGTAGCCAAACTAAAAGAGCAAGGAATTAATAAAAGTGATTTAACACGAGAAGAGTTTTTAAAACATGCTTTCGAGTGGAAAGATCAATATGGGGGTATTATTTTAGAACAATTAAAAAAATTAGGAGCTTCATGTGATTGGGAACGTACAAAGTTTACCATGGATGATGATATGAGTGAAGCTGTTATAAAGGTTTTTGTTGATTTGTATAATAAAGGATATATCTACCGTGGTTTTAGAATGGTAAATTGGGACCCTGAGGCAAAAACAACACTTTCAGATGAAGAAGTAATTTATGAAGAGCGTCAAGGAAACCTATATTACTTACAATACAGTATTGTAGATTCTGATGAGAAAGTTACAATTGCTACTACGCGTCCTGAAACGATTTTGGGAGATACAGCAATTTGTATCAATCCGAATGATGAGCGTTATACACATTTAAAAGGAAAGAAAGCAATTGTACCTTTATGTAATCGTGAAATCCCAATTATTGAAGATGAGTATGTAGATGTTGAGTTTGGTACTGGATGTTTAAAAGTAACACCTGCACACGACGAAAATGATAAGGTTTTAGGAGATAAGCATAATTTAGAGGTAATTGATATTTTTAATGAAGATGCTTCTTTAAATTCTTTCGGGTTACATTATGAAGGAAAAGATCGTTTTGTAGTAAGAAAGGAGATATCAAAAGAATTAGAAGAAAAAGGGTTCTTATTAAAAGTTGAACAGCATACCAATAAAGTTGGAACTTCAGAAAGAACTAAAGCGGTAATAGAACCAAGATTATCAGATCAATGGTTCTTGAAAATGGAGGAGTTGGTAAAACCAGCAATTGAAGCTGTTTTAGGAGAAGATAGAGAAGTAAAATTATTCCCAAGAAAGTTTGAGAATACATATCGTCATTGGATGGAAAACATTCGTGATTGGAATATTTCGCGTCAGTTATGGTGGGGTCAACAAATTCCAGCTTTTTATTATGGAGATGGAAAAGAAGACTTTGTAGTTGCTGAAAGTATTGAAGATGCATTAAAATTAGCTCAAGAGAAAACGGGAAATTCATCATTGTCAACATCTGACTTAACGCAAGACCCAGATGCATTAGATACATGGTTTTCATCTTGGTTATGGCCAATGAGTGTATTTGATGGAATTCGTAATCCTGAGAACGAAGAAATTAAATATTATTATCCTACAAATGATTTAGTGACAGGGCCAGATATTTTATTTTTCTGGGTAGCACGTATGGTAATTGCAGGGTATGAATATAAAGACCAACGCCCTTTCGAAAATGTTTACTTAACTGGTTTAGTACGTGATAAGCAACGTAGAAAAATGTCTAAATCTTTAGGGAACTCACCAGATGCATTAAAGTTAATTGAAGACTATAGTGCAGATGGGGTTCGTGTTGGGTTGTTGTTAAGTTCGGCAGCAGGGAACGACTTGTTGTTTGACGAGACTCTTTGTAATCAAGGGAAGAGATTTGGAGATAAAATTTGGAGTGCATTCAAATTGACAACATTGTGGGAAGTTTCTGAAACAATCGAACAACCACAGTCTAGTAGAATAGCTTTAGATTGGTATCAGGCAAAATTCCAAAAAGTGTTGGCTGAAATTGAAGATCATTACTCGAAATATCGTTTAAGTGATGTTATCATGTCTATTTATAAATTGATTTACGATGATTTCTGTGGATGGTTATTGGAAATTGTTAAACCTGGTTTTCAGCAGCCAATAGATGCAAAAACGTATAAAGAAATAATCGCTTTATTTGAAGATAATCTTAAAATTTTGCACCCTTTTATGCCTTTTATTACAGAAGAAGTTTGGCAATCTATTAAAGAAAGAACTCCAGAAGAAGCGTTAATCATAGCTAAATATCCTGAGACAAAAGAAAGCAAAGAAGCATTAATTGCTGAGTTTGATTTTGCATCGGAAGTAGTTGCAGGAATTAGAACAATTCGTAAGGAAAAGAAAATTTCATTTAAAGAAACAATTGATTTAGTAATTGTTAATAATGAAAAAGTTTCTGAAAATTTTGATAATGTAATTCAAAAGTTAGTAAATATAGAGACTCTTTCTTATTCTTCTGAAAAAGTAGAAGGAGCTTTAAGTTTCCGTGTCAAGTCAAATGAGTACTTTGTACCTATTTCAGCAGATAGTATCAATGTAGAAGAAGAAGTTAAGAAAATTACAGAAGAGTTAAACTATACTGAAGGGTTCTTAAAATCGGTGCAAAAGAAATTGGCGAATGAACGTTTTGTAAATAACGCACCAGAGCAGGTAGTTGCGGGTGAAAAGAAAAAAGAAGCAGATGCTTTAGCGAAAATAGAAACGTTAAAAGCAAGTTTGGCTTCTTTGCAATAAAGATTTCATAGTATTTAAAATATAAAAACTCCAACAAAATATTTTGTTGGAGTTTTTTAATAGCAGTGTTTTGTTTTATAAACGTTTAGTTTCTATCAATAACATCTCCTGAGCCAATAGAGTTTGTATCTACATATTTAGGATTTCCTTTATAGTAAACACTTCCAGAACCAGCAACAGTAGCTTTAATGCGAGTACTTACAGTAGTTTTAACACTACCAGACCCAGCAATGTTCGCTTTTAAATTTTTTGCTTGTAGTTCATAAGCTTTGATACTTCCAGACCCAGCAATAGAACATTTAAAATTGTCTGTTTTACCTTCTATCTTAATGTTTCCTGAGCCACCTATAGAAGCTTTAGTAGTGTCGGCGTCAACATCAGCAATAATACTTCCAGAACCTCCTAGATTTAAAGAAACACTTTCAGCTTTGATTACTTTTTGTGAGGTTACATTTCCAGAGCCTCCTAAAGATATTCCGTCAATTTTATCAAAAGCAACAGTAACTAATAACCTTCTAGTAGTATTAATATTTGTGTTGCTTTTAAACTTAATTTTAAGAGTTCCTCCTTTAACTTCAGTTACGATATAAGGTAAAATGTTTTCTTCACCTTCTAAAGTAATATTTCCTTCTTTACCTTGCACTAGATTAACGTCGAAAGATCCTCCAACGGCTACTTCATCGAAGCTTCCTACAGTTCTTGTTTTGGTAATTACTTTACCATTTCCTTTAATCTTTTTTGAATTCCACCAACTTTGCGAAGTTGCAGTAATTGTGGTTGCAATTAGAATTAGAGTAAGCAGTTGTTTTTTCATTTTTTATTTAAGTTATGTTAAAATTATATTATATATTTATAGACATTACGTATGCCTTTTTACCTTAAAACATATAGCACAGTTTACTTTATAGCTTGTTTTGTATCCTTCTTTTTTATTGATAGGGGAGACCAATTGATGGAAATGACTATAAAAGTTACGGCATTATTGTCTTTGTCCTTTTTATATTTAACTGTATCAAAAAAAATCAATTATTGGTATTTACTTTTGTTGCTAAGTTCTATAGCATCTGATACTTTTTTAATTTTTGAAGACAGTTTTTTACTTTTTGGTGTTTTACTTTTGTTATTAAACAGGGTTTTGTATATAATTATATCTAGAAGGGCACTAAAAGATACTGATATAAAAACCTTACTGTTTTATATGGTTCCAAGTTTTGGCTTGTTTATTATTTTTTATGTATTATTGAGACCGTATTTAGAAGAAATTTCTTCTTCTTTTTTATTACTAGGGTTAACCTCTGCAACAATGATTCTCTTTTCATTCTTGAATTATTTGAACAAAATGAATCTTAGAAACAAATACTTTTTATTGGGTATTTTGTTAATTGTAGTTGCAGATATTTTAATAGCATATAATAAATATCTAGATTACAACTTAGGATATGTAATTGTTTATACTTCTATTTATTATATAGCTCGATATTTAATATGTAGAGCTATGATATTGGAAAAAAGTTAGTCGTTAACTTTTAATGATACACTTCCATATCTTGATTTAACATTAATCGAAGAGTTAGAGCTAGCGTTTCCAAAAGTACCTTCATAATACTTTTTAGTACTCTTTTTAATACTTTTTGTTAGATCTACATTATCATCCGGGTAGCTAAAGCCAGCATAGCCTAAATCCATCTTAAAACTAAAACTATTTGATTCGTTGGTTAGTATTTTTATGCCGGCATAACTTCCGTCGATTGTAACATTTTCAAATCCGTTAGCTAAATTTAAAATTTTAATTCCTCCATAGTCGGTACTAATTTTTAAATTCTTTTTTAAAGTTCCAATTTTCATTCCTGCATAATCAGAATTTCCATTAATGTTAGTAGCTTCATTAATAACGATACTACCATAGTCACAGTTAAAATCAACATTTTCTGAAGTACCAATACGAACAGTTGAATAATCTGAATTTACTTTCGTAGAAGTTGTTGTATTAATTTTTAATTTAGAATAATCAATGTTTACATTCCCCGACTCCATGAAATTAATTTCAGAGGCAGAACAATAATCTAAATCAATAGTATTCGACGAATTTAAAAGTTTATCAATTTCTATTTTACCATAATCACAATTAATATTGGTCTTACCTTCAATTTCATCAAGTTCAATGTTTCCATATTTATTGTGAAAATCTGCATTATTGGTTTTAGGCATTTTTACATAATAATTAATCTGATAGTTGATATTATTATTGCTACCCCAAAAAGACCAATTAGATTTTGTACTTTCTATAGTAGTACGTGCTTCTACTAAGTTTTCAGAAGCTTCAAAAATAACGTCAATACCGTCTAATTTGTCTTCTACTTTACTTAAACTGTTTCCTTTTACAGTAATTTTTACCGTAATGTCAACCTTGTTTTCATTCCATGTAGTAACATTCAAATTACCATATTTATTCTTTAAAAATACAGTTGCGTTCGAGTTTACAGAAAAATTCTTCTTAATGGTTTTTGTTTTTTCGTGTTTTTTTAACCCATTGTTATCATTTGTAGCAAACGAAACAAATGGAATTAACAGAAATAAGAATATAATATTAAATGACTTCATCGTAATTAATTTCAAAATTGTTAGGGTTTTCGTTGTTTTCTAATTGAGATAATAGTTCTTCAAGTAAGGTTAATCTTTGTTGATAGTTTGCTATTATACCTTTAATTATTTGTTTTTTATTTTCGTTCGATTTTAAATCGATGATAAAAGCTTTGTATTGTTCTTCTAGTTCCTCTATTTGGTCTAAGGTGTCTTCAATAAGTACTTCGGTTTCAATAGTTCTGTACTTTTCTATTTCCTTTAATTCTTGGTTTATGGTAGAAACGAAAAAGCTCTCAGCTTCTGCCATTTTAGGTGATACAGTGGTTAAATCAAAGGTTTCCGTTTTTTGAATACTTCCTAAATAAAAACCTAATAATAAGATCACTGAGGCAGCAACACTCAACCATCTCCAAGAGGTTTTCTTGGTGTTCTTTTGTTGTTGTTCTAATTTTCTTTGAAAACGATCTATATGACCTGAATGAGGCTCTAGTATGTCGAAATCATTTTCAGAAAAATAAGTATGTAGTTTATCCTCCATATACTTGTGTTTTATTAGTTTCAGATAATAAAATCTGTTTTAATTTTTTCTTTGCTCTAGATACTGTTGTACGCACATTTTCGTTTGTATAGTTGAGTATTTGAGCTATTTCTTCATAATCATACCCTTCAATTAAATTTAAATTAAGTACGATTCTATAGTTATCTTTTAGTTGTTGAATTGTTCGTAATACATATTTAACATCCAACGAGTTATAATTTATGTTCGTTTCTTCTTCATCAAGGCTATCATTAGAGATAACTTCCATTTTTACTTCGTCGTAACGATTGTTCTTTTTCAGTTGTGTTAAACTTTTATTAATTACAATTCTTTTTAGCCAGGCTCCAAATGTAACTTCTCCTTTAAAGGTGTCTAACTTAGTAAATGCAGTTAAAAAAGCTTCCTGCATGATATCTTCTGCTTCAAATTCATCTTTTAAAATACGAAATGAAGTGTTAAACATAGCCTTATAGTAGCTATTGTACACAAGCATTTGTGCATTTTTATCGTTTAGTTTGCAGCGTTCGATTAGTTGATTAATATGTGTCTTTTTCGACTCTAATGAAATCATTCTATTTAATAGACAAGGATATTTTTGATGTGTGACACTTTTTTATAAAAATAAATAATTTCTCTAATTTGTTGCCAATGAATTAACCTAATATAAAGCTTACAATTTTTAATGATTTTACTTATATTTGGCACAATGGTTGAGAAAGTCAAAATCATAGAGTGTCCGAGAGACGCTATGCAAGGTATTAAAAGTCATTTTATACCGACAGAGGCAAAAGCGAAATATATAAATGCTTTATTAAAAGTTGGATTCGACACGATAGATTTTGGGAGTTTTGTTTCCCCGAAGGCAATTCCGCAGATGAAAGATACTGCTGAAGTGTTAAAAAAGTTGGATTTATCATCAACAATTAGTAAATTATTGGCTATTGTTGCGAATGTAAGAGGAGCAAATGATGCCTCTCAATTTGAAGAGATTCATTATTTGGGATATCCGTTTTCAATATCTGAAAATTTTCAGATGAGGAATACACACAAGACAATAGAAGAGTCTATTGATACGTTAAAAGAAATATTAACCATTGCTGGTAGAGCGAATAAAGAAGTAGTAGCATACTTGTCTATGGGGTTTGGAAATCCGTATGGTGATCCTTGGAATGTGGAAATTGTGGCAGAATGGACAGAACGTTTGTCGAATATGGGCGTAAAAATACTATCTTTGTCAGACACTATAGGTAGTTCGACACCTGAAGATATAACCTATTTGTATTCGAATTTGATTCCGAAATATCCACAAATCGAATTTGGAGCACATCTGCATACAACGCCAACAACTTGGTTTGAAAAAGTTGATAGTGCTTATAAAGCGGGGTGTAAACGATTCGATGGAGCCATAAAAGGATACGGAGGTTGTCCGATGGCGAAAGATGAATTAACAGGTAATATGCCTACAGAAAAATTATTATCATACTTTACTAGTAATAGTATTGATACAAATATAAAACCAATGAGTTTTGAAAGTGCTTACAACAAAGCACTCGAAGTTTTTTAAAGATATATGAGAACTAAAATTTTAATCGCATTATTAACATTTTCTATTTCGATGTTATCGTTTTCTCAAAGTAAAGAGAAAAGGATTGGAACATGGAAAATATATAATGGATATTTAATTAAAAATAGTTCAATAAATAACGATTTGGCTTCCAGGTATTGGAGTGAGTTAAATAAGATTTTTCCTAAAAAGGTTTTAAGAAAGTATATAAGAAGGTTAGTGTTAATGACAGACGGTCCTGATGAAAAAACAGGAGCCTTGGTTTCATTGAGTAAAGGAAATGATAGATGGCAGCTTGTAATTGATGTTGAAGATGTAAATTTTGATTCAAGAGATCGTAGAAGATTATATGAGTCTGTATATACATTAGTGCATGAGTTTGGTCACTTAATAACCTTGAATAAAGAACAAATTAGACCTACTAGGCAAGAAGTAGAAGAGAACGGGTTGTATTTAACACACGAAGGAGAGGCTTACAAAAATAGTTACATGAATAGATTTGTTAACTTATTTTGGAAGAAAGAAGGTTTGTTAGAAGAATGGGATTATATTCAAAAAGAACATTGCTATACAGAAGCGAGTTGTGTTGATAAACTTTCAGATTTGTATATGGATAATTTTACTGAGTTTATTACTGATTACGCGGCTGAAAGTCCAGAAGAAGATATCGTAGAGAGCTGGACTGCTTTTGTGTTACGTCCAAAGATTAAAAGACCAAGAACTACTGCTCAAAAGAAAATAAATTTCTTTTATCAATTTCCAGAGTTGGTTAAGTTTAGAGCTCAAATAAAACAAAATACACGTAAATACCTTCATTAGAATTTGTAATTTTGGCTTGCTAAAAATTACATAATGAAACAAATCAAATATTTATTTTCTTTATTATTAGTTGCTATCTTTTTGGCATGTGGATCTGCTAAAAACGTAACTAACACTTCAGAAGATGCCTTTAAATTTAAACAAGAAGCATCTAAAACGTACTTTTCAATTTTACAATTAAACGATGTATATGAAATAGCACCTATACAAGGAGGTAAGTATGGTGGTATGGCAAGAGTAGAAACCGTGCACCAAGATTTGTTAAAAGAAAGTAAAAATGTAATGCTTGTTTTAGCTGGAGATTTTTTGAATCCCTCTTTAATAGGTACAATGAAAGTAGATGGAGAGAGAGTGAAAGGAAAACAAATGGTCGAAGTAATGAATGCCATGAATTTTGACTTGGTTGCTTTTGGAAACCATGAATTCGATTTGAGCTATAAAGATTTACAAAAAAGAATTAATGAAAGTTCTTTTGCTTGGATTTCTGCTAATGTGTTACACAATGTTGATGGAGAACACCGTTATTTTTACAAAGAACAAAATGGAAGCAAGCACAATCTAGAAGATTCTTTTATAAAAGAATTTAAGAACCCCGATGGATCTATTTTGAAAGTTGGTTTTATAAGTGTTTGTATTCCTTCAAACCCAAAAAATTATGTGTATTACGGAGATATGTATAAAGAAATACAAAGATCTTATAGTGATATTAAAGATAAGGTTGATGTTGTATTAGGATTAACCCATTTATCTTTAAGTCAAGACAAAAGGGTAGCCGAATTATTACCGAATGTACCTTTGTTAATGGGAGGACATGAACATACAAATAGTTATGATAGAGTAGGAAATGCTGTAATAGCGAAAGCAGATGCAAATGCAAAAACAGCCTACATCCATCGATTTGAATTTGATCCCAAAACGAAAAAACTGAGATTCAAGTCTCAATTGAAAGAGATTAATGATAAAATAGTAGCTGATAAAAAGGTAAATGCTGTTGTTAGTAAATGGGAAGATATATTAAAGAATAAGATTCAAGATATCGTTTCTAATCCTTACGAAGTAATTTATACAGCTAAAGAACCTTTGGATGCAAGAGAAACTCCGATAAGAAGTGAACAAACTAATATGGGGGTTTTAATTGCTGAAGCGATGAGTTTAGCGTATAATAACGAAGTAGATTGTGCTTTGGTTAATGGAGGTTCGGTAAGGATAGATGATGAATTGTCTGGAGCGGTGAATGTTGTAGATATTTTTAGAGTTTTACCTTACGGAGGAGCGGTTTTAAAAGTAGATATTAAAGGAAGTTTGTTAAAAGAGGTGTTAGAATATGGACTAAAATCTGCAGGTACAGGAGCATATTTACAGCGTTATAATGTTGTTAAAAAGGAAGGAAAGTGGCTTGTACAAGGAAAACCAATTGATAGTAACAAAATATATAAAGTTGCTTTTTCTGATTATTTATTAAAAGGATTAGATATACCTATTCTTTCAGACAAAGCGGAAGGGGTAATACAGGTGTATCGTCCTAATGATAATGAAATGGCGTATGATATTCGTAAGGCTGTTATTGAACTTCTTAAAAAGAAATAATTTTTAAAACACTGTTAAACAGTGTTTTATTTTTACGTGTAATTTTTATTTAAAATAAATCTTAATAAAGTTTGGAAAAACGATAGAGTTCTATAAATTTGTCGAAAATTTATTAAAACTAAATCTAAATAAAAATGAAAAGAGTAATTCTTTCAATGTTGGCAGTTTCTGCTGTGGTATTAACATCTTGTTCAGATGATGATCCAGTAAATAACGTAACTGCTCCTGCTACATATAAATTTGAGAGAAACGGAAATACAACTGTTAGTTTTTCCGGACAAACAACTCGAATTAAGATGGCAAAAGAAATTGCTGATGCTTTAAAAAACACAGCAAAGACTGAAGAAGATATAGATAAAATGTTTGCTCATGAAGAAGGGAAACCTGATTTTATTGATACATCTTTAAACGCTACAGGAAAAAATGTGAGAAGTAAAACAGCTGCTTCTAATGATTTCTTCAGTGCAAATGCTGTAGATGCAAATGCAATTAAAGGAGAATTTGATTCTTGGATTGAAGAGCAGGTAGATGATGTTTACCCAAATTGGGATGTGAATGCAGTAGCAGGAACAGCGGGTAAATTACAAGAGTCTGGAGGTGGTTCTACAAGATACATTAATGGAAAAGGAGTAGAGTTAAATCAAATTTTTGCAAAAGGTTTAATCGGTGCTTTAATGGTAGATCAAATGTTAAATAATTACTTAAGTACGTTAGTCTTAGATGAGGGAACAAATGTAGCTAAGAATGATGCTGGTACTTTAGAAACAGGTACTAATTACACTAAGATGGAGCATAAGTGGGATGAAGCTTACGGATATTTATATGGAGGTGAAGCTAACCCTGCAGTACCTGTATTGGATGCGGATAGCTTTTTAAATAAGTATTTAGATCGTGTAAATAAAGACTCTGATTTTGCTGGAATTGCGACAGAAATTTACAATGCATTTAAATTAGGTAGAGCAGCTATCGTTGCTAAAAATTATAAAGTTCGTAACGAGCAAGCTGAAATTATTCGTGAGAAAATTTCTGAAGTAATTGCTATTAGAACGGTATATTATTTACAATCAGGAAAAGGAGTATGGGCTACAGATAAGGCATCTGCGTTTCATGATCTTTCGGAAGGTTTAGGTTTTATTTATAGTTTACAATTTACTAGAAAACCAAATTCTACAGAATCTTACTTTACAAAAGCTGAAGTAGATGGGTACATAAATGATTTAATAGGTACAGGAAATGGTTTATGGGAAAATACTACACCTGCAACGTTAGACAATATTTCAAACAAGATTGCAGCTAAATTTAACTTTACTGTAGCTGAAACAGTAAACTAAGTAATAGTTTTATCTAATAATATTTCATAAAAAGTAGCTAACGATTAGCTACTTTTTTTATATTTGCATGTCTTTTATTTAGAATAAATAGAAATAAAAATTATGTTCAAAAAAATTATTCCTCTACTAGTACTTGCAGTTACTATTTATGCATGTAGTAGTTCAAGTTCAGATGATGTAGGACCTACAGATAATTTTGATAGAAAAGCAATGCTAACAAACTTAGCAGATAATATTATCGTTCCTTCTTTTCAAGATTTTAATAGTAAATTGATTGTTTTAAAAGGAAAGGTGGAAGCGTTTAACAATGCACCAAGCACACTTACTTTAGAAGATGCACGTACTGCTTGGTATCAAGCATATAAATCTTGGCAATGGGTAGAAATGTTTAATATTGGAAAGGCCGAAGAAATTGGTTTTGTGAATCACTTTAATATCTATCCACTTACCGTAGCCGATGTTGAATCAAATATATCTAATGGAGGGTATGATTTAGCTCATCCAAATAATCATGATGCTCAAGGGTTTCCTGCCTTAGACTATTTGTTTTATGGAGTGGCAGCAGATGATAATGCTATTGTAGCTAAATATACAACAGATACTGACGCAGCAAAATACAAGATGTATTTAACAGATGTTGTTGCTAAAATGAGTGAAGTAATGACTACTATTGTAAATGATTGGAATGGTGGTTACAAAGTTTCATTTGCTAATAATTCAGGAAATACAGCAACCTCTTCATTAAATAAATTAGTAAATGATTTCATTTACTATTATGAAAAGGGATTAAGAGCAAACAAAGTAGGAATACCAGCAGGTAATTTTTCAGCAACAACTTTACCAGAAAAGGTAGAAGCGTTTTATAAGAAAACATCTTCAAAAGAATTAAGTTTAGAAGCATTAACAGCTGTTCAAAGTTTCTTTAATGGAACAAAATTTAATGCTGTGAGTTCAGGTGCTAGTTTTAAAACTTATTTGGAAGCTTTAAATAAAGGAGATTTGGTTACTAAAATTAACAATCAATTCGGTTTAGCCAAAACTCAGATAAATGGTTTAAATGCTAACTTTTATGAGCAAATAAACACAAACAACACGGAAATGTTAAAAGCATATGATGAACTGCAAAAAGCAGTAGTGCTGTTAAAGGTAGATATGTTACAAGCCTTTAATGTAAGTGTTGATTATGTGGATGCAGATGGAGATTAATATACAATAAGATATTTGAAAGCTGCCTGTAATATGTAAACAGGCAGTTTTTTTATATAAGATGACATTCAATAAATACTTTTCAAAATATACAAGTGCCGCTCCTTTAGCGGTTTTTCGTATTTTATTTGGAGTGATGATGACTTTAAGTATTATACGTTTTTGGTATAATGGATGGATTGAAAAACTTTATTTAGAACCTACTTTTCACTTTTCTTTCTATGGGTTTGAATGGGTAAAACCCATTGGAAATTATACCTATTTGCTGTTTGTTGTATGTGGAGTTTCAGCAATCTTTGTGGCATTGGGACTTAAGTATCGATTGGCCATAATTTCATTTTTCTTGAGCTTTACTTATATAGAATTAATGGATAAAACTACCTATTTAAACCATTATTACTTTATAAGTTTATTGAGTTTTCTTTTAATATTTTTACCTGCAAATGCCTATTTTTCTATAGATGCGTACAAACGTAGAAAAGAGTATTTAAACATACCTAAATGGTCAATTGATAGTATTAAAATTATGCTGGGAATTGTTTATTTCTATGCAGGTTTAGCAAAGTTAAATTCAGATTGGTTGTTTAGAGCACAGCCTTTAAAAATTTGGCTGCCATCTAAATACGACCTGCCCATTATAGGAAATAATATAATGCAACAAGAATGGTTTCATTATGCAATGAGCTGGTGTGGAGCTATCTATGATCTTGCAATACCATTTTTACTACTTTATAAAAGAACAAGATTACTAGCTTTTGGATTGGTTGTTTTCTTTCATGTATTTACAAGGGTGTTGTTTCCTATAGGGATGTTTCCCTTTATAATGATCGTTAGTACGTTGATCTTTTTTGATGCTTCTTTACATATTAAGATTTTAAACATCTTGAAGAAAATTTTATCCATTTCAAATGGCAAGCTTCAACAAATTAATGAGTATAAACTCTCTTCTATACAAAGTAAAATACTAGTTAGGTTTATTGCAACTTTCTTACTGATTCAGGTATTATTACCATGGCGCTATTTATTATATCCCGGAGAATTGTTTTGGACAGAAGAAGGCTTTAGATTTTCATGGAGAGTTATGTTGATGGAAAAAGCGGGTTATGCAAATTTTAAAGTAGTAGATGCTGAAACGGGGAAGTATTTTTACGTAGATAATTCTGATTTTTTAACATCTTTTCAGGAAAAGCAGATGAGTTTTCAACCTGATTTCATTTTAGAATATGCGCATTATTTAGGAGAT
This sequence comes from Tenacibaculum sp. 190130A14a, assembly GCF_964048965.1. Lineage (NCBI taxonomy): Bacteria > Pseudomonadati > Bacteroidota > Flavobacteriia > Flavobacteriales > Flavobacteriaceae > Tenacibaculum > Tenacibaculum polynesiense. The sequence continues at coordinate 2,487,512 of NZ_OZ040189.1, read as the reverse complement.
CATTTTAAAAAAGATGGTCATGAAAATATTGAAATATACGTAGAAAGCTTTGTAGCTTTGAACGGAAGAGCAAGTCAACCATATATTAATCCTAAGATAGATTTATACAAACAAAAAGAATCTTTTAAACATAAAGATTGGATATTACCTTTTAATCATGAAATTAAAATTAAAGGAATTTAAATTAATAGTTTTTATACTATTTGCATGTACATCGACCTTAATAGGTCAACAGAAAGTATCGGGAATAATAACTTCTGATACTGGGAAAAAATTAAATAAAGTTCAAGTTTATCTGAGTGGAGGTAAGTTTTTGACGGAGACAAACTCAAAAGGATATTATGAGTTTCTAACCGATAAGAATAAACTTAGTTTACTATTCTATTTAGATGCGTATAAACTAAAGGAGGTAGAGATAGAAGTTAATGATACTACTTCATTTGATATAGTATTGAATTCTTTTTCAGAAGAACTTTCTGAAATTGTTATAAATGCGCAAAGGAAAAAAGTATTTGAGCTTACAAGATTAAAAGATGTTGAGCAAACTGCTATTTATGCAGGTAAAAAGACAGAAGTTGTTTTGGTAAATCAGGCAACAGCTGCGTTGGCATCTAATAATGCAAGACAAATTTATAGTCAAGTAGCAGGGTTAAACATTTTTCAAAATGACGATGCAGGTTTACAATTAAATATTGGAGGACGAGGATTAGACCCTAATAGAACTTCTAATTTCAACACACGTCAAAATGGATATGATATTAGTGCAGATGTATTAGGATATCCAGAAAGTTATTATACACCTCCAGCAGAAGCACTGAATGAAATTCAAATTGTTAGAGGAGCGGCATCTTTACAATATGGAACGCAGTTTGGAGGACTGGTTAATTTTGTCATGAAAAAGCCAAACCCAAACAAAACTTTTGAAATTTTAACCAGAAATACGGTAGGAAGTAATAACTTATTTACCAATTTTACAAGTATTGGTGGAACTTCAAACAAAGTAAGCTACTATGGATATTATAACTACAAGCAGGGAGATGGTTTTAGACCGAATTCTGAATTTGACTCAAAAAATGCGTTTGTACATTTAGGATATGAATTTTCGGACAGAACCAAGCTAGAAGCAGAAATTACGTACTTGAAATATTTAGCACAACAAGCTGGAGGTTTAACAGATGCTATGTTTGCTGATAATCCATTTCAAAGTAATAGAGCGAGAAACTGGTTTCAGGTAGATTGGTTTCTGTATAATTTGAAATTGTCACATCAATTTTCTGAAAACACTAGTTTTACATTTAATTTCTTTGGGTTAGATGCTTCAAGAAAAGCATTAGGGTTTAGAACTAACAGAGTAAGTCAAGTGGATAGTGGAGAAGAAAGAGATTTAATAACTGGAGATTTTAAAAACTTTGGATTTGAAGCTCGTTTATTAGATAAATATACCATTTTTAATAAAGATGCGACTTTCTTAGTGGGAGCGAAATTTTATAAGGCAGAAAATACATCAGTACAAGGGCCTGGAACCAACGGAAGTGATGCTAACTTTACTTCAGCTTTAGATACATATCCTGATTATTCATCACAATCAAACTACAACAACCCAAATCAAAATATTGCCATTTTTGGAGAAAATATCTTTTATTTGAATGATAAATTATCAATAACTCCAGGGGTACGTTTTGAATATATAAAAACGGAAAGCGATGGTTTCTTTAAGAGAATAAATAAAGATGGAGCTGGAAATGTAATATTAAACGAAACTGTAACTAGTAATGAATCAAACGAGCGTTCGTTCGTTTTATTAGGATTAGGAGCTAGTTATAAACCAAATAATTCTATTGAATTTTATGGTAATGTTTCTCAAAACTATCGTTCTGTAACTTTTTCAGATTTAAACATTGTGAATCCATCATTTACAATTAATCCTAACATTTCAGATGAAAAAGGATTTACAGCGGATTTGGGAATTCGAGGAAACTTTAAAAGGCTAGTTTCGTATGATGTTGGGTTGTTTGGATTATTCTATAACGATAGAATAGGATTGGTATCTAAAGGACTTGCAGACGGTAGAGTAGTACAAGAAAGAGGAAATGTAGGAGATGCACGTATTTTAGGAATAGAGAGTTTATTTGATGTTAACTTGAAAGAATTATTTAGAATAAACAACGATTTTAGCTTCAATTATTTTGCGAATACTTCTTTTATTAACTCCAAGTATACCAAATCGCAAATTAACGGAATAGAAAATAATCAAGTTGAATTTGTTCCAGATTTAAACTTTAAAACAGGAGTAAGATTTGGATATAAGAACTTCCTTTCTAGTTTTCAATACACCTACTTATCAGAACAATTTACAGATGCTTCCAACTCTGTAGTTCCAAGTTTAAGTGGAGTTAATGGAGTTATTCCTGCATATAGTGTATTTGACGTATCGTTTTCTTATAAATACAAGATGTTTAAATTAGAAACAGGAGTTAATAACTTGTTGGATGAAAAATACTTTACCAGAAGAGCCACAGGATATCCAGGGCCAGGAATTATTCCTTCAGCTCCAAGAAACTGGTATGTTACTTTACAAATCAAAATTTAATAATTAAGAAATCGCTTTTAGGCGAAAAACCATTTTTAAGATGAGAAAAATATTTTCAGCATTCCTTTTACTAGTGGCATTTGCAGCTTGTAAAACAGAGCAAAAGAAAGAAGAAAAGAAGCAAGAAGAAGTAAACGTATATACACACCGTCATTATAAAGCAGACCAAGAATTGTTTGCTCAGTTTGAAAAAGAAACAGGTATCAAGGTAAATGTGGTAAATGCGAAAGCGGATGAGTTAATGCAAAAGATGACAACAGAAGGAGAATTATCTCCGGCAGATGTCTTAATTACTGTAGATGCTGGTCGCTTAGTAAGAGCTAAGAAGAAAGGATTGTTACAATCGGCAACTTCTGAGTTTTTAGATAAAACGATTCCTACACATTTGAAAGATGTTGATAATAACTGGTTTGCATTAACAAAAAGAGCAAGAGTAATTGTATACAATCCAGAAAAAGTTAAGCCAGAAGATTTATCAACTTACGAAGCGTTAACAGAAGATAAATGGAAAAACAAAATATTGATCCGTTCTTCAGGGAACATTTATAATCAATCATTATTAGCATCAATTATTGCTAATAACGGAGAAGAAAAAGCAACAGAATGGGCAGAAGGAATGGTTGCCAACATGGCACGTTCTCCAAAAGGAAATGATAGAGATCAGGTAAAAGCTGTAGTAGCAGGAGAAGGAGATGTAGCGGTTGTAAATACCTATTATATTGGAAAGTTAGTAAACTCTAAAAACCCTGAAGAAGTAAAAGCAGGAGAAGGAGTAAAAATATTCTTTCCTAACCAAGATGATAGAGGAACGCACATTAATGTAAGTGGAGCAGGAGTAGCTAAATATGCACCAAACAAAGAAAATGCGATTAAGTTTATTGAGTTTTTAGCAAGTAAAAAAGCGCAAGAGGTTTTTGCAAAAGCTAATTATGAATATCCTGTAAACAAAGAAGTTGAACCATCTGATTTATTAAAGTCATGGGGAGATTTTAAAGAAGATACCTTATCATTAACTAAGCTGGGAGAAAACAATAAAAATGCAGTGTTAGTTTTTGATAAAGCAGCATGGAAATAATCAATATCTTTGTAATCCATTAATGTATGGAACCTAAGTGATAAAGTATATTCAAAACATACAAAGAGATACAAATAAATGGTCAATATTTTTATTGACCATTGTTTTGTTTATAGCCATACCCATTGTAACTATTTTTATCAATTTGTTTTATGGACCAGGGGAAACATGGAGTCATTTGGTTACTACCTTATTACCGAATTACATTCAAAACTCTGTTTGGTTAATTGTAGGTACAAGTATTTTGACATTAGTGTTTGGTATCTCTTCAGCTTGGATTGTATCTCGCTATCATATTCCTTTTCAAAAACAATTAGAGTGGTTGTTAATACTTCCATTAGCAATACCCTCTTATATTACTGCATATGCCTATGCAGGAGTTTTTGATTATGGAGGGGTTATAGAAAAACTATTTCATTTGAAGATTGATGTAATGAATCACTTCGGATTGATTTTCGTGCTAAGTGTATCATTGTATCCTTATGTATATGTAGCTTCAAGGGCGTTCTTTTTAAATCAATCAAGTAGTATTATAGAAGCTTCAAAATTGCTAGGAGCGGGTGAAAGAAAAACCTTTTTCAAACTAATTTTACCTTTGGCAAGACCCGCTTTTGTTGGAGGTTTAATTTTGGTTTTAATGGAGGTGTTAAACGATTATGGAGCAGCAAAATACTACGGAATCAATACGTTTACTACGGGTATATTTAGAGCATGGTTTTCTTTGGAAGAACCAGAAACCGCTATTTATTTATCGGCAATTTTAGTAGGGATTATATTTCTATTAATTATGGTTGAAAAATGGCAAAGAAGAAGAATTGGGTATTTCAATGCAATAAAAAACCATAAAAAAGTTCAAAAGGAAAATGTATCCAAAGGATTGAGAATACTTTTTTTAAGCATCGTTTGCTTTCCTGTATTTTTCGGATTTGTATTGCCTGTTTTACAATTGGTGTATTGGGCGTTTTTAACCTATTCGGAAGTGTTTACAACAGATTTTTTAATAGTATCTCTTCAAAGTTTAGGAATAGCAAGTTTATCAGCACTATTAACTGTGCTTTTTGCTTTACTATTGATCTTTTTATCTAAATGGAATCGATTATCAATGATAAAATCAATAGCAAAAATTGGGATACTTGGATATGCAATCCCAGGAGCAGTAATTGCTGTAGGGGTATTAATACCTACTTTATTTATTGATAAATGGCTAGTGTTGTTTTTTAGAGATGTATTAGATAGTAAAATAGGATTTATTATTAACGGAACCATTTTGGCGTTACTATATGCATATGTTGTAAGATATATGGCGGTGGCATACAATCCTATAGAAGCAAGTTCGTTAAAGTTTGGAAAGAGTTTATCAGAGGCTTCAAAAACATTAGGAAAAGGAAATATACAAACCTTTTTAAAAATTGAGTTCCCTTTATTAAAATCAGCCATTTTAAGTGCATTGATTTTGGTGTTTGTAGATGTAATGAAAGAACTACCATTAACCTTAATTTTGAAACCGTATCATATCAATACCCTAGCGGTAAAAGCATACGAATATGCGAGTGATGAATTAATTGCAGAGGCAGCATTGCCTTCATTATTTATAATCCTCACAGGCGTAATACCAGTGTTATTTTTAAATCGTTTAATATCTAAAGAAAACTAATGGAGAAGCAATTATTAACAATACAAAAAGCATGTAAAACTTTTAATAAAGGAAAAGTAGTTGCTTTAAATGAAGTTTCTTTAGAGTTAGAAGCAGGAAAAATTTTAGCAATTGTAGGAGAAAGTGGTAGTGGTAAAACAACTTTGATTCGATTAATCACAGGACTTGAAACCTTAGATGGTGGTAATATTAAATTAAACAATACCCTAGTAGCATCTGATACAGTTTTTGTTGAACCTCAGTATAGAAATGTAGGTATGGTTTTTCAAGATTATGCTTTATTTCCACATTTGACAATTTTTAAGAATATTGCTTATGGAATTTCTAAAAACCCTCATAAGCAAGAAAGAGTAAAAGAAGTGTTAGCTTTAGTGGGGTTAGAAGGAATGGAAAAACGCTATCCACATGAATTATCAGGTGGACAACAACAACGAGTAGCATTAGCAAGAGCCATTGCTCCAAATCCAGAATTATTAATATTAGATGAACCTTTTAGTAATCTAGATGTGATTTTAAGAAATCAGTTACGACAAGATATTGTAACCATCTTAAAACAAACCAATACCACGGCTATTTTTGTGACTCATGATATTAAAGATGCTTTAGAGGTATCTGATGAAATTTTAGTCTTACAAAACGGAAACGTATTGCAACAAGGAAAGACACAAGAAGTGTATAAGAACCCTAATGGAGCATATGTAGAACTGTTATTTGAGAATGCTTAACAAAGATTTTATTGTGTCTTTAGATTCAGAGGCTTAAGTTTTTTTTAGAAAAGATATTTTTAGGAACTTCCATCATTTTCTTTTTTCTTTCAATTTTTATTGTAAATTTAGTTTGTCTAACTAAACTAAATATACAACTATGGGGAACCCAGTGACGGTTAATGGTGTAACATTAACGCTAAAAGATTTCAGAAAATTTGATACTAACATTGAAGCGGCTAATAAACCTACAGGGCCTTTGGTAAATATGTCGGGTATAGAAGGAGGTAATGGTACACCTTATACGGTAACCGTATTAGCTTATTTACCTGACAATACTCTAAATCCAGTAGAAAATACCAGTGGGTTGCAATTACAAGGAAATCAAATCTATTTAAACTACTATGGTATCAATTCAGTGCAAGTTTTGAATAAACAAGGAGGATTTGATACGTTAGAAGGAAGAGAATTTCGTGTAGAGTTTAATTGTGCGGAAGAAGCAGAGAAGTTTGATTTATACTATATCCAATTTACCTATCAGGTGATATCTGGGGCTTCTGCTGATGTTGTTTGGGTAAGAGATGAAGATGAAGATCCAGAAACAGATAGAGGGACAGTGACTATGCCAGCTGATGGAGAAGATTAAGGTATTTTTATTTCTATTATTTACTACACAGTCTTTAGTTTCACAAACAGAGAAAAGTATTTTAGATATAAATGCGAAGAGGTTTTGTGAAGAAAAAAAAGAAGAATTTTGTACTGCTTATACATTTTTTGTAAAAAAGCAGTACGATTCGTCTTATATTTATAGTTCAAAAGCAATTGATAAAGTTAAATCTCAAGACGAAAAGGATATTTTAAATTATATATTGGGTATTAGTGCTATTAGAAAAAGACTTTTAAAAAAGGCATTAGCTAGTATGTCTGAAATTTCTGATTATGGAAATTACCCTAATTTGAAGCGTTTAAAATCTGCGAGAATTTATTTAAGTTTAAAAGATTATGATTCTTCATTAAAATATTACCTTGAATGGGAAAAATTTAAAGAAAGGACTAAGAAATCTAGAAGAAAAGAGGCTTATCATAATATAGGATTATGTTACGTACATAAAAAAGAGTATGATAAGTCAAGAGAATACTTTGATAAAGAATTAGCTTTAATAAATAAGGAGGATACACTTTCTTTAGTAAGAGCAAAAATGGATTTAGCAAATGTATATTATAATCAATATTTAGATGATGATGCGATTCCTTTGTTTCAAGAGGCTTATGATTTAGCAAAGTTATTTTCAGATGTTGAGTTAAAGCAGTTCACCGCACAAAATATGGCGGTCGTAGAACGTAACCGTAAACGTTATAAGGAAAGCGTAGAGTATTATCGAGAGTTTATTAAATGGAAGGATTCTCTGTTTAATAGAGATAAAATTTGGGAACTTACCGAAAAGGATAAACAATTAGCAGTTGCACAAAAAGAAAGTGAAATAGCTTTACAAGACGAGAAAATCAAAAGACAGAGAGTAGTTCAGCATAGTTTAATTGCTGGAGCCTCAGGTTTGTTAATTTTCCTTGGGTTTTTAGCATTTCTCTATAAAAAATTGAAGAAGCAGAATGTGCTTATTACCCAGCAAAAGGAAGACCTAAATATTGCCAATAAAACAAAAAATTATCTGTTCTCGGTGGTTTCTCATGATTTACGTTCACCAATGAATACCATTCAGTATCAACATGAACAATTAAAAAAACATATTGATACTAAAGATATAGACGGAATCAAAGAAGCCAATAATACTGCTATTGCGGTAACTAAAAGTACCAGCCATTTATTAAACAATGTATTGCATTGGTCTTTAGAACAAAGTAATCAGTTATTGTTTAATCAAGGAGAGCATGCTTTGAAGCCTTTGATAGAACATATATTATTTGATTATGGTACGTTGATGGAAGCCAAAGAAATAGCTATTAGTAGTGAAGTTGAAAATCAATTAGTGAAAATAGATAAAGAATCTATTAAGATTGTCGTACGTAACTTAATAGACAATGCTATTAAGTATATGGATGGAAAAGGGCGTATAAAAATAAGTGCTGGAAAAGAATCGGAAGAATTTTCGTATATTAAAATCCATGATACTGGAATAGGAATATCTAAAGAACAGTTGCAAAAAATTAATGCATTAACTGATTTATCAATTGATAAGATAGATCGATCTGAAGGAGTTGGTTTAGGGTTAATTTTATGTCAAACATTAATTAAGAAAAATAATGGAAAACTTACTTTTAGTAGTGAGTTAGGAAAAGGAACTACCGTGAAAATAGTTTTACAAAAAGTATAAAATGTCTCCCAATGAACGCGTTAAGATTATTATTGTTAGAAGATTTAGATAGTGAAGCCAATGAGCTTATATCTTTTTTAGAAGAGAACACTTATGAGGTTGTCAGAGTAAGAAATATTATTGAGGCAGAAAAGGAGATAAAGAATCGCTTTTTTGATGTGGTCATTTTAGATATTATGATCAATGGGAAACCTGAAGGAATAGAGCTTGCGAGTCGTATGAATAAAGAAGGAATAGACCTTCCGTTTTTGTTTTTAACGAGTATGCAAAGTAGAGCGATATTTGATGAAGCAAAGTTGACCAATCCAATGGTGTATTTATTAAAACCTTATAATAAATTGGAGTTATTGTATTCATTAGAGTTGGCTATTGAATCATGTTATGAGCAATCCAATAGCATTAGTTATAATGAGGAAAGTGCCGTGGTAAGTCCTTCATTTTTGTTTGTAAAAAAAGGGAGAAGCGTCTCTAAAGTAGATGTCACTGCTATTAATTATGTAGAAGTGAAAGAAAAGTACTGTAGCTTACATTGTAATGAAGGAAGATACCTTATTAAACTTTCTCTAATCAAAATGAAAGAAATGTTGTCTAATCCTGACTTTAAACAAGTACATCGAAATTACTTAGTCAACCTTAAAAAGATTAAAGAAATTTATTTTGAAGATAATTTAATAATTCTAGAAAATGCTGAAAAGGTACCTTTTAGTGAACGCTATAAAAATGCATTCATAAAAGACAATACCATTTTTAGATAGCCTTTGAAGCTAACTTTACCAAAAAGCCAATTCCGTTTTCTATTGTAGAAATTGAATTGGCTTTTTCATTGTTAGAAAGTGTGGCGTTGTCAATTACTTTTAAAACTTTTAAAGCATTGTCATTACTTATTTTACTTTCAGAGATAAAAGTATCTACCTCAGATAAATTAAGGTTTGTAAGTTGTGTTATTTGTTGATTAAATTCTGCGTCTGTTTGATTTCCAGCTTGTTTTGCTAGTTGATCCCAATTAATTGCTGCCATGTTATTTTAATGTGTTTTCAATAGTATCTAGTTTTGAGAAAAAACTACTTGATTTATTTAAAATGCTATCTAAATTCGATGCTATTTTCTTAAAGTTAAGTTTGTTATCGGTAAGTTTATCAACACTATTCAATATACTTTCTTCTGTAGACTTTATTTTAACTGCAGAATTAATCAAGTTTTGTAAAGAAGACGCTGCTTTTGAATATTCTGTATAACTGTTATCAAGTTGACTCATTAACTTTTGTTCTTGATTATCAATAACGCCTAGTAAAGAATCTTTCTTTTGCATGATAACCGGAATTATACTTTGTATAATGTTTGGAAGCTCTTTCCTGTAGTTTAATGTATCTGGTAAAAGCGCTTCATATTTTTTAATAATAGCAGGAGTATAGGTCTTGTCAATAAAGAAACTAACCTGTTTTTTCTTTTCATCAAAAATACGTTGAATCAAAGATTTATTTAATGAATGCATGTCGTTTGCTTCATTAATTACTTCTTGTGTAAGCGTTGTACTTGCACTTGGTAAACTGGCACAAGAGCTTAGTATACAAAAAGAAGTAAGAATAAGAATATAGTTGAGTCTCATAGTTTGATTTTTAGGAGACTTGTAAGGGAGAGATACATTTTAACATGGGTACTATTATAAATGTAGTTTTTATTCGTAGTTGTTAGCATATATCATCTCCCATTACAGCCCCTTAAGTTTTAAGATGTAACAAATATTGATTTAACACGATCTATCATACTTTGTAAAATGCTAAAGAGAGCATCGGAAGAAAAGCCTCCAATTAACGCCATGGCACTTTTATTAAATAAATTGATACTTTTTGGATTATTAGAATAGAATGAAATGATTTCAGACATTAATATTCCTGCAATAATCCCTAAGATAATTTGTGCTATATATGAAATGGCTTCTTCAGAAACCAATGTACTTTCCTTGATTGAATCACTTACTTTCTTTAATAAAAAAAACAAAACACCTAATCCAGATATTGAAGCTAAGAAGCAAATATTTAATAGTAATGACCATCCATTATTATTTAACACACCTTCATCGAGTGAATTGTTATTTACATTGGGAGATAGCCCAGTTGCAATAAACATGGCTAAAAAGAACAATGATAAAAAGATCAAGTTTCTTACCAATGGCAATCTGTTAAAGATTGATTTATTTTTTTCGTTGATACGAATATTCTTGGTAAACTCAATTGACTTAGGAGTCGCTGGAGCTATATTTTTAACGAGTAGGTTATGCGCATCAATAAGGTTCTCAACATTTTTGCTTTCAATGAGTGTATTAATATTGGTATTAATAGTAATACCGTTATATATGGCATAAGAAAGCATATTATTGATTTCGTTAGTCAACTCATCAATTACTTTTTTTGACACGGTTTCATTAATAGAAGGAGAAGGTGTAGTAGTCATGGTAAAGAGTTAGTTAGTTGTGTTAAAGTTAGAAAACGTTTTCGTTGAAAGTATAGATTCAACCTTATACGTTTAAAAAAAAGGAATGGAAGTTCTTTTTGGGGTTATAAGTGTTTTTAGGAGGTATAAAAAATCATTCCTCGTTAAAGGAATGATTTCAATACTATGTTAGTATAAATTTTTTAGTTTGCAGATTTTACAGGTACATCTTCTACTTTGTTGTTACCATAGGTAAAACCACCAGTACCATTCCAATCGTTATCGATATCCATGTATGCAGTAAATTTTTCTAAGTAACTTCCAATTGCTGGTGGTGGAACAGATACTACATACTCTCCAGCCAATGTTACGATCTTCGTTACATTACCATATCCTGTATAACGAATGTTACCAGCAACGTGTACTCTGATTGGAGCTCTATCAACAGCTTGAGTAATTTCAACGATACCTGAAACAGTGTTAGAAGCAGGAGAAACAACTAATGAGAAATGAGCAATAGGTGCACCAGGCATTCCCACGTTTCCAATAGTTCCTTTTGTTAAATAAGCAGAGTCGATTAACGTTTTTGGTTCTTTTAAAGTAGCCATAATTAAATAAGTTTTTGAGGTTATAAATTTGTTAATAGATGAGTTCGGGTTGCGCAACTTTGTTTCATCTGTTATCAAAATTAGTAGGAAACCATCTGTAAAATTGATTTTATTCCTTAAGTGTATTAAAAGAAAGTACAAGCGTAAAAAGAGAAATATGTACACTTAACGTTAATATAATATGTCAGTATTCATAAAAATGGTATATTTGCTCGCAATTAATTAACAACACAACAATTGATTGCATTATGAACGCTCACCAGTCTAAATTTGTAGGTGAAGGATTAACTTACGACGATGTTCTATTAGTTCCTGCCTATTCAGAAGTACTTCCAAGAGAAGTAAGCATACAAACAAAATTTACAAGAAATATTACTATAAATGTTCCTATCGTATCAGCTGCAATGGATACGGTAACTGAAAGTGCTATGGCTATTGCTATTGCTCGTGAAGGAGGAATAGGAGTTCTGCATAAGAACATGACCATTGAACAACAAGCTCAAGAAGTTCGTAAGGTAAAACGTGCAGAAAGCGGGATGATTATAGATCCTATTACACTTTCATTACAAGCAATTGTTTTGGATGCTAAACAAGCCATGCGCGAGCATAAAATAGGAGGTATTCCAGTAGTAGACGATAATGGTAAGTTAATAGGAATTGTAACGAATAGAGATTTACGTTTTGAAAAAAACAATGATCGTCCTATAGTTGAAGTAATGACATCTGAAAACTTAGTAACGGTTGCGGAAGGAACTTCTTTAAAAGATGCTGAGGTTATTTTACAAGAAAATAAGATTGAAAAATTACCGGTTGTTAATGATGACGATAAATTAGTTGGTTTAATAACGTTTAGAGATATAACCAAGTTAACTCAGAAGCCAATTGCTAATAAAGATTCTTATGGGCGTTTACGTGTAGCTGCTGCCTTAGGAGTAACGCATGATGCTGTAGAAAGAGCCGAAGCATTAGTAAATGCAGGAGTAGATGCAGTTATTATAGATACTGCACATGGTCATACCCAAGGAGTAGTAACTGTTTTAAAAGAAGTAAAGGCTAAATTTCCAGAACTAGATGTAGTGGTTGGAAATATTGCAACACCTGAAGCAGCAAAATATTTAGTAGAGGCAGGAGCAGATGCTGTAAAAGTAGGAATAGGACCTGGTTCTATTTGTACAACAAGAGTTGTTGCAGGAGTAGGATTTCCTCAGTTTTCAGCAGTGTTAGAAGTAGCAGCAGCAATTAAAGGAAGTGGAGTTCCGGTAATAGCAGATGGAGGAATCCGCTATACAGGAGATATTCCAAAGGCAATTGCAGCTGGAGCAGATTGTGTGATGTTAGGATCGTTATTAGCAGGAACAAAAGAATCTCCAGGAGAAACAATCATTTACGAAGGAAGAAAGTTTAAGTCTTATAGAGGAATGGGTTCTGTAGAAGCTATGAAGAAAGGATCTAAAGACCGTTATTTCCAAGATGTAGAAGATGATATTAAAAAATTAGTTCCAGAAGGAATTGTAGGTAGAGTTCCTTATAAAGGAGAATTACAAGAGAGTATCCATCAATTTGTAGGAGGTTTACGAGCAGGAATGGGATATTGCGGATCTAAAAATATTGAAACACTTAAGAATACGGGTAAATTTGTACGTATCACAGCAAGTGGAATCAATGAAAGTCACCCACATGATGTAGCTATAACAAAAGAAGCTCCAAATTATAGTAGAAGATAACTAAATCACTTATATAAACAAAAGCCGTTGAACTAATGTCAACGGCTTTTTTATTCTTAAACATTGTTTAGAATACCCTTCATTAAATTCATGTATAGTATCAATCGAATTTCTTAAGCTACTTTTAACTTTAGTTTAGAAATATGATTCTTGTTTGAATAATGAATTTTTTTTTTACCCAGAAAAACAGTAGGAGAGTTAATTAGTTTGTAATCGTCATAATTAGTGTAATTTAAGTATTGCGCCATTGCATCTTTGATAAAGCCGTTCGGTACTCCAACAGAAATTTTTTTTTCGTTTTCTACGAATTTTCTATGAAGTCTGCTAATGGTTTGAATACTTACATAATTAAATTTCTCATGTTTCTTTTCTAAGATTTCTTCAATAAAAAAAACGGCTTTTCCATGTCTCGAAGTAATGGATTCATTTTTTTCTATAGCATAGAAGAAATCAGTAATAAGTTTTTCAATCATAGTAAGTAGGTTAGGAAATTATTGAATAATTCTTCAAAACTACTTTTATTGTATCTCTATTAATTACGGTTATCCATAAAACAACAAACAATAATTGATTAAAAAATGGACAATTTTTGATAAATGATGAAATTTTAAAAATTTTAATATTTGTATTAGGGAAAACCATATTGTTCATAAGATATATTTGGTTTTCTTTAAATTGTAAGATTTATAATCAGAGAATTTTCACAGAAGGGAAGTTGTAAAATACTACTGATTTTAATCTTTACTTCCCGCGAAAGAGACGCGCGACTCTTTTAAAATTTTAGGCTTTTCCAAACGAACAAGATAATCGAGCAAAATGTTTGGAAAGGAATTCTAACGCTCAAAATTTTAAAAGAAATGAAAAAATTAATTCTAGTCCTAGCAATTCTGTTTACATGTGGAATATTTACTTCGTGTACAGATTTATCAAATGATTTAGTTCCCAATGAAACAGAACAAGAGCTTCCTAGTACAGGAGGAAATGAACAAGACCCTGATCCAGATCCGGATGATGAACCGGAAGATGATTATGATGATGATTATGATGACGACTCAGATGAAGATACTAGTCGTAAAGGATAGAAAATAGGTATTTATTTAATATTTTAGAGGGATGAAACAGATAAAGATTTTATCCCTCATTTTAATCTTTCTATTTCTCCAAATTTCTTGCACAAGAAAAGAAGGAGTTCATGTTTTAAACTTTAAATCCAAAAATATGGATTATGAAGAGATTAAAATACTTAATAAAAAATTTGATAATCTTAAGCAATATGATAGTGCTATTTATCACTTAAATAAATTTGTTAAGTCAAAAGATTTGACATTTAGTGAGTTAGGAGGATTGTATTATAGGATAGGAATCAATTACAGAAAGCTAGAAAAATTAGATAGTACTTATTACTATTATAAAAAATCTAAGGAAAATCATGTACTAGCAGAAGATAGTATATTGGTAGCTTACAGATTATTTAGCTTGGCAAGTATTGAATCAGATAATGAGTTGTTTGCTAGAAGTGATTCAACAGCCATAATGGGACTTCGATATTTAACGAATAAAAAATCAAAGATTGCTTCTTCTTTATATAACTGTCTAGGCATAAACCTTAATGAGCAAGGAAAATATAAAGAAGCTTTTAAATGGTATGATAAAGCCCTTCATTTAATAGAAAATAAAGAAAAGAGAATTAGATATAAAAATAATATAGGTAAGAACTATATTAGTCTAAAAAAGTATGATACAGCAGTCGTTATTTATAAAGAACTTCGAGAGAATAATTTTTTTGATAGTATCGATCCACGTTTAAGATCAACAATTCTAGGGAATTATGCGTATGCTAAATTTCAAGCAAATAGTGATGTACAAGTTGAAGAGCTTTTAAAATCTCAAAGAATAAAAATTGAAATAAATGATCAAAGAGGATTGCTGAGTAATTACTCGTATTTATCAGATTTTTATAAAAGTACCAATAAACAACTGTCTTTAGATTATGCTAATAGGATGTATGCGTTGTCTGTAGAATTAAAAGCAACCAATAGCAGAATTGAAGCTTTAGATAAAATTGTAGAATTGGTAGATGAATCAAAATTAAGAGATCTTTATTTCGAAAGAAATTTTCTTAAAGACAGTATTATAAAAGCTAGTAGTAACTCTCAAAATAAACTGGTAAAAGTTATCTACAATAATGAAGAGCTAGAAAAACAAAAATTAAAAGCTCAGTTAAATGCAGAGCAATATAGATCGCAAAAACAACAATGGATTTTTATTGGTTTGGGTTCTATTATCATATTTATTATTTACTTTTTTTATAAAAGACAAAAAACGCAGAAGGAAAAAGTAATTGAAGTATATAATACTGAAACTAGGTTGGCCAAAAAGATTCATGATGAGCTAGCAAATGATGTATATCTGGCAATGAATAAAGTACAACAAGGAAATACAGGAGAATCTTTGTTGCAAAATCTTGAAAAAATCTATACACAAACTCGAAATATATCTCATGAAAACAGTCCAGTTGTTACAGGACGTCAGTTTGAAACTTATTTAAAACAGTTGTTTCAAGATTTTACCACTGATCATTGTAGGGTTATGAGTAAAGACATTTCTACGATTCAAATTCATAAGATAGCAAAAGAGAAGCAAATAGTGATGTACAGGGTTTTACAAGAACTTTTGGTAAATATGAAAAAGTATAGTAATGCAAGTCTAGTAGTTATCGCATTTGCCCAAAAGAAAGACAGTATAAAAGTTACGTATAAAGATAATGGGATTGGTGTTAATACATTAAATATTAAAAATGGATTGCAAAATATGGAAACCCGTATTAAATCCATCGGAGGTTACATTACTTTTGAAACAAAGGAAACAAAAGGATTTCAGGCAAAATTTCAATTTAAAAAGTAGTTATGTTTCAAAAAGTACTAATAGCAGAAGACACAGATTTTATGTCAAGCGGAATCATGCAATGTTTAGAGGAGTTACAGATTCCTGAAATAGAATATGCAAAATATTGTGATGAAGCTTATTTAAAAATTAAAAATGCATACCTAAAAGGAGAGCCGTTTGATTTGTTAATTAGTGATTTATCGTTTTTAGAAAACCCCAATCCTCAACGGTTAACTATCGGAGAAGAGCTAATAAAAGAAGCAAAGTTATTGCAACCCAGTTTAAAAACAATGGTGTTTTCAATTGAAGACAAACCATACCGAGTACAACAATTATGTCACGAAATAGAAGTAGACGCTTATGTTTGGAAGTCGGTGCATGGACAAAAAGAACTAAAGAGAGCAGTTCAAAAAGTATATAAAGGAATATTCTTTATTTCTCAAAATTTGGCACATGCTTTAAAGAACAAGGAAACCTTTGATATTACTGATTACGATGTGAATTTGTTACAATATTTGGCAGATGGTTTTGATCAAAGAGAAATAAGCAATGCATTAAAATCAAAAAAGGTAAAACCCTGTAGTGTTAGTTCAATAGAAAAAAGGCTTAAACTTCTAAAGGAAAATTTTAACGCAAACAACCCAACACAGCTGATAGCTATCACAAAAGATTTTGGTTTGATATAGTCTTGCTTATAGAGAGTGATTTGATTATCACAGGAAAATTTCATTTTTTGAATTATTTGGAAGTAAAATGAAGTCATTAGGAAACAATTTAAAACTTCTATTGTAAGAGCAATATATGTTTGTGGTCGAAACACAAATTATATAATAAAAATGAAAAAAATAATTGCTTTACTGGGGTTAGCCTTAACAGTACAATTAACTTCTTGTTCAAGTGATGAGGTGGCAGAAAAAAATACTGCTCCTGTTATTGTAGATCAAACATTTAATGTAAATCCAAAATCGATTATATCATTGCAGGTGGTTGCTTCAGATGCAGAGAATGATGAATTGACGTATTCGATAAAAAAGGATGATTTAAGTTTGTTTCAGATTACAAACGCAGGAAAATTGTCATTAAAATCATCCAAGTTAATAAGTATCCAAAAATATTTGGTAGATGTCGAGGTTACTGATGGGAAATTGAAATCATCGGCAACAATTACTGTAAATGTTAGAAGAGTAGCTCGATAAATATATAAAAACTGTACTTAAACAAAATTAATTGAACTCTGTTGATAACTATATCGACAGAGTTTTTTGTTTTTTGACGGTAAATGTTATTTTAGCAAGCACTTCAAATTCTCACAATTTTTATGGCTCAGGAAACAAAATATACCGAAGACAATATACGCTCGCTCGATTGGAAAGAACATATCCGAATGCGTCCAGGAATGTATATTGGTAAACTCGGAGACGGTTCATCACCAGATGATGGAATTTATATTCTTGTAAAAGAAGTTCTCGACAACTCGATTGATGAGTTTGTTATGGGGACTGGAAAAACCATAGAAGTTTCTATTCAAGGAAATAAAGTAATTGTAAGAGATTACGGTAGAGGTATTCCATTAGGAAAAGTAGTAGATGTAGTTTCTAAGATGAATACTGGGGGTAAGTATGACTCTAGAGCCTTTAAAAAATCAGTAGGGTTAAATGGTGTGGGTACCAAAGCAGTAAATGCCTTATCTACTTATTTTAGAGTAGAATCTACACGTGATGGTAAATCAGCTTCTGCTGAATTTGAAAAAGGGAACTTGACGAACCAGGATTTATTAGATGAAACATCTAGAAGAAGAGGAACAAAAGTAACCTTCATTGCAGATGATACCATCTTTAAAAACTATAAGTACCGTCCAGAGTATGTTATACGTCTATTAAAGAATTATGTATATCTGAATCCAGGGTTAACTATTGTTTTTAATGGAGAGAAATATTATTCAGAAAATGGATTAAAAGATTTATTGGAAGACAACAACAATCTGGAGGACATGTTGTATCCAATTATTCACTTACGCGGTGATGATATTGAAATAGCAATTACACATAGTAAAACGCAATATTCAGAAGAATATCACTCTTTTGTAAACGGTCAAAATACAACACAAGGAGGAACGCATCAAGCCGCATTTAGAGAAGCTGTTGTAAAAACTGTCCGAGAGTTTTATGGGAAGAATTTTGAAGCTTCTGATGTTCGAAAGTCTATCATAGGCGCCATTTCTATAAAAGTAATGGAGCCAGTTTTTGAAAGTCAAACAAAAACAAAATTAGGATCTACTGAAATGGGTGGAGGATTACCTACAGTGCGTACCTATATCAACGACTTTGTAAAGACAAAATTAGATAACTACTTACATAAGAATACAGAAACTGCTGAGAAGCTTCAAAAGAAAATTTTACAGGCAGAAAAAGAACGTAAAGAACTTTCTGGAATACGTAAAATAGCAAGAGAAAGAGCAAAAAAGGCAAGTTTACACAATAAGAAATTGCGTGATTGTCGTATTCATTTTGGAGATACTAAGAAAGATGGATATTTAGATACTACTTTGTTTATAACGGAGGGAGACTCGGCAAGTGGATCTATTACCAAATCAAGAAATGTAAATACACAAGCCGTATTTAGTTTGAAAGGAAAGCCTTTAAATTCATATGGATTAACGAAGAAGATAGTGTATGAAAATGAAGAATTCAATTTATTACAAGCAGCTCTAAATATTGAAGATGGACTAGAAGATTTACGATACAATAACATTGTAATTGCAACCGATGCCGATGTTGATGGAATGCATATCCGTTTGTTATTAATTACATTTTTCCTACAGTTCTTTCCAGAAGTAATTAAAGAAGGTCATTTGTATATTTTAGAAACTCCTTTGTTTAGAGTAAGAAATAAGAAAGAAACAATTTATTGTTATTCTGAAGAAGAAAAACAAACAGCAATAGATAAGTTGAGAGGAAAACCAGAGATCACTCGATTTAAAGGATTAGGGGAGATTTCACCAAATGAATTTGTACATTTTATAGGAGACGATATTCGTTTAGACCCAGTCATGTTAGACAAAGAAATGTCTATTGAACAAATGCTACAATTTTACATGGGAAAGAATACACCAGACAGACAAAAGTTCATTATTGAAAACTTAAAAGTAGAGCAAGATTTAATAGAGGAGAAGTAATAATGAATAGAAATTTAAAGAGAGTATTAATTGCCTTAGCTATATTGTTTGGTGTTTATCAAATATTGGGAGTTACTGGAATTTTGAAGCTTTATCATAACCCTACTATGGCAAATGAACCTAATATTCCTTTTAAATCTTTTATGTTCGTATCAAACTTGATAAAACCTGAAAATAAAGATTTTGTTTGTTATAATTTTAATGATGATCTTATAGGGAAACATGTAAGAGTGCATAGACTATTGGGGAAAGAGGGAGATATAATTGAAATTCGTAAGGGGGTATTTTATATTAATAACATTAATATTGATGAAAGCTTGGTATTAATGCATATGTATGAATTTTCTTATGAGAAAGGAAAAGAGATTGAAGAGGTAATAGATAATCCTTATACAACGTTCAATATCGAGACAAAAAAGTTAAAGACTCCATTGATTGATCAATATGTTGAAGAAAAAAAGATAGAAGGAAAAAGGTTGTTAAAACTGAAAAATGAGATGGAAGAAGATATCCAGAAAGTATATAATCATAAGTGGAATAAAGATAATTTTGGACCACTAAAGATACCAGAAGGAAAAGTGTTTTTAGTTGGAGATAATAGAGATTTTTCTTTGGATTCTAGGTATATAGGCTTGATAGATGATACTGAAATACTTGGTGTTGTTTTATATAGATAGAACAAAACTATAAAGAAAGATTAACGTTTAGTGGAAAAAGGAAAATTATTATAGATAAGAGTATATGAAAAACATTAATAGATTTAAAGTTTATTTGATTATAGCAACTGTTCTGTTCTTTGTTAGTTTGTTCAGAGTAGATTTAGACAATCTATCTTGGGTTCATAATAAAAGTCATTACATAGGGATGATATTTTCTTTTCTAGCTTTTGTTTTAATTTATATAACGGCTAAAGGAAGAGAAAAGAAATAGTATGAGAAAGAATATTTGGTTTTTTGTATTGATGATCTCTATAAATGGGTGGACGCAATTTAAACAGATAGATGTCTCAGAAATAGATCAAAACAAAAAGAATGCAATTTTTGAATTTGCAAAGAATACAATAAATGTATGCAATGATGGTACCTATGTTAAATTAGATGCAAATACTGCAGAAAAACAATTATTAAATTGGTATACCATCTCTAAGTTAAACAAAAACTGTACATGGTATCAAGAAAGATATGGAAGTGTTATAGAAATTGAATTAGCGCAAGTTTTAAAAGATAGAAACAACAATTTAGTTTTTAGATATAAAATTTTTAGAACACTAGCAGATGTTCCTCAAGAATGCAGGGTTTACCTTAGTTTTAGAGGTAAGTATTACGGATATGCTACTAAGATATATTGGGATGACAATTTTTACAGAGGTAATAAAGGACCTGAATTATTTATACAAAGTTTAACTGATATTTCAGATAAACGTAAAAATGAATTAAAACAGTTTGCTTTTGAATCTTATAATATTTGTAAGTTAGATAGTATGCCCTTGATAACTAAAGAAAATACAGAATATCGTTCCTTTAGAAAAGGTTGGATTCCTATTATGTTAAAGGAGTGTGATTCTATAAAATTAAAAAATGGAGCTATTAATTCACTACAGTTAGAGCAATATTTATCTGACAATGTATTGGGTAGAGTATATCGTTTTAAAGCACAATTTGATAAATTGTCTAAACCATCAGAAATAAGAATTTATGCAAGTTTAAAAGATAAGTATAGAGGTATTTTTGTGATAGATAAATGGTATAGCAATTATATGGAATTTAAAGAAGCTGTAAAAAGATCAGAAGAGGATTTAAACTAATAAACTTTTAAGCGAATAGTCGTTTAAACATTTATATATGAGTGAAGAGAACAACAATTACGAACACGACGAAGAGTTAACAAACGAAAACAATCAGGAAACAACTGAAACCATTACAAAGGTTACAGGAATGTACAAAGAGTGGTTTTTAGATTACGCTTCCTATGTAATTTTAGAACGTGCGGTACCTTCTATAGAAGACGGATTTAAACCGGTGCAACGTCGTATTATGCATTCCATGAAAGATCTCGATGATGGACGTTATAACAAAGTAGCTAATATCGTAGGTCATACCATGCAATATCACCCACATGGTGATGCATCTATTGCTGATGCAATGGTACAAATGGGACAGAAAGAATTGTTGATTGATATGCAAGGAAACTGGGGTAATATATTTACTGGAGACCGTGCAGCAGCCTCTCGATATATTGAAGCACGTTTGTCAAAATTTGCGTTAGATGTAGTATTCAATGCAAAAACTACGGAATGGCAGGCTTCTTATGATGGTCGTAAAAAAGAACCAGTCAATTTACCTGTTAAGTTTCCGTTGTTATTAGCACAAGGAGCAGAAGGTATTGCTGTAGGATTATCTACTAAAATATTACCGCATAACTTTAACGAGTTGATAGATGCTTCAATTAAGTACCTAAAAGGAAGAAGTTTTAGAATTGTACCAGATTTTTTAACTGGTGGAATAGCGGATTTTACCAATTATAATGATGGTAAACGAGGAGGGAAGGTACGAGTTCGTGCAAAAATTTCACAACACGATAAAAAAACGTTAGTTATAACAGAGATTCCATTTGGAACCACTACTACCTCTTTAATTGATAGTATTTTAAAAGCCAATGAAAAAGGAAAAATTAAGATAAAACGAATTGAAGATAATACGGCTGCAAATGTTGAAATCTTAGTGCACCTTCCTCCAAATGTATCTCCAGATAAAACCATAGATGCTTTATATGCATTTACTAACTGTGAAAATTCAATATCACCATTGTGTTGTATTATTGAAGATAACAGCCCTGTTTTTATAGGAGTTTCAGAAGTTTTAAAGAAATCAACAGATTTTACGGTAGAGCTTTTAAAACGTGAATTAGAGATTCATTTAAATGAATTAGAAGAACAATGGCACTTTTCTTCATTAGAACGTATTTTTATTGAAAACAGAATTTATCGTGATATTGAAGAAGTAGAAACTTGGGAAGGAGTTATTGAAGCGATTGATTTAGGATTACAACCACATGTAAAGCATTTGAAAAGAGCAGTAACTGAAGAAGATATTGTTCGATTGACAGAAATTCGAATTAAGAAAATTTCTAAGTTTGATATTGATAAAGCAAAACAGTTTATTGAAAGTTTAGAAGAAAAGATTGCTGAAGTAAAAAATCATCTAGATAATTTAATAGAATTTGCTATTGACTATTTTAAAGACTTAAAATCTAAGTACGGAAAAGATAAAGAACGCAAAACAGAAATTAGAATCTTTGATGATATCGTGGCAACCAAAGTGGTTATGCGTAATTCTAAACTCTATGTAAATAGAGAAGAAGGTTTTATTGGAACTTCATTAAAAAAAGATGAATTTGTTGATGATTGTGCCGATATTGATGATATTATTGTATTTAGAGATAATGGAACAATGTTAGTTACCAAGGTTGGATCTAAAACATTTGTAGGTAAAGGAATAATACATATTGCAGTTTTTAAGAAGAAAGATAAACGAACGGTATATAACATGATCTATAAAGATGGTGCAAGAGGTCCATCTTATATGAAAAGATTTAATGTTACTTCTGTGACGCGTGATAAAGAATATAATTTAGCGAATAATAATCCTAAATCTAAAGTGCTTTACTTCACAGCAAATCCAAATGGAGAAGCTGAAGTAGTGACTATTTTATTACGTTCTGTTGGAAGTGTCAAAAAACTAAAATGGGATATAGATTTTGCTGATTTAGCGGTGAAAGGACGAGCAGTTAGAGGTAACTTGGTAAGTAAACACCCAATCAAAAAAGTTGAGTTTAAAGAAGCTGGAGCTTCTACACTAAAACCACGAAAAATATGGTTTGACGATGCTGTACAACGTTTAAATGTTGATGGCAGAGGTGATTTATTAGGAGAGTTTAAAGCAGAAGACAAAATTTTAATCGCTACACAATCAGGAAAAATTAAAGCTGTCACTCCAGATTTAGCGATGCATTTTGAAAATGATATGATTGTTTTAGAAAAATGGAACCCAAACAAACCAATTTCGGCTATTTATTTTGATGGAAATAAAGAACGTTATTATGTAAAACGTTTTCTAATTGAAAATCCAGATAAAGAAGAAGTGTTTATTTCTGATCATGAAAAATCAAAACTTGAAATTATTGCAACAGATTATCGCCCTATGGCAGAAGTTGTGTTTTCTAAAAGAAGTTTAGAGAAAATTGAAGTAAACTTTGAAGACTTTATTTCAATTAAAGGAATTAAAGCATTAGGAAATCAGTTAACAACTGATAAAATAAGAACCGTTAATTTGTTAGAGTCTTTACCATATGAAGAACCAGTAGAAGAGAAGGTGGAAGATATTGAAGTAAATGAAGAAGAAGAAATTGTAGAAGATGAAGCTGTTTTATTAGATGTCCCAGAAGTAAAAAAGGACTTTGAAGAATCGAAAGAAGATAAGGCAAAAAAAGCATTGGCTAGAGCCATAAAAAAGAAAAAAGAAAATAAAGACGACGATAGTCAAACAGCATTGTTTTAAATGAAAACTATTGGATTAATAGGAGGAGTAACGCCACAATCAACCATAATGTACTATCAAGTCTTAAATAGACTTGCCAATGAAACTTATGGGGGTAAACATACCGCTAAAGTACTCATTAATTCGTTAGACTTTGGGGCTGTATCTCAATATCAATCAGAAGGAAGATGGGATTTACTTGATGAAATGATGGTTGATGCTGCTTTAAACTTAGAGCGTGCTGGAGCAAGTAGTATTGTGATCTGTGCAAATACCATGCATTTAACAGTAGAGGCTGTTGAGAAACATGTAAGTATTCCAATAGTTCATATTGCGGAAGCAACCGCAGAGGCTATTCAAAGTAAAGAGCTTGCAAAAGTAGCTTTACTTGGTACTAAATATACTATGGAGAAGACCTTTTACAAAGATGTTTTAATGAGGTATAAGATTGATTCAATTATTCCAGAAGAAGGCGATAGAGAGGTGATTCATGGTGTAATTTATAATGAGTTAGCCAAAGGGGAATTAAAAGAAGAATCAAAAAATGAGTACCTTCGTATTATTAAAAAGCTAGAAAAGCAAGGAGCCGAGGGTATCATTTTAGGATGTACAGAAATTCCGTTGTTAATTCAACAAAAGGATGTAAATATTCCTGTTTTTGATACTACAACAATCCATGCATCGAAGGCATTTAGTTTATCTAAATAGTGGGCAAAATATTTAAATATCAGTTCGATTTAGATTCTTTTTGGGGAATCTTAGGCTATATCTTAACGGTTGTACTTGTATCTTGGTTGATTTCAAGAGTTATTCGATATATAATTTTACTTTTTATTAAGAATAGAAAAACTGATAGATATGGGAAAACTAGTATTCTATTTTTTAGAAATTCGGTAAAGTTTTTTATAGGAATTTTTGCACTGATTTATATTGTGTTAACTATTCCTACTTTACGAAGCAAAGCAACACTTATTTTTTCTGGGGCAGGTATTATTGCTGCCATTATTGGTTTTGCCGCACAAGCTGCGTTATCTAATTTAATTGCTGGAGCCTTTATTGTATTGTTTAAACCTTTTAGAGTAGGAGATTACATAAAATTAGACGATACTCGTATGGGAATTGTAGAGGATATTACACTACGACATACAGTTATTAATAATTTTGAAAACAAACGTTTGATTATACCCAATTCTGTTATCAGTACCGATTCTGTTTTGAATCATACGATTGAAGATTCTTATATTTTAAGTTTTAATAATTTTAAAATAGGAATTGAGGCTGATATAGATTTGGCAAGAAAAATAATACAAGAAGAAGCAATAAAACTTCCGAATGTGATTGATAACCGAACAACAGAACAGGTTATTGAGAATAAAGATCAGGTAGATGTTCGTGTAATTGATGTTCATCCAGACCATATTCATATGAGAGCTTATGTTTGGTTAAATGAGCCATTTTTAGAGTTCAAAACAAAATGTTCATTGAAAGAAGTTGTACACAAACGTTTTGTAAAAGAAGGGGTTGATTTACCAATACCAGTTAATAAAATATTCAAAGTTTAGTTTGGACTTGCAAGAATTGCAATTAATTAGACAAACTTGAAGCATTCAACTCAATCTTAGCCAGCATCAATACAATTATTATTTCTACACAGATATATAACCATCCTAAGAGAGTAATATCTTTCATATGTGCTACAACTAATACAAGAGAGATTAGACAATAGATGATATTAAAGTATGCAATAGGCTTTAAGTACTTATAGAGAAGAGATTTAACAAATATCAAACAATATAAATCATACAAAAAAAAGCCAAAAGGAAATATTGCTAAAGTGTATAATGTCTGCTGAGGAATTCCAAAATAAGATTGATACTTTACAAGTACAAAACCTAATAAGAAACATGATAAAAGAGCGCCTGTGGCATCAATTAAAAAAAGGGTTTTATGAGATAAGGGTTTCATTATGCAATTTTACTACCGTTCTTAATAGGCCTTTCTGGAGTGAGCAGGGTAACTTCTTTGTTATCTCCCAATCCACCCAAAATTAAACATTCACTCATCATAGTTGCAATTTGTTTTTTAGGAAAGTTGATTACGGCTACGACCTGTTTCCCTATCAATTCTTTTACATTATATAGCTGAGTTATTTGAGCTGAGGTTTTTTTAATACCATGCGCTCCAAAATCAACTTGCATTTTATAAGCAGGATTTTTTACTTCTTCGAATACCTCTGCTGAAATAATCGTACCCACACGCATTTCAATTTTAGTAAAATCATTCCAAGATATCAGGTTGTTTTCCGTTTTACTCATTCCTCTAAATTTTCAATAAATATAACTTTTATACTGTAAAAAGAGCCTCCTATGACTTGTAATTATTCGTCTAAGGATTAAATATTCTAAAGAGGCCTTAAAATTGAGAAATTGGGGTAACCAAAATTTAACTAACCAAACCCAATTATCATGAAAGAAGATTATGATATTATAATAATAGGAGGTGGAGCAATGGGGCTGGCAACGGCGGCTGAATTGGCGAACACTGATAAAAGAGTACTCGTTTTAGAACAGTTTGGATTTTTTAATAATAAAGGAAGTTCTGCTGGACTTTCACGTCAATTTAGAGTACAATATGCCCAAGAATACATGGCACAATTGGCTGTTGATGCTATTCCTTATTGGGATAAGCTTCAAGAAAAGTCAGAAGAAACATTAATAGATAAAGTAGGTTCATTATGGTTTGGAGATCCAAAAATTAGTTCTCAAGAAGGAGGTATTCAAGCTGCCATGGATGTAATGGATGAACTATCAATTCCGTATACAAAGTTATCGGCATCTGAAATAGAAAAGCAATTTCCGTTTAAAGATCTTCCGAAAGATTATAATGGTTTTTTCCAAAAAGATGGAGGAATAATCAATTTGAAAGCAACACTTCAAGCGTTATTTAATATTGCAAATGCAGCTTCTAATATTGATTTAAGAGAGTTTGATAAAGTTATCGATATATTTTCTGAACAAGATGGTATTATAGAAGTAGTAACGGCGCAGGCATCTTTTTCGACAGAAAAATTAGTAATTACTCCAGGAGCTTATGTGAATGATGTTTTAAAACATTTTGGAGTATCTGTAAATGTTGATATTTGGGAAATGTCATCTGCATATTACAAGAAAACAGAAGATATTAAGTTACCAACTTGGTTTGTGTTTCAAGAACCACAAAATACAAGCTTATTCTATGGGTTCCCAGAAGAAGATTGGGCAAATCCAGGTTATATAAGAGTCGCACCAGATATACCAGATAGAGTAATTAAAGATCCTAGTGGGAGAACTGGAATTCCTAGTGAAAAGAGTTTACAGTTAAATTCAGACTGGGTAAAAGACCATATGGTTGGATTAAACGATGAGCCCGAGTTTACATCCACTTGTTTAATAACTTTAAGTAATGATAATAAAGAGTTGTTGCTTGATACACTACCAGAATGGGTACATAACAATGAGAATATTTTCGTGTATACAGGTGGTTGGGCAGCAAAGTTTATTCCTTTATTGGGTAAAATTCTTGCGGATTTAGCAGTTGAGGGAGAAACACCATATGATTTAACTCCCTTTAAAATTCAATGGACAAACGACAACCTTACCAAGAAGAATGAATTTTCATTACTGGATAGGCGTATTCAGATTAACAAGGATAGGTAGCAGGAGTATTTTGTGTAGTCGAGCATATAATGAGAGAAAAATACGGATTAAAATATCCAACATGGTTAGATAAAACCTATTACCCAAGGAGGTAAAGGTATTTTGAAGGTTAGTTAATTACTACTAACTTTTAGTTTTTTGATTGATCTAAGAAGGCTTTAAAATCGTAAATGTTATGCTTTATAAGTATGACTAGTTTTAAGCCTTCTTTTTCTGAATCTTTATTTTTTTAGTAAGCGTTTAGCAGCATTAAAAGGAGTGGTAGTTCCTTTTTCTAAATTTTCAATTTCAATTTGTAATTGATTTTTTACTTCAGGATTGTTATAGAAGTTATTTTTTAATTGTTGATTAATGGTTTCTAACAGCCAATACTCATTTTGATGTTTCCGTTTTTTGTTAAAGAAATTACTTTGCTGAGCATTGGTAATATAATCGTTAATCATGTCATAAATAGCATCTATACCTTGGTGATGCAAAGCACTTGCAACCATTACCTTAGGTTGCCAACCATTTTCTTTGGGTGGGTATAAATGTAAAGCACGGTTAAATTCAACTTTAGCCATTTTTGCACTTTTCGCATTATCACCGTCTGCTTTATTAATAACAATAGCATCGGCCATCTCAATAATTCCACGTTTAATACCTTGTAATTCATCTCCAGCACCTGCCAATTTCAACAATAAAAAGAAATCAACCATAGAATGTACGGCAGTTTCTGATTGTCCAACACCAACAGTTTCAATAATAATAGAATCAAACCCAGCGGCTTCGCATAAAATAATGCTCTCACGAGTTTTTTGAGCTACTCCTCCTAAGGAAGTTCCTGAGGGAGAGGGACGAATAAAGGCATTTTCATCGGTAACCAATTGTTCCATTCGTGTTTTATCACCTAAAATACTTCCCTTATTAATAGAACTACTAGGGTCAACAGCTAAAACAGCTACTTTTTTACCCAAAGCTGTTAAATGTTTACCAAAAGACTCAATAAAAGTACTTTTTCCAACCCCTGGAACTCCGGTAATTCCAATTCTTACAGACTTATTAGCATAAGGAAGGCAAGCATCTAAAATTTGATTGGCTTTTTCTTGATGCTTTAAGTTGGTACTCTCAATCAGTGTAATTGCTCTACTTAAAAAAGTAATATCACCTTCTAAAATCTTAGTAACAAATTCTTCCACAGATGTTTGTTTTCTTCGATTTCGTTTAATTTTTTGAGCAGAAGATTTACTGGTAGTTTCTGGTTGAGAAACTCCATCTTTTTCCGATAGTGCCGATTTGTTTTTTGATGTCATTAACAGTGGTAAAGCAAATAATAATGTAAATTTAGAAATAAAAATTAAGCAAAATGCAACGCCGTTAAAAAACAATCGTCTTTAGAGTAAGAAATCAAAAATGAAGTCAACCAAACAGCTACATCATTCAGTAATTGAAGCTTGTAAAATAAATGATGCAAAAGCACAAATGCAGTTGTATGATTTGTATTGTGAAGCAATGTTCACAGTTGCCTTACGCTACGTAAAAGATTCATTTGTAGCTGAAGATGTTATGCAAGATGCTTTTATAAAAGCCTTTAAAAATATCAATTCATATAAAGAAGAAGTGGCTTTTGGAGCTTGGTTGAAAAGAATAGTAATTAATCAGAGTATTGATTGGTTAAAGAAGAAAAAATTAGAATTGATTTCCATAAATGAAGAAATTACATCTTCGGTAGTTGAAGAAGATGATTGGTGTGTAGCTTCTACTATTTCTTATCAAGAGATAGTAAGCTGCATTCAAAAATTAAAAGAAAAATATAGAGTGGTACTTACCTTATTTTTATTAGAAGGGTATGATCATAAAGAGATTTCTGAAATATTAGGAATATCAGAAGTTACGTCAAGAACTCATTTAATGAGAGGTAAAAAACAAGTACAAGAACAATTAAAAACAGCTCATCATGTCTAAAGATATCAGAGAAATATTACAAGAGAAGAATGAGAAGAAGGTTGAATTATCAACAAATCATAGAGCACGTTTTCAACAAAAACTAATGGAAGAGTTACACGATACTCCTGTAGTTAAAAAGAGAAACTATCAATGGTTATATGCTGCGGCTTCTATTGTTTTACTTTTAGGGTTTGCGATTACTTTTTATCCTAAAAGTAATATAGAACCAATTGAACCAGTGGTTTCAACAAAAGATGAGGCATCATCAAAACCTGAGGGATTAAGTTTAGGAAGTATATCTCCTGAATTGAAAACGGTAGAGGCGTACTACGTAAACTCTATTAATTACGAACTAAGTCAGTTAGAACTAACTAATGAAAATAAAGAATTATTTGATGGGTATTTATTACAATTAGAAAGTCTAACAAAAGAATATAAATCGTTAACCGATGAGCTCAATACAAAAGGAGTTAACGATGATACTATCAATGCATTGATTGGAAACTTGCAATTGCGTTTACAGCTGTTAAAACGTATGCAAAAACAATTACGTGAATTTAAAAATCCAACTCAAAATGACATTCAAACAATTTAAAACAAGTGTATTACTATTATTTGTTACAGGAACATTAGTAGCACAAAAATTTGATAAAAAATTTAGCGAGAAGTTTTATACAAATAAAGATGTAGTAGTTGATATTAAAGCGTCTAACGCTGAAATAGATGTAACTACATGGGATAGAAATGAAGTAGCTGTAGAAGCAGTTATTGAAGTAGATGGTTTAAGTAAAAAAGAAGCCGAAAAGTATCTAAATAATTGGAAATTTGAAGCTTTGGGTAATAAAGCTAAAATTCAAATTAATGCTAATAGAGGAAATTTCTATTCTTTTGGTAAAGATAACTTTGTAATGTTTAATCAACATGGAAATAGTTTTCCTGGGGTATATAGGGTCGCACCTCATGTAGAAGAAGAAGTAATTGTACTTCCTAATGTGACCGAAATAGAAATTCCAGATATTGATTTTGACGCTTTGGTTTTGCCAGATTTAGAAGATTTTGATTTCGATTTCGACAAGTACGCAAAAGATGGAGATAATTATTTTATTGAATGGAAGGATGGTGTAAATAGTATTACCATCAAATCAAAAAAAGAATGGGAGGAATTTAAGAAGTCAAAAGAATATAAAAAATTCAAGAAAAAGCAAGAAAAGCGCAAGAAAGAGTTAAAAGAAAGAGCAAAAGAACTGAAAAAAGAAAGAGAAGCGCATAGAAAAGAACGTCAACGACTAAGAGATGAAAAGAGAAAAGTTCTTGAAGAAAAAAGAAGAATTCTTAAGGAAGAAAGGGCTGCAATGCTAAAGGCTAGAGAAGAAATAAGAAGAATAAATAAAGAAGAAATAAAAAAGGCTGTAGCAGAAGCACAAAAGCAATTAAAAAATACACGTTTTAGTTATTCGTTTTCTTCTGATAGTAATGAGTTTACAGTAAATGGGAAGAAAGTTAAAGTGACAAAGAAAATCGTTATTAAAGTACCTAAAAATGCTACGTTTGATTTAAATACCCGTCACTGTAAAATTAAGCTACCTAAAGGAAAAGTAAACGGGAAGGTTAGCTATGGAGCTTTTAAAGCAGATGAAATTAATGGTGGGAAGTTAAATGTGTCATTTTCACCAGTAACCATAGAATCATTAAATGCCTGTACATTATTTTTAAATAACGTAACCGATGCCAAAGTTGCATCGGTTACGAATACAACTTTAGATACAAACTCTTCGGAAGTAGAAATCAGTAAAATTTTGAATGATGTTGAAGTAATTAATAAGTTTGGAGAGTTAACAATTTTAGAGGTAAGTCCGAATTATAGTACTTTTAAAGTGTTTTTAAACTCTTCAAGTGCCGATATTAATTTATCTAAAGTAAAGAACAAATTAGAGTATGTTATAGGAGAAAAATCAGCTGCGCATCGAAATAAACCAGCTATGGAGTTTTCCGTAAATGATAAATCGAAAAAAATTAACGGAAACTTTGTACTTTCTACTAATAATAAAACGCTTGAAATTAAAGGAAAATATACGCAATTAACTGTTCGTGAGTAAGATGAAAAGTTGAAAAATACTATGAAAAAACTTCACTAAAATTCCATTTCTATATTCTTTATAAAGTGCCTATCTTAGCGTCAGTTATTAGACACTTTTTCTATGGAATTATACAAAGAAAATCAACTTAAAATTTACAATTCGCTATCAAAAAGTAAAGAGCTTTTTGTACCTGTAACCGAAGGACGTGTAGGAATGTATGTATGTGGTCCAACGGTATATAGTAATGTACATTTAGGAAATATTAGAACATTCATGTCTTTTGATATGGTGTTTCGTTATTTATTGCATTTAGGATATAAAGTTCGATATGTAAGAAACATTACAGATGCGGGGCATTTAGAAAATGATGCAGATGAAGGCGAAGATAGAATTGCTAAGAAAGCACGCTTAGAAGAAATTGAACCAATGGAAGTAGTACAACGTTATACTGTTGACTTTCATAATGTAACTACTAAATATAATTTCTTACCACCAAGTATAGAACCAACAGCAACAGGACATATCGTTGAGCAAATTGAAATGATTAAAGAAATCATGGATAAAGGAATGGCTTATGAAGTGAATGGTTCTGTGTATTTTGATGTATTGAAATACAATGAGAATAGTAATTATGGAATTTTATCTGGACGTACGATAGAAGATGCTATTCATAATACAAGAGTTTTAGACGGGCAATCAGATAAGAAAAACCCACAAGATTTTGCACTTTGGAAAAAAGCAGATGAACGTCATATTATGCGTTGGCCTTCTCCTTGGAGTGATGGTTTTCCTGGTTGGCATTTAGAATGTTCAGTAATGAGTTCAAAATATTTGGGAGAACAAATTGATATTCATGGTGGAGGAATGGATTTAAAATTTCCACATCATGAGTGTGAAATTGCGCAATCTCATACATGTTCAGGAGTACAACCTGTAAACTATTGGATGCATGCGAATATGTTATTGTTAAACAGTCAAAAAATGGCTAAATCTACTGGGAACTATATTTTACCAGAAGAAATTTTAACAGGAGACAATACGATTTTACCAAAGGCATTTAGTGCTGGAGTAGTACGCTTCTTTAACATGCAAGCTCACTATCGCAGTATTTTAGACTTTTCAGGAGAGGCTTTATTGGCCTCTGAAAAGGGGTATAATAAGTTAATGGAAGCATTAAAGATGTTAAAATCAGTAGAAGAGAGTAAAGCTACTTCTGATTTTGATGTTTTAGCATGGAAGCAGAAATGTTATGATGCTATGAATGATGACTTTAATACGCCTATTTTAATAGCTAATTTATTTGAAGCAGTTAAGTTTATCAATTTATTAAAAGATAAAAAAGCAGAAATTTCTAAAGATGACTTGGCGCTATTAACTGCAACTTTAAATGCATTTGTATTTGATGTTTTAGGCTTAGTAGAAGAAGAGACACAACAAGGAACAAATAAGTTAGATGGGGTTGTGGAGATGCTGATACAAATGAGAAAGGAAGCTAGAGAAAATAAAGATTGGGCTTTATCTGATCAAATACGCGATGAGTTAGCCGCTTTAGGTATTCAGTTGAAAGATGGTAGAGAAGGAACAACATTTTCAGTAAATTAAATTCTCATGATTTTTACTTCTGAACGACTTGTGGTGAAAGCAATAACTAAAATTCATAAAAAGGAGTTTGTAGAGTTGTTAACAGCAAAAGAAATTATAGCGGCAATTCCTCAACAATGTCCTTCAGAAGAAAATATCAATATAAAATTCGAGAAGGCCATTGGTTTTGATGGAAATATCTCTGAAAACCCATTAAATATTTTAGGAGTTTTTGAAGACGGTCAAGATGAACTGATAGGTCTTGTGGCATTTCTTACCAATGATGAAGGTGATAGAGAATTGGGATATCGTTTCAGAAAACCTTACTGGGGAAAAGGATATGCAACAGAGATTACAAAAAGGATGATTGATTTTTCTTTTTCAGAGCTAAAGCTAGATAAAATTACGGCTGATGTTTGGGTTGAAAACATAGCTTCTAACAAGGTTTTGTCAAAGTTTTTAACACCTGTAAAAGAGTTTTATAATGAATACGATAATTGTACTGATAGAAGGTATGCATTGTTAAAAGAAGATTGGAATTAATTTGAAAAAAATATTAGCATATCCGTTTATATTATTGGTTCGTTTTTATCAAACGGCAATATCACCGTTTACACCTGCCACTTGTAGATATGATCCTACTTGTTCAAGTTATACAATCGAAGCCTTAAAAAAACATGGATTGTTTTATGGAGGCTGGTTGGCAACAAAACGTATTTTCAGTTGTCATCCATGGGGGGGAAGTGGATATGATCCTGTACCCGAAGTAAAGGAAAAAAAGAATAAAAATATAAAGTAAATATACATGAATTATTTATCCATAGTGTGGGATTGGAATCCTGAAATTTTTAATATTGGAGGTTTTGGAGTTAGGTGGTATAGCTTAATGTTTGTAATAGCCTTCGTATTAGGTCTTCATTTTATGAAGAAAATTTATATAGAAGATAAGATTCCAGTAGAAAAGTTGGATCCGTTGTTTATGTATGTATTTGTTTCTATGCTTATAGGAATGCGTTTAGGAGAAGTATTTTTCTATAGTTGGGCAGATTATCAAAATAATTTATGGGAAATAATACTTCCAATGAAAAGGCAAGAAGGGGCAGAAATGTTGTTTGGATTGGTGAAAGGCTGGAAGTTTACTGGTTATACTGGTTTTGCCAGTCATGGAGCAGCTATTGGAATTGTTATAGCCATGTATTTTTATGCTAAAAAACACCTTGAAGGAAAATTTTTGTTCATCTTAGATAGGTTAGGGATTATGGTTGCCCTATCAGCATTCTTTATTCGTTTTGGAAACTTCTTCAACTCAGAAATCTATGGAAAACCAACAGGTTCTAGTTTTGGAGTTATTTTTAAGAAAGCAGGAGAAACGGTACCACGTCATCCAACTCAATTATATGAAGCATTTAGTTATTTAGTTTTATTCTTTGCTCTATGGTATTTTTATTGGAAAACAGATAAGAAAAAACAAGAAGGATTCTTGTTTGGACTGTTTATGATTGGATTATGGGGACTACGTTTAGTTATTGAATACTTTAAAGAACCACAGGTAGAAGGAAGAGAAGATATTATTTTAGGTTTAAATACCGGACAATTATTAAGTATTCCTTTAATTCTAGTAGGAGTTTGGTTAATGTTTAGAAACAGAAAGAACTCATAAAAAAATTAATAATTTATAATAGAAAGCTCTGAGTATGTACTCAGAGTTTTTTGTTTTATAGGAGTTTAATAAGGTAATTTCATGATTATTTTTTACGATTAACTAGAATCAATGAAATTTGGAAGCTAGATTTAATTACTTTAATTTTAGAACCTAGTATTTAGATGTTTTAGTTGATTCAACTTTATTTATGATTAGAAATTTTTCCCTCGCAATTTTTATATTCGGTATAGTGCTATCTGGTTTCTCACAAACCAAAATAGACTCACTTCAACAACAATTAATTGAAGCAAAACAGGATGAATTAAAGTTAAAATTACTTGATACTTTATCTCATCAAATGATAAAAGAAAAGCATCCAGAACAATTCAAATATTTGGAAGACGTTATTCAATTAGCTAAAAAACTTGGAGATTTTGATTTAGCGGCTTCTAAAACACGTTTTATTGCGCAAAAGTATATTTATGGAGGTAAAGCAGATTCTGCCATATATGTAGTTGAGCAAATGTTAAAACACAAAGAAAAATTTACAACTGAAAAATCAGAAGGACATTTACTTTTAAAAAGGGCAGGAGCTTATTTTAATCAGGAATTATTAGAAAAAGCTGCAAAAGACTATGATAAATCAGGAGATTTATTTTTGATAAGTGGAGATTCAATTTTTGCAGCAGATGCTAGATATTTTGCTGGGCAGGTATATGTAAACTTAAAGGACTTTTTAACATCATTAGAAAGATATGAAGAATCCTATAAGTTGTATGCAATATTAGGAGATAAACTATATGCTAATTATGCTTTATCTGA
This sequence comes from Tenacibaculum sp. 190130A14a, assembly GCF_964048965.1. Classification (NCBI taxonomy): domain Bacteria; kingdom Pseudomonadati; phylum Bacteroidota; class Flavobacteriia; order Flavobacteriales; family Flavobacteriaceae; genus Tenacibaculum; species Tenacibaculum polynesiense. The sequence goes on along the minus strand of NZ_OZ040189.1, from coordinate 2,452,057 downwards.
ACTAGCTAGTATTTACGGAAGAAACAAGTTTTATGACAAAGCTATTTTTGAAAGAAAAAAAGTTTTAAAAGAGCTCTTAAAAGGCAAAGAATATAAAGGGATAAGTACTATTTATATTCAATTAGCAGGGAATTATTTGAGTAAAAAAGAATTCGAAACGGCAAAAAGGTATGTAGATTCAGCATTGTATTATGCTGATAGTATTTCACATCCTGTAGTCAAATCAAGAATTAAAATACATGCAGAGGTTGGTAAATTAAAGTACTATTTGAATAAAAATGATATAATAAAGGCGAAGAAACATTTAGATTTAGCAAATGAACAACGTTTTTTAACGGATGCACCAGAGTACTATAATTCAGTTATGTTATTACCAAAAGCACAGTACTATAAAAAGGTAGGGAATTATAGTAAAGCAATAGAAATATTAAATGAGTTCGTGGCAAAAAAGGAAAAGGTTAATGACATTAGTAATTACATACAGGCGGAAAGAGAATTAGCAGAATTATATTTATTAAAAAAGGAGTACATAAAAGGAGCGCAGCATCAACAAAAGTATATAGAGGCGAATGAAGCATTCGAAGATGAAGTAAGAACGAATAGGTTTTTATATTATCAATCACAATTTGAGTCAGAAAGAAAAGACAACGAAATTTATAAAAAAGAAACGCAAATTTCTTTACTTGAAAAAGATCAAGAAATAGAAAAAAGTAAACGAAACATGTTGTGGTTACTATTATTGTCAATTGTAATAATTTCAATAACCGTTTCTTATTATATCTGGTTATTGGGGAAACAGAAGAGAAAAGCTTTAGATAAAAAAATAGCCAAGAATAAAAAGGAGTTAGCAGAGTTTACACAATTGCTATTAGAGAAGAGTAAAACTCAGGAATCACTTTCAGAAGAAATACAAAAACTCAAAGAAGAAATAGGAGCGCAAAAGTCTATTGATAAGTTGCAAGATTTAACAACGAATAAAATTTTAACGAATGACGATTGGTATACTTTTAAAGAAAAGTTTAAAAATGTATATCCGAGTTTCTTCTTAAAAATAAAAAGTAAAGGATTCGATTTAACTAAATCGGAAGAACGTTTGATTGCTATGGAAAAATTGTACTTAGATACCAATGAAATTGCAAGTATGTTAGCAATATCTCAAGATAGTGTTGTTCGAAGCAGATCTAGGTTGAGAAAAAAGATCAATGCGCCCAAAGGACATTCCTTATTAGAGTTTTTAGAAGCATCTTAATAGCTTGTTTTATCTGTTTGTTTATTAGTGGTTTAGTGTTTTGTCCGCTTTTTGTCCGCTTTTTGTCCGGAGATAAATACTATAAAATACGTTGTATTTTTTTTCTTTGATTCATATTTATAACCATAAGTATGAATCGATAATGCAGATTAAAATTAGAAAGAACAAAAGGCGTAAGGTAAGAGTTAAGAAAGACACTTTTTTGTTTTTCCCATTACTTCATAATGGGAGAGTTTTTTGGTTATCTAGGGTAAGACTTGAGAAGGCTTTTAATGGTTATAAGATGAAAATAATTAAGATTGAGTTTATGTCATAAACTTTAACTAAACACCTTTTTAAATACTGTAAAACTCACTAACCTCTCAAATTGTTCCGATGAAATTAAAACTATTATCTATTTTGCTTTTACTATTAAGTAATTTAGTAGTAGGACAACAAACCTATGTTCCAGACGATAATTTTGAAAACTACTTAGAAACGCATGATGCCGATGGAAATACGGTTTCAATAGGAGATGCATCAAGTATGGGAAACGGTATTGCTAATGATAATTATGTCATTATTGCGAATATTGAAAATGTAACCTCTTTAAATGTTTCCAATAAGGGTATTTCTAATATCTCTGGTATTGAAGCTTTTCAAAGTCTTCAATTTTTAAATGTAGATGGCAATAGTATTAGCACTATAGACTTATCAGCTAATTTAGAGTTATTAGAATTTTCAGCAATCTCAAATGATCTTGTTAACTTAAGCTTGATAGCAAATACAAAACTTGAGCGCGTTGATGTATCCGACAATGATTTGATAACATTTGATTTTAGAAATGGGAATAATGGTATTATAAAAACATTTAGAGCTATAGCAAATTATCAGTTGTTTTGTATTACTGTTGATAATATTGCTTTATCAAGCTTGGTGTTATGGAACGTAGATGCTCATACATCATTTGATGAAAATTGTGGAGTAAGTACAATTCCAGATGATAATTTTGAAGCTTTTCTAGAAGCAAATGGAATGGGGAACGGCGTAGCAAATGATAATTATGTTTATACGGTGAGAATTAAAGAGGTAATATCATTAGATGTTTCCAATCAAAATATTGGCAGTTTAGAGGGAATTGCCGCTTTTCAAAAATTAGAGGTTCTTAATTGTGCTCAAAATGATATAACATCGTTAGACATTTCCCAAAATTTATCATTAAAAGAGCTTACAACAGAATCGAATCCAATAACAAGTTTAGATTTAACAGCTAATACAAATTTACTCAAAGTTGATCTTGACGATAATGAATTAACGTCTTTAGATTTTAGAAATGGTAATAATGCACTCATACAAACGTTTAGTGCACGCGCTAATTACAATCTTTTATGTATTACTGTTGATGATAGTTCGTTGTCTAGCTTAGCGTTATGGACTGTAGATTCGGGAACCTCTTTTAACGAAGATTGTGATTGGACCTATGTTCCTGATGATAATTTTGAAAACTATTTAGAAACACATGATGCTAATGGAAATACTGTGTCAGTAGGAGATGCTTCGAGTATGGGAAATGGTATTGCCAATGATGATTATGTAACAACCAATAGAATAGCTGATGTAGAAGAGTTAGATATTGATAATTTAGGGATTACAGATTTAACAGGTATTGAAGGATTTACCGCGTTAAAGAAACTCGATTGTCAAGATAATACAATGACAAGTTTAAACCTTTCTTATAATCTAGCTTTAGAAGAGTTAAATTGTTACAGAATGGGGTTACAAAGTATAGATATTACTAAAAATGTAAACCTAAAAATAGTTCAAGTTTTTAGAAATGAGTTAACATCAATTGATATTAGTAACAATACTGCATTAACAAGAATTGATGCTTTTCAAAATCAGTTAACGTCAATAGATATTTCTCATAATATTGATCTAGAGTCAATAAGCTGCGCCAGGAATCAAATAGCAAGTCTTGATGTATCGAATAACACGAAATTGAAAAAATTAACATGTTATGATAACAACTTAACAAGTTTAGATGTTACCAATCTTCCAATATTAGAAGACTTAGATTGTGTGGAAAATAATCTTACAAGTTTAGATCTTTCTCAAAACCCAGAGTTATTGGAGTTACAGGTATATGAAAATAACTTAACAAGTTTAGATGTAAGTAATAATGTAAAGTTAATTGAATTATATGCAGAAAGTAATAGTATTACAAGTTTAGATGTTTCAAAGAATGTTGCTTTAGTTGATTTGTCAATTGCCTACAATCAATTGACCTATTTAAATATTAAAAACGGAAACAACACCAATTTAGATCATCGAGATTTTGATATTCGAAACAATCCTGGGTTAACTTGTGTAAGTGTTGATGATACATCATATGCAGAGACAACATTTACGCGTAAAGATGCCCAAACGGAGTATAAATTGTTTTGTACTCAAACCTATGTTCCAGATGATAATTTTGAAGCTTATTTAGAAACACATAATTCAGTTGGAGGAGTAGTTCCAGTAGGTGATATTACGAGTATGGGAAATGGTATTGCCAATGATGATTATGTTGGAACCGAACAAATAAAAAATATACTTTATTTGAATATCTCTAACCAAGGAATTACAGATTTTACAGGATTGGAGGGATTCACAGCCTTAAAAACGTTACAGGCTTATGGGAATACGGTTTCTAGTTTAGATATAACTGCAAATACAAATTTAACGGAAATTACTTGTAGTGATATGGGACTTACGAGTATAAACTTATCTAATTTGACAAAGTTAGGAAGGGCATGGCTAGGAAATAATAACTTGTCTACGATAGATTTAAGTTCTAATACGAACCTGAACTATTTAAATGTAGATAGGAATAACTTTACCGCAATAGATATAAGTTCTAACTTGATGCTTTCTGATTTTAGGATAAGAGAAAACGAGTTAACAGCACTTAATACAAGTAGCAATACCAATTTAACTAGACTATATTGTGGAGATAATGCATTGACTACATTAGATGTTTCTAATAACGCGCTTTTACAAACGTTAAGTTGTGGAGAGAATCAATTGACCACTATAGATGTTAGTACTTTGGTAAACCTTACTGATTTATTTATAGAAGATACTCCAACATTAACATCATTAGACGTTTCTCAAAATGTAAATCTTGAAGATATTGGTGTCAATGGAAACACATCATTGACGGCTTTAGATGTATCTGGCTTGACAAAATTAATAGAAGTGTATACTTACGGTAGCCAAGTATCTGAATTAGATTTTAGTAATAGTCCCGATTTTGAGTACGGAGAACTTCAAAATGGAGCATTGACCTCTTTAAACTTAAAAAATGGAAACAATAGTAGCGATATAGAATTGTATGCAACAGGAAATTCTAATCTTTTATGTATTCAAGTAGATGATACTTCTGCTAGCTACTTGAATAGTTGGGAAAAAGATGCTACTACAAGTTTTAGTAATGATTGTAACTGGAGCTATATACCAGATGATAGATTTGAAGATTATCTTGAAACACATGATGCTAACAATAATAATGTAGCGGTCGGAGATCCAACAAGTATGGGGAACGGAATTGCTAATGATAACTATGTGAAAACTGCCAATATTGAAAATGTAACCGATTTGTTTGTCGGATTTCAAGGGATTACAGATCTAACAGGTTTGGAAGCGTTTACTTCACTACAAGTACTATTTATATTTAATAATGTACTAACCAATACCCATTTGGATCTTACTGCCAATACAAATTTAAAAAGAATTGAGGCTAGTAGTATGGGACTAACCAGTATTGATATTTCAAATTTAACAGGATTAGAAAGGGTAGAAATATCTCGTAATAGTCTTACATCTGTTAACCTTGCTACTAATACAGCGCTTAAAGAATTAATCATTTCTACAAACAACTTAACAGGTTTAGATGTAAGTAATAATATCTTATTAGAAGATTTGCAAATTCACGAAACAACCTTAAGTAGTATAGATGTAAGTAAAAATGTCAATTTAACAAGAATAATAGGGTCTTTAAACCAATTTACTGAAATTGATCTAAAAAATAATCCATTATTGGATTACCTAAATTTGGCCAAAAACCCGTTTACTTCTTTTGATGTGAGTGGTTTAACGAACTTAGAAGAGTTAAATTTAGATGAAACCAATATTACCTCTATAGATATAAGTAAGAATACCAAGTTGACAGAATTTAGTGCACGAAACAATAGTGAATTAGTAGAGTTAAATGCAAGAAATGGAAACAATAGCAGTTTTACAGACTTTGAAGTAGATGGTTGCCCTAATTTAACATGCATTGAAGTTGATGATCCCACAGGAGCTTATTTAGCCAGTTGGGATAAAGACGTTACCGCTAGTTTTGCTGAATACTGTAGATTTACAAGCATTCCAGATGCTAATTTTGAGGCCTATTTAGAAACACATAATGAATATGGAGGAACAGTCGCTTTAGGAAGTTCGAATAGTCTCGGAAATGGAATTATTGATGACAATTTGGTACCAACAGCTAAAATTGAAAACATACAATTATTAACTCCTAGAAATGAGGGAATTGAAGATTTTACAGGAATTGAAGATTTTGTTAGTTTAATTCGCTTATGGATTGATGATAATTCCTTAACAAATACCAGTTTAGACTTAACAAAAAATAAGTTATTAGAAAATATAACTATTGGAAACACAGGACTTACAAGCTTAGATATTACAGGTTTGACCGTTTTAGAAAGTTTAGAAGCCTCAAACAATAGTCTTACTACTTTAGATATAAGTACCAATGTCGCTTTAAAGTTCTTAAATCTAGCAGATAATAACTTAACTAGTATTGATGTTACAAATAATGATTTAACAAGCTTAACGGTTACGAATAATAGTGTAAATACTATAGATGTAAGTAATCAATTGAATTTAGTCTCTTTATATTGTGAGAATACTAATATTACTTCGTTAAATATTCAAAATAATGTATTGTTAGAAAACTTAGAATGTGGTAAAAATTCGCTTACAAGTTTAGATGTAACCAAACAATTAGATTTGTTTTACTTATCGTTCAGCAATACAAGTATTGCTGAAATAGATTTAAGCAATAATTTGAATCTAAGTCGATTAATATGTGACAGTACTTCTCTTACCACTTTAGATTTAGGTAATCAAAATACCTTAGACAATTTGTCTTGTAAAAATGCTTCATTAACAAGATTGAACCTTCGTAGTGGTAATAATGCTGATTTAGATAATGTAGACGTTACAGGTAATCCTAGTTTAACATGTATTTCAGTAGAGGATCCAGCTGCTGCTGCATTATTAGGAACTTGGTTAAAAGATGCAACCGCGAACTATGCAGAGTATTGTAGAATGACTTATGTTCCAGATGATAATTTTGAAGCTTTATTAGAAGGTAGAGGTTTCGGTAATGGTATAGCGAACGATGATTATGTTTACACAGCTTTAATAGAAAATGAAACTAGCCTAATTATTCAAGATAATGATATTTCCGACTTAACAGGGATAGAAGGCTTTAAATCCATTGAGTTATTAATATGTCGTAGATCTAATCTAGAAACTATAGATATAAGTCAGAATTCAAAACTTACACATCTAAGCCTTGAAGATAATAAGCTTACTAACATAGATATTAGCACTAATACTGAATTGATGCAGTTAATTACTGGCGGAAATCCAATTGGAACTCTTGATATTTCAAGCCTTACTAAATTAGAAACTTTACAAAGTAATAATAATAACCTGTCTACAATAGATATCTCTAATAATCCATTATTAAGATCATTAAATATTAATGATAATAATTTTACCAACTTAAATATATCTGCTTGTTCAAGTATTTTACAATTAAGAATTGCCAATAATCAATTAACCTCTTTAAATGTAGCTAATGGAAATAATACTAACTTCACTTGGTTTGACGCTCAAGGAAATACTGGGTTAAATTGTATTGAAGTAGACGATATAAATCCAGATTCAGCTATTTGGCATAAAGATGCTAGTGCAAACTACGCTTTGTATTGCGAACTCACATATATAGCAGATGCTAATTTTGAGAATTATTTAGAAACACATGATGCAGATGGTAATGTTGTTGCGGTCGGAAATAGTTCAAGCATGGGGAATGGAATTGCAAATGATAATCAAGTAGCTACATCTAAAATAGAAAAAGTGATAGCTTTAGATATTAGTAGTCAAAATATTTCAGATGTAACAGGAATAGAAGCCTTTACATTATTAGAATCTTTAAATTTAGATTATAATGACTTAACTGCATTAAACCTTTCAAGTAATTCAAGTTTGAGAATCTTAAATGTTGCTGAAAATGATTTAACAGAATTAGATTTATCAGTTATTCCGACTTTAGAAGAAGTTGAATTACGTTCTAACAAAATCAGAACATTAACAGTCAATAATCCAAATCTTAAGAAACTTAGAGCAAGTAAAAATCAATACACTTATTTAGATGTTACGAATTGTCCACAATTAGAAGAGTTGGGGGTTACGCAAACATTGCTAGTGTCACTTGATGTTAGAAATGGAAACAATAATCTCATGGCTGATTTTAATGCGAGATTCAATGATTATTTAACATGTATAGAAGTTGACGATGCATCTGCTTCATATTTATCAACTTGGGATAAAGATGTAATAGCTAATTTTAGCGAAAACTGTAATTCGGTAGTTTGGTCTGGAAATGTTGATACGAATTGGCAAGAAACAAACAATTGGATAGGAAATGCTGCACCGCAAACAACAAGTAATGTTATTATTCCTAATAGTGTAACTACTCCAATTGTAGAATCAGATATCACTGTTGAGGTAAATGATTTATTTGTAGACTTTTTTACTTCATTTGATGTTGGTGAAGATGGAGGTGTGTTGGTAAATGAAGATTTTACAAATAATGGTGTCGTAACCATAAAATCATCAACAAACAAAAGTGGAGTACTTATTGTAAAAGGTATTTCAAATGGACAGGTTACTTATGAAAGAGGTGGATTAGTAGCTAATAAATGGAGTATTATTTCTGCACCTGTTTCAGGACAAAGTATTAAAGATTTTGTTGAGAATCCAGAAAACAATATACGAATAAATCCAACTGTAACACCTAATAGATATGCAGTAGGGTATTATGATGATAATAGAGCCTCTGGAGATAAATGGGTGTATTATACAACAGACGATTTAGCATCCAATAGCATTACTTTTGAAAAAGGAAAAAGCTACGCAATATCTCGTGGAACGGATGGAGCAGTTTCATTTATTGGAACCATAGAAACTTCAGATATCAATCAATCAATTGTGGCAGGACAATGGAATTCGATAGGAAATCCGTACACTGCGTTTTTACCTATGAATGAAAATGGAGGGGCCAATTTTGTAAATGATAACTTGGCTAACTTTGACCCTATGTATGTAGGAGCCTATGTTTGGGATAATTCTCAAAGCAAATATGTACCTAAAACATTGGTAAGTGCAGCAGCCTATGTAGCTCCAGGACAAGGATTCCTTGTAAAAGTAAGTAGTAGTGCAAGTTCAATTTCTTTTAAAGAAGCTCAGAGAGCATTACAACCTGTAACAGGAGGAGCGTTTAGTAGAGGAACTGAAGTGCCTACCATTAAATTATCTTTGGCATCAAAAGGAACCATTGTAACAACAAATATTAGTTATCGAACTAATGGAACAAAAGGATTAGATCCAGGGTATGATGTTGGAAACTTTGATGGAGCTGGATTTGATATTTATACACGTTTGGTAGATGGCTCTTCAGATAATAATTTTATCTACCAATCTTTGCCTATTGAAGGAAATGATGCCAATGTTATTCCTGTTGGAATTAAAGCACAAGAAGGAACGTCAATAGTTGTATCTTTAGAAGGAATTTCATTACCAGAAGAAGCAAAGGTATTTTTTGAAGATAAAGAACTAGCTAAACTTATTGATTTAACTAAAGAGGATTATCAATTAACGTTGTCTAAAGGAGAAAATGGAGTAGGTAGGTTTTACTTACACACAAAAATTAAGACCTTCATTCCAGAAGTAACTATAGATGGAATTAAATTGTATAATTCGAATCGTATGCTGTTTGTTGATGGAATTTATAACGAAAAATATGAGTTATCTTTGTATAACACATTAGGATCTTTGATTTATCAGGCCAATTTTGAAGGAACAGGAAAAGATAGTATTGATTTACCAATAGTTGAGACGGGTGTATATATCGTAAAAGTTAAAACAGCTGTTGGAATAAAGAGTAAAAAAATAGTTCTGAAGAAATAATCAATAGGCAATGAAAAATCAAAATTTTGAATATCAGGAGCCTAAAATAACTAGAAAAGAGGCGCTAGATAAGATAAGCAAATATGGAAAATATGCAGCTTTAACAGCTTTAGGAACATATATGGTACTAAACCCTCAAAAAGTACAAGCTCAAAGTCCTGAACCACCAGGGAATAATTTTTAAACAACAACTAAGAGCTTATTACGGCACAAGTCAATTTGACTTGTGCTTTTTTATTTAAACATATTGGTTAAAAATAGACTCTAAATACTGCGTTTGGAGTAAAACCAAGTGAAAATCGTTGAATTACTTGTTCTAAAATAACTTCTAATTCTTCAGGACTAGAACCTGTGGTTCCTTCAACAGCAATTCCTCCATCATCCAAAGGTTTGCGTTCAGCTTTATATATTAAGTTTAGTGGCTTCACTCTATTATAAATGTTAAGAAAAGAAATACCAAGTTGAGCCTTCAGTTTTTTATTCCCCAAAGAAATATTTAAATCATGTAAAATAGAAGCATCTAAACGATGAAAATCGGGTAAACGTTCACTGTTTACTGCACCAAAATTAACTACACCAGCAGGCTCGTTATCAGCATCTATTTTAATTACATAACTGTTAACAGGTGTAATTGGTTTTCCTGATCTGTATTGCCATCCTAGAGAGAACTGCCAATTTTTTAATTGTAAGGTATTAGAAATTCTAAAATGATGAGTAATATCGTTATTACCTGGGAAATTTTCAGGCGTATCTTTTAAGTTTGGAAACTCAAATGTGATATCATTAAAAGTGTAACCAGCCCATATTTTGTAATGGTTCCATTTGTATTTTAAGAGAACATCAATACCATTAATACTACTTTCACCTTTTTCTAAGTTTTCTAGAGGGTTACTAAAACCACTTGTAAAAGTAGTTAAACCATCAAGTTTTTTGTAATAAGCATCAACATCAATACTTAAGTTTTTATGATGATATAAAATTCCTCCAGAGACTTGATTACTACTTAATAGAGGAAATTGTTCACCATCTGATAAACGCCAAAGTTCATTTTCTAAACGAAGCTCAGTATGGTTGAATTCCACTAATTGAGAGATAGGCTGATTTCTTTTTTCTATTGCTGTTTTAAAACGAAGTCGATCGTTCAACGGATATTCAAAATTTAAGCGTGGTTCTACTAAAAACCTGTTCAAAGAACTATAGTGAGAAAGTCGTAATCCTGCGTTAATAAAACCTTTATTTTTAAAACTAAAAGTATATTCTCCAAACAATGCATTTTTTAAATTAGTATCGTCTTGTAAAGAACGCTCTAATTCATTATCAACCGGATTTTCTTTACTAATCAAAATATTCAAATCAGTATAGGAAAGTTGATACCCTAAGGTTAATTTTTGTGAATCTTTTATTTGAGTAGTAAAAGTAAAGTTAATACCGAAATCTACGATGTTATTTTTACGAATATTTATTTCAGCCAAATCTAAAACTCCATCGCCAGTTTCGTCTTTGATTTCGTTGTTTTGATAAAAAGAATTATACTCAGAGTAATATGCTGTAAGTTCTTCTTGTTGCTTTTCATTTGAAGCATGGGTCCAATTAAAACTCAGACCTTTATTTTGAGTTTTTAAAGAATCAACAACTACTTCATCTCCTCCACTAAAATCAAAATCTAAACGATTTCTAGTGTATAAACCACTAATGGCTAAGGTGTTTTTACTATTTGGTTTATAGATTATTTTAGAATTAAAATCAGCAAATGAAAAATCGTTATTACTAGTTTCAGGACTATAATCATCATCGGTTTCAAGGACCAATATATTGCCATTTCGATCTTTTACAGTTCCAAAATTTGTAAAAATTTTATCTTCATAACTCTTATATGTAGGAGTTTTTACAATATCGTTATAAGATCTCCTAGTAAATGTATATAGCGCAAGTTTTTTTGAGATAGGGGTTTTGATATATCCATTAATAGAGAGTCCGTCTATCTCTAACCCTCCTTCCATTTTTTCTGGAATATCTGTGCCACTAGAAATATCTATAATTCCTGAAATTCGATCACCATAACTCGCACTGGTTCCTGATCTAAGAATGGTTGCTTTTTCTGTAGCAAATGGATTAAAAAGCGAAAACATCCCATAAAAATATCCTGTGTTGTAAAGTTTAATATCATCATAAAGTACAAGGTTTTGATCAGGCGATCCTCCTCTGATTTGAATACCCGTAGCAGATTCATCCAAAGTAGAAATACCTGGAATCAATTGAATGCTTTGAGATATATCTGGACTTACTAAACCTGGTAAAATTCCTAACCTCTTTGAATCCACAGAAATGGAACCATCACTATTTCTATCTATCCCTGAAGTTATATACCCTAAAACTACCACTTCATCCAATTCAGATGAGGCAGTTTTTAAAGGAATAATAGGACAATCCTGATTGGTAGAAATTAAAACCTCCTCTTGTTGATACCCGAGTAGGTTAAAAGTAATTTTTTCTGAGTTATTAGCTGGGTTTTCAAAACTAAAAAATCCACGTTCATTGGTGGTTGTAAATAAACGTTCGTTGATTAAAACATTGGTAAAAGGTAAAGGCTCATTAGTTTCAGCATCAACCACAAATCCACAAAACCTTCTGGGTTTACTTATTACAATTTGGTTACTGCTCAGCATTTCAAATAGTAATCCCGTTTGTTGAGTTAAATTAAGGGTTAATTGTTTTAAAGTAATTTTTTGTTTATTTAAGGTTACTTTTTTGCCTTGAATGATTTCTTTCGAATATGAAAAAATGACATGAGTTTTGCTTTCAATATCAGAGATAACTTCTTGAAGTGGTGTATTGTTATAATGAATACTGAACTTTTCTTGTGAAAAAGAGAGTTGAACGATACTAAAAAGTAATATCGCTGTACTAAAAATTTTGTTCATGATTGGGGTAATATGCTACTGTAAAAATACGATGTTTTCGTTATCAGAAAAAGTATAGACAATTCCCATTGGGGTAAGGGTAGTCTTCAAAGCTTTTTCTAAATCGTTATGTATAAAACTTCCCGAAAAAGATTGAGAAGTATCTATGTTGTTTGTTTTAAAAGTTATATTATACAAATTACTTAATTCATTTAGAACTTCCTGTAATGGACGATCTTTAAAAACACTAATCCCACTCATCCAAACAGGCTCACCCGTTTGGTGTTTTTGTTCTATAATGCGTTCTTTTACTAATAAAATTTGATCATTTGCATTTAAAATCTTTTGAACATTGGTTCCTTTTTGATCAAATCGTACGGTTCCTTCGTAACAGTTTAATTCAAAATTGTTACTTCTCGATTTTACATTAAATTTGGTGCCTAAAACTGTAACATTTCCATAGGAAGTAGAAACACTAAAGTCACTTCCTTTCTCAACTTGAAAATAAGCTTCACCTACTAAGCTAAGCTTTCGATTAGAATTCCAAAAGAAACGTTTATGTTGTAAATTAGAGTTCGCATTTAACTGTACTTTGCTACCATCTGGAAGTACAACTGCCAGTTGTTCTCCAATGCCTGTTGTATATTGTTTGGTAGAGTTAGCACCAAAGTATCCTAAAATTAGAATAGCGATAGAAGCGGCAATAGAATACCAAAGTTTTGAATTTAAAGATCTAACCTTTCCTTTATTCATTTTGGTCTTGGTTCGAGCTAAGGCAGCTTTTGTGTCAATTTTAGGGCCTTTGAACTGTTGCGCAATTTCATTGATACGGTCAAAATCTTTAAAGGCATCGGTTTTTTTGAACTCAGCTAATTCTTCATTGCTCAATTCATTTGCAGCCCAACGTGCTAAAAAAGATTTATCGGTTTCGTATTTTTTCATTTGTTTTATTTCGTGCCTTTATCTATTGTACCACTATAAATGCATTTACCCTATTAAAATTTTAAATCTTTTCCTAAAATCTTTCTTAGATTGATAAATGCATTGCTCATTCTTCTTTCTACGGCCTTTACAGTTATGTTAGTTATTTCAGCTATTTCTTTATACGTTTTTTTATCAATACGACTTAATAAAAAAACTTCTCTTTCTTTATCAGATAAACTTGCAATGGCATTTTCTAGTTTACTTCTAAATTCTTCTGTTTCCAAAATGAACTCAGGACTTTCATGATCTCTATCACTTCTAGGAATTGCCTCATGGCGTAACACGACTTTTTGATGCGCAAACTGGTTACGTAATGCATTATTACATATAGTATACAGGAAAGATCTTGCAGTTTCATAAATTACTTCAGCACATCTTTTCCAAATTTTTACAAAAGCATCCTGAACAATATCTTCTGCTTGCTGCAAATTTCCACATTTATAATAAATGTAGTTGGTAGCAGTTTCGTAGTAGGTATTGAATAAAGAATCAAAGTTCTTTTCTTCACAAACAGATTTTTGTTGTTCGGGCATTGACAAAAATTAATGTTTGACAAATCTAAAAAAAAAAGGAATAATGAATAGGGTCTACTATAATTTTACTGTACAATAATAAAGATATTAATGTAGTAATGTTGTTATTTGTATGATTATAAGTAGGTTATGTTTGGTTAATTTAGTGGTGGTTGTATTTTTTGTGAATATACTATTTGCACAAACTGAAATTGATTCTCTAAAAACAATAGCTCAAGAAACTATTCAAAAGAAAGATAAACTTAAAATTTTAGATGAGTTAACGAAGCAAATGATTCGTAAAAACCATAAAGAATTGGTCCCTGTATTAAAGGAATATTTATTACTTGCCAAAGAACTTCGAGAATATGATTTGTTAGCTTCTAAAGCTCGATTTTTAGTGCAGCAATACATCATGAAAGGTAAAAATAAAGAAGCCAAGAGTTTATGTGATTCTTTATTATCATATAAAAAATATTTTACTCAAGAAAAGTCAGAAGCACATATACTTTTAAAAAGAGGAGGCGTATATTTTTCTGAATTGGCTTATAAAAAAGCTATTGAAGATTATCAGAAATCGGCACATTTATTTTTAGCATCTAATGATTCAATTTTTGCTGCAGATGCTTTTTATTTTTCAGGACAGGCTTACTCCAATTCAGGTAATTTTATTTCGGCTATTAAATATCTTGAAAAAGCGCATGATTTTTATGAGAAATTGAAAGACTATCCATATATATATCGAACAGCAAAAGAATTGGATTTAATCTATCGTAGAAATGGATTGAGTAAGACAGCAAATGAAAAGACGCATCAATTAATTATAAAAACTAAAAAATATAAATCATATGCTCCTTTACAATTTTTATACTTGGTTTTAAGCGAAGAGGCAATTAAAGCGAATGATTTAAATAAAGCCAATAAGTATTTAGACTCATCAAAGAGATATACTAGTTTCATCACTGACGTAGTAGTTCAAAGTAATAATGCTTTTCAATCAAGGCAAATAGAATTAAGATTAAGATTAAAGGAGAAGAATTTAAAATCAGCCGATACTATTTTTAATCAAATACTCACGTTAGAAAAAGAAATTAAGCATAAAAAACTACTGTTTTCAATAACTCCTGAAAAAGCCGAATATTTCATAGAAAAAGGAGAAATAGTTAAAGCGTTACAACTCTTGCAAGATTTTAGAAAGTTTTCAGAGATGAACTCGGTTAAAAATATAAGCCTTTTAGAAAGTGAAAGATTGTTATCTAAGGTCTATTTAAAATTAGGAAATTATAAAGAAGCATTAAAACACAACAATAGTTATTTGAAATTGAAAGATTCTATTAATAAAGAGGCATTAACAGATGCTTTGGCCTTTCATCAAGCTAGATTTAATAATGTTCAAAAAGAAAAAGATATTCAAAAATTAATAGCGGATAAAAAGATCTCAAGGAGTAAGAGAAATACTTTAGTCGCTATTTTGTTTTCGATTATGCTAATAATATTTGGAATTTGGTGGAGAGAAAAAAATAAAAGGACACAGTTAAAAAAACAGGTTGAAAGAAACAAAATTGAGTTGAACAGTTTTACACATCAATTATTATTGAAAAGTAAAGAACAAGATGAATTAAAACTACAATTGGAAGTATTAAAAGATCAAGTTTCAGAAAAGGAAACAATTCATTCAATTCAAGAGCTAGTTAATGCTAAAATTCTTACAAAAGATGACTGGTATCTGTTCAAAGATAAATTCTCTAAGGTGCATCCACATTTTTTTGCTCAGATAAATGGAAAAGGATACAAACTTACAAAATCAGAAGAACGTTTAGTTGCATTGGAGAAATTAGGTTTAGACAATAATGAAATAGCCAATATGTTAGGGGTATCAGTTGATAGTATTTTTATTAGTAGGTATAGACTTCGTAAAAAGATATCTGCTCCAAAAGAAATTTCATTAGTGGAATATTTAAGTTAAAAGAGAGTTGCAAACTCTCTTTTTTTTTTGGATCGAGATAACTACTAGTATTAAAATAGTTCTTTGTGTAAGTGGTTGATTTGTAGTGGTGTATTGTTTTTGTATAGTTTTTTGTATAGGTGGTTTTTTAGAATTTTGATAAGGAGTTAAATAGTTTTGACACGAAAAAATAGGGTTAAAAACAATTTAGATGTACAGTTTATAAGTAACCATTTAACTAACGAATATGAAAGTTGATTTAAAACATTTATCTAAAAGACGATTTAAAGTTAGAGAGAACATTCAGAAGTTCTTGTTTCTTCCAATTATTCATCGTGGGAAGCTTCATTGGTTTACCGATGTATTGATAGAAAAAAGTTTTAATGGTCACAAAATGAAAATTATAAACATTCAACGAATCAGAAAAGCAGAAAACATTTAAGGATTTATCATCTCTTTATTCTGATTAACACATCAAAATCTAAAACCAAATTTAAACCCTCTCATGAAAAAAACTACGCTAACATTTTATACATATTTATGGTGTTTGCTTAAATCACAACTGAATTTAAGTAAAAAGCAACAGTTGTTTTTACTAACTATAGTCTGTTTATTGACCACTACAATAATCACCGCACAGTTTGACTATGCAAGCGAAACGGAACCAAATAATCTTCCCAATGATACCGGTGTGAAAACACTTACGGTAGCTACAACCAATACCACCACAATTATTGGAGGAAGTACAGTAGTAGGGAGTGATGAAGACTACTATAAAATAGGAAGATCTCCTTTTTCTAATGGTTATGTAGGAATGGCGGTTCAATCTAATTTAGGATCTATGCAACCCGAAGTATGGTTAGAAAAAAGAACAGGAAGTTATGATGGACCTGTAATTTCTAGCACTTTAATTCATCAAGGAACTGATCAATCGAATCGAGCAATGGGAATTTCATACTCCGCTGCAAATGAGTACTATTTGATTAGAGTAGGAGGCGGTAGATCAGGAGGATATAGTTATAGAGTTCATTTTCCAAGATGCAATACACCTGGAGCGAGTACTGTATTGTCTACAGACCCAACTGAGAATGATTTTAGAATTACAGCGGTTGGTGGAAGCACTAATATATCACTTATAAAAGTCAATACGGTAAATAGCTTTACTAATCCAACATCAGGAACGAGTTATCCTACTTCAGAAGGAACGGCATATAATGGTTCTGGAGAGCAAACTGTTTATTTAGGTAATTCTTATACTCCAAATGTTACCGTAACTGGACTTAATGCAAACACTACCTATTATGTGAAAGTATTTAATTATAGCGATTGTGGTGGTAATTTGAAACTAGGAACAGGAAATGTATTTACTGTAACAACATGTGGAGCAGCACCAGCAAGGGCCACAGTTCTAAACTTATCTGCAAATAACGAAAGTTCAAGTTATATAAGCTCAATAACTGGAAGTATAGGAGCTTCAAAACGATATGTTGTAAAAGCAAATACAACTAATAATTTTACAGCTCCTACAAATGGTACAAGCTTACCAACAGCAAACTCAGTTTACACAGGAGGAGAACAAGTTGTTTATGCAGGAGACTCAGCTACGCCTAATGAATTAATCACTGGATTAAATACAGGAACAACGTATTTTTTTAAAGTGTATACAGCAGAATTTTGTGGTGGTAATTATTATTTTGAATCTACTGGAGTTGGATCTTCGATAACACCAGTATGTGCACCACCAAATAGTAATGCTCAAATTTATTTATATGCAGAGCCAACGAGTTCGCATAACACTATGAGTGTTGTTAATTTTACAGGAAACAACAACGCAGATGGTAAAATTATTTATATAAGTACCGAGAATAACTTTACATTACCAACCATATTAACGGCAGCAAATTTACCAAGTGTGAGCACGGATTATACTGGTAAAACTGGTCAGGCAGCTATTTATACGGGAGCAGCTACTGGTTTTAGAGTCACTACAACCGGACTTTTACCAGGTACTACTTATTATTTTGCTGCAGTAAATTATAAGATTTGTAATGGTGTTTACTATTTTTACCCAACTGGTATTTATAGTCAAAATACAACCTGTGGTATTACTTCCGAGTTAGCCTCGAATGTGGTAACGGATAACATAAATACAACTTCTTTTGACCTAAACTCGTTTACAGCACCAACAGCAACTACAAATGCGCCAGACGGATATGTCATAAAGATGAATACTGTAAATAGTTTTTCACCTTTAGCTAGCGGTTCAGTACTTCCATCAGGTAATGCAGCGTATGCCGGTGGAGAACAAGTTGTACATGTGGGCACATCAATCACACCAAACTTAAATATTACAGGACTTACAGAAGGAACACCGTATTATTTTACAATATATGCATACAATGATTGTAACGGAACTCCTATATATCAACAAACGGGATACACCTTTACGCAGAGTACTTTAGGGTTAAGTTTTACGCCACCAACAATAATATATGGAAGTGGAGTAACTACTTTAAATGCAACAACCACGAGTACAGGATCTATTTCCTATAGTTTAGTAAATGATACTACAGGGTCAAGTTTAAGTGGGAACGATTTTACACCAGGAACGGTTGGAAATACGACATTAAGAATTACAGTACCTGCGAATGGTATTTATAATGAAATTACAAAAGACTTTAATTTAACTATATCAAAAGGAAACCCAGTAATTTCTTGGAATACTCCTACTACTATTCTAGAAGGAGTACCTTTAGATGCTACTCATTTAAATGCCAGTGCAAATGTTACTGGAACATTTGAGTATTATACTTATTATCATGCTTCTTTGAACATTTACTCAGGGAAAATAACAGAAGGAGTAACATCACTGACGTACAATAGTGGAATCCCTACAACTATTTATACCAGATTTATACCAGAAGATAAAAATTACAATGTTATTGCAGGGAGTACTACAATTACGGTTACAAGATCCGCTTCATCCAATATTTTAGAAATAACACCTAATGATATTATAAAAGCATTAAGTAGTGCTGATCCAGCCTTGTCATATTCAATAACACAAGGAAAACTGGCCTATGGAGATACTAAAATTTGGGTACCTTTAAAAAGAGAACCGGGAGAAACAGCAGGAACGTATGTAATATCAGTAGATCAAAGCGCACAAGCACCCGCTAGCTTTGATCCTACAGGTGTATGTCCTACAGGTATTTGTATAGGACGAGATGACCCTTTTGCTTCAGAGAAAAATGGTAACATAACTAAGAAAACTAAATCTTCAGATGTAAGTAATCGATTTTCAACCCCGATGATATCAACTACCGCGAATTATGATATTAGATTAAAAACAGGTGTATTTACAATAACTACTAAGGAACAAGTAAATATTACATTAAATAGTTCAGATTTAGCAATATCTTTTTATGATGGAAACCCAAGAAAGGCAGTTGGCGTAACAAGTGTAGCTAAAGTGTCTGATGGAAGTGTTGTATCACCAGCAATCAACTTTTCATATAAAGGAAATGATTACTCAGGAAATTCGTATGGTCCTTCTAATACACCTCCAACTAATGCAGGAGATTATACCGTTAAAGCTACTGTAGATGAATCCGATACTAATTATTTTGGAGAAGTAGTGGGAAGTTTTAGGATTAATCAAAGAGGGATTACAATCAATCCTAATACACCACAATCAAAAGCTTATGATGGACTTCCTAAAGAATTTGAAGCTTCGGCAACTGGAGTACTAGGAGAAAATATTCCATTAAGAATTTTGTATAGAACAGGAGCATATAATAGTGAGGCAGCCCCAATAGCAATAGGAAATTATACGGTATCTATTTATGCGGCAAATTCGAATAATTATACGGTCAATTATTCTGGAAACTTAATTATAACAAACAAAACAGAAGTTACAATTAACTTAACAAACTTAACACAGGATTATGATGGTACCCAAAGATCAGTTACAGTAAATAGTATTGAAACAAGCCCTGGGGTAGCAGCAACGCCCGAACCTAATATTCTAATGACATATGAAGGAATTAACGGGACCTATTACAGGAAATCTACATATGCTCCTACAAATGGAGGAACTTATAAAGTTCATGCATATGTAAATACGAACGATGTAAATTTCTTTGGAAGTACTATAGCCACGTTAAGTGTTTTTGAAAAAG